>NZ_JBJDNK010000002.1:0-557975 GCF_044900175.1 Pseudomonas sp. NPDC088444
AGGCCGGTGCCTTCGGCCAGTTGTTCAAACGTGAAACCTTTACGGGATTTGCTGTCGAGCAGTTTGGCGGTCAGGGCCAGCGTTGGATCCTGGTAAGCATTGGACTGGGTCATGTCGGTCACTCCGATAGGTTTATTCAGTTTCGTTTCATTTAGTTGGAATCGATTTTTGGCGACAGCCGTCGCATCGCCGGTGAAGCTGTAGCACTCAACCGGTATGGCCAGTGCCGACGACTTCGTATTCCATCACGTGGATGACGCCCTTCGAATCCTCGTAGGTCATCTGGACAGTCGAGACATCCTTGAACTCATCTGGCGCGGTCTGATTGATGACCTTGGCGATGTCCAGTTCGGTGCCGTATTGATAGTGCTCAACCGGGGTCTGGTCTGCGGCGTGGGCTGCGAAACTGGTAAAGGTCAGGGCGGCGATTAGGAAAGTCTTGTACATGGGGAAGTCCTCTTTAATGGGGTAAATGGCAAATTTCAGGTGCAGGACGCCGGCGCATGGCCATCCATGCGCACAAGCATCGTTGTCAAAGGTTGGTGAGTGTCAGGCTACGGCCGCCTGCGGATCTGAACCGTAGGCACAAGCTTCTGGGTGCGCGCTGAGCGAAACAAACTCATTGGTGCGGCCATCGAGCGCTTCAACGGTGCCGCTTTCGATGTCGTAAACCCAGCCGTGCAGATTCAGTTGGCCTTGCTGACGAGCCAGGCGGACGCTTGGATGAGTCAGCAGGTTGCTCAGTTGCGCGGCGACGTTTTCGCGGACCATCGAGCTCAGTTTATGAGCCGGCGTCAGGTGTGTACGCCCCTGGTTGATGACCTTGGCTGAGTCAGCGTGACGCAACCAGCTGGCAACCGCCGGCAGATGATCCAGGCATTTGCACTGGGAGATTGCAGTCATGGCGCCGCAGTCGGAATGGCCGCAAATCACGATGTCTGTCACACCGAGTACCGCCACTGCGTACTCCACCGTTGCCGAAACACCGCCTGGCTCAGGGCCGTAGCTGGGAACGATGTTGCCTGCGTTGCGAATTACGAACAGTTCACCGGGCTCCTGCTGAGTCAGCATTTCGGGGATGACCCGGCTGTCCGAGCAAGTGATGAACAACGTCCCGGGGTTTTGCGTGGTGGACAGGTGTTTGAACAGATCAGTGCGTTGTGGAAACGCTTCTTTCTGAAACTTCAGGATGCCTTCGATCAATGCTTTCATGGTGTCGGTCTCGGTGTCGTTTGCTGTTGGAGCCATATTGAGCTTCGCCAGCTATAACGTCCAAGACCGAGATGCAATACTTTCTATAAGCAGTACCTATAGCTTGAGGGCGCATCGACAGGCGCTTTGAGAGTCAGTGCGGATCGCGGGTGCCTTATATACCAAGCGCCCGAGCAAGCGAATCCAGACCAGCGCAAAGATTGATAGGCCAAACAGGCCGTGCAACCCCAGGAGTGCAGAGCGCAACGTGCTCCCACGTGGAGACAGGCCTTTGAGTTCGATGCAGGCATAGACGCCGACGAACAGCGCAAGCATCAGCCAATGCAGATACATGGAGAGGTTGGCGTAACGCGGTGTTGATGACGTCATGTCGGGGCTCGCTTTCAAGAAGAGGATGAACAGGCCGTAGCGGCGATCGGACTGTGCGGCAGTTGTCTTAACGCAATCTGAAGAATGCGGCCTGCTCCCTTTTTTCTCACCTTCAGACTTCGTTAAGAATCGGCACCGATACTCCCCACCATTCACCACTGGGGAGGAGCCTCGCCCATGCAGGGTCTGGACTGGAACATTTGTCTACCATTGAGCTTCGGCACCGCTGAAGCCCCCGCTCTCTCACTCCACCGTGCCTTGGCACAAGAGCCGCGGCGCGAAAGTTTCGAAGCCTTTATCCAGCAGCGCTTTCGAAAAGCCCACGACGCAGAGATCCGTCAGTTCATGCCTGAGCTGTTCGGCCTGAACGATGGCGCAGGTAGCCTGTGTGCAGTCGCAGGGGTACGCACGGCGACCTCAGGCTCTTTGTTCCTGGAACAATATCTGGACGAGCCGATCGAGCGAGCCATCGAGGCGCAGGCGGCACGGCCAGTCGATCGCCAGGGTATCGTCGAGGTCGGCAACCTGGCCGCAAGCAACCTGGGCAGTGCCAGGCTCAGCATCATCACCGTCACCTGGTTACTCGCGATGGGCGGCCTGGAATGGGTAGCGTTTACAGGTAATGCCGGGCTGGTCAACAGATTCAATCGCTTGGGTCTGCGCCCTGTCATGTTGTGCGCTGCCGACCCGATGCGGCTGGGGGATGATCGCCATGCCTGGGGCAATTACTACGACACCCAGCCCAGCGTGCATGTGGGGGACATACGTTCCGGCTTCTTGCATTTGAGCCACAGCGGTGTGTTCGAGCGGTTTGGCCTGCCACTGACCTTGGAGCGCAGTTGCCATGTCGCCTGAACTCAGCGCTTTCCGTCAGCGGATCGCAGAGCTGGCGACCCATCAGCCAAACGCCTATGCCCTTTGGGGCGATGACCTCAAGCTCGACTACGCCGAACTGGATGCCGAGATTCGGATGCGCCAGCAGAGACTGCGCGACCTGGATGCCAAGGTGGTCGCAGTCTCGCTGGAAAACGGGCCTGACATGATGATCTGGGATCTGGCGATTCTGTTTGAGGAGCTGGCCTGCCTTGCTCTACCGCCCTTCTTCACCGCCGCTCAGCGCCTTCATTGCCTTGCACAGAGTCAGGCCGACGTGGTCATCGGCGGCGCCGACCATGGGGCAGAAATGGCGCAAGCGGGTTTTCAATGCCGTGATGGTTTCTGGGTCAGGCCTGCGGCTGAGCCCTCGCCGCTCCCGCCGGGCACGGCGAAGCTGACTTTCACCTCCGGTACCACCGGCACACCAAAAGGCGTGTGCCTGAGCGCCGACAGCGTGCTGTCCGTCGCGCGAGAACTGCAACTGGCCAGTGAATCGCAGGAACCTCGTCACCATATCTCACTATTACCGTTGGCCATTCTGCTGGAAAACATCGGCTGCTACGCTGCGCTCTACGCCGGTGCCTTGATCAGTTTGCCCAGCCAGCGGACGCTGGGCATTCACGGCGCCAGTGGCGTGGATCTGCCGAAGCTTCTATCTAGCCTGAAGCTCCGCCATCCTGAGAGCATGATTCTCGTGCCGCAACTCCTCCTGCTGTTGGTCAAGGCCTGTGAGATCGGCGCGTTCGACGGCGGCGAGTTGCGCTTCGTTGCAGTAGGAGGCGCAAAGGTCAGCCATGAGCTGCTGATGCGTGCCGCCTCCGCAGGCATTCCCGTTTACGAGGGCTACGGGCTCTCCGAATGCGCGTCGGTTGTCGCACTCAATCGCCCTGGGGCACATCGTCCGGGCAGTGTCGGCAAGCCATTGCCACATGTCCGGTTGCGTCTGGCTGAAGACGGCGAAGTCTTGATTGCATGCTCCGGCATGCTGGGATACCTCGGCGATACGCAGCCCGTTCCTCAGTGGTGGCCAAGCGGTGATTTGGGGGAATGGGACGCCGATGGGTTCCTCCATCTTCACGGCCGCAAGAAGGCTCAGTTCGTCACCAGCTTCGGCCGAAACGTCAGCCCTGAATGGGTAGAGGCCGAGCTGACCCAGCGCGGCCATATTGGTCAGGCGTTCGTATACGGAGAAGCGATGACCCACAACCATGCGCTGATCTGGCCGCTGCGTCCTGAAACCACTGACCTGCAAATCGCCGAAACCGTCGCCATGGCCAATGAAGGGCTACCCGACTATGCACGCGTCCATGGCTGGACACGGCTAGGGCAGCCGTTCAGCCCAGGTAATGACATGGCGACCGCCAATGGTCGTCCCAAGCGGGAAGCCATTCTGGCGCACTACCACCATCTTTTTACCGAGCCCGCACGAGCCGAGGATCATTCATCATGAGTTTTTTCGAGACGCTACAAGCCGCCACGTGCACTGAACGCGAGGCACTGTTCAATCTGCCGGTGATTCATCATGCGCTGTTTGGGCAAGTGACGCTGGAGAGCTATACCGCCTTCCTGACACAGGCCTATTACCACGTACGCCATACCGTGCCCTTGATGATGGCCTGCGGCGCTCGCCTGCCCTCGCGGCTGGAATGGCTACGCGGTGCTGTGTGCGAATACATCGAAGATGAGTACGGTCACGAGCAATGGATTCTCAACGACCTGCGCGCCTGCGGTGCTGACGCTGACGCGGTACGCAACGGCACGCCGGGCCAGCCCATCGAGTTGATGGTCGCCTACCTCTATGACTTGATTGCCCGGGGCAATCCCGTGGGTCTGTTCGGCATGGTGAATGTCCTGGAAGGCACCAGCATCGCCTTGGCGACTCATGCGGCGGGTAGCATCCAACAACGGCTTGGCTTGCCTGCCACTGCTTTCAGTTACCTCAGTTCCCACGGCAGCCTTGACGTCGAGCACATGGAAACCTACCGCAAATTGATGGATCGTCTGAACGATCCGCAAGATCAGGCAGCGGTGATCAAAGCGTCGAAGATGGTGTACGCGCTGTACACCGACATGTTCCGGCAACTCCCTGCCGTGCTCGTCGAACCTGAGAGGGAATCTATTCATGCGTCTGTCTGAAGCCCGTGTCGTATTGACCGGAGCCAGCGGCGGAATCGGCCTCGCCATTGCCGAAGCCTTGTGCAGCCACGGCGCCGAGGTGCTGGCGGTGTCCAGGCATCAGGAGCCCTTGCTACCGTTGCAGAAGCAGTACCCGCACTTGTTGCACTGGGTCAAAGCCGACCTGACGACTCATGACGGTCGTCAGCATGCCCTGATGACAGCTCAGGCTATGGAGGGCATCAACCTGCTGATCAATGCAGCGGGGGTCAATCACTTCGCGATGCTGGAGCAACTCCCTGCCAGAGAGATCGACGCGATGCTCAACATCAATGTGCATGCGCCGATCCTGCTTACCGGCCTGATGCTGCCGCTGTTACGCCGTGTCGAACGCGCCATGATCGTCAACGTCGGCTCGACCTTTGGTTCGATCGGTTACGCCGGCTACGCCACTTACTGCGCCAGTAAGTTTGCCCTGCGTGGATTCTCCGAAGCCTTGCGTCGAGAGTTGGCGGATACGCGAGTCGGTGTGCTGTACGTCGCCCCGCGTGCGACCCGCACCTCGATGAACGGCCCAGCGGCGCGCGCCTTGAATACGGCCCTAAAAAGCCATGAGGACGACCCTCAGACCGTTGCTGCCGCCGTTGTCAGCGCGATCGCTGGCAATCTACGCGAACTCTACCTGGGCTGGCCGGAACGTTTTTTCGTGCGTCTCAATGGTCTGCTTCCCGCCTTGGTTGACCGCTCCCTGCGCAAGCACCTGCCGCTGATTCGTCGGCTGAGCAGCACGCCTTTTGAAGAGAAACCCAAACGATGAAAGCCCTGATCATCACCCTGCTCTCGTTGTTCATCGTGCCTGCTTGGGCGCTAGATGCGCCGGACCAACAGCGCCTGGCGTCCATTCAACAGGAATGGGCACACATCCAGTACCAGTTGCCTGAAGACCAGCGTGTCGCCGCGTTCGAAAAGCTGGCCTCCCAGTCAGCACGGTTCAAGCAGGAGCGCCCCATGGCTGCCGAGGCCTGGATCTGGTCAGGTATCGTCACCAGTAGTTGGGCCGGTGCCCAAGCTGGGCTCGGCGCGTTGAGCAAGGTCAAGCAGGCCAAGGCTGATCTGGAAAAGGCGTTGTCGCTGGATCCGTCGGCGCTGCAAGGCTCCGCGTATGCGAGCCTAGCGGCCTTGTATGATCGAGTGCCCGGCTGGCCCATCGGATTTGGCGACGCGGACAAGGCTCAAGACCTGTTGGAGCAGGCGTTGAAAATCAATCCCGACGGTATCGACCCGCTGTACTTCTGGGGCGATCATCTTTTCCGCCAGGGGCACTATGCTCAAGCGAAGAAGGCGTTGGAGAAAGCCCTGCAAGCGCCCCCCCGCCCGGGTCGGGAGTTGGCCGACAGTGGCCGACGCAAGGATATCCAGCTGCTGCTGGTCGACGTGAACAAGAAACTGAAATGACGGAGCTTGCATGCGTCTGCTGTTGATCGAAGATGATGTTGCGCTGGGTGAAGGGATATATCAGGCGTTGAGTCGAGAGGGTTACACCGTCGATTGGGTGAAAGACGGCAGCAGTGCGCTGCATGCGCTGCTCAGCGAAGGGTTCGATCTGGCGATACTTGACTTGGGCCTGCCCAGGCTTGATGGGCTGTCGGTGCTACGGCGTCTGCGAGAGAGCGGTACTGCTCTGCCTGTGTTGATTCTCACCGCGCGGGATGCCACCGAGGATCGCATCGCCGGCCTCGATGCGGGTGCTGACGATTACTTGATCAAGCCCTTCGACCTCAGTGAACTCAAGGCGCGGCTGCGCGCTCTGCTGCGACGCAGCGCCGGGCGCGCACAGGTGGCGATCGAGCATGCCGGCATCCGGCTCGACCCTGCGACGCAGCAAGTGAGCTATCACGCAGCGCCCGTTTCTCTCACCCCTAAGGAATACCAGCTACTGCATGAGCTGCTGTCCCCTCCCGGCCGTGTAATGACTCGCGAGCGCCTGACACAGTTGCTTTACGGTTGGAACGAAGAAGCGGACAGCAACACCCTGGAGGTGCACATTCATCACCTGCGCAAGAAGTTTTCCAGTGAACTGATTCGCACCGTCAGAGGCGTCGGCTATTTGGTGGAGGATCGCCTTTGACCTCGATACGTCGTCGCACCCTGACGCTCATCATTGGCCTGGTACTCATCGGGCTGACGATCCTGACGCTGACCAATGTCCATGACAGCAACCACGAGATCGCCGAGGTCTACGACGCGCAACTCGCCACCAACGCCCGGTTACTGCAAGGGGTGATGCGCATGCCACTGGCGCGTCAGGAGCACGCCCAGCTGTATCAGGCGTTCAACCAGGCCTTGAGCCAGGCAGACCCCAAGGTCGATGGCCATCCATACGAAAGCAAGATCGCCTTTCAGGTGTGGGATCTACACGGCAACCTGCTGGTGCACACCCCCAGCGCGCCAACCCTGACGCGTGCGCCGACCTATACCGGGTTCAGCGATATCAATGATCTGGGAAAACATCAGTGGCGCACCTTTGTGCTCAAGGACGAGACGCATAACCTGCTGATCTGGGTGGGCGAGCGCGATGATGTGCGCTCCGATCTGGTCAATCGCATCGTGCGCCATACCGTACTTCCCAATCTTATCGGAAGCCTGTTGTTGATGGCCGCCATCTGGCTGGCCATTGGGTGGGGTTTAAAGCCGTTGGCGGATCTGGCCGCCACGTTGCGGGGGCGCCATCCAGGCTCACTTGAGCCCTTGCAACTGGCGCCATTGCCCAGCGAACTCGAACCGATGCAAGCAGCCCTGAACCGGCTGCTGGGGCAGATTCAGGAAGTGCTGAGCCGCGAACGGCGTTTCATCGCCGATGCAGCCCACGAGATGCGCACGCCACTTGCGGTGCTTCGAGTACATGCTCAAAACGTTCTAGAGGCACAAAACGACGCGCAACGACGGGAGTCACTGAACTACCTCGTCGTGGGCGTTGATCGAACGACAAGATTAGTCAATCAACTGCTGACGATTGCCCGGCTCGAACCCGGTACTAGCCCGATCAAGACGCAGCTTGGAGATCTTGTGGCTTCCGTACGCGAAAGCCTTGCGCAGTTGACACCCTGGGTCTTGAGCCGAGGTGTGGAACTGTCTTTCGAGTGCAACGAGCAGACGCATCTGCTGGACACTGACTTCGCGGCGATCGATATCGCGCTACAGAACCTGATTACGAATGCGGTGAATTTCTCGCCAGCAAACGGCCAAATCAACGTCATCCTGGCTGTTAAAAACGACGGTTTTGAATTGAGCGTCGAGGATCAAGGGCCCGGCATCAGTGAGTCTGATCGTGAACGGCTTTTCGAGCGCTTCTACAGCAAAGGTAACGACCACGGGGTCGGGCTCGGTCTTGCCATCGTGAAGACCGTCGCAGTACGCCTCAGCGGTGCAGTTCGACTGGAAAACAGAGTGCCTACAGGATTGGTTGCCATCCTCGCAGTTTCCGTCGTGGCGCAATAGTGTGGGTGGGGTTGAGCATCAGCACGTAGGAGTCAGTTTATGAAAATCCTGTTCATGTGTACGGCCAATAGCTGCCGTAGCGTCTTGTCCGAGGGGCTATTCAATCATCTAGCCCCGGACGGATTCACAGCCATCAGTTCGGGCAGCTTCCCCAGCGGCACGCTCAATCCGCGTGCGGTGAGCACTCTGCAAGGATTGGGAATCGACACGTCCGACCTGTACAGCAAAGGCTCGCAAGCCTTCGCAGACACACCACCTGATGTCGTCATCACTGTGTGCGACAAGGCCGCCGGCGAGCCTTGTCCGGTGTATTTCGGCCCAGCAATCAAAAGTCATTGGGGGCTGTCCGACCCGTCCGAGGTAAACGGCACTGATGAAGATAGTCAGGCCGCATTCGACGCGACGGTTGAACACATCAAGAGGCGATTCTCCGCGTTCTTCACCCTGGATCTGAAAACGCTTCAAGGTGCGGATCTGAAACAGGCCCTGGATCGGATCGGAGCACTGTGATGAGCGAATTTGATAGGGACTCCGCCGAGACCTTTCCAGCCCTTGATCTGTCGCTGATGGATCTCCCCACCGCCGATAAGCTGGGCCTGGCCGACATAACAGGCCGAATCAAGCCCTATACGAGTTTGCTCGAGACTTTTGTTATTGGCTGATGCCGACAACGAACTCCAGGAATGCACGTACTTTTGCCGGGGCAGGTGCCGCGAAGGATAGAGCGCGTATAGCGGGAAATATTCATCTGGCCAATCGGCGAAAAGTTCGATGAGGCGTCCTTCTCGCAGCGCAGCCTCTACGCCGAGTTCCAACACCTGAGCGACGCCCTGCCCCTCTTTGCTCGCCGAACCGCACAGCCAGATCGACTCCCTCTGCCACCAAGTCGCCCAATTGTTCCCGAGTGACGAGATCCAGCTCGATTTCAGGGTAGGTTTCCATGAAGCTCCCAAGAGCCGGCCAGGATCACTCTGGAGAAATACGGATCAACATTCACCCTGAGTCGCCCCGCACTGCAGTAGCACTGCCCGATGCCATCGTCGCCGCCCCTTCAAGTGCGGCAAGCAATGGCGCTATCTCTTCGTAGAGTTGGCGACCTTCAGCCGTGAGCGTGACTGACCGGGTCGTTCTGTCAAATAGGCGGATACCGAGCCTTGCCTCAAGCCGGTCGACTGCTCTGCTGACGCCTGACTGGGTCATGTCCAGCGCACGCGCCGCATTGACGAAACTTCCACTGTCGACCACTGCAGACAGCACTCCCATTCCACTGACTCGGTGTCAGCACCGTCGCTGAATGCATCGATCAGTTATCCACATCGCCTGCCTGGATCAGCGCAGGCCCAGGCGGCAGGGGTTTTGTCGAAGCGGCGGACGCCATTCTGGCGGGACGGGGTCAGCGTTGATCCTGCCGCCCTGCCAGACATGTACCAGACAGCCCGGCCACGATGCTGCCCGCGTGCATGGATGAGCGATATGACGCTCAGACCCTTTGCCATCCGCCTCATGGAAGCCCTCGGTCGAGCCAAAACCGAGAATGTGCAGATCAAGGGCGAAACGAACGCAGACCTTGGCGTGGGCGTCGAGGTCGATGGGTTCGAAGCTCAGAGGAACGAGGCTATCCATTCTGAAAAACGTCCTGTAGGTAAGTCAGGTGTCACCTTTGATTGGATAACGCGCTAGCGCCGACGGCAGGCACCGGTCAATCAGCGCTCGCACTTCCATTCACTCCCGTTCGAACGCAAATACCGGCTCGCCCAGGTTGAGCATCAGCCGATTGGCCCAGGCAAAAATGGAAATCGCGTGAATCAGATCGAGGATCTGTCCGTCATTCAGCCCGTGCTCGCGGAGCGCCTGTATGTGACGGGTACCGATTTCTGCGGGGGCCAGCGTCAGCTCGATGGAGAATTGCACGATGGCCTTTTCCCGTTCGCTGGTCCCGGCTGTCGCCGGATCGGCAAAAATCTCCCGGATGACATCGTTGCGTTTGGCCAACTGTTCGAAGCGCTGGGCGTGGACCGAGGCGCAGTACACGCACTTATTGATCCGCGACACCACCGTGCTCGCCAGTTCGCGCTCGCTGCGCGGAAGCCCGCCGGGTGCATACATGATGGCGTTGAAGGCCTGGGAACGCTGACGCAGGATGTCCGGGTGATGTCCCAGGGTCAGGTAGTAGTCAGAGGTCTTGGCTTGCGGATGACTCTCTTCGAGCACCGCGATCTGCTCAGGGGTTGCGGTTTCAAGGTCAAGCGTCGGCAACCAGGCTTTCCAGCCCAGCACCTCGTTGGTGAATCCGTTGCTGCGAATGGTTTCGCTCATCACGCGGCTCCTGTGGCCGACAAGGCTGAAAGGCCGGCGGCCAGTCGAACCTGATAGGAAAGAAAGGCGATCAGTTGCGCCAGCACCACAATTTCCCCGGTACTAAGCCCCTGTTGCTGCAAGGCCTGCAACGCAGCCCGATCACCATGGACCGGAGACTCGATCAGCGTCCTGGTGAAGCGCAGGATCGCCGCCAGACGGCCATCGTTGAGTTCATCCAGCTTTCCGGCATCGATCAACGCCAGCCCATCGGAGTCGATACCCTGCGCTTGCAGAGCCTTCAGGTAATACGCGCAAAGCGTGGCTTGCGGCGTCAGACGGGCAGCGAAGTATGCCACCCACAGGCGTTCGGTCAGTGACAGGTCAATCCCCAAATCCTGGGCGAAGAACAGGTTATGGCTGCTCTGAGTCGCCAGGGCGACTTTGTCACGGGCATGGCGCACGCCGTGTAGCGCAGAGCCAGGCTGGATATCAAGCAGGCTGTCGAGCACATCGGCAGTGACAGCGATCGGAGAAGTCGAGGACATGGCAATTCCTGAAGTCTATGGAAGCCATCCCGCATCGGCTGTGGCCCATGCGGGATGACCGCGGGTTCACGGTTGTTCGGTGACCATAAGGGCGGCCGTTCGGTCACTGACCAGCGGCTCGACCTTCAGCCCTTTGCGCGCCGCCCAGATGTTCTGGTAGTGGAACAACGGGATGATGCCGACGTCATCGCTGACGACTTTCACCGAGTCCTGAAGGATCTTGCGGCGCTTGGCGTCGTCGAATTCAGCGGTGGAGTCGATCAGAGCCTTGTCCACCAGCGGGTTACTGTAGTGACCCCAATTGGAAGCACCCTGCCCTTTACTGCTGTCGACCGTGGTCAGGATGTTGGTCAGTGCGTACGCCGCTTCGCCGGTGCCGTTGCCCCAGGCGATCACGCTGATTGCCAGTTCGTTCTTATTGGCTTTACCGGCGTACACGGCCCACGGCAGCACTTCCAGCTGGACCTTGACGCCGATCCGCGACCAGAACTGCGCCACCGCCTGCATTGCCTCGGGTGCCTGCGGGTAGCGGTCGCCCGGCACGTGAGCGGTCAGCTGAAAGCCCTCGGGAAAACCCGCTTGCGCCAACAGCTCCTTGGCCTGTTTCGGGTCGTATGGAATGTTCTTCACGTCCGGGTTGTAGCCGAAGGTGTTGGCGGGCATCCACTGATTGGCCTCGGTCACGGTGCCTTGCATGATGCGCTCGTCGATGGCCTGACGGTTGATCGCCAGCGACAGCGCCTTGCGCACACGCACGTCACGCAGCGGGTTTTCGACCAGTGGCTTGCCCGCATTGTCGCGAATGTATTCGTTCGGGCCTTCGCGGAAACTTGGCTGGATGATCAGCGCGCGCAAACCCTGATAGGCGAACACGTTGACACCTGCCGTCTTGCGCAAGCGTTCGACATCGGTGGGCGAGACCTTGTCGATCACGTCCACATCGCCCGCCAGCAGTGCCGCCGTGCGGTTGGCGGCGTTGGCGATGAAGCGGAAATCCACTTTGTCCCAGGTCGGTCTGGCGCCCCAGTAGCTGTCGTTGCGTTCGAAGATCGTGCGGTCACCCGGCACGTAGGACACGAAACGATACGGCCCGGTGCCGATCAGTGCCTTGCCCGAGTTGTAGTCGGCACTACTGGCACTGGCACCGGCATGACGGCTGACGATGTAGATCGAATCCACGTCAGGCAGCAGGTTGGCGTTCGGCGTTTTGGTTTTGATGATCAGGGTGTGATCATCTTTGGCCTTCACCGACTCCACCGTGCGCGTGGCACCGGCGTAAGACGCCACGCTGCCCGGCACGTTGCGCGCCCGTTCGAAGGAGAACACGAAGTCATCGGCGGTCAGCGGCGTGCCGTCCTGCCATTTCACATCATCGCGCAGGTCGAACTGCCAAGTGGTGTCATCCAGCACTTTCCAGCTTTTCGCCAGGCCCGGCAGGGTCTTGTCGTCGTGACGGTTGACCAGCGATTCGAAGGCGTGCAGCGCCACCGAACGGTCACCGGCATAGTTATTGAGTTGCGGGTCGAGAGACGACACCGGATCGGCGTAACCGATGCGCAGCGACTGCGCCGAAACGCTGCCAGCCGCCAGGATCAGCGCCGAGGCGATCAGTGTACGAACACGTGGTTGCATGAAGAAATCCTTGTACGCAATGGCAATGGACACGGCGAGCATTCAAGTGCTCGCTCATGACGGGTCGTTGAGGTGACACGCACTCAGGTGGTTCGGCGAAACCTCCCTGAGCACTGGAACGTCTTCGCGGCAGCGTGCTGTAGCGTGCGGGCAGCGAGGGTGGAAATGACACCCGGCGGGCGGGTTCAGCGGGCTGGGGATTTCCCCTTTGATCGCGTCATATCGGGTATTGCGAACATCGAAACGCGGAATCTGAGCCAATAGCGCCTGGGTGTAGGGATGGTTTGCCCGGACGAACAGGTCGTCTACCGACGCGCTCTCGACCACACGACCCAGGTACATCACCACCACGCGGTCGCACAGATGCTCGACCACCCCCAGGTCGTGACTGATGAACAGGTACGTCAGGTTCAGCTCGTCGCGCAGATCCATGAACAGGTTGAGAATCTGCGCCTGAATCGACACGTCCAGCGCCGCCACCGATTCATCGCAGACCAAAAGCTCAGGCTGCACGGCCAACGCACGGGCGATGCCGATGCGCTGACGCTGGCCGCCACTGAACTGGTGCGGATAACGCTGACGAAACTGCGGGCTGAGTCCGGCCCGTTGCAACTGCGCGCTGACGTAATCGTCGAAACCGGCCTTGTCGGTCAGGCCATGCAACAGAGCGCCTTCGCCGACAATCCGGTCGACCCGCAGACGCGGGTTGAGGCTGGACGACGGGTCCTGGAAGATCATTTGGACTTTGAGACGCACTGCATGGCGTTCCTCGGCCGTCAGCGAGTCGAGGGATTTGCCGTTCACCGACGCCGTGCCCGAGGACACCGGCAACAGCCCGGCGACCATGCGCCCCAGGGTCGACTTGCCGCAGCCGGACTCGCCCACCAGTCCGACCACTTCACCACGATGAATGCGCAGATCGACACGATCGACCGCGTGGGTCACCGGCTTGGTGCGGCTCAGTTGCAGGCGTTGCAGCAGGCGCTGAACCGAGTGGTCGGGGAGCGGTTTGCCAAAGGTCTTGCTGACCTGATTCAACTCGATCAGCGGGATCTGTTCACTGCGCATCGGCGGCTCCCGGATGAAAACAACGAACGATCTGGCCGGGGGCGACATCGCGCAGCGGCGGCTCCTCTGCGCACCGGTGCGAGGCACGCGAGCAACGGGCGGCGAACGCGCAACCGGCAGGCATCGACAACAAGTCCGGCGCCATGCCGGGGATCTGTCGCAAGCGCTGGCCACGATGGTTGCGGCTTGGCAGGCTGTCGATCAGGCCCTGGGTGTAAGGGTGTTGCGGGCGGTCGAGCACATCATCCACCGCCCCCTGCTCGACGATGCGCCCGGCGTACATCACCGCCACATCATCGGCCAGACCAGCGACCACGGACAGGTCGTGGGTGATCCAGATCAGCGAGGTGCCGTGCTCACGCACCAGTTTCTGCACTTCACTGAGAATCTGCGCCTGAATGGTCACGTCGAGCGCGGTGGTCGGCTCGTCGGCGATGATCAGGTCGGGCGAATGCAGCAAGGCAATGGCGATCGCCACGCGCTGACGCATGCCGCCCGACAATTGATGCGGGTAGGCACGCAGGCGTTCTTCCGGGCTGGGAATGCCCATCAGCGCCAGGGTGCGTGCAGCGTGCTCGCGGGCGTCGCGCTTGCTCAGCGAACGATGGGCGCGCACGGCTTCGATCATTTGTGTATCGACCCGTAGCACCGGGTTGAGGGTCATCATCGGGTCCTGAAAAATCATCGCGATCCGATTACCTTGCAGGTCACGCAACTGCGCGGGCGAAAGCCCGGTGAGGTCGCGCCCCTTGAACAGCACCTGACCACCACTGATTCGGCCTGGCGCATCGACCAGCCCCAGAATCGAGAACCCGGTCACCGACTTGCCCGACCCGGACTCCCCCACCAGCCCCAACACACGACCGGGCTGCACGCGCAACGACACATCACGCACCGCTGGCAGCACGCCTGCGCGGGTGTGGAAGGAGGTACACAAATTGAGCACTTCGAGGGTCGGGGCCGCCACGGCGGACGATTCAGGCAGGCTCATCGCTGCAACCTCGGGTTCAGAACGTCACGCAGACGGTCGCCGACCAGGTTGATCGCGACGATGGTGATCAGCAGCGCCAACCCGGGAAACAGGCTGATCCAGTATTCGTTGCTGAGCATGTATTGAAAGCCGTTGGCGATCAGCAGCCCCAGAGAGGGTTCGGTGACCGGCACGCCAAGGCCGAGGAACGACAATGTCGCTTCAAGGGTGATGGCCCGGGCGATCTGCAACGCGCCGATGACGATCAACGGCGGCAGGCAGTTGGGCAGAATGTGGCCGACGACGATGCGCCACGGCCCGATACCCTGTCCGCGTGCGGCCTCGACGTACTCCCGGCGGCTTTCGGTCAACGCCTGCCCCCGTGCCGTGCGGGCGTAATAGGCCCACTCCAGCAGCACCAGGGTGAGCATGACGTTGCCGACGCCCTTGCCCAGCCACGCCAGAATCATCAGCGCCATGAGGATCACCGGGAAAGACAGCAGCAGGTCCACCAGACGCATCAGCAAGGCGTCGACCCAGCCGCCGACATAGGCCGAGACCAGCCCGAGAAGCGTGCCGATGACCGCCGCGATCAGCGCCGAACCGATGCCCACCCACAGGCTGATGCGCAGGCCGTACATGATCGCCGATACCAGATCGCGGCCCTGCCCGTCGGTGCCGAGCCAATAGGTGTAGCCGCTGTCCATGTTGGCACTGCCAGGCGCCAGACGCGCATCCAGCACGTTGAGCTGCATCAGGTCATACGGGTTCTGCACCACAATCCATGGCGCGAGCACCGCGACCAGCACAATGATCAGCAGCGCAATCAGGCCGACCACCGCGGTGGGTGAACTGACAAACTCTACCGCGACGCGACGCCACGGGGACTGGGCCTGCAAGCGCGCGTCGCGTGGCACAGGTCTGGAGACTGCATTCATCGGGAAGCCTCGACACGCACGCGAGGGTCAAGCAGGTAATACAGGCCGTCAACGACCAGATTCAGCACGACGAAAATCACTACGACCACCATCAGATACGCGACCACCACCGGGCGGTCCAGGGTGTTGATGCTGTCCAGAATCAACTTGCCCGCCCCCGGCCAGGAAAAGATGCTTTCAGTGACCACGGCGTAGGCAATGGTCGACCCCAGCTCCATCGCCAACACTGTCACCACCGGAATCATGGTGTTGCGCATGACGTGCATGCACATCACCCGAAGCGGTGACAGGCCCTTGGCCCGGGCGAACTTGACGAATTCCTGGGGCAGCACTTCGCGCACACCGGCGCGGGTCAAGCGCAGCACCAGCGAGATCTTGAACAGAGCCAGATTCAACGCAGGCAGCAGCAGATGTTGCAGCCCGTCGAGGGTCAGCCACGACCATTGCACACCGAACCACTCGCGGGTGTCGCCGCGACCGCTGGCCGGCAACCAGCCGAGCTTGATCGAGAACAGCATGATCATCATCAACGCCACCCAGAACGCAGGCAGGGAAAACCCGACAATGCTGGCGGCCATCATCACGCGTGACAGCGGGTGGTCAGGGTAAGTCCCGGCGAACATGCCCAGCGGCACGCCGATCACAACGGCCAGAAAAAGCGCGCTGAAGGCCAGCTCGAAGGTCGCGGGAAGGCGTTGCAGGATCAGGCGCATGGCGTCTTCGTGATAGACGAAACTCTGGCCGAGATTGCCGTGCATCGCGCCTTGCAGAAACAGCAGGTATTGCTGCCACAACGGCTTGTCCAGCCCCAGATGAGCGATAGCCTGAAGACGTTCGGCCTGGTTGAGGTCCTCGCCGACCAGAATGTCCATTGGGTTCCCAATGGCATTCAGGCCGATGAACACCACCAGCGTCATCAGCAGAATGACCAGCAGTGACTGGCTCAGCCTTCTCACCGCCCAACCCATCATGAACGCAACTCTTCAGCGGTCGGCTGGCTGGCGACCCACTCGTCACCCAGCAGTTCGGGATCGGCGTAATTGCGCATGGCCTCGAAATGCTGCTCGATGTCTTCGTTGAACAACTGGCCGATCAGTGCGTGGGCCAAGCGCTTGGAGCCTTCGCTGATCGCCGGAATATCGCCGGAGACCGCGCCATAACTCAGGGCGGCCGGGTAACTGAAGCAGTGGATGTGGTTCAGTCCGGGGCAGACGCCAGGGGTCTTTTCCTGAAATTCGAAACAGGTGCCCAGATCCGGCAGCTCGGCCAGTTCGTCATCGGCTTCGCCAGCAGGTGCCGCGAAGCGATCCCGCCAGACCCGAATCTGCGCCGAGAACGGCGCGAATTCCGGACGCAGCGCAAAATCGGTGCGAAAACCTGTGGCGAACACCAGAAAATCCGCCTCGATCTGTGCGTCAGGTGTGTTCAGCAACAGGCCACCGGCGAGGTTTTCCTGCACCGACAGCACCGGGCTGTTCAGCAGAAACCGCGCCTTGCCCGAACGCGAGACACGCAATGTGCTGCCCCGTGGCGGCGGCACTTGCTGGGTATTGAGGTAATTGCGGATACGCCATTTCCACGCGTCGGGCAGGCGCCAGTAACCATGAGTCATGCCCGGATTGCCCGCGCCCTTGCCCTTGTTGATGCGTGGCAACTCGGCGCGGCGAATTAGCAGGTCGACTCGCGTGGCGCCTGCTTCCAGTGCGGTGGCGGCGCTGTCCATGGCCGAAGCCCCTCCGCCGATCACGGCGACACGCTTGCCTTCGAACCACTCGTTCTGCAGCCCATCGGCCGAGTGCGCCCACAAGTGACGCGGCACCTGATGGGCAAAGTCCGGCACCCATGGGCCGCCCAGCCCGTCGCGCCCGGTGGCGAGGACCACGTGACGGGCGAGCAGACGCTGAGTCTGTCCGGCGGTTTCTACATCAAGCTCGACGATGCCGTCCGCCCTTGGCGCAACACGGGCCACGTAATGCTCATTGCGCACATCCAGCGCCAGTACCTTGCGATACCAGCGCAGGTAGTCAGCCCATTGCAGACGCGGAATCTTGTCCAGCTGTGCCCAGCCCTTATCGCCGAACTGTGCTTCGTACCAGGCGCGAAAGGTCAACGCTGGCAAACCCAGCGCAGGGCCTGTCAGTTGCTTGGGCGAGCGCAGGGTTTCCATGCGGGCGGTGGTCGCCCACGGTCCTTCGAAACCTGCGGGAGCCTGATCGAAAATCACCGCCGCGACGCCCAGATGACGCAGCTCCGCCGCCAAGGCGAGACCGGCCATGCCGCCTCCGATGATCGCCACATCCAGCACAGGCGCGTCCTGATCGAGACGCGGCTTGACCCACGGATTGGCAGGCAGGTCGAGCCAGGCCAGATCCTGGCGCAGGCGCGCCTCCAGCACTTCAAGGCCAGCGGGGGCAAACGATTCGGACATGTTCGGTACTCGGCATGACGATCGGGCCAAATGCCCGGTCCTTGATTCAAATCACTTCAAAAAGCGTTCCAGAACCACAGAATATGAATTCATGAAGGCATTGAATGCTTAAATCGAATACTAAAAGGCGTTTTTTATTCTCGCAATGCGCAAAAAAGCATATTGATATTCTTTAAAAGAATATTTGATAAAAAAATGCCAGTACGCTATTCGGCGTAGATGCTCTGCAGCAGTGCATCGTGGGCGCTGGCTTCGTGCATCACCATCTCCGGCAGTAGTCGCTTCGCCGCATGGGCAATCTCCTCGATCAAGGCTAGCGCCACGTCAGACAGTGGACTGGCGAAGGCCGAGATCAGGCCGAAGAAGAACGGGATGTGGCTGTTGATGGGGCGAACCACTACCCCCTCGACCGGCACGCCTTTGGCAGTAAATGGGTCGATCAGCGCAATGCCGAGCCCCGCCCCGGCCATCTGCATGGCGATCAGAGAGGTGTTGGTGTCGAGCATGCGCGGCGTGCCGCACCCGGCATCGACAAACGCCTTGTCGATGCGACGCCGGAAGCGGTAGGGATTGGCCATGGTCACCAACGTTTCGCGTGCCAGCGCCTCCATGGACAGCACTTGATGGCCCGCCAGCGGTGAGCCAGCCGGCAACACCGCCACGCAGGGGGCCTCGCCGATCCAATGAATCTCCAGCCCGCGGTGCTCAAGCGGCAGACTCACGGCCCCCAGATCCGTGGTTTTCGACAGTACGGCCTGTACGACGTTTTCCGGCGACATGCTCTGCAACTGGACGTGCTGCGGACGCAGCGGCTCAGGTAGTTGCGCCAGGGCAGCAGGCAGCAACCCGGCCGCCAACGCCGAAATCGCCACCAGCTTGATGTGGTGATTCTCCTCGTGTGTGATGAGCTTGGCCCGTTGACGAATGTTGCGAATCCCCAGCAAGGCGCTTTCGACCTCGCCATACATCATGAATGCCTTTTGCGTCGGGGTGACCTTCGGCCCGCTGCGTTCGAACAGGGCAAAGCCCAGCTCCTGTTCCAGCTCCTGGATTGCCCGGGTAACGGAGGGTTGAGACCGGCCAAGCATCTTGCCCGCTGCTGTGACACTGCCTGCCGACATTGCCGCCGCGAACGCTTCCAGTTGACGCAGATCCATACACTCGTCCTACAAATGACCAATCAAGGAGGGCGCTTAAAGCATCCTCGTGGAGGCGCAGAAGTCTACACGCAGATGGGTCTCGGCATGGAAGAGACGTTTGCAAGGAGCAATGACAGTTTGCAGCGGATCCCATGCGGGCCTGATCCGGCGCCACGTCACTGCACCGTGCCTGATCCAGCCACGTCAGATGCTCTCGCGAACGACCACGCTGCACGCCAGCAGGTTCAGACGCTGCAGCTCGCCTTCGAAGTGGAGCACCCCCAGGCTCTGCAGCACCCGTTCAGCCGCCAACACACCGATCTCCAGTGCCGGTGGTTTGATCGTGCTCAGGCTGGGCAGCAACATGTGCGCGAACGGGTAATCGCCGAAGCCGAGAATGGCGCAATCTCCGGGAATGCTCAGCCCGGCCCGCTGCGCAGCGAGCTGCCCACCTGCGGCCAGGTTGTCGTTGGCGAAGAAAATCGCATCAGGCGGCTCGGGCTGCGCCATCAGGTCGGTCATGGCCTGTTTGCCCGCCTCGAAGGGCGCCAGGGTTGCGGCCGGGGTATAGACCTGCGGCGTCAGCCCAAGCGCCCGCATCGTGTCGCGATAACCGTCACAGCGCTCGACGGCGCTCAAGTCACCCGCCGCGCTGTTGAGTACAAAGGCGATCCGGCGATAACCACGCTCATGCAAACACTGTGTGCCGCTGACGCCCACTTGATGATGTGAAAAACCGATCTGAACTGGCGTGCGGTCAGGCTGATAATCCCAGGTCTCGATCACCGGGATATCGGCATCGGTCAGCATGCGCTCGGTTCCGGCGCTGTGAAAATGGCTGGTGACCACCAGCGCCGCCGGTGACCAGCCGAGGAAGGCACGCACCGCGCTTTCTTCCTGCTCAGTAGAGAAATAACTGGACGCCAGCAACAGCTGATGACCGTGTCGACTCAAGGTATCGCTGAAGCCCTGAATGGTGTCCGCGAAAATGGGCCCCGAGATGTTAGGCACCACCATGCCAACGATCTTGCCCCGCGCCGACGCCAGACCGCCTGCCACCAGATTGGGCACGTAGCCCAGCTCGGCCACGGCCTGTTCGATTCGCTGGCGATGATCTTCCGAGACGAGTTCTGGCTGATTGAAGTAGCGCGAAATGGTCATCATCGACACGCCGACATGCCGGGCCACCACGGCCTGAGTCACGCGTCCGGCACTTCGGCGCTTGCGCGCAGGTTCTTTTGCATCTGTCACGCTTATCCCCTTTTTAAAAACCAAAACGCATAACAGGCTAATTTTTGAGTATTGGACGGTCTATGTGTCAGTTGACAATACTGGCGATGTTAGCGCTAACCAAGTGCCTTGTCAGCTACTCGCTTGAGCGAATGCCACCCGCACCGGACACCTGACGCAACATGCGCGCAGCGCCCAGAGAAGGCGTAGCGCCCGGCATTCATCTTTCCAGTGAGCATCGCTATGCAGCAGACATCAGGGAACCGTATCACCGCTGTTTTCACCCCACGACGTGCCTCATCCTGTGTGCCGACCCGCCTTACCCAGGCCGTTGGCGCGGCATTGGCACTCGGCGCATTTCCGGTGCTGGCGACAGAGCCTGCGACCCGTGTCGAATCACCCTCTTCCGCGACCGGAACGGCCACCTTGCAGGCCGTTACGGTGACCGCCACTCGGCGCGAGGAGTCGCTGCAAAAAGTCCCGGTGGCGGTCACGGTCGTGGACGGCGAACAGCTCGAACGCGACAACCGCAACAGCGTCGCAGCCATCGCCCAGCAAGTGCCTACGCTGAATTTTCGCACTGGCGCGTCGAACAAGGATACGTCGTTGTTCGTACGCGGCGTCGGCACCATTTCAACGTCCCCCGGCGTGGAACCCACGGTCGCCACCGTGGTAGATGGCGTGGTCTACGGTCGCCCCGGCCAGGCAACGCTGGACTTGCTGGATCTGGAACGTATCGAAGTGCTGCGCGGTCCCCAAGGGACACTGTTCGGCAAGAATGCTTCGGCTGGCGTACTCAACGTCATCACTCGGGAGCCGACTGAGGAAACCCACGGCTACATCGATCAGTCCTGGTACACCGGCAACGAGAGCCGCACCCGCTTCGGCATCGGCGGCAGCCTGATTCCCGACACGCTGAAAGGCTCGTTGACCACCCTGTTCGGCACCTACGACGGCAACGTACACAACAAGGCCAACGGCCAGGAGGTCAATGGTTACAACCACAAGGGGATACGGGGCAAGCTGGAATTCACACCCAACGATGACGTCAAGCTGACGCTGATCGGCGACTACATGCAATCCCATGACGACACGCCCAACGGCGTGATCAGCCAGTCGCTGACCCCGGCCTTCGCCAATGCCCTGCTGCCGGTGCGCGCCAGCAGCGACAACCGCGATCTGGTGAGCGATTACCGCAGCCATGTCGATGACATCAACAAGGGCTTGTCCGCGCAACTGGACTGGAACCTCGGCGATTACACGCTGACCTCGATTACCGCCTGGCGCGGCTGGAACAACACGCAGTACCAGGACGGCGATCGTCTTGCGAACATCACCGCCGCGTTCCCCGGCACCGAAGACAAAGGCGATCTGGACTACAACCAATACTCGCAGGAGCTGCGTCTGGCCTCACCCAAAGGCCAATTTCTCGAATACGTCGGCGGGCTGTTTTACATGCACGGCAAGGACGAAGAAACCTACCGCCGCACGCTCGTCACGCCAACGGCCACCCACACCGGCATCGCCGACTACAGCACCACCAACGACAGCTACGCGGTGTTCGGTGAAACCACGCTCAATTTCACCTCGGCGTTTCGTGGCATCGCCGGTCTGCGCTGGACCCACGATGACCTGGAATACGATCACCGCCGGGTGTCGACGTCTGCCACCACGGTCAGCGGCATTCAGCCAGGGACCAGCAGCTCCGGTTCCGTGGACGAAGATGGCTGGTCGGGACGATTGGGTGTGCAATACGACCTCAGCGACAGCGTTATGGCGTATCTGACGTATTCGCGCGGCTACAAGGGCCCTGCGTACAACGTGTTCTTCAACATGCAACCGCGTGACACTGGCGCGCTTAAGCCGGAAACCTCGAACAACTGGGAAGTGGGTCTCAAAGCCAGCGCCTGGGACAACCGCCTGACCACCAATCTGGCGATCTTTCATAGCGAATACGACAACTACCAAGCCAACTTCTACGACACCGTGGCCGGTCAGGTGGTAACGCGGCTGATCAACGCGGGCAGTGTCAGCACCGAAGGCGTCGAGGCTGACTATGCGTTGCAGGTGACGCGCCAGTTCAAGGTCTCGGGGGCGCTGGCCTACACCAAGGCCCGTATCGACGAGTTCAGTTGCCCAGTGGGCGCTGCGGCGTCGTGCAACGTCAACGGCAAGCCACTGCCTTATTCGCCGGACTGGAAAAGCTACATACGCGCCGATTACAGCATTCCGCTGGACAACGGCCTGGACATCGAACTGGGCACCGACTACAGCTGGCAAAGCGAAGTGCAGTACGACATCAGCCAGAACCCGGACACCAAGCAAGGCGCTTACGGTATCTGGAACGCCAGCGTCGCGCTGGCCGACTACAGCAACGGCTGGCGCGTGGCCCTCCTGGCCAAGAACCTCACCGACAAATCCTATTCACCGTTGCTGGCCAGCGGCTCGGGCTACATCTACCGCGCGGTGCCCCGAGACGACGAACGCTACTTCGGCGTGCAACTGCGCAAGGACTTCTGATGACCCGACTCCCACAGGACAAGGAGCTTTCATGAGCGACGTATCGCGCCAGATCAAGCTCGGCGCATTTCTGATGGCCACCGGGCACCACGTGGCAGCCTGGCGCCACCCGGATGTGCCGTCCGATGCTGGGCTGAGTTTTGCTCACTACCGGCATCTCGCAACCGTGGCGGAAGCCGCTAAGTTCGACATGCTGTTCATTGCCGACAGCGTGGCCGCCGCCACCGGCGATATCGCCAGCCGCATGGCGCGCTCGGACCATTTCGAGCCGTTGACGCTGGTCTCGGCCTTGAGCGCGGTCACCGAGCGCATCGGTCTGGTGATCACGGCGACGACCACCTACAACGAGCCGTATCACATCGCGCGCAAGTTCGCCTCGCTGGATCATCTGTCGGCGGGGCGCGCCGGGTGGAATCTGGTGACCTCCGACGCGGCCGCCGAAGCGCTGAATTTCGGTCGCGACGAGCATCTGGAACACGCCCAACGCTACAGCCGGGCCGCCGAGTTTCATCAGGTCGTGACCGGCCTCTGGGACAGTTGGCAGGACGACGCCTTCGTGCGCAACAAAGCCAGCGGCGAGTATTACGACCCGACCCGATTGCATGTGCTTGATCACCGGGGTGAGCACTTTCAGGTCAAGGGGCCGCTGAACGTGGCCCGCTCGCCACAGGGCCAGCCCGTGGTGGTTCAGGCGGGTTCCTCCGAAGCGGGTCGGCAACTGGCGGCGCGCACCGCCGAAGTGGTGTTCACTGCACAACCTTCTCTGAGTGCAGCGCAAGCCTTCTATCGCGACCTCAAGGCACGCGCCTCGTCCTTTGGCCGAGACCCGGACAGCCTGAAAATCATGCCCGGCATGTTCGTCGTGGTCGGCGACAGCGAAGCCCAGGCGCAGGAAAAGTACGAAGCCTTTCAGGCGCTGGTCGAACCGCACGTCGGTGTTGCGCTGCTCGGGCGCATGCTCGGAAACTTCGACCTGTCCGGCTACCCACTAGACGAGCCGCTACCGCCCCTGCCGCTCACCCAAAGCGGTCAACAGAGTCGTCAGGCATTGCTGACCGAACTGGCGCAGCACGAGCAACTGACCTTGGCAGAACTGGGTCGCCGTATTGCCGGTGGTCGTGGGCATTTCAGCGTGATCGGCACCGCACGGCAGATCGCCGATCAATGGCAAGCCTGGTTCGAGCAAGACGCGGCCGATGGCTTCAATGTGCTGGTGCCGCACCTGCCAGGTGGTCTGGAAGACGTTGCCACTCACGTGATCCCGGAGTTACAGCGCCGGGGTCTTTTCCGCAGAGAGTATTCCGGCACCACATTGCGCGAGCACTTGGGCCTGCGACGCCCCGTACACCGCTTCGCCCATGCCTAGCCTCAATCAAGCCACCGCCAATCAAGCGAGCAAGACATGCAATCACTCAAACTGTTGTGGGCCGGCCTGCTGGCCTTGGGGCTGACCGGTACAGCGCTGGCGGACTCGCCGGAAACGGTGCGTATCGGCTATCAGAAAGGCTCGATCGCGCTGGTCCTGGCCAAGGAAAACCACCTGCTGGAACAGCGTTTTCCGGACACCCGCGTGCAGTGGATAGAATTCCCGGCCGGGCCGCAAATGCTTGAAGCCCTCAACATCGGCGCGCTGGACATCGGCTCCACCGGCGATATTCCACCGCTGTTCGCTCAGGCCGCCGGTGCGGACCTGGTGTACATCGGCGCTGAACCACCCAAGCCCGAGGCTGAAACCATCTTGGTCGCTGCAAACAGCCCGCTGCACAAAGTGGCCGACCTGAAAGGCAAGCGCGTGGCGTTTCAGAAAGGCTCCAGCTCCCATAACCTGATCCTGCGAGCGCTGAACCACGCAGGCTTGAACTACACCGATATTCAGCCGGTGTACCTGAGCCCGGCTGATGCCCGCGCCGCGTTCGAACAGGGCAGCGTCGATGCCTGGGCCATCTGGGAGCCGTTCTCGGCGCTCGCACAACTGAGCGGCCATGCACGCCTGCTGGCCAATGGCGAAGGGCTGGGTTTGTCCGGTCCGATTTACACCGCACGCCGTGCTTACGCCACACGATACGCGGACTTCATCCCTGCCCTGCTTGCAGAGCTGTCTGCTGCCGAGGCACTGACCCGCAGCCAACGCCAGTCGAGTCTGGACGTCCTGACCCGCTCGATGGGGCTGCCTTCCGAAGTCATCGCCCGCTACATGGACAGCCGCCCTGCCTCACCGATCCAGCCCATCAGCCCTGCCATCGTTGCGGCGCAACAGGCGACGGCGGATCTGTTCTATGAGAACCGCTTGCTGCCGAAAAAAATCGATGTCAGCGCCGTCGCTCACTGAGACGGACTTGCTCAAACCAGCGCCCTTCTGCGCTATATCGTTAGCGTTCGAAATTCTATTGGGACCGTGGTTCATAACGTTAGAGTGAAAGCATCGCGCATCCCAAGGGGAAACCTCGATGTCTTCACCTGCTCTTCAAGTGGCCTGGATCAATGGTGTCGGTGCGGTGCAGGGACTGGGCGCAGCCATTGCCCGACGCTTCGCTCAAGGCGGTTATCGCGTGGCGGTCACCGGCCGCAGTCGGGACCGACTCGATGCCGTGGTGGCGAGCATTCGTGAGGCGGGCGGTGAGGCCTTCGCAGTGGTCGCCGACGCAGGCAACGAGCACGATCTGTTGGCTGCGGTGCAGCAGGTCCGGGCGCTTGGGCCGTTGCATGTCGCGGTATTCAATGTCGGCAATTCGGTGTCGGCCCCAGCCCTCGACCTGAGTGCGGAATTATTCGAGCAAACCTGGCGCGCCTCGACCCTCGGTGGTTTTCTGTTTGCCCGGGAGAGCACCCGCCTGTTGCTGGAAAACGACGGCGGAAGCTTGTTGTTCACCGGTGCCACCGCTTCACTGCGCGGCAAGCCGCCGTATACCGCCTTTGCGGCCGCCAAGGCCGGGCTGCGTTCGCTGAGCCAGTCGTTCGCCCGTGAGTTCGGCCCACATAACGTGCACGTCGCCCATGTGGTGATCGACG
Organism: Pseudomonas sp. NPDC088444; assembly: GCF_044900175.1. NCBI lineage: Bacteria > Pseudomonadati > Pseudomonadota > Gammaproteobacteria > Pseudomonadales > Pseudomonadaceae > Pseudomonas > Pseudomonas sp. NPDC088444. The sequence continues at coordinate 25,848 of NZ_JBJDNK010000002.1, forward strand.
GCGGCATCAACGGAGAACGGCTACGCCAGCATGCCCCGCAACGCGTCCAGACGGTTGGCGAAGACGGCCTGTTGGGCCTGGATGCCATCGCTGACGCGTATTGGTATCTGCATCGCCAGCCTCGCAGCGCCTGGACTCAGGAGCTGGATCTGCGCCCCTTCAAAGAACCTTTCTGACGTGCCTCACCGCAAGGAGTTGTCATGGGTATTCATCAGCCACACCTCACACCCGACGCCGTGACCGGAGAGCTCAATTACCTGCTCGATGACGGTACACACCCGGTCAACTACGCCTACCCACGGGAAGACGGCCTGCCGCAACGCATCGGCACGGTGCAGCCGACCCGCGTGGAAATTCACAATGCACGCCTGCTGGCCCGGCCACCGTTGTTGGACGATCAGGGTTTTCAGCGGATCGAACAACCCAGCGCGGTCAGCGACCTGCAGGACGAACAGCAGGTGCGCGAGCGTTATTACGCCGAAGCCGACGCCTTGATCCGCCAGGCCACCGGCGCAATCAAAACGGTGATTTTTGACCACACCATCCGCATCGACGAACCGGGTCGCGAAGCCAACGGCCTGCGCGAACCCGTGCGTTACGTGCACAACGACCAGACTGAACGCTCGGCCATTCGCCGGGTGCGCGATCACCTGCCGGCCGAGGAAGCCGAGCAGCGGCTGCGTAAGCGCTTTGCGATCATCAACCTCTGGCGCCCCATCGGCGGCCCGGTGTTCACCACCCCGCTGGCGGTGTGCGATGCCAGCAGCATTGATGCAGCGGACTTCATCCCAAGCGATCTGGTGTACCGCGACAAGGTCGGCGAGACCTTTGCCCTGCGCGCCAACCCACACCATCGTTGGTACTACTTCCCGCAGTTGCGGCCGGAAGAAGCCCTGTTGCTGAAGATCTATGACTCACGCACCGACATCGCCGCCCGTGCCGGTGCCCACACCGCTTTCGACGACCCGAACACACCTGATGACGCGCCACCTCGGCGCAGCATCGAACTGCGTGCGCTGGTGTTTTTTGACACTTGACAGCATGCTTTTATAGGCCATAAAGGAATTAATAAATGCCAATCAAGTATTTATAGTTCTATCGCAAGGCGGGTTACTGTGGACTCATTCGAACCCGCCTAGCGAGACTCAACCATGCCTGCTTCTGAAAACGTGATTGACCTGACCCTGGCCCGCAAGCGCCGACAGGCGCGCCTGATGGCACAGGTCATGTGGAATCTGTACCTGAGCCGCATGAACGTGCCGATGTACTCAACTCCAGCTGTCCTCAATCCACGCGAGATTCATTGGGCGTGAGACATGAACTACCTGGACACCGCCTCTGCCGAGAACGACCTTTCCACCTCCATCGACAGCCCCCTTTCCGAGCATGACCCCATTGGCCAGCAGGTCGCGATCAACCTGCAACGTCTGCGCTCCAAACGCTACCTGTCTCTGGACGCGCTGGCCCGTACGTCCGGTGTAAGCCGGGCGATGCTGGCCCAAATCGAGTCGGGCCGCAGCGTGCCGTCGATCAAAGTGCTGTGCAAAATCGCCAAAGCGCTGAAGGTGTCAGTGGCAGCCTTTCTGGAGAACCGTGCCTTTGAAGGGGTCGCATTACTGCCCGCCAGGCAGAGCAAGCAACTGGTCAGCGCCAGCGGCGACTTCATCAGCCGAGCGCTGTTTCCCTACGACACGGCACGTCAGACCGAGTTTTACGAGATTCGGGTAAAGCCCCTGGGCGAAGAAGTGTCCGACGCCCATGGGCCGGGGGTTCAAGAGAATCTGGTGGTTGCACAAGGCGTGCTGGAAATCAGTGTCAACGAGGAGCGCTACCTGCTGTCCACCGGTGACTCCATTTTGTTCTACGCCGACCAGCCTCACCGCTATCGCAACCCCGCCGACAGCGAGGCTGTCGCCTATCTGGTGGTTATCCATCCCGAGCGACTGGACTGAACCCCACCCTACCCGGCCCTGAATTGAAAAAAGCCCGGCGAATCGATTCGTCGGGCTTTTTTCAATCAGGCTAGCGTATCAGCAGGTGCAGCACATCATCGGCATGCCGTTGCAGCTCATCATCATCGGCATGCTGCAATCGACCATCATTTTCATCATCAGCATGCAGCAGTTGTTCATCATTTCCATGCTCATGCCTGGCATCGGCATCATCTTGCAGGTCATGCTGCCTGCCTCGACGGTGCATTCCATCATGCACTTCATCATCGGCATCGGCATGCCCATCGGCATCATCATCGGCATGTTCATGCCCGCCATCATGTTCATCATGCTCATGCCGTCTTCGGACATGCACATCATCGACATGTTGCCGCAGTGCATCATCATCGGCATGCCGCACTTCATCATCATGGCCATCATGTCGGCGCTGTTCTTGAACATCGCCATGTCCATGCCCGCAGCCGGTCTGAGGGTCATCATCATGCAGTCGGCCATCATGTCGCACTTCATGGTCGCCATCATCATGCCCATCATGGGCATCATCGGCATGGTGTTGTTCATCGGCATCTGCATTGCGTTCATCATGTTCGAAACTCCGTTATCGAAAAGTCAGTGCGAAAAGTCGTGCGAGGCAAAGGGTGTGCGAAGCAGTGGCGCCGATTCTAAAACCCGCGCTGATCAGGGCAAGCTGACAGCCTAGCAAACGGAATCAGTGCTGATTTGCCCCGGAAAACCAGCCTGACGTACGCAATGACTGCAATAACGATGGAAGGACTGTTTTGACAGATAAATCCGCACCGAAAGCCTACATGTTTACGCTATGGATATGGCATTGGGTTATTACCTAATAACCACCATGAATAATCGGTCTAAGAAATGAACGCAGAGCGTGGACAGGGGAACAATGCCCGGCAAATCCGTCCGCGTTTATGCGAAAGACATTCAGGATTGCGGGATCGAACTGAGCGATGGCGAAACACGATCGGCATATTGATATGCCATTAAGGTATTTAGCTTATTGCTTTTATACCTTTAGATTCATTGTGATACGGCTTATGTGACAAGTTGTTTCTGCACTTCGCCGCTGCTAACGCCTCTCCCACCCTCTTCGACGATTTCGAGCGTACGTGATGAAACGCACTTCCTCTGTGTCCCTGCCCGCCCTGATCGGTTCCTTGTGCCTGCTGACCGGCCTGTGGTCGGCGTCCTCCGTTGCGGGCCTGCTGGAGAAAGGCCGCAGCAGCGGACTGACCGCCGGTATTGCCAATGAACAACCCTACGCTTACATCGGCACCGATGGTCAGGTCACCGGTGCCAACATTGAAGTTCTCAAAGCGGTGCTGGCGCCATTGGGCATCACCCACATCGAGACGCCGATCACAGATTTCGGCTCGTTGGTACCGGGCTTGGCCGCCAAGCGCTTCGATCTCATCGGTGCGGGCCTGTTCATCAATCCGCAACGTTGCAAAGTGATCGGTTATTCCAACCCGGTGACTCGCTCCGGCGGCGCATTTATCGTCAAGGCAGGCAACCCGTTAAAGCTGCACAGCCTCAAGGACGTTGCGCAGAACGGCAAGGCGCGCCTGGCCACACAGCCGGGTAGCAATCAGGTGCAGGAAGCCAAGGACAGCGGTATCGCCAACGCCAACGTCGTGTTGTTCGACAAGGACACCGAAGCGCTGGCCGCCCTTGAGGCCGATCGTGTCGACGTGGTGTATTTTCCCGACGCGGAAATCATCAGCCTGTTGAAAAAGGCCAACAACCCGGCCATCGAACGCGCGTTGCCCTACGAGCAGATCCCCGACGCCCAGGGCAAACCGACCTGGAATTACCACGCCTATGGCTTGCCGAAGAACGATCCGGAGTTCATTCAGGCATTCAACGCGCAACTGGCCAAACTCAGGGCGTCGGGCGAGCTGCTGAAGATCCTGCAGAAATACGGCTACACCGAGAACGAACTGCCACCTGCCGACATCACCGCTGACCAGCGCTGCGCCCTGTGATCGCAAGGTAATGTCCACCGACAGACGAGATTCGCAATGAGCGCACTGACCAAACGGCTGCAGGGTAAGGACGGCCTGCTGAGCTGGGGCACGTTGGACTTCAGCCAGCCGCTGCTCAAGGACCTGCACCTGCCTTATTTCGACATTGTTGCCGAACAACCTGGGCCGCATATCGCGCTGATCGCCGGTATGCACCCCAACGAAGTCGATGCCATGGAAGCGGCGCTACAGGTAAAAGAGCACTTCGCCCGGCATCTGGTGCGAGGTTCCGTGTCGATCCTGCCGGTACTGAACATCCCCGGCCTGTACGCGCATGCGGAGTTCGTCTGCCCGGTGGACGGCAAGAACATCAACTTTCTGTCGCCCGGCGACCTGAATGGCTCTTTCAGCCAGGTGTTGATCCATGAGGTGCTGCACGAGTGGGCGAAAAACGCCGCAGTGTTCATCGATTTGCACGGTGGAGACCTGCGCGAGGAAGTGACGCGGTTCGTGATGTGTCAACTCACCGGCAACCCGGAATTCGATGCCCGGACTCGCGCTGTGGCGCATCAGTTCGACGCCGACAGCATCGTCGAATTTGCCGCAGACCAGACCAACAATCGCGGACGCGCCACCAACGAACTGCCGTGGCTGGGACGCCACGCGGTAATGGCCGAAGGCGGCGCCAATGGCGTGTTGGACCCGGTGTGCATCGACTTTCACGTTCAGGGCGTGCTGAACATTGCCCGCTATCTGGGGTTGACCGCCGAACCTGCGACGACCGTTAAGCAACGGCGCAATCAGGTGGTGCACAACTTCGCCAAGGTAGAGGCGCCTGCCAGTGGCCGTTTGTACCTGGACGTAGTTGCCGGTCAGACGGTGGAATCCGGCCAGCGTCTGGGCGTGCTCAAGGATCTCTTCGGCGACCCCCTGGGTGAACTGCACGCACCCCATGCCGGTCTGGTGTTGATGGTGGTCAATCACCCCATCATCAACCGTGGCGAGTGGCTGATCAGCCTCGCGCCGCTGCCCGACCGAGTCCCTGACGATGTTGATTGATCCCCTGCTGCCCGGGTCGTCAGGCCCCCTGACCTGCTGCCGGAGCACCCTTTGATGCACACTGCCACGTTCATCGCCGGCCAATTGGCCAAGGGCGCTTGGGTGACCCTGCAAATCACCGTCATGGCCGAGGTATTGGTGCTGGTGCTGTCGTTTGTGATCGCACTGATGCGTTTATCGCCGTGGCGCGTCGTGCGCTGGATCGCCACGCTGTATGTGGAGGTTTTGCGCGGGATTTCGGCCTTGGTGCTGCTGTTTTACCTGTTCTTCATTCTGCCGTTGTTCGACATCAGCCTTTCTCCGATGACCACCGGGGTCATCGGCCTGGGACTGACGTTCTCTGCCTATGGTTCGGAAATCGTGCGCGCTGCGCTGCTCAACGTCAGTCAGGGGCAGCGTGATGCCATTCGCGCGCTGGACTTCGGGCCCGTCATCGCGCTGCGTCGAATCATTCTGCCGCAGGCCTTGCCGGTCATGCTGCCGCCTTTGGGGAACCAGTTGGTTGAATTGCTCAAGACCACTTCGCTGGTGTCGCTCATTACCCTCACCGACCTGACGTTCTCCGGTGCCCAGCTCATCACCACCCTCGGCCAGCAAACGTTGATCTGGTGCCTGGTGCTGGCGGTGTATTTCCTCATGGCCTGGCCACTGACCCGTCTGGTACGTCGCTATGAACGCCATCTCACGGCATGGCGCGAGCAGCGGCAAAGGGAACGGGGGTAAGGCAATGGATTTCGATTTCGGATTTGCCTGGTCAATTGTCCCGGACCTGCTGCGCGGCCTGTCGGTGACCGTGCAGGTGGTGGTACTGGGCTTTCTGCTGGCCGTGTTGTTGGGCCTGCTGCTGGCGTTGGCGCAGCGCTCGTCGTCGCGCACGCTCGGTACGATGTGCGCCGGTTATCTGGGGTTCTTTCGCAGCACGCCCTTGATGGTCCAGCTTTATGTGCTGTTTTTCGCCTTGCCGTTGGCCGGGCTGACCCTGCCAGCATTCGCCACCGGTGTCATCGGGCTCGGGCTCTACTACGCCGCCTACATTGCCGAAGCCTTTCGCGGCGCGATCGATGCCGTACCCGAGGGGCAATGGGAGGCGGCTCGCGCACTGGATTTCGACACCGCCACCACCTGGCGTCGGCTGATTCTGCCCCAGGCACTGAAACCGCTGTTCCCGGTGCTGGGCAATTACCTGATAGGCATGTTCAAGGAAACGCCCTTGCTGGCCGTGATCACCCTGCCCGAGCTGTTTCAGGCCGCCAAGCAGATCGCGGGCATGACTTACCATTACAACGAACCCTACACACTGATGGCGTTGATGTTCCTGGCCATCAGTGTCCCGACCTCCCTGTTTTTCAGGTATCTGGAGCACCGCCGTCATGTCTGAGCGCCCGAACTCTCCTGCACCGGCGCAGATTGTGTTCAAGGATGTGGTCAAGCGTTTTGGCGAAACGCTGATCATCGACCACCTGAGCCTGAGCATTCCCCAAGGACAGAAAGTCGCGCTGATCGGCCCCAGCGGCTCCGGCAAATCCACCGTGCTGCGCCTGATCAAAGGCCTGGAAGCCTATCAGCACGGCAGCATTGAGGTGGCCGGGAGCCTTGTCTCGCAGAAACACCGCAGTTGGCACTGGCCCGGCCGTCGGCCCGCGACCGTGCACCGGGTCGGGATGGTGTTTCAGCAGTTCAACCTGTTCCCCCACCTGACGGTGCTGGAAAACATCGCCGAAGCCCCGCAGCGGGTACTCGGGCTCAGCCCGGAACAGGCGCGGGACCGCGCACGGGAATACCTGGAAAAAGTCGGTTTGAGCCACAAGGCCGACGCCTGGCCGGGCAAACTCTCCGGCGGTCAGCAGCAACGTGTGGCCATCGCCCGTGCGCTGGCCATGCGCCCGCAAGTGTTGCTGTTCGATGAGGTCACCTCCGCCCTCGATCCAGAGTTGGTGGCTGAAGTGCTCGCGGTGATTCGCGTCATTGCCCATGAGCAGCAGACCACAATGCTGCTGGTCACCCACGAGATGGGGTTCGCCCGGGATATCGCCGACCGGGTGTTGTTCATGGAGAGCGGTCGGATCGTCGCCGACGGCACGCCGCAGGAAATTCTGATCAACCCGGTGAACGAGCGCACACGACGCTTTCTCAATCGGGTCGAACGACGCGACACCGAGACACTCGCCGAGTGGCCGCCAGCCGTCCCCCGGCACGCCGCACACTGATTCGGTGACCGAACAGGCCGGATCAGCACCCGCTGCACCGGCCTCATGACGACCACGCACAAAGGAAACTGCCATGAACCGTCGACTGATCCTCGCCTTTTCGCTACTGATGTCTGCCGCAGGCGTCCATGCCGCCGAGCGCTGGGAAACCTTGCCCGCCACCCCGGCCTCGGTGGCCGCCACCAAAACCGGCTACGCCACGGTCAATGGCGCACGCATCTACTACAGCGTGTCCGGTCACGGCTCGCCCGTGGTGCTGCTGCACGGAGGGCTGTCGAATTCCGATTACTGGGGCTATCAGGTGAAAGCGCTGACGGGCAAACACACCGTCATCCGCATCGACAGTCGGGGCCATGGCCGCAGCTCGCGAGACGCCCAGCCTTATGGCTACGATTTGATGAGCGATGACGTGATCGGCGTGCTCGACACACTGAAGATCGCCAAAGCCGATATCGTGGGCTGGAGCGACGGTGCGATCATCGGGCTGGATCTGGCGATCCGTCACCCTGAGCGCACCGGCAAAGTCTTCGCCTTCGCGCCGAACACGCAAACCTCCGGGGTCAAGGAAGGCGTAGAGAAAAACCCGACGTTCGCTGCCTTCATCGAGCGGGCTGGCAAGGAGTACGCAAAGCTGTCGCCCACGCCGAAGGAGTACGACGGCTTCGTCGAGCAAATCAGCCACATGTGGGCCAGCCAACCCAATTGGAGCGATGCCGATCTGCAAAAGATCACCTCGCCCGTGCTGATCGTCGATGGCGATCATGATGAGGCGATCAAGCGCGATCATCTGGAATACATCGCCGCCACCATTCCCCATGCCGGGCTGCTGATCCTGCCCAACACCAGTCACTTCGCGTTCATTCAGGACCCGGCGTTCTTCAACGCAGCAGTCACGCACTTTCTGGACGGGAAATAAATCGCGGGCACAGGTAAAAGCCGGGCGATTTGCCCGGCTTTCGCGTTAATGGCTCCAGCGTCGATGCAGCCCGCGCGCCAAGGCATCCAGCAGAAAGCCCAAGACGCCAATCAGCAACACCATGGACATCAACTCCGAATACGCCAACCGGTCCCGCGTATCGAGGATGAAGTAACCCAGTCCCGCGCTGACTCCGAGCATTTCACACGGCACCAGCACGATCCAGAGAATGCCAATGGCCAGTCTGACGCCCGTCAGCACATGGCCCAGCACGCCGGGGATGATCACTCGACTCAAGGTTTCCCAGCGACTGGCGCTCAGGCTACGGCTCAGTTGCAACCAGCGCGGGTCAAGCTGACGCACTCCCGCGACGGTATTGAGCAGGATTGGCCATACAGCGGCGAACGCCAGCAGGAAATAGATCGGACGATCGCCCACGCCCATCAGCATCACCACCACCGGCATCCACGACAGCGGTGAAATCATGCGCAGAAACTGAAACGCCGGGGTCGTTGCGGCTTCCAGATTGCGCGAGCCACCGATCAACAGGCCCAGCGGTACGCCGATCAACAGTGCCAGCAGCAGACCCACGACGATGCGTTTCAGACTGACCAGCACATGCTCGTACAACTCCGGACGACCGAGTAGCTGCCACAGGCTGACGAAGGTTTCCTGAGGCGAAAAGCGGGCCGCCAGCCCGCTGCCATCACTGAACAGCCGCACGCCCAACCACCACAGCACCAGCAGCGCCAGCACACCGGCCAGCCCCAGTGCCCAGTGGCGGGCAAAAGACACCTTGCTCGTCACGCGCCGTACTCCTCGGTTCGCTGGAAGCTTTCCGCCAGGCCAAACGTCTTCAGCCCACCGACCGCGGCAATGCTGTTACGCACGAAGCGGTCATCGACCAGATCGCTGGCCACCTGGTGAGGGTCGAGAGCAGCCAGAAAGCCCTTGTCGCCTTCTATCAAGGTGCCTTTCAGGCGCCGCACCAGTTCTTCGGTGTAGCTGGGAAATGGATACGGCTGGAAGTCGATACGGTGCTCGTCCCACTGCGCATGCCGGATCGCACCGCTGGCCAAATAGCCTTGCCGCTCGCTGACTGCGGGCGCCAGCACCCGGTCCAGCACGCTTTGCGCATGAGGCGTATAGCGATTGTCGCCATCGCGAGACAGCAGTTTTGCCGCTTCGGCGCGGTTGTCGCGGGTCCAGACTTGCGCCTTGACGATGGCATTGACCACCTTCTGCGACCACGCTGGACGGTTGTTCAGGTCATGCTCGTGCATGAACACGGTGCAGCAGGCATGGTTACGCCAGACGTCGCCGGTGAAGCGCTGGATCCGCCCGACCTGAAGGTCCTCGGCCAGCGCATTGAACGGCTCGGCAACGATGAACCCGGCGATGCGCTTGCTGGCCAACGCAGGTGGCATGTCCGATGGCGGCAGCACCAGAAGATTGACCTCGTTGCTGGCCAAGGCGGCGTTCGCCGGTTTGCTCACCGGGGTCAGGCCGTTGTCACGCAGCAATTGCTGCACCACCACGTTATGGATCGAATACCAGAACGGAATCGCCACGGATTGCCCGCCCAATTGGCGAACCTCGCTGATCTGCGGAGCCACCGTCAGGCCTGAACCGCCAACGTGGTTCCACGCGACGATCTTCGCGGGCACCTTGCTGCCATAGCGCGCCCAGATGGTCATTGGCGAGAGCAAATGGATGACGTTGACCTGGCCAGAAATGAAGGCCTCGATCACCTGCGCCCAACTGCGCAACAGCACGGGGCGCTCGGCCTGAATGCCTTCGGCTTCGAACAGACCGTTGTTGTGCGCCACCAGCAGCGGCGTGGCGTCGGTGATAGGCAGGTAGCCAATGCGCACCGGAGCGTCAGGCTCACTCGCGGCACGGGCTTGCAGGCTGTCGAGCAGCGGCAAGGCACCGGCTGCGGTCAGCAACGCGCCGAGTTTAAGAAAGTCGCGACGTGTGTGAGTGAAGTCGTCCAGGCACATGGCCATTCTCCGGCGATTCGAGCGTTTCAGGATGGGATTGAGGAGTGCGGCTCGCCCGCCGAAGGGTTTTAAGGATGTCGACACGCAACACGCCCAGTTCCTCGACCCGGTCGGCCCTTGGCCGTGGCAGGTCGATGCGCCACTCCCCCACCGTCCGCGCCGGGGTGTTACCCAGTAACAGGATGCGGTTGGAGAGCAACAAGGCTTCGTCGATGTCATGGGTAATCAGCACCACGGCCGTGCGGTGCCGGGCAGTGACGTCCAACACCAGTTGCTGCATGTCGGCGCGCGTCACTTCGTCCAGTGCGCTGAAAGGTTCGTCGAGCAACAACACGTCCGGATGGCGCGCCAGGCAACGGGCCAGCGCAGTGCGCTGAGCCATGCCCCCGGACAATTGCGCCGGGTGATAGGTACGGGCATGACTCAGGCCGACTTCAGCGATCGCCTGCTCGACCCGCCTCTTTCGCTCTGCCGCCTCCAGCACCGGTTGACTGGCGAAATCGAGGCCGAAGGCGACATTCTTTTCCAGCGTCAGCCAGGGCAACAGGCCGGGATCCTGAAAGGCCACGGCGATACGCGGGTGCGGCCCACTGAGACGTTCGCCACCAACGCTAACGCCGCCTTCACGGGCGCTCTGCAACCCTGCCAGCACCCGCAACAGGCTGGATTTACCAACGCCGCTGGGGCCGAGTATCGACACCACTTCGCCCGCTTCGACGTGCAGGTCGAAACCTTGCAGCACCGTGTGCCAGCCCTGTTCGCCGGGATAGCCCAGACTGATGCCTGACGCTTGCAGTACGCCGCTCATGCTGCGTGATTTCCGGCTTGACGCTGCAACTCGGCCCGCAGTTGCACCAGGCTTGGCGTGACGATGGGCACGAAGGCCGACTCCCGCCAGCGCCGGGCAAAGTCGCTGCCGTATGCACTGAGAAACGCCTTGCCGCCACTGGCCTGCAGTTCCAGTTGCACCGCGTTCGCCACCGAGTCAGCCAGGGCGATGCGCAGGCGGAACAGCTCGGCAGGACGGGCCAGGAAGCGGCCATCGAGCAAACCGGCTTTTACTTCATCGACAGCGGCTTCGAGACGATGACGCTGGGTCTGATACTCATCACTTAACACGGAACGGGTGCCTGCGAGGTGGGTATTGACCTCTTCCAGCGCACGACGCGCCAGCCCGATGGACATGCCGCATTGCAAGCCCAGAAAGGCGGGGCGTACCGCAGGCAGGAACTGCCGGGCATCTTCGTGGAGCAACCAGTCGCGGCTTAGCGCTACATCCGTGAAATCCAGCGCTGCCGTGTTACTCGATTGCAGGCCCATCAGTTGCAGATCGTCCGAACGGCGCACACCCGGGAGGCCCTCAGGGATCGCCAGTACAAACGGAGGCTGGCCCGCCTGTGGCTCGATGGCCGCCGCGACCACGAAACCGCTCTTGCGCAGATTGGTCACCCAGTGCAGACGGCCCTCCAGCGCCCAACCGTCATCGCGATCGGCGGCCCGGACCTGCAGCGTCTCGATACCGGAAAGGAACTTCATTGCGTTGGACAGCCCGGTGGCCCCGGCCAGCCGACCCTGCAGCAAATCCGGTAACAGACGCTCACGCAGACCGGCGTTCGGACTTTGCAGCAGGTATTCAATAAACGCCCGTTGCCCCCAGAAAACAAACGCGGCGGCCAGCGAATGCCGGGCAACTGCCGCCACGGCTTCCACCGCATCAGCAACCGTGCCACCGGCGCCACCTGACTCAGCGGCGACGCCAATGCGCAGGACATCAGCGCCAGCCAGTTGCGTCAACACGTCCTCCGGCTCCTGGGTGCCGAGGTCTAGCGCCTGGGCGCGGGCGTCGAGCCAGTGGCCGAGAGCCGGATCAAACATGGTCTGCTTCCTTGTTCATCTTGGATCGAAAATAGGCGCAGCATCAGCCTGCCAGGCCCTGCCAGCGGTATTTGGCCAGTTCAGGGTTCAGCTCGGTGCGCGCAAAGACGTTGGCGAAATTGCACAGCGTCGCCAGGCTGACCCCGAGGATCACTTCCAGCGCGTTACCCTGGGTGTAACCGGCGGCCTGAAAAGCGGCGTAAGTCTCATCGCTGACGTTGCCGCGCGTGGCAATGACTTCACGCGCGAAGGCCGCCACGGCTTCCAGTCTGGCGTCCGGCAACGTATGACCTGCACGCAGCGCATCCACCACGTCCTGAGCAAGACGCGCCTTGTTCAGGCCGACAGCGGTATGCCCGGCGACGCAAAAACCACAGCCATGCTGGGTGGCGGCAATCAATTGCACCACTTCCCTTTCTGCCAGACTTAGCTCAGCCTTGCCGTTCAAGCCGGACACGGTCAGGTAGGTCTCCAGCGCAGCCGGTGCATTGGCCAGTGCGCCGAGCAGATTGGGAATGTAGCCGTTGGCTTTGAGCGCGTTTTCCAGAAACGGCTTGGCGGCCTCAGGGGCACTTTGCGGTGTGTGAACGGTAATGCGTGACATGTAGGAACTCCTCGAAACAGGGCGTCCGACAAGTGTGTTGGTTATAAAAATTTCGATCCATATTCTAAAGTAGCGATTACTTGCTCCAGAGTGTTTCCCTTAGATGAATTCTTCCAGCCCCCTTGTCGATTGGTTATTAGAGAGCCTTGAACTGGACGCCAGCGTGTTCCACGTCGGCCGATACTGCGGTGGCTGGCACGCCACGACACAAGGCCTGGCACGCTCCAGCTTCCATCTGCTGGTGCAGGGCCATTGCTGGCTGCACATCGATGGCCAAGCGCACGGGCTGAGACTGGACAGCGGCGACGCCGTGTTTCTGGTGCGTGATCTGCCTTATCGACTGTCCGGTGAGGAAGATCCCCAGACCGCCGCCTGCCAGCCGCGTGTCGACATGCAGGCGCTGGACAATCGTGCAACGGACGGCGTCGGGCTGGTGTGCGGTTTCTTTCACTTCCGGGCGGGGTTGTCGTCGCTGATCGTCGAGTCGTTGCCGGACGTGATCGTGCTGCGTGTCGACGATCCTTCCTCCAGCGCAGCACGCAGCCTGTTCGAGCTGATCCTGCAAGAATGTCAGCGTGTACCCGGCCCCTCGGCGGCATTGCTGGAGCGCTTGAGTCACCTGCTGTTTCTTTACGTGCTACGCCAGCATGTCAGTGACAACCCCGCTCTCGGCGGACTGGTGGCGCTCGCTCGGCAACCGGTATTCGCGACCTTGCTTGAGCAGCTGATTGCCGAACCGGGGCAGAACTGGACGCTGGAAAGCATGGCGGTGTGCACCGGGCTGTCACGTTCGGCGTTTTTCAAGCGCTTCAATGAAGTCGCCGGGCAATCACCGGGCAATGTGCTGCTGGCCCTGCGCATGCGTCATGCCGCGCAACTGCTCAAGGCCAACAACACCGTGGAGTCGGTGGCCGACAGTGTGGGCTACCAGTCCAACGCCGCCTTTACCCGCGCATTCACCAAAGTGGTCGGGATACAACCGGGCGCTTACCGTAAGCGTCAGTAGGGCACGCCCTTCCTGCTTTAAGTCAGCCCGTTTGCTTCAAGAACAGACGGGGGTCAGCGCGGCTGTTCAAAGAGATCCCGGTGCCTGGCCGCCATGACCGTGACAGGCAGAAACGACACGGCAGCAGTGATCGCAATGACAGTCACCGCAACGGTGATACCGGCATGGTCGCCCACATAGCCGTACAGCACCGGAGCCAGTGCACCGGAGCCAATCGTGCCGGTGTAAAAAATCGAAAAGGCTTTCTCAAGCCCGGGTGCCTCAACCACATCGGTGACGGCACCATAGAGCACCGAAGAGGTGCCGTTCAACACCACGCCGAGCAAAGGCAGGACCAGCATGGCCACTGTCAGCGGCGCGACCAGAACGGCCACAATGAGCACGGCGGTCGCGACCTCCGTCAGCATGATCGTTCTGGCGCTCCCCCAGGAATCGGCCATCCAGCCACAGCAGAACTTGCCGATCGCACCACCAATGAAAACCAGCGTCAGGCTGAGTCCCGTCTGCGTCAGCGAACCGCCATGGGCCTTGATGACGAAGGGCAGGAACGTGAGAAACCCCATCCTCACGGCGCTGTCCAGCACTGCAGTGACGAGCAATGCCCGGAATCCGAGTGGGTTACCGCGCCCTTCGCCAGTGCTGGAAATTTTTTGACTCGTCGCATGCTCAGCCAGGGTGCCGGCGTTTTTCAGCAGTGCTCCGATGCCCCATGCCGCACACAGTCCGACGCCCGCGTACACCATCACCACATCGCGGTAGGCGCCATAAGCCAACAATGCCGCCGCCGAGGCAGGCAGCAATGACTTACCGACATCGCCAGCAAAGTTGTAGAGACCAAGAGGCCGCTTGGCGGCCTTGCCGTATGCACGTGACACCAGGCCTGATGCAATGGGATGCTGAACACTTGCGCCGACCCCGGCGACCACCAACGCCGCACCCAGCGCAATCCCGCTACCTGCCAGGCCCGCCAACAACCAGCCCAGCGCGGTGATGACCGTTGACAGGACAAGCAGCTTCGTCGGTCGAATCCTCGCAGACAACGACGCGGCGGGTATTTGCAATACCGCCAACGTCAATGCGTAGGCACTTCTGAGCACGCTCAAGCCTACGTAACCGAGCATGAACATGTCCTGCCAAACTGGCAGGAACACGTACACCAAGTCGCTCAGCCCGTCATGCGTTGCGTGCGCGGTGCATGCCGCGATGAGCGTACTTTTACGTGTGGTTGGTTTAGTATCCGACGAATCAGGCGCTGGGACTAAAGAGGTCATGGTCGACAATCGCGGCAGAGAAAGCTCATTGTGTCCCGACCAAAGGAACCGTGGTTAATGAAAGGATTTAATGCCCTATGAATGTGCTTCAGAGCCTCGATGATGGCCGCTAGAAAGTTTCCCTCGATGGCCGCGCTCAGGGGGTTTGAAGCTTGCGCCCGCTACCTCAACTTCTCGCAAGCGGCGCTGGAACTGCATGTCACGCAAAGTGCAATCAGCCATCAAATCAGGCAACTGGAAGAGCTGCTGGAAACCGAGCTTTTTGCGCGGACTGCCGGGGCGATGATGCTGACCCAGGCTGGCGTTGAACTGCTGCCCATCGTCCGCCGGTTTTTAAAAGATTTCTCAGCGCTGGCCACACGCTTCGACAGAGACGTTCAGGGGCCCGTTTCGATCGAACTGTTCGTTCATGATTCCTTTGCCAACACCTGGCTGATTCCTCGGCTTTCGGCCTTCTATGCCAAACACCCGGGTATCCGCATTCTGCTCAATACCGAGGACTTTTCCAGGTTCGACAATGCAAGCGGACAAGCCGCCATACGCCTTGAGGCGCGAGAGGCGTCCTGGCCGGGGTTGTATTCGGAATTCATCCTGGCCGAACGCATCTTTCCTGTTTGCAGCCCTGCCCTCGTCCAGCGGTTGGGATCTCCTGAAACCGCGGCGGACGTTCTCGATTTTCCCGTCATCCTGCGCGCCAGGAGCATGGCCAATGGCGAGCAAATCTCGACGCCCTCCTGGGACTACTGGCTTCAGAAGCACGGGCTGACACGCTCCTCGCTCAATTGCGCACTGGTCGTGCCGCATTCCAACATGGCCGTTTCTGCGGCCATACGGGGCTTGGGAGTGGCCATGGCCCGGACCTCGCACATCTCGGATGAACTGCACACGGGAGCGCTGCAGAAGTTACTCGATGAGGAAATGGACAGTGACACCGGCTATCACTTTCTGTGTTCTCCGGGGAGACAGAACTCGCCAGAGATTCGCGCGATCCTCGACTGGTTGAAATCCGAATGCGGGGATCAGTCGCCTGTTGGGGCTTGATGCAATCGTCTTCAGAGCGTCGGTAAACACAGCGCTGCGCGGACACGGCATCTTCGCCCGGTGTGCTAACCCCGGTCAGTCCCCTCCAGCGACAACCCTGATCCGATGACAATCAGACGGCCCCAGTGGCTCGCCGCTGGCTGAACGGACCACCAGTGGCATCACCGGCTGGCCGGATGCAGTGTCCAACAACAGCGAGCGCGTCTCATGAGGTTCAAACTCAAAACGCTCGCCCCACTGCCGCAGGCTGACCACAACCGGAAAAATCGCT
The DNA here is from genome assembly GCF_044900175.1 of Pseudomonas sp. NPDC088444. NCBI lineage: Bacteria > Pseudomonadati > Pseudomonadota > Gammaproteobacteria > Pseudomonadales > Pseudomonadaceae > Pseudomonas > Pseudomonas sp. NPDC088444. The sequence goes on from NZ_JBJDNK010000002.1 coordinate 42,035, forward strand.
CGCCCTTTGTCTGTCAGCACGTATTCCTTGTAAGCACTGCCGTCCGAAGCCGGGCAGATGTCGAACACGCCGATCTCGACCAGCGCTTTGAGCCGTGACGCCAGAATGTTCCTGGCGACCCCCAAGCTCTTCTGGAATTCACTGAAACGGCGGATATCGTCGAACGCGTCGCGAATGATCATCAACGACCAGCGATCACCAATCGCCTCAAGCGATCTGGCGACCGGGCATTCCCGAGCGTCGTGCAAAAAGGTGTCAGCCATTTTTCTACCTTTCCAATCATGGGGCTGTGTGGAAGCGACTTGACCCGTACAAATCCGGTTGCAATTTGAAACAAGATCAAGCAAAAATCCAGTCAGGTTTCGATTTGCAACCAGATTACCTGCATGGAAGACGTTATGACAGCAGCGTTCAAATCACCCTCGGGTCACCCGCCAAAACCCGGCTCAACGGGGCTGCCTCGTGGCGAAAATCCGGATGCCGACACACCGCCCACCGGTCTTGGCGCGTCACTTAGCCTGTTGCTGTCCGTGACCTGCGGACTGGCCGTCGCCAACGTCTACTTCGCTCAGCCGCTGCTCGATTCCATGGCTGAAAGTCTGGGCGTCGCGTCGGGGCTGATCGGCATCGTGGTCACCATGACTCACGTCGGCTACGCGCTGGGGTTGCTGTTTCTCGTTCCACTGGGCGACCTGATTAATCGCAAACGGCTGGTGCTGACTCAGACCGGAATCTGCGCCCTGGCACTTGCGGGCGTCGGCGCGTCACAGGCATGGCCAGTCCTTTTGGGCGCCATGGTCATCGTCGGCCTGATGGCCGTGGTTGTTCAGGTGCTGGTTGCCTACACGGCAGTGCTGGCGCCACCCTCACAGCGCGGACAGGCCGTCGGCACCGTGACCAGCGGCATTGTGCTGGGGATTCTGCTGGCACGTTTCACGTCCGGGCTGATCGCTGATATGGCCGATTGGCGAGCGGTGTATTTCGCTTCTTCGGGGCTGATGCTGACCCTTACTGCGGTGTTGTTCAAATGCGTGCCCGATGCCCCGCCTTTGCGAACCGGCGGCACGTATGCGGGGCTGATCCGTTCACTGTTCACATTGCTGCTGAGTGAGCCGGTATTGCAACTCCGGGGGTTGCTGGCCCTGCTCATCTTCGCTGCATTTTCCGTGTTGTGGACGGCGATGGTATTGCCGCTGAGCGCACCGCCGCTCTCGTTGTCTCACACGGCCATCGGCTTGTTCGGCCTGGCAGGTGTGGCCGGTGCGCTGGCTGCGAAAAGAGCCGGTCGCTGGGCCGACCAAGGTCTCGGCCAGCGAGTCAGCGGCATCGCTCTGGGCCTGTTGACGCTGTCATGGCTGTCCATCGGCTTCGCCCAGACCTCACTGCTCGCCCTTGCCTGCGGCGTGATTGTGCTCGACTTCGCTGTTCAGGCCGTTCACGTCACCAATCAAAGCCTGATCTTTGCCGCACGGCCGGACGCCCAAAGCCGCATGGTCGGCGCCTACATGTTGTTCTACTCCATTGGGAGCGCCCTTGGCGCTGCGGCTGCAACCCAGACCTACGAACGCTACGGATGGCCTGCCGTCAGCCTGCTGGGCGCGTCGATCAGCGCCACCGCTTTGCTCCTGTGGTTTGTCACCGCCCGTTACTCAACCTCCCGTCAAGGAAGATCCCCATGAAACTCAGACACCTGCTGCTTGCCATCTCGATCACTGCGATATGGGGCGTGAACTTCTCGGTCATCAAACTGGGACTTGCCACCGTCGACCCGTTCATCCTGGCCGGCATGCGGTTCACCCTGTGCGCCCTCCCCGCGATATTTTTCATACCCAAACCGGATGTCCCATTGCGCTACCTCGCTGGGTATGGTCTGGTCTTTGGCGTCGGTTTGTGGGGCGTGGTCAACTTGGGCATCCAGTCGGGGCTGTCGGCGGGCATCGCGTCGCTGGTGCTGCAATTCAGCGCGTTCTTTACCATCCTGCTGGGCGCCCGCGTCTTCAAAGAAACAGTGTCCCGTTATCAGATCGCTGGAATGGCCATCGCCTTCTGCGGTTTGCTCAGCATCATTGCTATCGTCGACGGGAGCGTGACATCGAGCGGCCTGGCGCTGGTATTGATGGGGGCGCTGGCGTGGAGCGTGGCGAACGTGATCAACAAGAAGGCCAAGACCCCGCACGTGTTTGCCTTTCTGGTGTGGTCCAGCGCGTTTTCACCCATTGCGCTGTTTGCCCTCGATTTCGCGGTGAACGGCACAACCGGGTATCAAACGCTGATCACTCAGATGGACGATCGCGCTGTGCTGTCGATCCTGTTTCAGGTTTACCCCAACACCTTGTTCGGCTACTGGGTGTGGAATTCCCTGATGAAACGCTATCCGGTCTCCACGATTGCGCCGCTATCGCTGCTGGTGCCGGTGTTCGGCCTGCTCGGCTCCGTGATCATCTTCAACGAGAACCTGTCACTCAACAAAATCGTCGCCGTGGTGCTCATCGTGACAGGCCTGGGTGTGGGGCTGTACGGGCAACGGCTCATGAGCGCACTGATCAACCGACCGATACAGCCACAGCGCTGACGTGTCAGGTGTTGAGTCTCGATTGTTCATACAAGAGGTGGGCAAGCCTGCTTTGCCAGCGTTCCATCTTTGTAGGCACGCCGCCAGTACGCACGTTTAACTTGCGTAACTCTGCCACTCCGATGCTCCAGTGATCTATCACTCGGAACGATACTGGGCTGAGGAACTCATCTTAAGGGACGGATTTAAAATCGGGCCTTTCACGGCCCGTCCGGATTTTTCCGGATTTGATAAGGCGGAGCACACACCATGCAAACCTTGGATGACCTTAAAAACTCCCGAGCTGTTGCCAGTTTCATTTCTCGCCCGAGGCTGATGCTGGGAATGGTGATCTTCTGTGCCGGGGTGACCCTGCTGACGGTCGAAGCCGCCTCAACTTTGTACCGATGATCATTGCCGTGTCCCCACATCAAGTGCGGTGACCACAGGCATCCACCACTCAACATCCTCAGGATGTTGCCACCGAAGGAATGACCTATGCAGTCCAGACAACCCATCGTTGCTTTAGCCATGGCTCTGCTATGCGCAGTCTCAACCGTCTCTTATGCGGCAGATGATCCCAGCGTTACGCTGGATCGCCCTGGTACCGGGGACAGGGAATACAAAGTGGGTGATCCTGTCCCCGATGAATATCAACGTGAAAGCATGGAGGTCAAAGACTGGAAAAGCCGCCACTTGAAGGCGCCGACTGAACACGAGCAATGGGTGCAAATAAAAGGCAAATACGCCTTGATCAGCGTGCCTACGGGCACCATCAAGGAGATGGTCGACAAATAGTCCTCAGGAGGCCACAACCTCCTCAGCTACCGTTGAGAAGCATGTTCGACAGATGGGCTTAGCCCTGACAGTCGCGGCGTCACCCCAGCTTCCACTCTACATCGGTGACGCCGAGCTTCTCCGCTTGGGGTTGACTCAGCTTTTTGATGGGATCAGTTCGATAATTAGGGAGCTGGCCGATCCCAGCGTCCACGTTCGCCCAGTGCCACGCTTGCGCGTTATTCATATCAGTTGCCCGAATGTAGAACGTCTTGTAGGCACCGTTCAGTAGGCAGTCGATCCGATAGTGAATACTTCCGCTCGGCAAATACTGGGAACGATGCGTCCAGTGCACCGCTCCCTACTCCATGGACAGCCGTTGTCCATCAAGGAATGAAGAGGAATTCAGCATGTTCAATCCAATAAAAAGATCCGTTCCAGCGTTCGCCCTCATCGCTGCGTTGGGTACTCCCCTGGCCTACGCAGCTCAGGACGATGATTTCGTAGAAGACGCCTCTGCCAAAGGCGTGGCGGAAGTGGAAGCCGGGAAGCTGGCCCAGGAAAAGGGTACAGCCGCCGATGTGAAAAGCTTTGCTGACATGATGGTCCAAGACCACACTGCCGCCAACGCCAAACTCAAGTCGATTGCCGATGCGAAAAATCTTGAGGTATCTGACAGTGCTGAGCTGGTCGACAAAGCGAAGGCGATGATTCTTGAACTCAGAGGCGCCAAGTCGTTCGATCAGGCGTACGCCAACAATCAGGTCAAGGCTCACGAAGCGACCATTGAGCTGTTCGAGAAAGAGGTATCCGACGGCAAGGATGCGGAACTCAAAGCTTTCGCATCCGACACCCTGCCAAAACTGAAGACCCACCTGGAGCATGCAAAGGCGCTAGCGAAAGCCCATGGCGGTGATGCCGCGAGGTGATGCCGCGAACTGACACCACCTGCGCCGCGCTTATCAACGGCGGCGCATTTCACCACGCGCAGAAAAGGATTTCGTTATGGTCATCTCTTACGACGGTATCGCTTCGCTGTGTGTTTCTGCTGGCAAAGATCCATTGCATACGCGTCGCCTGCACACCATCGCTTTCATCAAGCTCAGGAGTGAATATCCGAAAGGGCTAGGCTTGGTGGACTTCGTGGGTCATTTGAATCGTCCCACGGGTTTCAAACACGTGCAGATTTGCACCTCAGGAGGGCCATCGCTTTCAGGAGAAATCATTGATTATCTAGAGCATGGGAACGGGGGCTGGATCAGGTTCGAGGTAGGTGGATCATGACCTGTTGCTTTCCACCTACTGGAGCGATAAAGCGGCTGATCACGCAATTTTAGGAGGCAGTTGTTTCTTGGTGTGGGGCATGGCGGCAAACTCGGCTCGAAGCTCTCCTATCAATTCCGAGATGGCCCGACTGGTGCCCAACGTCGCGATATCAATCCCACCTACCGCTAAATTGGCACCCGTGGCTCGGTCGATGATTTCGATGGTTAACTCATTGGCCGAAGGTGACGTGCATCGACATTCGAGAGGCAAAAATCCTGACTCGATGATGTGGCGTAACTCAAGCAGAGAAATAGACATGGTGTTTTCCTTTTTTTGTGTGTGCGGTCGACTCCGAGACAATTGTGTTAATTCAATCTTTCGGCCTGAAGGCGGCGACAGAAACGTTCCCATCACCTGTCAGGAGGGCATATGAACCATTCCCATCCCAACGCTGAAGCAGAGGTGGCAGGGCACTTGCTCAGACTGCGTAGCGCTATTCAAGCTCTCGCTGAACGACACACCTCTGAACGCCATGAGCTTTCCGGCCATCAGACGGTGGATTCACGGCAAAGCCTGCTGCTCAGCTTCGAACGGCTGGAGGCCTGCGTCGACGAAATGCAGCAGATCCTCGCAACCATCGTGGAAGCCACACACCCCGGATGACCCAGGCACCAGGAATACTGACTCCGCCCTTCCGGTCACGTCCGCGGTGTCATCTGTCCACTCCGATCAAACTTCGTTGAATTAATCCTCCAAGCCTTTCTCTCACCTACATACCAAGAAAACTGTGTAGGCCTACTTATGACTTCTCTGCGAAGTGTCGCCGACCGCCTGATCTCGAAACCGACGCAAACATCAGACGCGGTCTCCATCTATCACGCCCTCTTGAACCGACCTCAGGACGTCGCCTTTCCAGTGATTCAGGATTTTCTGAACGCTCAGCTGACGCTTGCCCGGCAGCACACTGACGCCGTAGCGCTTCCTGACGACCCCAGCAATTGGGCAGCGTGGATCGAGGGCAACGCAAGACAGGTGGCAAGCGCCTATCGCGACTATCTGGAAAGTCGACACGACGGGCATGGAAGAGAATTCTTTATCAACAAAGCCCACGCTCTGTACTTCCTGCAGCACGTGGCACCGACCAAACTGGTCGACGGCGCATGGCTATATGGCGCAGTGAATCATGCGGGTGACTGGCGATATCACCCTCTGATTCGCACGTATCTGGAAGAACTAGGCGATGGCGATCCAGCCATGAATCACGTCGTGCTCTACCGCAAACTGCTGGCAGATCATGATTGCGCGCCGCGTGAAGTGCTTGATCAGGCGTACTACGTACAAGGCGCCATCCAACTGGCATTGGGGCATGCAGGCCACGCGTATCTGCCCGAGGTGCTGGGCTACAACCTGGGTTATGAGCAACTGCCGCTGCATCTCTTGATTACCGCATTCGAGCTTAACGAACTGGGCATCGACCCCTACTATTTCACCCTCCACGTCACCATCGACAACGCCAGCACGGGCCACGCCTACAAGGCCGTGCAAGCCGTACTCGATCTCTTGCCCACCGATGACTCGCGAGAGGAATTCATCGCACGGATGCGCACGGGGTATCTCCTCAACGAGCTGGGCAAAGGCACCCAGGCTGTGATTTCGAGCTTCGATCTTGAGCAGGAAGTCGTCGCGATGCTGGAACGCAAATGCGCATTCGGACAGCACATGCATTCTGACTATTGCCGCCTCGATGGCATGACGGTCAATGAATGGCTTTCTGAGCCCGGGCGTTGCCGAGCCTTTCTTGCCGCTCTCGAAAACAAGGGGTGGATCAAACGACATCAAGATCCGGCTGATAGCCGTTTCTGGCAACTGTGCAATGGCCCGGGTGCAGCGATGTTCGGGGTGTTCAGCGGCTATGAAATGCAGCTGCTGTGGGACTGGATTGCGGGGAGTTGGCGGGCAGAACACCTCTTGAAAAAAGCCAGCCCATTTCGCGCGCAATTCCGTCGTCGAGCACCTTGTGTTGAGCGCCCATCAACAGCCTCAGGGTGTTTATCCATTGAGCACCTGACCCCCCTCCTGTCTCCGTCCATGCATTCCACCCCAGACGGCCTGGATGCTACCCGTGTGTTTTCCCGCCAACTTGCCGAAGGATCTTCAATCCGATGAGCCAAGCTATTGTCCATTCCCAGCCCCTCGATGTGATCAACCCCGAAGATCAAACCCATGATCTGGCGCTGCTGCAGTTGGGACGGCGTCTTCTGGCAGACGACTATCGATTCATTACCGTTACCCCAGTCACTCACCAGCGCAATAACAGCCGTGCCGAGAATCATCAGGCACGCGACCTCAGAGACATTTTCGGTTGGAACAGACCCTTTGCTTCTGAGCTACTCCCCGAGGCAGAACTCGAGGCCCTGCTCAGCCGGGGCATCCTGCGCGCCCATGCCGGCCTGTGGATCAGCGAAGTACGTTGGGCGAGCCTGCACGATCATCTGTTCGTGCACTCCGCTTTCCCCACCGTCTCGAACGACTCAGTGTTCTTCGGCCCTGACACCTACCGGTTTGCACAGGCCATCGAGGAGCACCTGCGCACCTCGACGCATCCCATCCGGACGGCAGTCGACATAGGCTGTGGGAGTGGAGCGGGCGCCATCCTGATCGCCAAGGCCAGGCACGACGCCCAAGTACTGGCGCTAGACATCAACCCCACGGCGCTGAGGTTTACAGCCGTGAACGCCGCGCTGGCTGAGACCGATAATGTCTCTGCATGGCACAGCGATCTACTCGACAGCGCCTCTGGCGATTTCGATCTGATCGTCGCCAACCCGCCCTACATGCAGGACAGCCGGAAACGCGCCTACCGCCACGGCGGGGACCGCCTGGGTTCGGAGTTGTCTGTACGTATTGTGGATCAAGCCATGAGCCGCCTGACGATAGGCGGCAGCCTCGTACTCTACACCGGCTCACCTTGGGTTGACGGGATGGATCTGTTTTTGAAACACGCCCGACCACTGGTGGACAAGCCAGGCTATAGCTGGTCGTATCGCGAGGTCGATCCTGATGTCTTTGGAGAAGAACTTGAGACCGACATTTACTCACGCGCGGAACGAATTGCGGCGGTGGTACTGACCGTGACCAGGCTCTCATGAGGCCAGTGATCGCCCAGCGCTCAGCGGTCGATGTCCAGGCGGGTTCTCATGCAGTCACGTTCGGATCGCTGAAGGATCGACTGGACTTCAATCGAAAGGAAATTCAGTACGACTTGCCCATCAAAAAGCTGGCGATGAACCACTTGAACAACGCGCGTTCATCCGATTTTCCTAGGTCAATGTCGAGGTCTGTAGCGCTGATCTTCTTACCCATGGCTCACCTCGTTCTGGCCTCCGGTTGGCCAGCTGCTGCTCATCCTGATCTGCGCCACTTCAGCGCTGAGGCGGATGCTCTTGCGACACGGAATCATTGGCCTCGACATCCGACATATCCTCATCCACCAAGATGTCACCATCCAGGATTGGCGCGGGCTTGCTGTCGTTCGTTTGCTCTTGAGCGTCGTCCTGATTCTGGTCGGGCATGCCGTCTGGACTTTCGGGTTCCAGTGGCTGGATTGGATCATTAGCATCTTTATCATCACCGGGTATTGCGGAACTGTTCATAAGCACCTCGCTTGATCACAAGAGATTCGCGATCTCCTGATTTCGAGATCGGGGCCTGCCCCAGCGTTCGATGAAGTTCTCGAATGGTCGTGCTGAGGCGATAAAGTGCGAACTCTGCGGATGACGAACCCTCACATGAACAGGTTCGGACTATTCGTAGGTACACAAAGGTGCAGGATCTAAAGATCGCCACGTTCAACGTCAATGGCACCGGCGGATTAGTCTCAAATAGCGGAATGACATAGGGTTGCCTCAGAACGTAGGGAGCGACATGGACTGGGTTCAATGGCCGGCGATGCTGGCTATCGTCTTGGCCTCTTGGCTGGTCGGATCGAAGCGAGCCGAGAGACGGACTACGGCTTTCGCCATATTCATTATTGGAAACCTGCTGTGGGTTGCTTGGGGGTTCTATATCGAAGCCTACGCCCTCGCGCTGCTGGACATCACGCTCTGCGGGATGAATGTCAGAGGTTTTCTAAAGAACAGAGCCGCAACTCGAATGGACGCATACGGCGCAGGTAAGTAGCCGATGAGCATCGCCTGTCAACTTATTTTAAGGAGATCGATCATTTGAACGATTTGGACTGGCTGCAATGGCCAGCGATGGTTGTGACCGTAATAGCCGCGTGGCTCATAGGCTCGCAGCAACCTCGTCGACGCATGATGGGATTCTGGGCCTTTATCGCCAGTAATGTTTTGTGGATTCTTTGGGGCTGGCCTGTCCACGCCTACGCGTTGATCATTCTGCAAATCGCTTTATTCGCCCTGAACCTCCGTGGTTTCACAAAAAACCTGCGCCATCATCAATCTCGCGAACCTTGATTCACGGTGGATAGTCCTTCAGTGCCCATTGGAAGTTGGCGGACTCATCAGATTGTCCGTTGACGGTCGCACCTTGCTCAAGCAGGACGGAGCATCTTGAGTCGCGTATCCATGCGGATAAGGAAGCCGATATCTCCCAGAAAGTTACACTGAGTTTGAACGCATTCCGGCGGTACTGAGCCGCTCGACACAAACCTGCTCCGCCCGTCGCTCTTGGTGCACTTATAACGTCTGCGACCTCTCTGAACTTCATGCGCGGATGAACTGCGTTCAGAGAGGAGAATTGCCATGTCAATCGATAACAACGGACCGGAGGCTGCTTATCCCGGGCCGACTCAAGGGGTCTCCAGTACCGGAGAAGGTCATGATTCAGGCCTCGAAAAAACCGCTTCGGAGCCCAAACAAGGTACGGAAGAACGACCAGAGGACTGGAATCCCCCACCGGTTAATCCCGGCTCGGATCCTGATGCTCAGACTGATGATAAAACCGGTAAATCCAGTGATGAGGAAGAATTAGGCTTCGACCCCGACTCACCTGATGTGTCTGATCCTCAAGTTGACCCGCTGCACCCGGCTCGCACCAGTAACGACCCTGCACCTTAAGGCGTTACAGCCTTTGCCCCTGGCGTCAGCCTCAGTTGCCGTAGGGCACTGAGGCTGTTGCAGCGGCCCCGTCAACGGTATCGGTTTCGGGATCCGCGACCGCCGACTTTAACAATCGGTAGTAGTGCATATGAAAACGTGACTCGTCATCTCGTCCATCCAGTTGTGCGCGCAGCGCGCTATCCAAGTGCCACTCTCGGATACGACGCAAACTTTCGAGTTGACGCGGGGATCGAGTATTGCTGGTCATCAGGCTCTCCTTGCCGTTCGTCGATAGACTTACACATGAGGCAGAGCCTGCCGGCAAAGGTTCGGTGAATTTCGATCCGCCACCGAAACCACCGACAGAAGGGGTTTTCGACACGTCTCGAGGCTTGTCTGGACTAACGGCACAGTGAACTTCTCCCAGTCGAAACCGCACAACTGCCACTGGACTCGCTTAGCCGCCTTGTGCCCTCGGTTCCTTATGCCGTTGCGGGAGAATCCAACAATGAATTCACTGGATTGGATACAGTGGCCCGTAATGAATCATCCATGACCTATGATCAGGGTACAGTCACTGCGCCCCTGCCGTGTCGAGGCCTCGCGCTATACCACCAGGGACTCTATATCGCCAGGAACTATAGCACCTGGACAAATTCCCGAAGTCCCCCGCCTGTCAAAGCCCTATTCTCGGCAACAACTGCTGGAACTCGTGGATGCGGTAGCCAGAGGCTCAACGGGCCCGGTTGCTCAAGGCGACCGGGCCTGAAGGGTCGACAACTTTTCAAATTTCCCCTGGATGCTCAGGCGTCAATGAATTGTTTCGCTCCACCTTCGTAGCGCCCTCCTCCTCTACCGGGGCCTCATCGTCAGATGGCAGAGGAATGTGATCATCCTCGGCCCCCGGCTCACTGATCGCTGGTGGCGTCGGGATCACGTCCGGCCCGCCCGGCTCCAGCGGCTGAATCGAATCGACGGCGTTTTCGGTGCCGCCAGGAATGCCTGCTGAGCTATTCATACTCACCTCGCATGGCCACGGAAAGGCCGCGACCTACCGATTTCGAATCGCAGCCAGTGGCTTGGTTCGATGAATTTCGCCAGTGGTACGCGAACGTCTGGTAGATCCAGTCACGTCGCCTTTATGCCCGATGGGCAAATTGTTCGAACTTCCTGGCAACGGCAATGCCCACACAGGACATGGCTGCACGGTTCTCGCGCAGCTGATTCGTGCCACCTCTGGCACTTCGATGGAGGCTCACCATGACCCAGGATTTGCACAGCAAGAAGGTTTTGATCATCACGGCCAATACCGGTATCGAACGCGATGAATTGCTCAAACCCATGGAGGCGTTGAAGGCGCATGGCGCCCAAGTGGTCCATGCAACGTTGAAAGGGGGTGAGGCGCAAACATGGCTGCATGACAGCGAGCACGACGTGTCCGTGCATTCGGACGCCACGCTCAAAGGTCTGAAGGCCAAAGACTTTGACCTGCTGGTGATTCCCGGCGGCACGGTCAATGCCGATACGCTGAGGCAGGACGCCGATGCGCAGCGTCTGGTGCGTGAATTCAGTTCGAGCGGCAAGCCTGTGGCCGCCATTTGTCATGGTCCGTGGCTACTCATCGATGCGGGCGTGCTGGACAGCAAAACGCTGACCTCCTACGTGAGTATCCGCCCGGATCTGGTCAATGCCGGTGCAGATTGGGTAGACGCTCAAGTCAAGGTCTGCCCCGCTGAAGGCTGGACGCTGATTACTTCACGTCAACCCGACGACTTGCCCGCGTTCAATGAAGCCCTCAGCAACGCCTTGCAAGCGGCATAAGACTCGGTCTTGCTCAGACGATATCAAGCGTGCAGTCACCGCCGTTGCTTCCACGATTCATAGCGGGTGAGCATGGGCTGCACGCTGATGCCATGAACGACGATGCTCAGCGCCACCACGGACAGCACCAGGTTCGTGGCTTGCCGAGCGATGTCAGCCTCCAGGCCATGGTTGAGCGCGTAAAAAAGGTAGTAGAGACTGCCTATTCCCCGGATGCCGAACCAGCCCAGCAGACTGCGTTGGCGAACGTTCAGCAGGCCGGGCAATGGCATGAGCAGCACACTGAGGGGGCGCAGCAGCAGAAACAGCACCGCTGCGACGATCAGTGAACGGCTGTCCCAATGGTCCAGCAGGACGACGCCGATCAGCGTCACCAGAAAAACTTCCATCGCCCGCTCGATGAGGCTGCCGAAGGCGAGCATGTCTCCCAGCATGATGCCTGCTGCGATCTGCTTGCTGTCGAGGGCGTCAATGTCCCCTTTGACCGCATGCTCGGGCGCCACATGCTGATGCCCCACGACCGGCTGCACCAGGTGCTCCGCGGCCGGGTCCTGCGGGTCGGATGAGGTTCTGACTTCCGCCTGACGCAGCCCCGCACCGGCGGCGAAAACGGCCAGGAAGCCGTAGCCGTGAATCGCCTCGGCCACCACGTAGGCGATGGCGATCAAGGCCAGCGCCAGATAGTCATTGGGGGAAACCGTACTGTCGTCATTTTGCAGCCGCAGATACAGCGTCAACTTGCCGAGGCTGCGCCCTAGCCAATAGCCACACAGCAAACCGGCTGTCACTGCCCACAGCACATCCTCAAGCAACCAGCCGCTTAGCCAGCCCTGTCGAGGGTGATTCAGGAGCAGCAGCCCGAGCAGAACGAACGGAAACGCCACCCCATCATTCAGCCCGGCCTCGCCGGACAGGCTGAAACGCACGGAGTCCGAGTCTTGCGCATCGACCACTTGGACCAAAGTCGCCAGCACCGGGTCTGTCGGTGCCAGAATCGCCGCTACCAGCACCGCGCCGCCCCAGGCCATGCCCAACCCGAAATGCAGCAATGCACTGACACCCGCGATGCAGGCGACCATGACCGGACCGGCCAGATAACTGGCAGCCCACCATCTGCGATTTTGCAAAGGCAGACGCAACTTCAGCCCCGTGAAAAACAACGAAAACAGCACGGCGACCTCGGTGAGATGCTCCATCCAGACGCGGGCCTGCGTCATGTCCAGTTGCACCAGCCCCAAACCACGCGCGCCCAACGCTACACCCAGGCCCAGACACACCACCGAAGAGGTGACGGGCATCCAGCGCAGATAGGATGATGAGAGCGCCAGCAACAACAGTACGGCGCCGAGCATGGCCAACCAGACGATGAAGGTCATCGGTCATGAAATCCTGATCGAGTATTGAATACGTGTACGACTGATGAATGGCCCGCATCGTTGCAGGAATCGACAGGAGAATGACTTCGCACCCAGGGTGGCATGAGCTGCTATCTTGACATCACCCATGCCGACAGGTATTTCGGTGCATCGCTCGCCAGCTCCGGGAGCATCAGACCGCTGTTAACTTTACGCAAAGCGTGGGTAGCCTCAGATTTTTTTGAACCTCTGAATCGCGCCACGCTCTTCCTATGATCAAAAAAAGGCGCTTAGCCTTCCCAGGAGTTACTTCATGGCAGCATTGCATCAAAACACCTTGAGTGCCCTCACCCGATCCGAGGCGCAACTGTCGGAGAGCTGGTGGCAGGCACTGGAAGCCAGTGGCTCTACACGCACTCTCAAGGCGGAAGATGTACGCCAGCAAATTTCCGAGTTTCTACAGTTGCTCATGTCCGTCCTGGCGCGTGGGGCCTCTCAGAACATCACGGCGGCAGAATGGGCAGACACTCGGCTTTTCCTCGAAAAGCTGTCGCACCAACGGGCGTTGGCCGGTCAGGACTCCCAGCAAACCGCACACTTCATTTTTGCGTTGAAAGGGCCATTGTTCGCGACCCTACAGACCGAATACGCCGAGCAACCGGCGTTGCTGGCCGAGCAGCTCTGGGAAATCTCCCAACTGCTGGATTTGCTGGCGATGCACACCATCCGTACCTTCCAGAAATCCCGCGAGGCAGTGATCAAACGCCAGCAGGAAGAATTACTGGAGCTGTCCACACCGGTCGTCAAACTCTGGGACGGCGTCCTCGCCCTGCCCATGATCGGTACGCTGGATTCTCAGCGAACCCAGATGGTCATGGAGTCGCTGCTCCAGCGCATCGTCGACACAGGCTCGCAAATCGCGATCATTGACATCACCGGCGTACCGACGGTGGACACCCTAGTGGCCCAGCATCTGCTCAAGACCGTTACGGCCATTCGACTGATGGGGGCCGATTGCATCATCAGCGGCGTGCGCCCACAAATCGCACAGACCATCGTTCACTTGGGTCTGGATCTGCAAGGCGTCGTGACCAAAGCCAACCTTGCCGACGCGCTTGGGCTTGCCTTGCGCCGTCTGGGTCTGACCGTCACTCAGTCGGTGGTGTAAGGCATGGAACGGATCCCGATTCTGCAAATGGGTGATTTCCTATTGGTCACCATTCAGGTGGATATGCATGACCAACTGGCAATGACCCTTCAGGACGACCTGTCCGAGCGCATCAGCAAGACCTCTGCCCGTGGCGTGCTGATCGATATCTCCGCCCTCGACATGGTCGACTCGTTCATTGGCCGGATGATCGGCATGATTTCAGGCCTATCCCGGATCATGGACGCTGAAACCGTGCTCGTCGGCATGCAACCCGCTGTGGCAATCACGCTGGTCGAATTGGGCATGACCCTGCCAGGCGTCAGCACCGCGTTGAACGTCGAACGCGGCATGGCCCTGCTGCGTGAACGAGCCTACGCCCGATGAGCGCGCCGAACAGCGGCAGCCGTGACATTCGCATCGAGCAAGATGTCGTGCTAGCCCGTCAGTTCGTGCGCAAACTGGCGCAAGACTACGGCATGCGCTTGATCGACCAGACCAAGCTGGTGACCGCCGTCTCGGAACTGGCGCGCAATACGGTGGTGTATGGCGGAGGCGGCATCATGGATTGGGAGGTCGTGGATGAGGCCGGGCGCACCGGCCTGCGGCTGACGTTTCGAGATGAAGGTCCCGGTATTCCCGATATAAAACTCGCCATGACCGATGGGTGGACATCAGGGGGCGGATTGGGTCTGGGCCTCACAGGGGCGAAGCGTCTGGTCGACGATTTTGAATTGGACACTGCACCGGGCAAGGGCACGCGAGTGATGATTGGAAAATGGATCTGAACCTGGCCGGTAGCCTGACGCAGGTATTACCAGTTGAAGACGACAGCCACATCGGGCACGCACGGCGAACGGCACGTAAACTGGCGGAAGACCTCGGTTTCGATGAGGTAGACGCTGGCCGCGTCAGCCTTGTTGTCACTGAACTGGCGACCAACATCCTCAAACATGCCGTTCATGGGGAGATTCATCTGCGCAGCCTGCCCGACAGTTCACCGGGTGTTGAAGTCATTGCGGTGGACCGTGGTCCGGGATTCGACCCAACCCATGGCCTCGCTGACGGTTTTTCAACGCGAGGCACGCAAGGTATCGGGCTGGGGGCGGCGCTACGTCAGGCCCAGGTATTTGATGTGCACAGCGATTCGCGCGGCTCGGTGTTGCTGGCGCGATTTTACCCGCGCCAGGCCCCCGTGCAGGATCGCCGCTACGGCGTCAGCCATCACTCGCTGCATAACGATCCCGCGTGCGGTGATCTGTGGGCCATTTGCGCCCGAGACCAGACAGTGAGCGTGCTGGTCATCGATGGGCTGGGTCATGGCCCCGTCGCTGAAGAGGCCGCCTTGGCCGGCGCTGACGCGTTCTCCCGCCATGCCATGGAAGAGCCCGGCAGCGTGCTGGATGCAATCCATCAGCAAATGCGCGGTACTCGCGGCGGCGCGGTGGCGATCGCGCAATACGATGGGGCGCAACGTCGGTTGCAATTCAACGGTATCGGTAACATCGGTGCGCTGCTGATTGGCGGAGAGAAACCCAGAGGGCTTGCGTCGCATCCAGGTATTGTCGGTCTGCAATTCCGTCGAGTCCCGACCGTGGCCTATCCTGACTGTGGCGGCCAGTTGCTGATCCTCTACAGCGATGGACTGCAGTCGCGATGGAACCTGCGTGACTATGCAGGGTTAGCGTTTCGCCACCCGGCGATCATCGCCACCGTACTGCACCGCGACTACTGCCGCGGCAAGGATGACGTGACTGTGCTGGTTATTACCCTGGAGACTTCCGATGACAGACGCTGACACTCACGATGCGGGCGGGGCGTCCGATGAAGTGGCGCAGCTAAGGGCGGAAGCGGCAGCACTGCGTGCCGAACTGGATGAAACCAATCAAGGCGTATTGGCGTTGTACGCCGAGCTGGACATTCAGGCCGAGCAATTGCGCCAGGCGTCCGACTTGAAGAGTCGATTTCTCTCCTACATGAGCCATGAGTTTCGGACACCACTGGGGTCGATTCTGAGCATTGCCAGCCTGCTGTCGGATGAACTGGACGGCCCACTGAGTCCGGAGCAGCACAAGCAGGTTTCCTATATCCGCAGCTCGGCGGGAGAACTGAGCGACATGGTCAATGACCTGCTGGACCTGGCCAAAATCGAAGCCGGACGCATCACGATCTCTCCTGCGTGGTTTGACATGCTTGATCTGTTCTCCGCGCTGCGTGGCATGTTTCGCCCAATCGTCGACACCTCCGCCGTCGACCTGATTTTTGAAGAGCCTGTCGGTTTGCCGCGTCTCTACACCGATGACAAAAAGCTGGCCCAGATACTGCGCAACTTTATTTCCAATTCACTCAAATTCACGCAACGCGGCGAGGTGCGTATTTCAGCGAAGCTGGAGAGTGAACACGAAATACGGTTTGCCGTGAGTGATACCGGTATCGGCATACCCGAAGAACTGCACGGAAAACTGTTCGAAGATTTCAGCCAGGTGGACTCCCCGCTGCAGAAGCGTTTGCGAGGAACAGGGCTTGGGCTGTCCTTGTGCAAACGCTTCGCAGAATTGCTGGGTGGGCGTGTGGGCCTGACCAGCCAGCCGGGCCGTGGCTCGACGTTTTTTGTCGTCATTCCGCTGGCATTGGCGCAGGAGCAAGGTGATGAATAGACATACCCGCCTGCTCATCGTCGACGACAACGAGGCGACCCGCTATGCCCTGCGTCGGCGCATGGAGAAACATGGCTTCAGCGTCGATGACGTCGGCACGGGCTCCGAAGGACTGGCGCTGATCACGGCCCGCTTGCCGGATGCCCTGATCCTGGACGTCAACCTGCCGGACATGAGCGGCTTCGACATCGTTCGTCAGTTGCGCAGCTCTCCTCGCACGGCCCTGCTGCCCGTCGTCCACGTGTCGGCGGCATCGATCCACACCGGGGACATCGTGACGGGGCTGGAAGCTGGCGCCGATGCGTATCTGATCCACCCCGTGGATCCAGACGTTCTGATGGCAACGATTGGCACCTTGCTAAGGGTCCGGGACACTGAACGGGCGTTGCGCGAGAGCGAGGAGCGCTTTCGCGAAATATTCGCCAACGTGGCCGCGCCGATTGCCGTGATGGACGGCGAGTTGAATGTTCATGAATGCAACCACGCCTTTACCCTGCTGGCAGGAAGATCCGGCCAGACGGTGCAGCCGCGTTTCGCAGAGGGTCAGGAACACCTGCTGAACGGACTGCGCGAAGCCCTTGGTAACAGCGAACGCTGGGAGGGCACATTGAGCATGTGGGTCAGAGATGAGCTGCGCGAGACGGAATGGCGTGTATCGCCCTACCGAGCCAATGGTTTGAGCCTGGTGTTCATCGAGGATGTGACCGAACAGCATCGTCGTGAGCAAACCCATCAGCAGGAACTCAAGTCGGTGAGCCATCAGTTGGCGCTTGAAGTGGCCGAGCGCACCAAGACCGAAGAAAAGCTGCTACAGGCTCAGAAGATGGACGCCATTGGCAAGCTCACGGGCGGGATCGCGCACGATTTCAACAATCTTCTGACCGGCATCATCACAGGCCTTGAGCTGATCAAAAAACGCGCGGTAGATGCGCAGACCCAAAAGCTGCTCAACTACGCCGACGCGGCGCTGGCGTCAGCCAAAAGCGCTGCCAGCTTGACCCATCGCCTGCTGGCGTTCGCACGTCAGCAACCTTTGGACGCCCGCCCCTGCGATATCAATTTGCACATTCGTTCTCTGGAAGACCTGCTCAATCGCACGATCGGTAAGCGCGTCTATCTGACGCTGGAACTGACGTCGCAAAATGCGATAGCCCTTGTCGATGCGGGCCAACTGGAAAGTGCCATTCTCAACCTGGTGATCAATGCGCGTGACGCCCTGCCCAACGGCGGGAACATTCGCATCAGCACCTTCCAGACCCACTCCAAAGGTGATGCACAGCTCACGGATGGCCCCTACATCGCCTTGAGCGTGCGGGACGACGGCGTCGGCATCGATCCTCAGGTCATCGATAAAGTCTTCGACCCGTTCTACACCACCAAACCTGTAGGTCAGGGTACGGGGCTCGGCCTCTCTACCATTTACGGCTTCGCGCACCAATCAGGCGGGGAGGTCAAGCTGCGCAGTGTTCTGGCGCAAGGGACGGAAGTGATCCTCATGCTGCCCGCCGCCGAAACCCGGTCGATTCCCCCGCCATTGCCCGTTGAACCCACCGATGCCGGGAAGGGTGAGCATGTTCTGATCGTCGAGGACACCGACTCGGTGCGCATGTTCGTAACAGAAATACTGACCGACGCCGGGTACCGATGCAGCCAGGCGGCAGATGTCAAAACGGCGTTGGACCTGCTACAGCACGATCCGACCATTGATCTGTTACTCAGTGATGTGGGCCTTCCACTCATGACCGGGCGAGAACTGGCTGACGAGATGCGCCGTTGGCGCCCAGAGGTACCGGTGCTTTTCATGACCGGCTATACGGAAAACGCCCACAATCGCCAAGCGTTCATTGGCGACAGGATGGACATGATCACGAAGCCATTCCAGATCCCGGAGTTGCTTGGCAAGCTGAAAAGGATGCTGGGACCACCCTCCGCGCAAGGGTGATCCCCTCATCGTGTGAATGAGTCAGAGGATGGGCTTTCCTCCCGTCACGCCATACCGCGAACCGGAAATGTAACTGCTTTCGTCGGAAGCCAGCAGAACGTAAATGGGTGCGACTTCGACCGGTTGGCCGGGCCGTCCCAACGGCGTGTTCCCGCCGAAGTTTTGCACTTCTTCGCTAGGCATCGTCGACACGATCAAAGGCGTCCAGATCGGCCCCGGCGCGACACTGTTGACCCGAATGCCACGCGGCCCAAGCATTTGCGCCAAACCCGCGGTGAAATTGGCAATCGCCCCTTTCGTGGTGGCGTAGGGCAACAGCGTGGGTTTGGGCGAGTCCGAGTTCACCGAGCTGGTATTAATAATCGAGCTGCCTGGCTTCATGTGCGGCAGCGCGGATTTGCACAAGCGAAACATCGCCGTGACGTTGATATCGAACGTCCGGAGCCACTCTTCGTCGGCGATTTCCTCGAGGCTTTCATGGCTCATCTGAAACGCCGCGTTGTTCACCAGCACATCGATGCGACCAAAGGCCTCCACGGTCTGCTGGACGACCGCCGAGCAATGCGCCTTGTCGGCCAGATCACCTGGCAACAAGACGCACTGGCGCCCCGCTTCTTCGACCCAACGCGCGGTCTCCCTGGCATCTTCGTGCTCATCCAGGTACGAGATCGCCACATCGGCGCCCTCCCGGGCGAACGCAATGGCAACCGCACGCCCAATACCGCTGTCGGCTCCTGTAATCAGCGCGATTTTGTTGGCCAGCCGATTGGAGCCCTTGTACCGCGTCTCGCCACAATCGGGATAAGGCTCCATCCGGCCCTGATCACCCGGCACAGGTTGCTGTTGGGCCTTGAACGGCGGCTTTGGATAATCGGTCATCACACTCTCCTTCGCTGTCCACACGCACTGTGCATGGGTAAGGGGTGGACTTTGCGGCTCACGCAGGAGTTCGCACTTTTTACACAAGCCTCCACACAACGTGACAAACCGTGGCCGCCCGGTAAAAAACGCTGAACGATTCTGACGGGCGCATGCTCCCACGCTGAAGACAACGTGCTTCCCGGTGCCAGACAACATTCACCCTGTGCGTCGCTCAACCCATATCCTTAACGTCGAGAACCGCATGAGCCAAATCATCACTCGCCCGTCAGAGTCCCATGCCACTCCCGCCGACGACGCGATCATGTTCGGCTCGCTGAAAGATCGTCTGGATTTTTACCGCAAGGAAATTCAGTACGAGACCACCATGCTCTCCAATCGCACCAACGCCTACCTTGGGGCGCAGTCGTTTCTGGTCATTGCGTATTCGTCTTCCATGGGCAACACCCATCCGCAGTGGGGAAACTTCTTTTCACTGGTGGTTTCAATTCTGCTGGCCGTGCTGGGCCTTATCACCTCACTACACGCCTGGTCAGGCATCAAGGCGGCGTCGGAGATCATCGGTCACTG
Source organism: Pseudomonas sp. NPDC088444 (assembly GCF_044900175.1). Lineage (NCBI taxonomy): Bacteria > Pseudomonadati > Pseudomonadota > Gammaproteobacteria > Pseudomonadales > Pseudomonadaceae > Pseudomonas > Pseudomonas sp. NPDC088444. The sequence goes on from NZ_JBJDNK010000002.1 coordinate 62,060, forward strand.
GTACTTGAAGCAGACCCATCTGCTGCAGAGCCAGCCTGGCATGAGCGATGTGTACGACGACTCGCCGCTGTTCGCCAAGCGCGAATCCAACCAGCGGGGATACCGGGACGCGCTGAAATTTTCCATACGCTCACCGTGGATCTTCTCGACCCTCTGGATCGTGCTGGGTGGATTTTCCGGGTTCATTCACTTCGTCGGCGTGAAGTTATGAGCACTCTGTCGGAACGACGAAACCGTCTTGCACTACCCCAGTCAGGCTTTCTACCGACCACTGCATGTTTCGCCCTGCGTGGCCGGTCTCGTTCTCAATATCATCCCGAGGGTCAGCCATGATCGGTGTCGTCATCCCTGCTCACAATGAAGAGCTTTGCCTGGAGGCCTGCCTGCTCAGCGTACTGGCCGCCACCGCCCATCCACTGTTGGCCGCCGAACGCGTCGAGATCGTGGTGGTGCTGGATACCTGCTGCGATGAGTCCCGCGCCATCGCCGAACGCCATGCGGTCACCGTCATCGAAGTACAGGCACGCAGCGTCGGCGTCGCTCGAGCGGCGGGCGCTCAGTATCTGATCGACGCAGACGCCCGATGGCTGGCGTGCACAGATGCAGACTCGATCGTGCCGCTGGACTGGCTCGCCGCGCAGTTGGCCCATGGCGCCGACGCCGTCTGTGGCGTGGTCGAAGTGGACGACTGGAGCGAACATGGTGCGATGGTCCGCCAGCGTTATGAAGCCGCTTACATGGATCAGGATGGCCATCGCCACATTCATGGGGCTAACCTGGGCATGACCCGTACCGCCTATGTACAGGCGGGAGGGTTTCCGGCGATGCGCTGCCATGAGGACGTTCACCTGGTGCAAGCACTTCAGGCTTCGGGGGCCAACATTGCCTGGAGCCGATCGGTACGAGTGCGCACCAGTGCACGTATGGCGTTCAAGGCACAGGGCGGATTCGGGAGTTACCTGTTGAGCCTGGCCGCCAGTCTTGAAGGCGGTGCGGCATGAAGGCGATGAATTCAGCGGCCCGGCTGGCCGAACTGCTTCGCGCACTGACTGAGACTGACACTCAGCATCGTTCGACCTCCCGGATCATGGATACCCTGCTCGCGCTTCAAGCCGAAGGTCTTGATCGTCTGCCTTTACCGGGCTCAGGTGCCACCCTGCAACGTTGGCAACGGCTGGCCCACGTGGCGGCGGCGGATCTGTCACTGGCCAAGTTTTATGAGTCCCACACCGACGCGCTGGCCATTCTCGCCGAATGTCAGGCGGGCGTGCCCATGGACGAAGGCCTCTGGGCGGTATGGGCTGCCGAGCCGCCAGACGCTCGCGTTCGTATTGTCCAGCGCCGGGGCCGAGAGGTGCGCTTGACCGGGCGCAAGGCCTGGTGTTCGGGCGCCTTGCAGGTGGATCACGGGCTGCTGACTGTCTGGGATGAATCGCAGCAACCGCAGATGGCAGTGATCCATCTGGATAGTCGCGAAAGTCTGACCTTCATCGATCAGTGGCAGGCAGTCGGCATGGCTGCAACGCAGACCATCGACCTGGAGCTGACCGATTGTCCCGCGGTGCTTGTGGGCGAACCTGGTCAGTATGTGCATCGCCCCGGCTTCTGGCACGGCAGCATCGGCATTGCCGCATGCTGGTACGGCGCCGCCGTCGGGCTGGCTCGCCATCTGCACCTGCGCTGCCAATCCCCGAAGGCTGATCCTCACGCGCTGGCGCATCTGGGCGCCGTCGACGCAGCGCTGGCCGGAGCACGGGCAACGTTGCACAGCAGCGCCGCATGGATCGACGCCCATCCCTGCGCAGACGCCGCTCGGCTGGCGCAACAAACCCGCGCTCAAGTGGAACACGCGGTGCAGCAGGTTCAGGAACACGTCGGACGCGCATTGGGTGCGGCGCCCTTTTGCCAGAACAGCCACTTTGCCCGGCTGGCGGCGGATTTGCCGGTATTCGTCCGCCAAAGCCATGCAGAGCGCGACTTGGCTCAGTTGGGCCAGGCGGTCGCCAGCGAAGGTGAGCACACATGGATGATCTGAGCGCCGATCAGAATTTGATTCAGGGCAACGGCACGCGTCTTGAGGCCTGGAAAGCATCCCGTTCCCTGGCCAATACGCCGTGCATCGACCCACAGCAAGTACGGAGTTCCTTCGAACGCCTGGTGGTGGTCGCGCCGCATCCGGACGATGAAATCCTCGGCAGCACCGCCCTGCTTTCCACCCTGTTGGGCGAAGAACAGCGTCTGTTGATGATCGCCGTCACCGATGGCGAGGCCAGCCACCCCGACTCACAGGACTGGTCCCCGGACGCATTACGGCAACAGCGGCCATTGGAAAGCCGCCACGCGCTGGAGCGACTGGGGCTGCGCAGCGAGCACATCGTCTGGGATCGGTTGGGCCTGCCGGACAGCGAAGCCGCCTCTGGCATTGATCAGCTCGAAGCGCATTTACGCATGACCTTGCGGCCCCACGACACGGTGCTGACCACTTGGCGTCACGACGGGCATTGCGATCATGAAGCCGTCGGTCAAGCGTGCGCGAGGGTGACCGAAGAGAAAGGCCTGCCTTTGATCGAGGTGCCCCTCTGGGCCTGGCATTGGGCCGATCCTGAGGATGCGCGGCTGCCATGGTCGCGGGCGCGCAAGGTGCCCCTGAGCAACGAATGCCTGCAACGAAAGCGCGCCGCCATCGCCGCGCACGCCACCCAGTTAGCACCTCAAGGTGAGCAACCTGCGGTGCTGACGCAGGCCACCCTGCAACGCCTGTTACAACCTTTCGAGTTGATATTCATATGACCGTGAACGAAGCCTATTTCGAGCAGATGTTTGCCGACAGCGATGACCCTTGGTCGTTTCGCACCCGCTGGTACGAACAGCGCAAACGCGCGCTGATCATGGCCTGCCTTCCCCGACAACATTACGAACGGATCTTTGAGCCGGCCTGCGCCAATGGTGAGCTGAGTGCGCTGTTGGCCGAGCGGGCGTCGTCATTGCTGAGCCAGGACGTCAATGCCAAGGCCGTGATGCTGACGCGTGACCGACTGAGCGGCGTGGCCCACGCCAACGTCAATCAGGCCTCTTTGCCGAAGGATTGGCCACCTGGCAGGTTCGACCTGATCGTGCTGGGTGAAATCGGCTACTACCTGACACCGACGCAATGGCAGACCGTGATCGAGCGATGCCGCAATAGCCTGACTGCCGAGGGCGGCGTTCTGGCCTGTCATTGGCTTGCGCCCATCGAAGGCTGCCCACAAACCGGTCGCGAAGTGCATGAGCGCTTGCGTGAGAACTTGGGAATGAGCCGCCTGATCAAACACGAAGAACCTGACTTTATCCTCGAATACTGGACGGTTCGGCCATTCCGGTTCGACTTGAGCGAGCGCACCGCTTCATGTGAAGACAGCGCTTGCAGGTCGCTCAGTTCTGAAACCCGATAAGCACGTCGAGAAATACATAAAACAGCATTGCGCACGCCATGGAGACGCCCACGTAGCAAGCCAGAATCATTCGGTCACTCATCAGCCTACGCTCACTTCACATCAGGGAGTGGTCGTCTGATAGCCGGGCGCATGAACAGTTCCGACAAATGAGCGGCGGATGCCTCGTCTGAGCGACAGTCACCCTCGCTCGTTCTGATACGATGCTCGGGCCGCGCGTTGAATGCCTCGCGCGGCCCGATACTGCACCCTCAGCCAAAGACCGAGTTCACACCAGTTTGTCGAGGGTGACCGGAAAATCCCGCACCCGTTTGCCGGTGGCATGAAACACTGCATTCGCCACGGCCGCTGCAACACCGACAATCCCGATCTCGCCGACGCCTTTGGAGCCCAGCTCATTCACGATGTCGTCCTGCTCTTCGACAAAGAACGCGTCGATCTCTCCGACATCGGCATGCACCGGAATGTGGTATTCCGCCAGGCTGTGGTTCATGAAGCGGCCCAGGTTGTGGTCAGTCAGGGTGTCCTCCTGCAGGGCCATACCAAGGCCCCATACCACGCCTCCGAGCAACTGGCTCTGCGCAGTCTTCGGGTTGACCACCCGGCCTGCCGCGACCGCGCTCACTACGCGGCTGACCTTGATCGTGCCAAGGTCCTCATCCACCCGTACCTCGACGAACACCGCCGAATGCGTCGCGGTTGAAAATCCGCTGCGTTGAGGGCCGGGCTCTGCATCAATCTGCACCTCCAGCGCATCGCCTTCGCAACGGGCGACCACCTGCGCGATGGAAAAGCGGCGATCACCTATGTGCACGAACCCGTCACCGAATCCCACCTGCTCGACCGGCACACCGGCAACCTCCGGATGTAGACGGCGCAACGCCTCAAGCACCTGAGCGCGCAGGATCTGGCAAGCCTGCCTGACTGCCGAGCCCACCGACGACACCGTGAACGAACCGCCCTGCAGCGGCGCGGTAGGCAGCGATGAGTCGCCCAGTACGAACGTCACATCCTGCGGCATGACCCCGGCCGCATCAGCAGCGATCTGAGTCATGACCGTGTACGTGCCGGTGCCGATGTCGGTAGTCGCGCTGCTGACGGTCAACTTGCCGTGGGCATCCAGACGCGCCTTGGCACTGGCCTTCATCTGCATGGCTTCCCATACCCCGCCGGCTACGCCCCAGCCAAGCAACTCGCGCCCTTCGCGCATGCTCCGAGGCGCCGGGTTACGCCGGTGCCAGCCAAAGCGCTCGGCACCCTCGTCGTAACAGGCCAGCAGCGCTTTGCTCGAATACGGCTTGCCTTCGTTCCCATTGCTGTCAGCAAAGTTGATCCGACGCAATTGCAGCGGATCGATGTCGGCGGCCACCGCCAGTTCATCCATCGCACCTTCCAGCGCGATCACACCCGAGGCTGCCCCCGGCGCGCGCATGTCCAACGGCGTATAGACGTCGAGCGGCACGAGGCGATAGTTCAATGCAACGTTGTCACAGCGATAGAGCATGCCGCTCCACTCGACGAGGTGCTCGGTGAAGTCCTCGAAGCGTGAGGTCTGGCCGGTGGCGTCATGCCCGACGGCCACCAGCCGCCCTTCCCCGTCCGCGCCCAGACGTACCCGTTGCGACGTACGCGGGCGATAGCCAAAGGTGAACATCTGCTGACGAGTCAGCGTGACGCGCACCGAACGCTTGAGGGTGAGCGCAGCCATCACCGCCAGAGGCAGTTGATACTGTGGGCGCAGCCCCGAACCAAACGCCCCGCCCACGAAAGCGGCGAGGATGCGAATTTTCTCCTTGGGCAGATCGAAGACCTTGTGCAGGTAGTCTTGGCAGTTCTGCGTGCCTTGGGTCTTGTCGTGGATCTCCAGACTGCCATCCGCTTTGAACAGTACGGTTGAAGCATGTGGCTCCATCGGGTTGTGGTGTTCGACGGGCGTGGTATACGTCACGTCCACTTGCGTGGTGGCATCAGCGTAGTGCCGGGCGAAATCGCCACGGGCCTTGGGCGTCTCTGCCGGTGCCGTGTGTGCGCGGTCGAAGTCGGCGCTCAGGTCAGTCTGATGGGGTTCCTCTTCATAGGTGATGCGCAGCAACGACCCGGCGTAGCGGGCCATTTCCAATGTCTGCGCCACCACCAGCGCCAGCGGTTGGCCGCTGTACAGCACGCGATCGTTGTAGAGCGGCCGAAAGGGACTCCCCTCTGCCGAATCAGCATCGCTATAGTCATCGTCGTAACTGGACAAGCGTGGCCGATTCCGGTGGTCGAGAATGAGCTCCACCCCCGGCACCTTGAGCGCCGCTGATGTGTCGATGTCCAGCACGCGGCCTTTGGCAATAGTGCTGGACACGACACTGCCGAACAGCAATCCCTGTTCAGGAAACTCGCCCGCATAACGCGCCTGTCCCGTGACTTTCGCCACGCCGTCCACACGATCCAGCGGTTGCCCCACCACAGCATTGAAAGTGTTCATCTGGCATGTCCTCCCATCGCCGCATCACTTAGCGCCCGCACGACCGCACGTCGGGCGAGCCTGACCTTGAAGCCGTTGTGGCTCAGCGGTCTGGCCTCTCGCAATAGAAGTTCTGCAGCGTGAGTGAAGGTCTCATGGGCGACGGGCTGGCCCTTGAGCGAAGCTTCCACAGCCTTGTCGCGCCACGGCTTGTGCGCGACACCGCCGAGGGTCAGCCTCGCTTCGGCAATACGATCACCGTCCAGTGTCAGCGCAACCGCCACCGAGACCAGTGCAAAGGCGTAGGAGGCGCGGTCACGAATCTTGAGGTAGCGGTAATGCGTCATGAAACGCGGGGGTGGCAACTCGATCGCCGTGATCAACTCGTCATCGGCGAGCTGGTTATCCCGCTGCGGGGCGTCTCCCGGCAGGCGATGAAAGTCTGCGAACTCGATGCGACGCGAGCCTGCACGGCCTTCCACCAGCACCACCGCTTCCAGCGCTGCCAGCGCCACGCACATGTCGGAAGGATGGGTGGCGACGCAAGCATCGCTCGCGCCCAGAATCGCATGAATTCGGTTGAGGCCAGAGCGTGCCGGGCAACCGCTGCCAGGCTCGCGTTTATTGCACGGTGTTCCAGTGTCGTAGAAGTAGTAGCAACGGGTGCGCTGAAGCAGATTACCGCCGGTGCTCGCCATGTTGCGAAGCTGTGGGGAGGCCCCCGCCAGAATGGCCTGTGACAGCAACGGGTAGCGCTGTTCGATCAGCGGATGCCAGGCAAGATCCGCATTGCTGACCAACGCGCCAATGCGCAACCCACCGTCCGGTAGTTCTTCGACGCCATCGAGCCCCAGCCCGGTGATGTCGATCAAGCGGGTCGGGCGTACGACGTTCTCTTTCATCAGATCGAGCAGGTTGGTACCGCCCGCGATGAAGCGTGTGGTGGCGCCTGCCAGCTTGATGGCTTCGCTAACGTGCGCTGGGCGGGAATACTGGAAGGGCATCATGACTGCGCACCTCTCGGTTTGAAATGATCCTGCTGCAGATCATTGCGGGTACGAGACACGCCCTCCTCGACGGCGCGGATGATGTTGGTGTACGCGCCGCAACGGCAGAGATTGCCACTCATCATTTCCTTGATGCTGTCGCGGTCATGGGCCCGCCCCTCACGCGCGAGCCCCACCGCCGAACAGATCTGACCGGGGGTGCAGTACCCACACTGAAACGCATCATGGGTGATAAATGCGCGTTGCATCGGATGCAGTTCGTCGCCGTTGGCAAGGCCTTCAACGGTGGTCAGCTCGGCGCCGTCACACATTACGGCCAAGGTCAGGCAAGCGTTGATGCGCTGACCATTTCGCAGAACGGTGCAGGCACCGCATTGGCCGTGATCGCAGCCTTTTTTGGTGCCTGTCAGATCAAGCTCGTCTCTGAGCAGATCCAGCAGGGTCAACCAGGGAAAGACATCAAGAGCTTTGTGATCGCCGTTCAGGATGATGGAAATGCGATGCCGCTCGACGCCGGTAGAAGGACTCGGGTTCATATTGACCTCACGGTAGGTAAGCCAGGCGCGCAGTGTGCTGCGTCTTGGAGGTACGACCGGACGTGTTTCCTGAACGTTCAGCCTTTTTCGATGAGGAACCATTGATCAGCAGCAGAGAAACGGTCCCAGGGGACAGACGCCTTTTAGGAGAAGCGCAGAAGTGACTCACGCAATCCCGAGTTCCAATGCTGGCCACACATCGCACTCCACCGCGTGCAGGAAGTCATAGCATCTATGGACGCTGGATATGGAGAGAGAGATGGATACATGGCGGCAAGAAGTCGCAGCAGCGCTACAACGAGAATTCTCTGACATCGCCGATGCTTCCCAACTGACCCTCATAGCCGTTCGGCTCGTGATGGCCGCGCTGCTGGGCGCTATCTTGGGATTTGAGCGCGAGTCGCAGGGCAAATCGGCAGGGGTGCGCACTCACATGCTGGTCTCGATCGGCGCAGCGCTCTTTGTACTCGTACCTGATATTTCAGGCGCGGAGCATGACGCCATTAGCCGCGTAGTCCAAGGAGTGGTCGCCGGGATCGGGTTTCTGGGCGCAGGCACGATCCTTAAAAATAGTGATCTCGACACGCATCAGGTTAAAGGGCTGACGACTGCTGCAGGGCTATGGATGACGGCGGCCATAGGCGTCGCAGCCGGTATGGGCAAAGAGGCCACTGCTGTGTTCAGCACGCTCTTGGCGTTGCTGGTGTTCAGTGTAATGCCATGGTTCGTTAAATTCTTTGAGCGCAAAACTTAATGGGGGGCAGGTCAGACGTTCGATACAAAAATGTCAGGTGCAAATTCGTTGAAGCTTCCAATGTCCGTTTTGGGTCGATTCTTTAGAAAACAGTCGACCCGGCATGCCTTCAGCGGAGAAATCGCCATCCTTGCGCGCTGCTATGGCAAATCTGGACCCCTGAACCTCTGCTCACGCCAACCTCACCTCAAACCCCCGCCGTACTCCCGGTCGCGCCATCATCCTTTCATACCACGCCGCGACATTTGGCAACGCCGAAAACGACACCTGATGCCGTTCATGACGCCAGGCCCAGCCAAGGATGGCGAAATCGGCAATGGACGGCTCGCCTGAGGTCGCGACAAACTCGCGTGCGGCCAGGCGTGTGTCGAGGACGTGGTACAAGCGGTGTGTCTCGTTGCTGAATCGCTTTAGGCCGTAATCGCGGGCTTCGCCGTCGGGGAGTTGCAGGAAGTGATGAACCTGGCCGGGCGCCGGGCCGAAACCGCCCATCTGCCACATCAGCCATTCGTAAACAGCGACGCGTTCACTAAGGTTCCGGGGCAGAAAGCGACCGGTTTTTTCTGCGAGGTAGAGCAAGATGGCGCCGGATTCGAACACGGTGACGGGTTCGCCCTGCGGTCCGTTCTGGTCGATGATGGCGGGGATTTTGCTATTGGGATTGATCGCCACAAAAGCCGGCTCGAATTGTTGGCCGCGGCTGATATCGACTATGTTCACATCGTACGGCAGGCCGAACTCCTCAAGGGCAACGCTGATCTTTCGACCGTTGGGCGTGTCGTAGGTGTACAACTGGATGCTCATGTCTCCCCCTTACTCACTCAAAAAACGGCTCACGGATCGGGCCATCAAAGGTATCAGACCGGTGAGCGATCAAGGAGCCCCTTTCGCTGGCAAGGTGCGGTTTTAGTGCACATATCAAGTCGTCAAGGGTCACATCGTTTCGCATGTGCTACCCCAATAAGCTGATCAACACCGCGCAGCGTCCAACCGCTCCTTTATTTCAAGCAAATGGTGCAAGCGGCTGCCTGTGCAGGTTCAGAGTCATCCGTATCTGCACAGGCGATCTTCAAAACATCCAGCAGGCAACGTCGAAATCCCTCTACCACAGGCTGCGCGGAAGACGACATTCGCAAACACACGGCGAATTCCGGCAATTCAGGCAGCCCTGACTTCTCCAGGGTGATCAAATCCTCCGGAACCGTCGAGGCCAGCCACGCGGTGATCGCCAGCCCGACCCGCACGGTAGACGCCGTCGCTTCGAAGCTGCCATTTTCAAAGATCGTGCGCCACATAATCCCCTCGTTCGCCAGCGCGCCCAGCACCAGAGGCCGAAACACACAGCGCTCGTCCACCAGCGACAGCGGCAATGGCCTGGCTTTCCAGATCTCACTGCCCGCGCTACCCACCCAAACAAGAGGCTCTGTGCGAAGGATTTCGCCTTGCGGGTTGCTCGCCAGGTATTCGATGAGCGCGACGTCCAGATGGCCTTCCTTGATGTCGTCATGCAGTTCAGGCGACGGCGCGCACTTCAACGACAGTTCCACCAGCGGGTGCGATTCGGTGAACGCTTTCAAGGCAGGCGCCAGCGAGGTGATCAAGTCCGGTGGCGCGCCGATGCGCACGCGGCCGCGCTTGGGACTGCCCACGGTGTCCGCCCAGATTTCGTCGTTCAGTTGCAACAGGCGGCGGGCTTTGCCCAGGAACAACTCGCCTTGCGGGGTCAGTTCCAGTTGCCGAGGTTTGCGCGCCAGCAGCACACAGCCCAGGTGCTCCTCCAGGCGCTTGACTTGCTGACTCACCGCGCCTTGGGTCATGAACAGCAAATTGGCAGCAGTGGTCATGCTCTGGTGGTCGGCAACCGCCACGAAGGTGCGGATCAGGGCGAGGTCGAGGTTGCGAATCATGGTCGGGATTACGAAGTGTAATGTCGGGCATTAAGGATATTCGATTTTGTAATCGATGACGCCTCGGTAGCGTACGCGAATCCGTTCATCCTTCCTGCGTGGTTCAAGAAAATGCCTCCACTCCTCCCGTTCGCTGAATCGTTCGATCTCGATCACTGCTTCGCCACCCTTTCCGAACACTGGTCCCCCAAGGTCGTTGCACAGGTCAACGATCAGTATGTGAAGGTGGCCAAAGTGCTGGGGCAGCTGGTCTGGCACGACCACGAAACCCAGGATGAACTGTTCTATGTGGTCAAGGGGCATTTGCGCATCGAGTACGAAGGGGGTCGTGCGGTGGAACTGTCTGCCGGGTCGATGCACGTGGTGCCGCGCGGTGTTTTGCACAACCCGGTAGCCGAAGAGGAATGCTGGATTGTGCTGATCGAACCGGCAGACACGCTGCATACCGGCACGGCCTATTCGCCCCTCACCAAAACCGTGGAACAGCAATTGGGCTGACCCTTTGAGGCCCGTCTTCATTGAGCATGCTGGCGTGTATCGTTGCTTTACATGAATCTAATCATCTAAATCGATTCCACTTCTCGCGCCAAAAGGCCGATGCTCTTCATCAGGCCGCCGTCCTGTCGACGGCGACACTGAACGACGGAGAACATCATGAAAACGAATACCCATCAGGATTACCGCAACGTGCTGTTCCACGACACCGCCGCTGACGCGTTCTTTCTGATTCCGTCCACGGTTGAGAGTCACAGCGTGCGCGTTCACAGCGACGGCCATTCTTATCCTTACGTGGCGCTGGACATCTCCAGCGCTTCGCACCCGCTGTACACCCATCAGCAACGCAAGGCGGGCAGCGAAGGACGCATCGCAGGCTTCAACAAGCGCTTCGCGGGCTTCGGCTCGGTCGCGGCGTGATAAGCGACCCATTCATCGCGTGGCAGTCACCATTGCAGCCCAACCGCAGCCCCCGTCTCAGGGGGCTGTTTTTTTGTGGGGCGAAGGTGCGAACGGCGTGGACGTTGCCGCCGAGCACTGCATCGACCCCCGCCCGTAAACCATGCAATACAACGCCCCCGCCAGCACCAGCCCGACCACCCAACTGACGTCCGCTCCCAGCCATTGCGCCACGACACCGGTGAAGAAGGACAACTTCATGAATGGAATGGTGCCGACGATCGAGACGGCGTAGACCGCCAGCGTTTTACGGTTGAACCGCCCATAGCGCTTGCGGCAGTCATACAAGGCCGCCACGTCATAGTGCCCGTTGCACACCCAGTAGTAGTCGACCAGGTTGATCGCGCTCCACGGAATGAGCAGGTACAACTGGCCGATCAGGATGTCCGAGAAAAAGGTGTCGAAGCGGTACTGTGTGGCGATGGCGATCAAGGTCGCAGCCACACTCAGCACCGCCATCACCCCGGCTTTGGCCCGAGGCGTGACGGCGGTCAGCTTGCCGAACGCCCCGAAGATCGTCACTGACGACATGTACGCGCTGTACAGGCATAGCACGTTGTACTGAACGACGCCCAGCGCAATTACGGTCAGCGCCAGCGGCGCCCAAGGGCCAAACAGCCCGGCAATGGCGGTGGACGGATCCCGTTCAAGCGCAGCCGAAAGCGTCTGGGCCAGCAACGCGCCCAGCGCCATCATCGCAAACGACCCTAACGCGCAGCCGCAGTAGGTGTTCCAGAAAGTGGCGCGGCTGCTCACGTTGTCTGGCAGATAGCGCGAATAATCGGCCACATAAGGGCCATACCCCAACGTCCAGGACGCCGCTTGTGCAATGACTAGGTTGAAGGCGATCCAGGAAAATCCGGCGCCCGCCGCCACAGGTGTCGCACCATCGGGTTGCATGAGTACCAATGCCAGCGCGGTTCCGAATACCAGTGTGGACAACAGGCTCATCCAGGCGCCCAGGCGGTGAATCAGTTCATAGCCCACAAAACCGATGACAAAGGTCAGGACGCCGACCACCATGATCGCCGTGTCATCGCTCATGGGTATCAGGGCTTTGAGCGCATCGCGCATCAACACACCGCTGGCGGCCAGAAACAGCACGGCGGCGATCACCATCACCAGTAGCGGGATGGCCGCCCCATACACGCCAAATTGCGCGCGACTCTGGATCATCTGCGGGATACCCAGATGAGGGCCTTGGGCCGAATGGGCCGCCATGAACACGGTGCCGATCAAATTACCGATCAGCAGGCCGAGCAACGTCCAGCCAAAGCTCAACCCTGAAGCGATCCCCAGTGTGCCGACCATCAGGGCCGTCACCTGGAAATTGGAGCTGAACCAAATGGTGAACAGGCGCCGGGGTGTGCCGTAGCGCTCATCGTGAGGGACAAATTCGATACTTCGCTTTTCCAGCTTCACATCCATCTCCTGAGTCGTCTCGATGGATTATCGGGTACCGCGATATCGCCTCTCGCCCTGCCTGCGAACCTGACATAGCCGGTAACGTCATGTTTCCAGAAGAGAATCATTCGAGACGGCGGGCAGCACGCAGCAACGCTGCAATGACATGGGCAGGCAGGTGTGAGTACGATGGCGGCAAACCCGGACTGGAAACCTTCCATGAGCCCCCCCTATCGCCTGCTCGTACTCTGTGGGCGTGCTCGGCGCCACTCGCCCAGGCCTCGATGAGCTGTGAAAGCGGGATTGGCTTGCCCGGCAACGCCCAGCGGCTTGAGGTTATCGGTGCCCGCGCTCTTCTGCACCGCGTTCGGCACATAGGCAATGGGCAGGTGGAGTGAAGATACCGTGCCCGGTGCTTTTTTTTCGTAGGCGAATGCCTGAGTTTTTGCGGATGAATGCGCACCCACAGGGTTTAGGGATGTCATCGCTGCAAAGCGCCATTTGAAAGCAATACCCCGCCTCCTCTACCATTCGATCAATTTCCCGTCGAGCGTAATCCGTCGTGCATGACAAGCCAGGCACCCCGCCCTCCATCGATCTCAGCCTGCTGGGGGGGCATTACTCGCCCGTAGCGCTCATTGAGCGCGAGCGTAAGGTCCTTGGCCAACTCGCGGCGGGCGTACCGTTGACCGAAGTGCTGAACGAGCTGCTGCTGGCGGTGGAAGCCCAGAGCAACAACATGATGGCCTCCGTGTTGTTTCTCAGCGAGGACGGCCAATACATGCTCCACGGTGCGGCCCCCAGCCTGCCGACCCGCTACAACGAAGCGATTCACGGCATCGCTATCGGCGAAGGGATCGGCTCCTGCGGTACGGCAGCGGCCCGGGGAACCCCGGTTTACGTCAACGACATCGCCAGCGATCCGCTCTGGGACGGTTACGCTGATCTCGCCGTGTCCAACGGTTTGCGCGCGTGCTGGTCGATGCCGATCAAGGCGGCCGACGGCACGGTCGTCGGCACCTTCGCCGTGTATTACGCCGAGCCACGCGCCCCGACCGCCAGCGACATCGAAGCGATCGCCGTTATCGCCCAGACGGTGGCGCTGGCCATCGAGCGGCATCGTTCGGACGTTCGCCTGCGGCGCAGTCAGGATGCCCTGCGCGATTTAAGCTCGGAACTGGAAAGCAAGGTCAACGAACGGGCCACGGAGCGCAGCCGCACCTGGTTGTTGAGTCCGGACCTGTTATCCGTGATCACCACCGATGGCACGATCGAGGCCTCGAACCCGGCGTGGACGATTGCGCTGGGCTGGTCGCCGGAGGAGTTGCAGACCAATCTGCTGTCGTTGGTGCACCCCGACGACCTCGCAGCCACCCAGGCGGCCCTCGACCACGTCGCCAAAGGCCGCCTGGTCTCGCGGTTTCAGAACCGCTATCGGCACCGTGACAACCGCTATCGCTGGCTCGCCTGGGTTGCGGTGCTGGAGGACGGCAAGATCTATTGCAGCGCTCGCGACATCACCACAGAGAAAGAACAGGCCGAAGCGCTGCGTCAGTCGCAAAAAATGGAAGCGGTCGGCCAGTTGACCGGTGGTGTAGCGCATGACTTCAACAACTTGCTGACCGTCATTCGTTCCTCGACCGACCTGCTGATGCGCCCCACGCTGACCGAAGAGCGCCGTCTGCGTTACGTGACGGCCATTTCCGAAACCGTGGACCGCGCCGCCAAGTTGACCGGCCAATTGCTCGCCTTTGCCCGCAGGCAGGCGCTGCAGCCGGAAGTGTTCAGTGCCTGTGACAACGTGCGGGCCATCAGCGGCATGATGGGCACCCTCACGGGCGCCCGAATCGACACCCTGATCGACCTTGCCGACGCCCCGTGCTTCGTCAACGCCGATCCGAGCCAGTTCGACACCGCCCTGATCAACATGGTCGCCAACGCGCGGGACGCCATGCAAGGTGAAGGCAAACTCATGATTGCCGTGCGTGCAGTGGAGTCGGTGCCCGCCATACGCGAGCACGCTGCACTGTCCGGGCCGTTCGTCGCGGTGTCGATCACCGACACCGGGTCGGGCATTCCGGCCACGCAACTGCAGCAGATCTTCGAGCCGTTCTACACCACCAAGGGCGTGGGCGAAGGCACGGGGCTGGGGCTTAGCCAGGTGTTCGGCTTTGCCAAGCAGTCGGGTGGGGAAATCGCCGTCATCAGTGATATGGGCAAAGGGACGACGTTCACCCTGTACCTGCCACGCGTGGCCGGTGAAGAACGGGTGCGTGACGAGGAGCGGCCAGACCTGTGCCTCGAAGACGGTCATGGCACCCGTGTCCTGGTCGTCGAAGACAACGGCGATGTCGGCAGCTTCGCCACTCAGGCGCTTTCCGAACTGGGTTATGTGCCGACCCTGGCGCGTACGGCCGCAGAAGCGCTGGGACTGCTTCAGGCCCGCGCCAGCCAGTTCGATGTGGTGTTTTCAGACGTGGTGATGCCGGGCATCAGCGGTATCGAACTGGCCCGGGAGCTGCGCACGCTCTACCCGGCGCTGCCCGTGGTGTTGACCTCCGGTTACAGCCATATCCTGGCCCGCTACGGAGTCGATGGCTTCGAACTGCTGCGCAAGCCCTATTCGATCGATCAACTGTCCCGCGTCCTGTTGAAAGTGTCGGCCAGACGCTAGCCCGTGCCCTCAAGGCGCCGGGCTGGCCGTCCTGGACGCCACGGCCCTGAGCACTTTGACCATGAGTCGATGGATCTGATCTTGCCGGGGTAGCAGGAAACCCGGCGCGCTCCGGTTTCACGGGGGCACGACAAAGGCCACCACCGATTCGCCCCATTCGGCATCGTTTTTGGGCGGCGCATCATTTATCGTCAAGGAGTTGGCCAATGACGCGGGCAAGTTCCGCCTGATTGAACGGTTTGGGCAGGCGTGGACGTCCACTGTTGGCAAAGGACGGCGTGTCGGTGAACCCCGAGGCTATGACGACGGGCAGCGCCGGCAATACCCGGGAAATGTGTTGCGCCAACTCCGTACCTGTCATGTTCGGCATCAGGTGATCAGTAATCACCAGGTCGAAATCCAATTGCCGCTGAATCTGCGCCAGCGCCTCGGCCCCGTCTGCTGCGGTCACCACACGATGCCCCAAGTCTTCAATCATCGCGCGCGTGCTCAGGAGCACCAGCGGATCGTCGTCGACGAACAGAATTTTCAACGTCCGATAGAAGCGGGAATGGCCCGACGCATCGTCCTGGATAGGGCCAGCGGGATACTCGGGCACCGCGACGGACACCGGCAACCACAACTCGGCAGTCGTGCCCTGCCCCTGCACGCTGCTCAGGATCAGCTTGCCGCCCGACTGCTCGGCCAGGCCATGAATCATCGACAACCCCAGCCCGGTGCCCTTGCCCAACCCTTTGGTGGTGAAGAACGGCTCCATCGCCCGTACAAGCGTGGCCTCATCCATGCCTGATCCGGTATCGGCAACGCAGATGCACACAAAGGGCTCTTCTCTCTGAGCACCCGGCAGGGCGGAAAACAGCGCTTCACGGGCTGAGACTATGATGTTGCCACCACCCGGCATGGCATCCCGAGCGTTGATTATCAGGTTCATGATCGCCATCTCCAGTTGCCCCGGATCGACGAACACCGGCTGCAACCGTAAGGGAAACCGCGTCTCAACGTTGATGTTGGCGCCCAAGGAGGCGCCCAGCAATTCGGACATCCCTCGGATCAACGCCAACACATCGACGGGTTTGGGGTCCAACTCCTGACGACGGGCGAACGCCAGCATGCGCTGAGTCAACGACGAACCTCGATGAGCCGCGGCCATGGCGTTGTCCAGCAGCGACAGGGTTTTTGCGTCACCTTGCAGGCGTTTCTTCACCAGTCCCAGACTGCCCAAGATCACGGTCAACAGATTATTGAAGTCATGGGCGATGCCACCGGTAAGCTGACCGATGGATTCCATCTTCTGCGACTGATAAAGCGCCTCGCGCGCTTCCTTCAAAGCCGCCTGCGCCTGTTTGCGCTCGGTGAGGTCACGGGTGACTTTGGCGAAACCGATCAGGCTGCCATCGCTGGCATGGATCGGATCAATGACCACCAGCGCCCAGAGTCGCGTGCCGTCCTTGCGCACGCGCCAGCCTTCCCCCTCGAAACGCCCGGAGGTGGCAGCGATTTCCAGCGCCCTGGCAGGCGACCCGTTGAGGCGGTCCTCTTCGGTGTAGAACAGCGAGAAGGAACGCCCGAGAATTTCCGATTCTTCGTACTGCTTGATCCGGCGCGCGCCCGAGTTCCAACTGCGCACGATGCCCGCCGTGTCGATCATGTAGATCGCATAATCGAAGACGGCATCGACCAGCAACCGATAACGGTCTTCCTGAGCGAGCAAGGCGGAGGAGGATTCAAGTGGCGGCATGATGGCCTCGGGCAAAGGGGCGGCACTTGGGCATTATGACGAAGTTCGACCGCAAATGCCCGACGCGCCTCAGTGCGACCCAGGCCCCGGACCAATCAGCGCCTTGACGCGGGTCAGCACCGCCTGAATGTCGAAGGGCTTATCGAACACCTCGACGAACAGGTCGGGCCGCGCCATTCCCAGATACGCCTGTGCACCGCTCATGAGCATGATCGGCAGGTGCGCCAGGTGTTTGCGCTCGCGCACCGCTTCCGCCAGCTCGATGCCGTTCATCCCCGGCATCATGTAGTCGGTGATGATCAGTTGCGGCCGCTCTCGCTCCAGAATGTTCAACGCCCGCTGGCCACTGCCCGCCGTCACCGTCAGATAGCCTTCGTCTTCGAGGGCATAGCTGAGGATGTCGGCGATCAGGTACTCGTCGTCGACAATCAGAATCGTGCTCATAGCGCCCTCGATCCGCTGGACCCGACGTGAATCGGATCGCGACCGCGACCCTTACACGTGGTTGGTATCGCCAAGGGCATGGAAATGAACCTTTTTAACGTCCAGACCCTGTTTGCCGATCACAACTTCCAGCAAGGCGGGGTCGTAGGGGTTGTCCCTGATTTTAAGAATCGACAACTGGCGCTTTAGTTCAGCCGGTTCTTGAACGAAGCGCAGCAACAACAGGTTGTCGACGATGCCCGACAGATCGGGAGCCGGGGCGTCGATCTCACCACCCAACAGGCTTCTGACTTCCCAAGACGCGACGACCGTGACATTGCGTGCGCGCAGCTCGCCCATCAACGCGGTGTACAGATCCAGAATCCGCGTTTTGTCGGCCGCAGCACGGCCCATGCCGCCCAGACTGTCGAGGAACACCCGTTTGATCGATTTCTCTTCGACCGTGCGCAGCAATTCGAGCGCGAGCTTGTCGATCAGCTCGGTGGTGATCGACTTCCACATGACCGTCAACGCACCGGACTGCTCCAGGGCATGAAAGTCCAGCCCCAAGGCTGCGGCCTTCAGGCGTAACCGTTGAGGGGATTCGTAGAAACCGAAATGCAGGCCGGGTTCTTCGAGGGTGCATTGCCCGAGAAACGAGAGGCCGAAACAGGTCTTGCCAGAGCCCGAAGGCCCCACCAGCAAGGTCACCGAAGAAGACGTCAGGCCGCCGCCGATCAGGGGGTCCAGCGACGGCAGACCGCTGGGCAGGAGCGAAAAATGGTCGCTGTCGCGCATGGCCGAATAGATGATCGTGCTTTCCAGCCGTGGATAGACCACCAGTCCATCATCGGTGATTTCGCATTCGTGGGCGCCGGGGATGGCACCGCTGCCACGGGTCTTGCGCATCTTGATGCGTCGAATCGAGCGAGTGCCCACTTGCTCTTCGCCCAGCTCCAGCACGCCATCGACCATGGTGTGCTCGGGGCTGCCATCGTCCAGTTGTGAGCTGGTCAGGAAGAACACGGTGCAACCGGCAAACGCCGCATGGCCCTGCAATTCGGAAATGAAGCGTTTGGTGTTGATGGGCGAATCGGCCTTGGAGCGCGCGTTCAGCAGGCCATCGAGAATCATCACCGTGGATTTCTGGCGCACGATCTCGCGGCGTAGCAGTTTGACCACGTCTTCCAGACCGTCGTTTTCCATGGTGTCAAAGGCGCTGACGAACTGGATCTGATCGCCGATTTTGTCGCGGTCGAAGAAGCTCAGCGTGGACAGAAACTGGAACAGGCGCTCATGAGGCTCGGCCAGCAAGGTGGCGAACAGCACACGGCCGCCATTGCGGGCGTGGTTGAAACCGATCTGGTTGGCGAGGATCGTCTTGCCCGATCCTGGACGCCCTTGAATGATGTATGAAGACCCTGCGACGAAGCCGCCCTTCAGCAGTTCGTCCAGTCCTGGAATCCCGCTCTGAAGGCGTTTTAGCTGATTCAAATGTGCTTCCTCCGCCATTGTTCGTCAGCGGTGCGTACGATTGCGCACGACGAAAAGCGCATTCTTCCGTGTTTGGCGCGGCTTTCCAAGAACAATCAGCATTCGGGGTCCGCTGGCCCATGACGGATGACCGCCGTCGCACCTCAAACGCGCCCTCTTTGTGGGAGCGAATTCATTCGCGATGACGGCTTACAGGCGACGTTGATGTGTTGGATGGACTGGCCCTTCGCGAATAAATTCGCTCCCACAGCGGATCTCTGCGTCGGAAATATTTCGGTCTGCCGCCGTCGCCGTCGCTTTTGATCTTGTTACGCGGTGTCTGTGCTATTGCGTTAGAAGAGCAAGAGCAAAAGAGAAAAAGCCGTGCGTTCGACCATAGAATCTCCCACAGGGTGGTTTCGCAACAGGACCATGACATCAATGCAACTCAGCCAGGCACGCCTGCAAGATATCCAGCCCCTCCTCCAGCACCTCGGGTTCGATGGTCAGCGGCGCCAGCAGCCGCACGATGTGTCGCGACTTGCCACTGGGCATCAGCAACAAACCCCGTGCGCGGGCGCTTTCCAGCAGTTGGGCCATTTGCGCGGTGGCCGGTTGGCCATCCGGCGTGCGCAGTTCGATGCCGCGCATCGCCCCCACGCCCGTCAAACGGCCCAGGTACGGCGTGAGTTCCTGCGTCTGCCAATGTTCGTAGCGCGCTTGCACCGCCGTCGAATACGCCTCGCCCCAGCGCGTGAGATGCTCATCGCTCATCACATCCAGCGTGGCCAGCCCGGCGGCGCAGGCGATGGGGTTTCCCGAGTAGGTGCCGCCCAGTCCGCCCTTGGGCAAGGTGTCCATCAACGCTTTACGCCCGACCACCGCCCCCAGTGGCACGCCACCTGCGATGCTTTTACCCAGCAACAGCAAATCGGGCTCGATGCCCAATCGGCTGAACGCAAAGCGCTCGCCGGTCCGACCAAACCCGGACTGGATTTCATCGATGATCAACACAATGCCCTTGTCGTCGCACAGTTGGCGCAGGAGACGCGCGAACGCCGGGTCCAGCGCGAGAAAGCCCCCTTCGCCCTGTACCGGCTCGATGATGAAGCACGCCACTTCGTCAATGTCGATTTCCACGCTGAACAAACGCTCCATGGCCTTCACGGCATCGGCGACTGAAACGCCATTGTCAGGGCTGGGGTACGGCAAATGGAACACTGGCCCCGGCAGCACGCCCACTTTCTGTTTGTAAGGCGCCACCTTGCCGTTGAGGTTCAGGGTGGCCAGTGTGCGCCCGTGAAAGGCCCCGTCGAATGCGACCACCGCCGACTTCCCGGTATGGCCTCGCACGATCTTCAAAGCGTTTTCGGCGGCTTCGGCGCCGCTGTTGGTCAGCATGCCGCTGACCGGGTAACTCACCGGAATGAACGCCGCCAGACGCTCGATGAATTGCCGATACGGCACATGGGGCGCTGCATTGAACGCGTAATGGGTCATGCGCTGCGCCTGCTCACAAATCGCCGCGACAATCACCGGGTGGCAATGCCCCAGATTCAGCACGCCGATGCCGCCGACGAAATCGATGTATCGCTTGCCCTCGGCATCCCAGACCTCGGCGTTCTTGCCGTGGGTCAGGTTGACCGGATGAACGAAGGAAATGGAATTGCTGACACCTGGAAAAGCCATGCGCGTGTGCCCTGGGGACAATGAGGATGGCGGCTATGTAAACGATGAACAGGGCTGGCTCACAAGCGAAATAAAGGCAACGATTCATTCCGTCAGGGACTGATGTCGCACTTCAACGGTGCGGCGCACCAGCGCCACGCACGATGGGGCGTGCCCCTTCACGAGCGTTGACACGCCAATTTCATTCCTCGAATGCCACACCGTGAAGAGGTCTATCGCGAGGTCGGCAAATGGCTCAAAGGGGTGTTCCCGGCGTCGACCGGTCTGGTGGTCTCGGCATTGGGCCAGCCGCAATGGTTGATGGAAATCGATGTGATCGCGGTGATTCCCGATTGAACACACCGGTTCTGCACTTATAACGTTACGCGCTATCCGTTAGTTACAGATAGCGCGAACACCTTGCCACCGACTGCCCTTCTCCTCTGGTTGTCATTATCGACAGACCGCCCGCGCCCGCTCACCCGATGCCCGTCTACCGTGCGCTCCTACTTCCAGATCGCATTGGCTTCAGTTTTCGTTCAGCTTAACGGGCGTACGCTCAAACACAGAATAGAGCGAATTGTGCGACAGACAGATGTCTTAACACGATCGCAAGGTAAGCCAATCCCCTTTAAAACCGGGAGCCTCGACAAAAAAGCGAAATAATATAGACGACTTTTATGAAATTTCCATTTCACGTTTTAAATAGTTGAACGGGTCATCATAAATTCAGCCTTACGATGAAAAAACAACAGCTCGTAAACGGAATTTTCATAATTAATCTTCTATCGTTCAGACCGTAAAGTTCGAATGCAACGGATGTAAGTGTGTTAACCCATGGAGGGGCAAGTCATTTCAGTCATTACGCCTGCTCGTCAGTTACAACCTTATTCAAACAAATAACGAGTTTCCCCGCCTTATTGGGGTTAACCGTGGGGCGCCCGCGCGCCTGGCTATCGATGATTTGCCGGAGGGGATATAAATGAGTCAGGACTTTCTTCCTTTTTCTCGCCCGAGCATGGGCGATGAGGAAGTCGCTGCGGCCACTCGCGTGCTGCGCTCGGGCTGGATCACCACCGGTCCCGAAGCCCTGCGTCTGGAACAACAATTCGCCGAGCGCTGCGGTGCGCAACAGGCGGTGGCGTTGTCGTCTGCCACCGGAGCGATGCACATCACGTTGCTGGCTCTGGGTATCGGCCCGGGCGATGAGGTCATCACCCCTTCCCAGACCTGGGTCTCGACCGCCAACATGATCTGCCTGTTGGGGGCGACGCCCGTGTTCGTCGATGTCGACCGCGATACGTTGATGGTCGACGCTGCGCGCATCGAACGGGCCATCACTCCCCGCACCAAAGCCATCATTCCCGTGCATTACGCCGGAGCCGCGCTGGACCTCGACCCGCTGTACGCCCTCTCCCAACGCCATGGCATCGCGCTGATCGAAGACGCCGCCCATGCGGCAGGTACGTATTACAAAGGCCGTGCGTTGGGCGCGAAAGGCACCGCCATTTTCTCGTTTCACGCGATCAAGAACATGAGCTGCGCCGAGGGCGCGATGTTTGTCACGGACGATGCCGAGCTGGCCGATCGCGTGCGGCGTCTGAAATTTCATGGCTTGGGCGTCGATGCCTACGACCGCATGACACATGGCCGCAAGCCCCAGGCCGAAGTGATCGAACCCGGCTTCAAGTACAACCTGGCCGACCTCAACGCTGCGGTGGCCCTGGTGCAACTCGAACGTCTGGAAGCCATCAATGCCCGTCGCACTGAACTGGCAAATCATTATCTGGAACGTCTGGCCGGCAGCCCGGTGCTGCCATTGGCCCAGCCGCAGTACGACCAGCAGCACGCCTGGCACTTGTTCATCCTGCGCATCGACCCCGAACGCTGCGGCCTGGATCGCGACACCTTCATGAAGGCCCTGCAAGCGAAGCACATCGGCAGCGGCATTCATTTCATCGCCACCCACCTGCACCGCTACTACCGGGAGCGTTTCCCGACAGTCAGCCTGCCCGACACCGAATGGAACTCCTCCCGTCTGTGCTCCATTCCGCTGTTTCCGGACATGACCGTCGCCGATGTCGACCGCGTGGTCAGCGCCATTGAATCCATTGTTGTGGAAGCCCGCTCGTGAAACCGTATCCTATCCATCGCGTGTCGATCGTCATCCCGGTCTACAACGAAGAACAGAGCCTGCCTGAACTGCTGCGCCGCACCGAAGCGGCCTGCGCGCAATTGAGCGTTCCGGCGGAAATCATCCTGGTGGATGACGGCAGCCGCGACGAATCCGCCGAGATTCTGCTGCACGCCAGTCAACGCGAAGGCAGCCCGGTGGTAGCGGTCATTCTCAACCGCAACTACGGTCAGCACGCGGCAATCATGGCCGGATTCGGACAATGCAAGGGCGATCTGGTGATCACCCTCGACGCCGACCTGCAAAACCCGCCTGAAGAAATCCCGCGCCTTGTCGCCCTCGCTCAGCAAGGCTACGACGTGATCGGCACGGTGCGCGGCGACCGTCAGGATTCGGCGCTGCGTCGCTGGCCGTCGAAACTCATCAACCTGGCCGTGCAGCGCTCCACCGGTGTGGCCATGACCGACTACGGCTGCATGTTGCGCGCCTACCGGCGCAGCGTGGTCGACGCCATGCTGGCGTGCAGCGAGCGCAGCACGTTCATCCCGATTCTGGCCAACAGCTTCGCCCGTCACACTACGGAAATCGTGGTCGAGCACGCCGAGCGCGAACACGGCGAATCGAAGTACAGCGCCATGAAGCTGATCAACCTGATGTTCGACCTGATCACCTGCATGACCACCACCCCGCTGCGCCTGCTGAGCATCATTGGTTTCAGCATGGCCTTTCTGGGCATGGCCTTCGCCACGATGCTGATCGTGCTGCGCCTGATCTTCGGTGCGTCCTGGGCCGGTCACGGCACCTTCGTGCTGTTTGCCGTGCTGTTCGTGTTCACCGGCGGCCAGTTCATCGGCATGGGCCTGTTGGGTGAATACCTGGGTCGCATGTACAGCGACGTGCGCGCCCGTCCTCGCTACTTCATTGAAAAAGTCGTGCGCAGCCCCGCTACGCACGTCAGCAAAGTCGACTCTCCTTCTCCTGTATTGAATAAGGTTGCGCCATGAGCCTCAAAGCCGTTGTTTTTGCCTACCACGATATCGGTTGCGTGGGGATCGAAGCCCTGCTGAACGCAGGCTACGACATTTCGGCCGTGTTCACCCACGCCGATGATCCGAAGGAAAAGACCTTTTTCGGCTCGGTCGCTCAGTTGTGTGCTCAGCACGATATTCCCGTGCATGCCCCGGAAGACGCCAACCACCCGCTGTGGATCGAGCGCATCGGCAAACTGGCTCCCGACTTCATCTTCTCGTTTTACTACCGCCACCTGCTCAGCGAAAATCTGCTGGCCTGCGCCAAAAACGGCGGTTTCAACCTGCACGGTTCACTACTGCCTCGCTACCGTGGCCGCGCCCCCGCCAACTGGGTGCTGGTCAACGGCGAAACAGAAACCGGCGTGACCTTGCACCGCATGGTCAAACGTGCTGACGCAGGCGCCATCGTCGCTCAGCAGCGCGTCGCCATCAGCGCCTCTGACACGGCGTTGAGCCTGCACGGCAAGCTGCGCAGCGCCGCTGCCGATTTGCTGTCGGAAACCCTGCCATTGTTGGGCAAAAACCAGTTGCCGGGGGTGGAGCAGGACGAATCCAAAGCCACCTGTTTCGGTCGCCGCACACCGGCGGATGGCCTGATCAACTGGCAGCAACCGGCCTCGACCTTGCACAACCTGGTGCGCGCCGTTACCCAGCCCTACCCCGGCGCTTTTTGCCCAGTGGGCGAGCACAAGCTGATCGTATGGGCCTCGAAGGTGCAATCCGGCAACAACGGCCAGACACCCGGTACGGTAATCAGTTGCGAGCCGCTGCGCATTGCCTGTGGCGAAGATTCGCTGGTGATCAGCGCCGGTCAGCGCGGCGACGAAGGTTTGTACCTGAGCGGCCCGCAACTGGCCCGCGAGTTCGGTCTGGTGGAAGGTTCGCGCCTGCTGGGCGGTGAAAAACGTCGTCCACTGCGTCGCACGCGGGTCTTGATCCTCGGCGTTAACGGGTTCATCGGTAACCACCTGTCCGAGCGTTTGTTGCAGGACGACCGCTACGAAATCTTCGGCATGGACATCGGCTCCGACGCCATCGACCGTCTGCGCAGCCACCCCAACTTCAACTTCATCGAAGGCGATATCAGCATCCACACCGAGTGGATCGAATACCACATCAAGAAATGCGACGTGGTGCTGCCGCTGGTGGCCATCGCCACACCCATCGAATACACGCGCAACCCGCTGCGGGTGTTCGAACTGGACTTCGAAGAAAACCTGAAAATCGTCCGTTACTGCGTGAAGTACAACAAGCGGGTGATCTTCCCGTCGACCTCGGAAGTCTATGGCATGTGTCAGGACCCCAGCTTCGACGAGGACACCTCGAACCTGATCGTCGGCCCGATCAACAAACAGCGCTGGATCTATTCGGTGTCCAAGCAGTTGCTGGACCGGGTGATCTGGGCCTATGGCCAGAAAGGCCTGCAATTCACCCTGTTCCGCCCGTTCAACTGGATGGGACCACGTCTGGACCGTCTGGACTCGGCGCGCATCGGCAGTTCAAGGGCCATCACCCAATTGATCCTGCACCTGGTCGAAGGCACGCCGATTCGCCTGGTGGACGGCGGCGCGCAAAAACGCTGCTTCACCGACGTGGCCGATGGTATCGAAGCGTTGGCGCGGATCATCGAAAACCGCGACGAGCGCTGCAACGGCCAGATCATCAACATCGGCAACCCGGACAACGAAGCGAGCATCCGCCAACTGGGCGAAGAGCTGCTGCGTCAGTTCGAAGCTCACCCGCTGCGTAACAACTTCCCACCGTTCGCAGGTTTCCGTGAAGTCGAGAGCCAGTCGTTCTACGGCAAGGGCTATCAGGACGTCAGCCATCGCAAGCCCAGCATCGACAACGCCAGGCGGCTGATCGACTGGGCGCCGTCCATCGAGCTGAGCGAAACCATCGGCAAGACGCTGGACTTCTTCCTGCGCGAAGCCATGGCTGAAAAGGCGAACGCACATTGATTCCGGCCGGCCTGCGTATTGACGTCGACACCTATCGCGGCACCCGTGACGGCGTGCCGCGACTGCTGGATCTGCTCGACGAAGCCCAGATCAAGGCCACGTTCTTTTTCAGCGTCGGCCCGGACAACATGGGGCGCCACCTGTGGCGCCTGATCCGGCCACAGTTCTTCTGGAAAATGCTGCGTTCCAAGGCCGCGAGCCTGTATGGCTGGGACATTCTGCTGGCGGGCACGGCCTGGCCGGGCAAGCCGATCGGGCGCGACCTGGGTCCGCTGATGCGACGCGCTCAGGAGGCCGGACACGAAATCGGCCTGCATGCCTGGGACCACCATGGCTGGCAAGCCAATGCCGGACGCTGGTCGCCGACGCAACTGGGCGAACAGATTGCCCACGGCGTCGATTGCCTGACCGACATTCTGGGCCAACCGGTGACCTGTTCAGCGGCGGCCGGCTGGCGCGCCGACGAGCATGTGGTGCAAGCCAAGCAGGCTTTTGGCTTTCGCTACAACAGCGATTGCCGGGGCCAGAGCCTGTTCCGTCCGTTGCTCGCCGACGGTCAACCCGGCACGCCTCAGGTTCCCGTGGACTTGCCCACGTTCGATGAAGTGGTCGGCCCGCAACTGGAGGCCCGCGCCTTCAACGACTACCTGTTGCGGCAATTCAAACCCACAAAGCTGAACGTCTACACCGTGCATGCAGAAGTCGAAGGCATCGTCATGGCCGAACCGTTTCGCCAGTTGCTCCAGCAGGCCAGGCGCCAAGGCGTGGCCTTCAAACCGCTGGGTGATTTGCTGCCTGCAAGCCTGGACGCGTTGCCCATTGGGCATCTGGTGCGCGGCGCACTACAGGGCCGTGAAGGCTGGTTGGGAGTGCAACAGCCATGACCCGCAATCAATCGCTGCTGTTGCTGATCAGCGCCTTTCTACTCGCCTATCTGCTGCCCATGGGCTTCCACGGTTTGTGGATTCCCGATGAAACCCGCTACGCGCAAATTCCTCAGGAAATGTTGCACAGCGGCAACTGGGCCGCACCGCATTTCATGGGCGTGCGCTACTTCGAAAAGCCCGCTGCCGGTTACTGGTTCATCGCCCTCTCGCAAGCGATCTTCGGCGAAAACCTGTTCGGCGTGCGCTTTGCCTCGGCACTGGCCACCGGTCTGACCGCCATGCTGGTGTACCTGATGGCCGGCAAACTGTGGAATGACCCGCGCAAAAGCTTTACCAGCACCCTGCTGTACATGAGCTTCATGTTCGTGGCCGGGCAAGGCGGCTATTCCAACCTTGATCCGCAGTTCACCTTCTGGGTCAGCCTGTCGCTCACCGCCTTCTGGCTTGCCGTGCACAGCGCGGACAAAGCACGCCTGCTGTACTGGGCTTTGCTCGGCGCCGCCTGTGCCATGGGCCTGATGACCAAGGGCTTTCTGGCGCTGGCATTGCCGGTGATCGTCGCCTTGCCCTACATGCTCTGGCAAAAACGCCTGCGCGAGCTGTTTACCTTCGGCCCGCTGGCGGTGCTGATGGCGGTGCTGGTCAGCCTGCCCTGGGTGCTGACGGTGCACCTGCGCGAACCGGACTTCTGGAATTTCTTCTTCTGGCACGAGCACATCCGTCGCTTTGCCGGTGGAGACGATGCCCAGCACGCGCAGGCATGGTGGTTTTACCTGCCGCTGCTGGTGGTGTCTTGCCTGCCGTGGGCGCTGATGCTGCCGGTCACGTTCAAGCAGGCCTGGCAACAGCGACGGACCCACGAAAGTGGCTTCCTGTTGCTGTGGTTGCTGGTGCCGCTGACGTTCTTCAGCGCAGCCAGTGGCAAGCTGCCGACCTACATTTTGCCCTGCCTGATTCCGCTGGCGTTGTTGATGGGTCAAGCGTTGGTCGATCGACTGAAGGCTGGCCGCGTCTCGGCGTTGCGGATCAACGGCACGTTCAACGCAGTGTTCGGCGTGATTGCGTTGGTGGCGTTGGTGTTCATGCAAGTCAAAAAGACGGTGTATGAGCAAGAGCCGCAGCACCTGACGCTGGCCATTGTGGTGCTGTCCGTCTGGATCGTCGGCAATGCCCTGCAAGGGTTGAAACCCTTGCGCTTCTGGTTGATGCCAGCAGTGGCCGCCTGGTTTTTCGTGGCCTTGATTCCGTCGGCGTTGCCCAACAGCGTGGTGTTCAACAAGACGCCGGACCAGTTCGTCGCCCATCATCAACAAGCGCTCGCCACCAGCACTCACCTGCTCAGCAACGATCTGGGCGTCGCCGCTGCCTTGTCATGGCGGCTCAAACGCAACGATGTGGTGTTTTACAACACCTTTGGCGAGCTGAAATACGGCCTGAGCTATCCAGAAGCAGACGCCCGCACGGTAAACCTGCAACAGATCAACGACTGGATGACCCAGGCCCGGCGAACCGGTTCGGTGGCCGTGGTCATGCGCGGTGACGGCGAGGATGAACAACATGAATTGAGTTTGCTGCCCACCGACGGACAGCAATATCAGCAAGGCAATCTGTTGATTCTGATCTTCGAAAGGACGCCGTCATGACGTTCGTTCTCCTGTTTTGCGCCTGTCTGCTGACCTGTCTGGGGCAAGTCGCGCAGAAGCTGACCATCGAGCAATGGGACGGCTATTTCCCCGGCATCGCTCAGGCGCTGACCAGCGTCTGGCTGTGGCTGGCGCTTGCGTGTCTGGGCGGCGGGCTGTTGCTCTGGTTGCTGGTGCTGCAACGCATGGACGTGGGCATCGCCTATCCCATGCTGGCGCTCAATTTCGTGCTGATCACCCTGATCGGACGTTTTGGCTTCAAGGAGACGGTGGACCGTCGACACTGGCTGGGCATCGCGATGA
Source organism: Pseudomonas sp. NPDC088444 (assembly GCF_044900175.1). Classification (NCBI taxonomy): domain Bacteria; kingdom Pseudomonadati; phylum Pseudomonadota; class Gammaproteobacteria; order Pseudomonadales; family Pseudomonadaceae; genus Pseudomonas; species Pseudomonas sp. NPDC088444. Next base: position 90,437 of record NZ_JBJDNK010000002.1, read on the forward strand.
TTTTGCTGGGCGTCGCCCTGCTGGGGCGTCAGGCATGAGCGCGCAACGCGGCATTGCCCTGGCACTGGCCAGCGTGGCGCTGGTCAGTGCGGCGCAACTGGCGATGCGCTGGAGCATGCTCAGGCTGCCTCAGCCTGCGCAATGGCTGGCATCGATTGAAAACGGCAGCGTCGACGCCATGGCTTTCGCGGTGGTGCTGGCTGCCATCGCGGCGTACGGCCTGTCGATGCTCTGCTGGCTCGGCGCCCTGCGCGACCTGCCCCTGAGCCGTGCGTATTCACTGCTCAGCGTCAGCTACGCGCTGGTGTACCTGCTGGCGGCGTTTCTCCCTTTTTTCAACGAGACACTCACTGTTTCCAGAACGGTGGGTGTGACCTTGATCGTGCTCGGTGTGGTGACGATCAATTTCCGGCGTGACTGCGATCAAAGCGCCAAGGAGTTTTCCCGATGAAAATCAGTGTCTTCGGTAGCGGTTATGTGGGTCTGGTGCAGGCCACGGTGCTGGCGGAAGTGGGCCACGACGTGGTGTGCATGGACATCGATCCGAAAAAGGTCGAGCAACTGAGCAAGGGCCACGTGACCATCTACGAACCGGGGCTGGAAAGCCTGGTGCGAGAAAATCTGGAGGCCGGTCGCCTGCACTTCACCACGGACGAACAACGGGCTGTGGAGCACGGCGAAGTGTTGTTCATCGCGGTCGGCACCCCTTCTCGCCCGGATGGTGCAGCGGATCTGAGCGGTTTCTTCGCCGTCGGTGAAGCCATTGCCCGGCACCGCGTGGCACCGGTGATCGTGGTCGAGAAATCCACCGTGCCGGTGGGCAGCGGGGATGCCTTGCGCAGCCATATCGAACATCACCTGCGCCAGTCGGCTCGCCTGCTGAAGTTCGATATCGTCTCCAACCCCGAATTTCTCAAAGAAGGCTCGGCGGTCAAGGATTGTCGCCGTCCGGACCGTATCGTCATCGGCTGCGGCAACCCGGACGTGTTCCCGGTGATGCGGGAACTGTATGCCCCGTTCAACCGCAACCACGACCGCATCATGTTCATGGACCTGCGCAGCGCCGAGCTGACCAAATACGCCGCCAACTGCATGTTGGCGACCAAGATCAGCTTCATCAACCAGATCGCCGAACTGGCCGAGCACCTGGGGGCTGATGTGGAGTCGGTGCGACTGGGGATCGGCGCCGATTCGCGCATCGGCTATGACTTCATCTATCCCGGTTGCGGTTATGGCGGCTCATGCTTTGGCAAGGACATCCGGGCGCTGATCCACAGCGCGCGGGAAGCCGGTTGCTCCAATGACTTGCTCAGCGTGGTGGAAGACATCAACGAGCGGCAGAAAAACAAGCTGTTCGACCGCATCAACGCGTTTTACAAGGGTGACCTTCAGGGTAAGACCTTCGCGCTGTGGGGGCTGGCGTTCAAGCCCAATACCGATGACATGCGCGATGCACCGAGCCGGGTGTTGATGGAGTCACTGTGGGCCGCAGGCGCGACCGTGCGGGCATTCGATCCGGAGGCGATGCAAGAGACCCAGCGTCTGTACGCCGAGCAGCCGAACCTGATGTTGATGGGCACACCCGAATCGGTGCTTCTGGGGGCGGATGCGCTGATCGTGTGCACCGAATGGCAACAATTCAAGGCGCCGGATTTCGATCTGATCCAGCAGCGTCTCAAGGCGCCCGTGGTGTTCGACGGCCGTAATCTGTACGACACCGAGCGCATGGCCAAACGGGGGTTCCAGTACTTCCCGATCGGTCGCGGCGACTCGTGCAACCTGCCGATTCCGCTGCAGCAATGGGCGCCTTATGAGTTGTTGGCGAATCATCACGCGGTTTGATCGAGGGTTTCAACGTTGCGCGAGTTCCCACGCTGAGCGTGGGAACGCCGCTCATGGTGCTCCACTCGTGTGAACGCCAGACTCAACAAGTCCTCAAAACCGCCACCCCCGGCAAACCGGACAGGGACAAGAATTTCAGGTGCACGCTGTCGCGTCTCCCCCTGAATCAGGGCATGGGTCGGGTTTCCTGGGACATGAACTCGTAGATCCGCGCACGCAGCCAGCGCTCGGCGGGGTCGTTGTCGTGTACGCCGCTCCAGACCATGGACAATTCTGCAGGCTCGATCGGAAACGGCGGGTCTTCGGCACGCAATGCGCAGCCTTCGACCAACGCGCAGGCGGCGTAATCCGGAACCGTGGCGATCAACTCCGTGCCGGCCAGCAGCGCGCGCAAGCCACTGAATTGCGGCACCGCCACCACCACCCTTCTCGCCCGCCCGACTTTGGCCAGATCCAGGTCAATGTTGCCGGTCAGGTCCCCCGAGAACGACACCATGGTGTGTGGCCGTTCGCAGTAGTCATCCAGCGTCAATTCGCCGGGGCGCTTGTCGCCACGCAATACCTTGACGGTGATATCGCGCAACTTCTTGCGCTTGGCGTTGGCAGGCAACTCTGTGGTGTAACTGATGCCCACCGAAATTTCACCCGACGCGAGCAGCGACGGCATCAACAGGTAGTTGGCGCGTCGCACCACAACGATAATGCCCGGCGCCTCTTCGCGCAGACGCGTCAGCAACGGTGGAAACAAGCCAAACTCGGCGTCATCGGACAGGCCGATGCGAAAGATGTCGCAACTGGTGGCCGGGTCAAACTCCTTGGCCCGGCTCACCGCGCCAGAGATGGTGTCCAGCGCCGGTTGCAGCTCCTTGAGGATGTCCAGCGCGCGGGCGGTTGGCTCCATGGTGCGACCATTGCGCAGCAACAGCGGATCGTCGAACAGGTCACGCAGACGCGCCAGCGCCGCACTGATCGCTGGCTGGCCCATGAACAGCTTCTCGGCCACCCGCGTCAGATTGCGTTCGAACATCAGGGCTTCGAAGATCACCAGAAGGTTCATGTCGACGCGGCGCAGGTCATTGCGGTTCATGGATCGGTTCCGGGAGTGGCAAAAAGGAAGGCGCGGGATGGCCAGACAGGCTGCTTAAAACTGCGGCCAATATACCTCGACAGGCTGCCACGACAAGCCCGTAAAAAAATTGAACACTTGTGCTGCCCTGTCCAATGGCGCTGTTACAAAACGCCGGTCGCGTCAGCCCGCGCGACACACGACGGCTTGTGCCATGGAGCGGCGCCAGTTGAACGGTGTCACGCCCACCACGCGGGTGAATACCCGGGTGAAATGGGATTGGTCGGCAAACCCGCAATCCAGGCTGATCTGGGATATCGTCAGGCCCGACTCGCCCAACAGCCCCTTGGCCTTGTCCAGACGCATCTGCAAATACCAGTCGCGCGGTGACAGGCCAGTGTTCTTCTTGAACGCCCGAGAGAAGTGGCTGCGCGACAGCGAACACTCGCTGGCCACTTGAGCGATGGACAGGCCCTTGTCCATCTGACTGGACATCAACTCCTTGGCCCGGCGCTCCTGCCACGGCGACAGCGCGACCTTTTCCGTCGGGATTTCGATTTCCTGCTTCTGCTCCTCGGCGGCCAGGCGGTCAGTCAATTCACGTACCACCTGTTCGAGCAATACCTGTTCGCTGCCTGGCAGGGCACGAATGGACGCCAGCAGCGAGCGAAACAGTGACGGGTTGAATGCATTCATTCCGGGCTCTCCAGATCACGAGGGGGACGGTTCGTAAAGTCTGGTTCGGCCCTGCCTTAAAGTCCTTCTCGGGGCATTAAATGTTCTGAATGGTTAATAACGAGACAGGCCGGTGAAGCCCGGAACAGACCGTTTAAGAACATTTAAGGGATTTAAGGGGGACACCGCCACTGCAGGCGTTTAACGTCAGGATTCCACGAGGCCCGGTGCGCTGCGAGGGATTGCCAGTGACCACCCGATACGTTGCTGGAATCCTCATGCCCGACAGCGCGATGGCCCGCGCCGCGAGCGAGCTGATGCGGGAAACGCAAACCAGGCTGATGTTCGACGCTGCGCTGCGCACCTTCGTGTTCGCCAGCCTCTTGGGGCACAGCCGCGAACTGCATTATGACCCGGAACTGCTCTACATCAGCGCCCTGTTTCTGCGCATCGGTGTCACGCCGCTGTATGGCCACTCCCAGCAACGCTTCGAGGTCGACAGCGCCGACGCAGCAGCGCAGTTTTTGCGAGGCTATGGGCGTTCCGGTGCGGACATCGCGCAGGTCTGGGACGCCATAGCTCTGCACACCACGCCTGGCATTCCCCATTACAAAGCGGCCTTGACCGCCCTGCTCGCAGCGGCCGTGGAAACCGATCTGCTGGGCACCCATTGCCAGGCGTTCTGTCCGGGCGTGCTAGCCCTCGTACTCAGCGCCTTCCCTCGGGAGCCAGGGTTCAAGCTCAAATTTCTGCACACCCTGGCCACGGGGCAACTGCATCGCCCGAAAAGCACGCAAGGCACCATCAATGCCGACGTCTTGTCATTCCACGACCACCGTATCAATGCGGGGGGATTCTGCGAACGCCTGCTGATGTCAACGTGGCCTTACTGAGCGAGTGCCGTTGGCCTGTCGGCCTCTCATCGCACCTGTCTTTATCGCGGCATGCCTCAAGAAACGTCACCGCAGGCCGATACTGGCATACCATCAGACGGATTTGCCTTTCCCATCGCACTGTCCTGATCGACCTCGCCGCCGCGTTGCGGCGGCCGTTATACGTGTGATCTACAAGAACAATCAGGAGCGCCGATGAACATCAAACAAAAACTGACCTGGGCCTTTGCGGTGATTGCGTGCCTGCCGATCGTCCTCGTCGCGACGCTGGTCATTATCAATCTGCGGGACGACGCCGAGCGCGATTTTGTCGACAGTAGCGGCCGCGAGATTCGCCAGGTCGCCAACGCCATGCAACTGTGCTTCGAAGGTATCAGCCAGAACGTCGACTATCTGGCGGCCCACCCGCTGATCACCGCTGCCGGTGAAGGCGTGAAAAGCTACATGAGCGCTCAGGCGCCGGACATCGCGCAGACGGAGGTCGACAAGCAACTGTTCGACTTTTTCGCCAGTATCGCCAAAAGCCATCCGGCCTATTCCTATGTCTCTTACGGCCTGGCCAACGGTACTTACGCGTTCTGGCCGGGTGACCCGAAGATGGCCAGCTACGACCCACGCCAACGCCCGTGGTACAAGACCGCCCAGGCCAACCCCGGCAAAACCCTGCGCACCGAGGCCTATTACTGGGCAGGCGACGACGCCGTGCTGGTCAGCACCGTGCGTGCCGTCAACAACGCCTTGGGCAGTTCCGGCGGCGTGGTCAACATCGACGTCTCGTTGAAGCAGCTCACCACCCTCGTCAAGCAGATCAAGCTGGGCGAAAGCGGCTATCTGATGCTGATCGAGAACAACGGCACCGTGTTGGTCGACCCCAAGCAACCGGAACACAACTTCAAGAAACTCGGTGAGCTGGGCGATGGCTTCAGCCAATTGGCCAAGGCCGGGCCGGGGCTGACCAAAGTCAGCCTCAACGGCGAACACTTCATGGCCAACGTGTTCCCGTCCGATCAACTGGGTTGGAGCTTCATCGGCCTGATCAAACAGGACGAAGTGATGAGTTCGGCGACTCACCTGACGTGGTTGATCGCTGTGATCGCCGGGGTGCTGGCGGTGATTTTCGCCCTCGTCGGCGCCAGTTTCGCGACCCTGATCGTGCGCCCGATTCGCGGCGTCGCCGATGGTCTGGAGGGCATCGCTCAAGGCGAAGGCGATCTGACCAAGAGCCTGACGATTCGCGGCAAGGATGAAACCGCGCAACTGGCCAACTGGTTCAACCAGTTTCTGGCGGCGATTCGTGGCCTGATTCAACACATCAGTCTGGCCGCAACCCGCATTCTCGACAGTTCCGCCAGCTCGACCCGTGTGTCCAACGAAATGGCCGAAGCGGCCGGGCGCCAGCGCGAGGCGGTGGACATGGTCTCCACCGCCTTCCATGAGATGGTCGCCACCGCCAACGAAGTGGCCCGTTCATGCAGCCAGGCGGCCGAATCCGCCGACAACGGCCAGCGTCAGGCCCGCGAGGGGCAGCGCCAGATCGACGATGCAGTGCACAGTGTCGATCAGTTGAGCGCCGAGATTTCCCGATCGGCCAGCGACATGTCTCAACTGGAGAAGGACAGCAACGACATCCAGTCGATTCTCGACACCATCCGCCCGATTGCCGAGCAAACCAACCTGCTGGCGCTCAACGCCGCCATCGAAGCGGCCCGCGCCGGTGAGCAGGGGCGAGGTTTTGCGGTGGTCGCCGACGAGGTACGTGCCCTGGCCAAGCGCACGGCTGACTCGACGGCCGAGATCGATACGCTGCTGGGCAACCTGGCCAAACGCACCGCATCGGTGGCGCAGCAGATGCACGCCAGTCTCGATGTGTCGCAACAGTCCGTGGCGAAGATCGGCCAGGCCCGCAGCAGTTTCGGGCAGATCCGCGAATCGGTGGACGTGATCCGTGACATGAACACGCAGATCGCCACCGCCGCCGAAGAACAGCATCAGGTGGCCGAGGACATCAACCGCCACATCAGCCAGATCCACGGCGACGCCCAGCGCGTGGCCGAGCTGGCCGACTCGGCGCGGGGCGACTCAAGCCATCTGGCGGCGCTTTCCAATGAACTGGACGGGTTGGTGCGGCGGTTCAGGACCTGATTCAAAGGGGATCACCCTGTGGTGGCGAGTTCACCGACGCCGCCGCAGGCAAGCCAGGCTGCTACAAGTCGTTATTCAAATGCTCCAACCCCGCCAGCATCAACTCATGCTGGCGAATGCTGTCCAGACTCATCGTCGATTCCGACACGTCCGGCACCGCGTGCCAGACCACGAAATCTCTCTGCACGTCGAGAAACAGAAAGTATTCGTTGAAGATTTCCGCCTGAGCGAAGCGTCGCTCCAATGCGTCGCGTAACTGCTCGGGGCGCAGCGCCCTGCCTTCGATGTGCAAGGCGATGCCCCAATCCCGATGTTCCCGACGGCTGACGAACGCCACGCCGGTTGCCACTGGCCAGATCGCCGCCTGCTCAGCTGCGACGTGCGCGTAGAACGCCTTTTTTTCCGATACCCGAATCATGCTCAATCCTTCAGTGGCACAACGGTGAAGTCCTGTTCGTGATCACGCTCGTCGATCCCCTGGCGCATGTCGGGTGGCCACCAGATCACCAGTTCCCGGTCGTTGGAGTCCGGGCGTTTGCAGGCGTAACCGGCGCAGCCGGAATGCATCGCGCAGCCGCCCAGTGTGGCGAACAACAGCAGAAGAATGACGCAACCGCGCAGATTCATCGTGCAGCCCCCTTGAGCAGCGAAGGTCGGTTTTGTTTGGCCTTGGTCGACACCTGAGGCTGACGCAAGGCGATGTAGATTTCGCTCTCGGCACCCGGTTGCAACCAGGCATGAGGCCAGGCGCTGACGCCCATCACCCAGCGCCCGCCGCACCGGCTTTCATCGATGCGCACCGGTTTTGCGGTGGTGTTTTTCGCCACCACCACAGCGATGCCCCAATCCTTGCGCGAGAACCACTGAGAACGCTGGCGATCCAGCTCAAGCCCCACGCCCGGATCGCACAGGCTGTCAGGTTCGAACGGCAAGGCTTCGCCACTGTTGAAGCCCACTGGCGCCACACCGTCTAGCAACTGTGTGAACGCATTTTGCACATCGCCACGGGTCGGCTCTTCGCCGCCATCACGGCGTTGTTTGATGCGCTTCATCTGATCATCGACGTCATGGGGGTTACTGATTTCCACGTAGCGCGACGGGTTGACCTGATCGCCGATCAGGCGCGGGGTCAGAATGAACAGCCGTTCGCGCTGATTCAGTTCGCGGGTGCGGTTCTGGAACAGCAGTTTGCCAATCACCGGGATGTCCCCCAACAGCGGGATCTTGTTCACTTTGTCGTTGGTCTCCAGCCCATGGAACCCACCGATCACCAGCGAACCGTGCTCGGCGATGACGGCCTGGGTGCTGACATTGCCCTTGCGCACCGCAGGCTGATCTTCATTGATGTTCGAGGTGTCGATCTGGCCGTCTTCGATGTCGACGATCAGTTGCACCTGGGAGCTGTTGCCCTTCTCCAGCGAGCGCGGGATGACCTGCAAACTGGTGCCCGCCGTGATCGGCTGGATATCGGCGACCCGCTCGGAGGTGGCGGTCAGGTATTCGGTGCGACTGAAATCAATCACCGCAGGCTGGTTTTCCAGGGTCAGAATCGACGGGTTGCCAATCACCGAGGCCGCACCATTGCCCTCCAGGGCGTGCAGGTCGGCGGCGAACTTGCCCGCGTCCTGAATGAACAGCGTCGAACTGGTGCCCTGAGAGAACAGGTTGGCACCGCCGCTGACGCTGCCCGCGTTGAAATTCCAGCGGCTGGACAGCTCGGCCAGTTCGTTGCGGTCGATGTCGAGGATGACCGCGTCGATCTCGATCAGGTTACGCGGGGTGTCCAGTTCCTTGACCAGTTTCTGGTACATGGCCTTGCGTTTGGGCAGGTCGTAGATCAAAACGGCGTTGTTGCGCACGTCTGCACTGACGCGGATTCTGGAACGGCCTCCCGACGCGCCGGAGCTGCTGCCCCGTTTGCCACTGCTGCCCAGCACCCGATCCAGCCCCTGTTCCAGCGCATTGGTGTCAAAACCGCCGCTTTCGAGACCGCCATAATTCAGCCCGGCACCGTTGTTCGCTGACATGCCGTTGGCGCCACCCTGCCCTTGCAGCAGATTCACGCCATTGATGGACTCGCCACGGGACCGGCTCTCCAGCAGTTCCTGAAGAATGCTTGCAACGCCCGCCACCGTCAGTTGCTGATCGCGATAACGAATGGTGCGGTCGGCGGCGTTGGCGTACTTCAGCGGCAGGACCACGATGTCCTGCTTCTCGGCTTTTTCCGGCGCCTCGACCTTCTTGCTGTAGTTGCGCACGAAATCGACGTACTTGGCCGGGCCGCGCACCAGCACCACGCCTTCATCGGGCAAGGCTCCCCAGCCGAAACGCTTGTCCAGCAGACCGACATCGGAGAGCGCCTGCTGCAAGTCATCCACCGCTTCAGGGGAGACTTCGATGCGCGCGGAGGTCTGCTCGCTGGTGGGGCTGATGTAAAGGGTTTCGTTGTACACGAACCACTGGAAATGGTGCTCCTGCCCCAGCCGGTCGAGGAATTCCTGCGGGTTCTGGGCGCGGATACGCCCATCGAGGGTGCCCTGAATCGGCGCCATGTCCAGGCCAATGCCGAACTCTTTGGCAAAATCCTTGAGCGCGGTGGCCAGGTCGGTCTGCCGCGCATCGTAGGCGTACGCGGTGTGTTTCCAGGCGTCGGGCACCGCCGCCAGCGTGGGCGCTGCGACCCCGATCATCAGCAAAGGCAACCACATTAAGGCCTTGCGCATTTCACACTCCTGGTTGCCAGGTATTGAAGGTGGCGCGAGGCGACGACAGAGCCGTGGCGTGGCGCATGGAGGTTTGCATCAGGCTCAGCATGGCTGCACGCTGGTTGGCCAGTTGTTCCAGCCGGTTGAGCAGATCAGCGGGACCGCAGGGATCGGCCAGCCAAGTGAGCAGGACGACGCAACGGCTGTCCGGGTCGATGGCCAGCGCGCCTGCGCAATCGCAAGCCACACTGGCGCCGCCTTGCGCCAGCAGCGCGTCGAGGCGTTGCGGGTCGCTGCCGTCGTAGGGGTCCAGCAGGTCCAGACTGATGCGCACGCCGTTGCCGAGCACGGCCAGCCTCGCGTTGGCGTCGTCGATCCAGCAGTCCAGTGGCGCGAGCGGACGCTGCTCACACCACTGGGCGAGGATCGCCGTGAACTCACTGAATTCCATCGATGATCGCTTTGGTGATGCCGTGTTTGGCGCGCAACCCTTCATTGAGGATCATGTTGGCGACGTTGGTTTGTTGCGACGCATCGTTGAACGCCTGAAGGTCTTCCATGGTGCCGCTTTCCGACGCGGTTTCGGCGGCGTCTTCCATGTCGTTCTGGGCGCGACTGTAGGCGTGGTCGAGGTGGTTTTGCAGGGATTTGAAACTGATCATTGCGGACAACTCCGACGTAAGGGTTCATGCCCTGAGTGGGAGCGGCGCGGGATCTGGTTCCCTGCGCAATCACAAAAACGTGGCGAGGTCACGCCAGGAATGTCCGTAGCAGCATGGCTTGCCTGCGGTGGCGTGTGGCATCGCTGCCGCCAACAAGGCAGACGCTAGAGAGGGTGACGCCAGCTATCGACACCATCGGGAAGCCGGTCGGCTACAGGTTTGTGGCATCCGTGCCCAGCAACCCACGGCGCAACGACGCCCACTCGATATCGAACGCGCCGTTGTCATCACTCAGGCGCAGCGCTTCGGGGGGCATCAGCGGGTCGCCTTTGAGTTGCCAGTGCTCGGAAAACCGACTGTCCGTGAGCCAGTCCGCCAGGGCGTCGAGCCTGTCGGGATGAGCACTGAGGGTGGCGCTCACGGCGTAACGCTGGCTGTCCGCGAGATGACGGACCAGGGCGCGGGTGCGTTCGGCCAGCGTCGTTTCGTCCAGCAGGCGCGCCAGTGTCTGGTTGAGCAGCTCTTCCACCGCCGCCATGGATTCGCGCTGCAAGGTCTGGCGTTGCTGCTCGAGATCCTGAAGCACCGCATTGGCGTCCATCCAGAATTGCGCCAGTGCCTGATCCCGCTCTCGCTGCGCTTGCTCCCTGGCATCGACGAGGATCTGCTGCGCGTCGAGATGGGCGTTGCGCAACACTTCGCAAGCGCGTTGCAGGTCGACCAAGTCATCTCGGCGCAGAAGGGGTTCGGCCAGGACGGCGGAGGACGCCAGAGAAAGGCTGCGTTTGGCGAGCATGTCGGATTCCTTTCAAGGGGTTTCAAGCGTTCGTGACACGCCAGAGCACGGCGTGCCAGAGGGTGTGTAATTTGTTCGCGGGCAGGTCGATGACCGACGCTGACAAGACGTCCGGTGCCCAGCTCAGCCGCAGACGGGACCAGCACGCCTCCCCGGCCCACGCCGCCAACAGCCCGCGGGGGTCGCTCAGCCCAGGATCGAGCCAGGCACCGGGACGCAACGCCTTGGCAATCGCGCGGCACCAGCTTTCGTGGGTGGTGTTCTCCTCATCCTGCAAAGGCCATCCCAGGCAAGTGCTCGCCACCAGACGCAGCGCCAAGGCCTGCTGCCCGGCGCTCAACGACAGCCATTGCACGATGCCGTCCACCGGCTCGGGGGGTTGACTGGGCGTGATGCCCACTTCGGACAGAAACGCCGCGTGCCGCCCCCGCAACAGCTGTTCTGCGCCCATTGCAGGCCATCCACACGCCCGAGCCAGCGGCTCGATCCAGCCGGGATGTGCCCCTTGCCAGGGCGCGCACCACCACTGAATCCAGCGCGCGTTGACCGTGTCCATCAGGCGCGCACCGGCAGGCTCGAACGCTCTCCTCGTTGCAGTCCGATGCGTTGCAGCAACGCATTACGCCAGTCGCTGCGCAGCGCCAGGATCAGCAACAGGATCAACAGCACTCCTGCCGCGGGCGATGCCCAAAGCACGCCTTTCCAGAACCCGAGGTTATCGCTGTCCACCAGAAACGGGCCGAAATGAACCAGCCGTTCGGTGTCCTGAAATTCCGCTGCGGGCACAAACACGATGGCGAATTTTTTCGAGTCCAGTGGCTCACCGGACATACCGGGAATGCTGCTGGCGATCATCTGCTGAATCCGTCCGCGCACGCTGTCCGGGTCCAGCGCCGAGGTGTGTTTGATGAACACCGCCGCCGACGCAGGCTGCACCGGCTCCCCCGGCGCAATGCGCTCGGGCAGCACCACATGCACCCGGGCGACAATCACCCCATCGATCTGCGACAGCGTGGCTTCCAGCTCCTGAGACAACGCGTAGATGTAGCGGGCGCGCTCCTCCAGTGGCGTCGAAATCACGCCCTCTTTCTTGAAAATCTCGCCCAGGCTGGTGCGTGAGCGCCGGGGTAAGCCAGCAGCATCCAGCACCCGCACGGCGCGGTTGATGTCGGCGGTGGCGACGGAAATCACCACCCCGGTCTTTTCCACGCGCTTGCGCGCGTCGATGTGTTGATCGGCCAGGCTGGCGATCACGTCGTTGGAGTCCTGCTCGGACAGATCACTGAACAGATCGGTCTCGTCGCTGCACCCACTGAGCAGCAACATCAGGCACATCAGCGCTGCGGTCAGATATCTCACGGCAGACCTCTATTGCAGGTTGGTCAGCTTGTCGAACGCCTGAGCGCTCTTGTTGACGACTTTGGTGGTCAACGCCATTTGCAGCGAGTACTGGGACAGGGACCGGCTCATTTGCGCGATCTCCAGCGGGTCGTCCGTGGTGGACGCCTTTTTCATCTTGCGCACCGCCTGCTGGGAAAACTTGTCCATCGTGCCCAGCCGTTCGGACAGCGCGCTGGCGATCTGTTCGGACAACTGACTGGGTTGCAGCGCCGCGTCAGGACGCATCGCCGCATTGAACAGGTCGACATCCGCCTGCGAAGGCCCGCTGACCAGTCCCTGATCAAGCCGTGGCTCAAGATCGGGGGATGGCGATTTGAGTTGATTGATGTTGGAAACGGTCACGGGGATTCTCCGGCAGACGGTGTCGAAACGATTGACGAATCAGGCGAGGTTTTTGTCCGCGCCCAGGAGCGCCGAGACGATGGCATTGGCCGCTTGCCCCAGGCTGTTTTGCAGGTCGTGCTGGGCAAACAGCGGGTTGTGTCCGCCGATGTTGTTGCCGCCGTTCTGGCTGGCCTCCAGGCCTTTTTCGATCAGGCCGCCCAGTAACTGGCCCAGATCCTGGGTCACGCTATGGCCGGAATTGCCCGACTGAAACGCGTCACTGACCGGCGACCCCAGGCCACCGCCGACGTTGTTGCCATTGCCCGCGTTGGCATTCAGGCCTTGCTGCAACAGCCCGCTGAGCAGTTGACCGAGGTCCTGAGTGGGATTGCCGCTGAGTCCGCTCTGCCCGCCGGACGGATCGGCCGCCAGCGTGTTGCCCAACTGGCCACCGCCCTCGCCGATGCCGTTCTGCTGCTGTTCGAGTTGACCACCGAGCATGTCCAGAGCTGCACGGAAAGCGCTGGTCTCGCTCTTGTCGAGGTAGTTGTCCTCTTTCAGCTCGTTCTTCCAGGAGCCGGAGTCCGGCGCCGGAAACTTGCTCGGGTTCTGATCCATGAACTGCGCGACCTTGTCCAGCAGCGGCATGTCGTCCGAGGAAAACTTCGTTCCATCACCCTGCTTGCTGAGAAGGTCATCCAACGAAGCTTTACCCAGGCCATTGAGCACTTGGGACATCAGATCGGGTTTGCCTGCGCCGGTCCCCGAACCGCCACCCAGGCCGAAATCCGCGGCGGCACCGAAGTTGTCGCCCAGCTTGTCCTTGATCAATTCGCCCAAGGCGGCCTTGACCATGTCCGGCGAACCACCGCCGAGGGCGGCCAGCGGGTTCATTTTCTTCATCTGATCGCCCACCATCTTGCCCAGTGGGGAGTCTTGATCCAGATGGCCGTCCTTGGTCAGCGCATCGGCCAACTGGTTGATCACATCCTTCAACGACTGCTGCGGGCCTTGCTGACCACCGATCCCGCCGGTGGAAATCACCGTGCCGATGTGGGCGTTCTGCAGCGGGTTGATACTGGCATTGAGACTAAGCATGAAACCTCCAACGTCAGGTGGATGCCCCCGTTTTCAGGGGGCACTCTGAATGATCAGTAGCTGATGCCCTTGGCGTTCTGTGCCTCGGCGCTGATCGCTTTGTTCGCGCTGTCTTCCTTGCCGGAACGGATGGCGCTGAGCACGTCGTTGGTCTGTTTGCGGATGTCGGCGTCGGTCTGCATCGCGATCAGGCGAGCCTGGCTGGCATCGGCCTTTTCGGTGGCCGCGCTTTGTGCGGCTTCGGCCTTGGAAGGGCCAGCGGCGTCGGTGATGTTGCTTTCCTGTTTGAAGTTGGAGACGGCGCTGGCGGCCTGCTGAGCGGCCTGGCCACCGCCGCTGATCAGGCTGTTTGCGAAGTTGCCAGCCATCGAGATTGGGTTAATTGCCATGTCGAATACTCCTGGGTCATCACCAGCGAAAGTGCTTGGTGTCGATGGGTGGTATCGAGGGCAGGATCGGTTCCGTGGGGAAGCGTAATTTTTCTGCCTCTGCGCTTCGTACGCAAAGACCTGAAAAAGACGAGGCGATGTGCACGGCCATGAGCCGTTTGTCAGCGGGCGTGGATGTTTCTGCCCTTCCGCTTTCGTCACCAGGGCGGCTCCCACGTTTTGTCGCCCGCCCTGGCACGTGAGTAAACAGCCAAACCTGTGGGAGCCGCCTTGGTGGCGAAAGCAGTCCGTCAGTCGACATCGCGAACGAGCGAGACGCCCTCAGAGAATGCGCCTTCAACCATCGATCTCTCGCGGGGAAAGGGCGTAACGGCCTAGCCGCCCGCCTTACGCTGCTGCCAGGCCGCGGCCAGCCCGCTCAGACAGATGATCGCAATGCCGGCCTGAGCCGTGAGTGACGGTGCGTGATTGAACACCACGTACCCCCACAATCCGGCGAACACAATCTGGCAGTACCCAAACGGCGCCAGCAACGCAGGGGCAGCGAAGCGAAACGCCTGAGTCAGCATCAAGTGCGCGACCATCCCGCACGTCCCCAGCGCGAGCATGAACGGGATATGAGTCCACGCCGGCGACTGCCAGAAGAACGGCACGATGGCGCTCATCAGCAGGCTGTTGAACAGCCCGGCGAAGAAGTTACTGGTGGTCGGGCTGTCGTGAGCGGCCACCAATCGGGTCAGCAGTTGATAACAGGCGAAACACAACGCCGAACCGAAGGGCAGCAGCACGGCGGGCGTGAACAGTTCGCCACCGGGGTGCACGATGACCATCACCCCGCCAAATCCCACCAACACCGCGATCCATTGCCCGCGGGAGACGTTCTCTTTGAGCAACGGCACCGACAACGCCGTCACCAGCAACGGCGCAAGAAAGTTGACCGCCGTGGCCTCGGCAATCGGGATGTACATCAGCCCGCTGGTGAACAGCAGACTGGTGCCCAACAGACAGGTTGCCCGCAACGCCTGTAGCCCCGGACGTTTGGTACGCAACACCCGCAACCCGGACGACGGCATGAAGATGCAGGCCATCAATCCGGTGTGCACTACATAGCGCACCCACACCACCATCATGATCGGGTAGATGCCGGAGAGGTATTTGGACAGGGTGTCGTGGCTGGAAAACAGAAACGTCGCCAGGACGATCAGTGCAATGCCCTTGAGCGGTTGGTTGACGCCGGAGAGCGGCGTGCTGGTGGTACTCATCAGCTGTCCTTTGGCCTTGCGTGAGTGCTTCGTCGTTCCGCTGCCTCTCCGGGCATTAGGGTAGACGCAGAAAGCATATAGAAGGCGTCGTCAGATGACCAAACATTCATGAAACATTCAGTTGTTTTTCTGAATCGCCGGTCAGCCGCCGTTTCGACACTGGTCATCAGAGGAACACTCCACGCGGACAAGTGAAATACACGGACGATATTTTATGGACTAACTGGTTAATTTTTGGGCGATTATCGCCCAAAAGCCGTTTTACCCGATTGATCCCTTGCTCACCCGCCTCGCACCATGGACTTCGGTTTCGCGCCACTCATAACTACAAAAAAGGTCTCAAGATGCACAAATCCCCTGTTTTCAGCGCTCTCTGCGTCGCCATCGCCACCAGCGCCCTGACCCCTTTTGCGGCCAATGCCGACGGGGTCGTCGACGACGCCAAGGTCAATCTCAACCTGCGCAATTTCTTCATCAACCGTAACTTCGTCGACCCGGCGCACGCCCAGGGACTCGCGCAGGAATGGACCCAGAACTTCATCCTCGATGCCCGCTCCGGCTACACGCCGGGCACCGTGGGTTTCGGTGTCGACGCGTTGGGGCTGTACTCGGTCAAGCTTGACGGTGGCAAAGGCTCGGGCGGTACGCAGTTGCTGCCGATCCACGATAACGGTCGTCCGGCGGATGATTTCGGTCGTCTTGCGCTGGCAGCCAAAGCGAAGGTGTCGAACACTGAAGTGAAGATCGGCGAATGGATGCCGGTCCTGCCGATTCTGCGCTCTGACGACGGCCGCTCCTTGCCCCAGACATTTCGCGGCGGGCAGATCACGTCGAAGGACATCAGCGGCGTGACGCTGTATGGCGGCCAATTCCGAGGTAACAGCCCGCGTAACGACGCCAGCATGGAAGACATGTCGCTGTTCGGCAAAGCGGCGTTCACCTCGGATCGCTTCAACTTCGGCGGCGCCGAGTACACCTTCAACGACAAGCAGACCCAGATCGGCATGTGGTACGCGCAACTGGAAGACATCTACCGGCAGAAGTATTTCAACCTGGTGCACAAACAGGGCGTGGGCGACTGGACCTTGGGCGCCAACCTCGGCTACTTCACCGGCAAGGAAGACGGCAGTGCGTTGGCGGGTGCTCTGGATAACCGCACCTGGTCTGCCCTGCTCTCGGCCCGTTACCAATCGAGCACGTTCTACGTGGGCTTGCAGAAAATCAGCGGCGACAGCGCGTGGATGCGCGTCAATGGCACCAGCGGCGGCACCCTGGCCAACGACAGCTACAACTCAAGCTTCGAAAACGCCAAAGAGCGCTCGTGGCAAGTGCGTCATGACTTCGATTTCGCAGCGCTCGGCGTACCGGGCCTGACGCTGATGAACCGCTACATCAAGGGCGACAACGTGCACACCGGGACGATCACCGATGGCGAAGAATGGGCGCGGGAATCGGAACTGGCCTACGTGATTCAGGCGGGGAGATTCAAGAACCTGTCGGTGCGCTGGCGCAACTCGACCATGCGCCGGGACTTCAGCACCAACGCGTTCGATGAGAACCGGTTGATTGTCAGTTACCCGATTTCGATTATGTAACGGCCCCTTCAGGCAACACCAATCCCCTGTGGGGGCGAGTTCATTCGCGAAAAAATCGTACAGACGATAGAGATACATCGGACGCAATGGCCCATCGTCGGATCGCCGCCCGGAACGAATTCGCTCCCACAGGGAAGACGGGGTTTGCAGGACGTTATTCCTGCAACGACTCAACCCCCAACTCGTTCCACACCTCCTCAGCCAGATGAAACGTCGCATTGGCCGCCGGAATCCCGCAGTAGATCGCGCTCTGCATCAGCACTTCCTTGATCTCGTCGCGGGTCACGCCGTTGCTCTTCGCCGCACGCAAGTGCAGCTTCAATTCGCCTTCGCGGTTCATACCGATCAGCATGGCGATGGTGATCAGGCTGCGGGTGTGGCGCGGCAAACCCGGACGGGTCCAGATGTCGCCCCAGGCGTGGCGGGTGATCATTTCCTGAAATTCGCCGTTGAACGGCGTGAGTTTTTCCAGGCTGCGATCGACGTGAGCATCGCCCAACACTTCGCGGCGCACTTTCATGCCCGCCTCGTAACGTTGTTTCTCGTCCATTTTTGGTCCTAACGAAGATTGAAAGCCTGATGGTCGGCCACGGCGCGTTTGACCCAACGCCGAGACTGCCCCAGATAGTGAGTGGGATCGAGCAGGCTATCCAGCGCGGAGGCCGACAACTGCGCGGTGATCTCGGGCTCGGCGCCAAGCACTTCACGCAGGTGCTTGCCCTGCTCCACCGCGCGACGGCAGCACTGCTCGATCACATGATGCGCCTTGTCGCGACCGATGCGTTGCGCCAGGGCGATGCTGACAGCTTCGGCCAGTACCAGCCCTTGGGTCAGGTCCAGATTGCGCAGCATGCGCTCGGCGTCCACTTCAAGGCCAGGAACCACCACCAGCGCCTGTTGCAACGAGCCTGACACCAGGCAGCACAACTCGGGCAGGGTTTCCCATTCGGCATGCCACAGCCCGAGGCTGCGTTCGTGCTCCTGAGGCATGGCGCTGAACATCGTCGCCACCAGCCCCGGTGCGCGAGTGGCCGCTGCGATCATCACTGCGGCACCCACCGGGTTGCGTTTGTGCGGCATGGTCGATGAACCGCCCTTGCCCGCCGCTGCCGGTTCGAACACCTCCCCGGCTTCGGTCTGCATCAGCAAGCTGATGTCGCGCCCCATCTTGCCGAGGCTTCCGGCGATCAACCCCAACAGGCTGGCGAACTCCACCAGACGGTCGCGCTGAGTGTGCCAAGGCTGGTCCGGCAGATTGAGTTTCAGCTCTTTGGCCAGCGCCTCGGCAATCGGAAACGCCATCTCGCCCAATGCCGCCAGACTGCCCGAGGCACCGCCGAATTGCAGGCACAACACGCGCGGTCGCAGCTCCTTGAGGCGTTGGCGATGGCGCGTGATCGCCCCCAGCCAACCGGCGATTTTCGCGCCGAGGGTCACAGGCGTCGCCTGTTGCAGCCAGGTGCGCCCGGCCATGGCCACGCCCGCGTGCCGCTGAGCCTGTTGCGCCAGTGCTTCGGCCAGATGGCCCAGATCCTGCTCCAACAGGTTTATGGCCTTGCGCAGTTGCAACACCAGGCCGCTGTCCATCACGTCCTGGCTGGTCGCCCCCAAATGCACATAGCGCTCGGCGGCCTCGTTGCGCGACGCGATCTGTCTGCCCAGTGCCTTGACCAGTGGAATCGCCGAGTTGCCTGCATTGCCAATGGCGATGGCCAGCGCATCGAAGTCATACAGCGAGGCATCGCAGGCGGCGCCGATGTCCTGCACCACCTCCGGAGGAATCGCGCCAATGGCGGCTTCGGCCCGGGCCAGTGCGGCCTCGAAATCCAGCATGCCTTGCACACGACCGTGATCGGAAAAGACCTCGGCCATGGCCTGCTGGGTGAAGTAACGGTCGAAAAGTTGGTGTGTGGGTCTGCTCAACGTACTGCTCCTGACGGCTCGTCCATAGCGTAGGTCCCGCCGTGGTCAGAAGTCGAAGAACACGGTTTCATCTTCGCCCTGCACACGGATGTCAAAACGATAGGCCACTTTGCCGTCGACGGTGCAGCGTTTGGCCACCAGTGTCTGGCGCCGGGCGGGTTGCTCGATGAGATTGAGCACCGGGTCCACCGCATTGCTCTGTGCTTCGTCATCGAAATACAGGCGGGTTTGCAGGTGAATGTTGATGCCCCGGGCGAACAGCGAGACGTTGACGTGAGGCGCCATGGGCACCCCGGCCGCGTTGCGCACCACGCCAGGTTTGATGGTTTTGACCACCCACTCGCCTTCGTCGGCAGTGGCCGTGCGGCCGAAGCTGTTAAAGGGTTTGCTCAGGTCGTAATCGGTCTCGTACTGGCCGTCGGCGTTGGCTTGCCACAGCTCCAGAAACGAGTCGCGAATCAGGTGACCGTTGCCGTCATAAACGTGCCCCAGCAGCAGAATGTGCTCGCCAGGCGCACCGGGCCTGGCCATTTCGTTCCAGATTTCCTGTTCGCGAGCCGGGTTGCCCGCGGCCTCCAGCGCCAGGCCGATATGCACGTAAGGGCCAGCGGTCTGGGAAGGGGTTTCCGGCAAAATGTGAACGGGCATGATCAACCTCCTCAGACGTTTTCGAAGTGAGTCTTGCGCTGACCGCGCAGCACGATGTCAAAGCGATAAGCCAGGCAATCCATCGGATTGGCCATGCTCATGTCGAGCCTGGCGATCAGGCTCTGCACCGCTTGCGGGTCGGCAATCGACTTGACGATGGGGCACATCGGGATCAGCGGGTCGCCTTCGAAATACAGTTGGGTGATCAGCTTGGTCGAGATCGACGGACCGCTGATGGAGAAGTGAATGTGCGCCGGGCGCCAATCGTTGGGGCCGTTGCGCCATGGATAAGGGCCGGGTTTGACAGTGCGGAAGATGTAGTTGCCGTCACGATCGGTCAGGCAACGGCCCACGCCCCCGAAATTGGGGTCCAGCGGTGCGAGGTAGGCGTCTTTTTTGTGGCGGTAGCGACCACCGGCGTTGGCCTGCCACATCTCCACGAGGGTGTGGGGTACTGGCTTGCCGTACTGATCGATCACCCGGCCAGCGACGATGATGCGCTCACCAATGGGCAGGCCACCGTTGTTGAAATTGAGCAGCAAATCGGCGTCATGATGACCGAATTGCAGGTGAGTGAAATCCGGCCCCGTGGTTTCGGACACCGATTGCGGAATGCTCACCAGGGCCTGACGCGGCGAGCGCAGGATCGAGGTCTTGTAATCAGGGGTCAGGGCTTTGGGGTGCCAATTGCGGTCGCGAATGGCGAAACGGCTGTCGTGGGCGTCGGACATGCCAGGCTCCTTTCTAGTTGTTGGAGGTTGGCAGTGTCCCGCTTAGCCGCCTTCGGCAAAATTGAAAAGAACGCCGTCATCCATAACCGTTTGGTTATGGATGACGGCTATGGATACCGGCTACGGAAAGCGCTCTTCACGGTAAGCCTGCCCCACTTCGCGCAACACCTCGGCACAACCCTGAGCGGCAATCGACAACGGCAACGCCGGATTGCTGCACAGCCCCACCGAGCCGCCCGGTTCGCGAATCCCCAGTTCCAGCTCAACCAGTTCACCCCGATTCAAGTCCTGGCGCACCGCATCGAACGGCGCGATCCACACCGCATCGCTGCATTGCACGTAACGACGGCTCAAGGTCAGAGACAGGGTTTCCAGTCGTTGCCGGGGCGCACGGATGCCGTGCTGGACGAACAGGCTGTCGGCGAACTTGCGAATGGTGGTGCCCGCCAGTGGCAACACCAGTGGAAAGTCTTCCAGCGAACCTTGGGTGTCGGTGCTGGACAACAGCGGATGGCCGTCGCGCACCACCAGCGTCATGGATTCGCTGTACAGGTGCTCGAAGCTCAGGCCGAGGATTTGCGGGCTGTCGGTCATGCGCCCGACAACCAGATCCAGCTCACCCAAGCGCAGTTGCGACAGCAAATAGGCGCTGGGGCCTGTCGCGACACTGACCACCAACGCCGGGTGACGGGCATGCAGGCGGCAGATCACCTCAGGCACCAGCAGGCTTTCAACCGTCGACAAAACGCCCAGCCGCACAGTGAGCGGTTCGTGCTCGCCAGATCGCAGGCTGTTCACCCCTTCGCGCAGCGCCTGCACACAAGGCCCTGCATAGCGCATGAACGCCACACCGGCTTCGGTCAATGCAGCGCCGCTCTTGCTGCGCAGAAACAGACTGGCCGACAACAGACCCTCCAGCTCCTTGAGGGTCTTGGACAGCGCAGGCTGGCTGATCGCGAGCTTGTCGGCAGCCTTGGCCAGACTGCCCTGACGCGCCACTTCGAGAAAGCACACCAGATGGCGGAATTTGATGCGGGTGTCGATGTTCACGTTAAAACGACCTTGTTCTTTGCAACGGTGCGCAGCCTATACCTCGCGGTGAATGAACCGCCGTATTCGCCACCAAGGCGGCTCCCACAGATTTAGCGTCAAACACCCGATCAGGATTCGGCTCAAGACTTGTGGGAGCCGGCGTGCTGGCCAAAGCGAGGGAGCGAAGACATCGTCAGCGACTGACGTACTGCATTCACCCCATTCAATGATTACAGGGTCGCCAACGGCAACGTGAAACGAAACACGCTGCCCACCCCCAGCTCACTGGTGGCGGTCAATTCACCACCGTGGGCCTTCACGATGCCTTGCGAGATGTACAGACCCAACCCGGTGCCACTCGGGTTGCCCTCACGAATCCGCCAATAGCGTTCAAACACATGGGGCAGTTGATCCGCTGCGATGCCCGGCCCGGAATCGACGATATTGACGGCCACGAAATGCCCCTCCACCGTCGCCGTGACGCTGATCTTGCCTTCCTTGGGCGTGAATTTGATCGCGTTGCCCACCAGGTTCGACAGCACCTGAAACATCCGCTCAGGATCGGCCAGGATCTTCAGGTCCGGCTCTCCGGTGAACGACAGGTCGATGAACTTGTTCAGCGCCAACGGTGTAAGCAGTGTCCAGGCATCTTCGAAGAACTGGCTCAGTTCCAGCGTCTGGGCGTCGATGAGGTAACGCCCGGCTTCGATCTTCGAGGTGTCCAGCAAGTCTTCCAATAGCGTGGTCATGCGTGCCGTCGCCCGCTGGAGCGTGTCGATGGCCGAATTCAGGCGTTTGGACGCGGGGCTGACATCGGCCGCGATCACCCGTTGCATCATGCCGCACTGCATGCTGATCACCGTCAGCGGGCTGCGCAGGTCGTGGGACACCACGGCCACCAGTTCGTCCCGGGCGCGCACGGCGTCCTGCTCGCGCAGCACTTGCCGTGCAAGGTCAGACTCCAACGCTGAACGCCGCAAGTCGGTGGCCGCATACACATCGCCCACCGTCCACAGGCGCGAGATGCCGTCGACCTCCTGCTTCCAGGCTTCGAACGACTCACGTGGCTGCAAGCGGTCGGCAACGATCACTTTCGATGCGTCGGGGTTGCCGCTCCACTGCACGGTTTCCTTGATCTCGGGACGAAACCACATGACCGCGTTATCGACCGGCTTGGGCAAGGTAAATGCCAGCAGTCCACTGGCGAACCGGCGATACCCCTGCGCCTCGGGGAACACTGCACTGAGGCTCGGCGTTTCGAAAACTGCGGTGGGTTGCGCCTTGAGCCACTGATGCAGCGATTTGACCTGGTCCGCCGCCGGGCACTGGCCGAACAGATGAACAGCATCGTCAATCACCACTGCGGCGCCTGTGGCACCGGTCAGATCCATCAGGTCGCGAGAGCGTTCGACCAGACCGTGATAGACGTCCCCACAGGCAGCCGCCATCGACTCGGCCAGAGACACCAGCAACCCGTCCTTGGCCCTGCGCTCACGTTGCGCTGCCAGATCCTCCAGCGCGCCGATCTGCATCGACAGCACCTGGCCGATGGTCTGGCAGGCAGCGCGCAACGCGTGTGGCACTTGCAGCGGCTGGCGGTTGCCGCAACTGATCAGGCCCCACAGACGATCGTCCTTGAGCAGCGAAATGCTCATCGATGAACGCACGCCCATGTTCTGCATGTAGTGGCAATGAATCGGCGAGACGCTGCGCAGCACTGCATAACTCATGTCCAGCGGCTGACCAGTGTCCGGACGCAGCGCGGGCACCAGCGGCACCGGCACGTAGGTGGCGTCGGGAATGATCCGCAGCCAGTTCAGGCGGTACAACTCACGCGCCTGCTCGGGAATGTCACTGGCCGGAAAAAACAGCCCCTGGTAGGTGTCCAGCTCAGGGGTGGCGGCTTCGGCGATCACCTGGCCGTGGCCCTGCTCCTGAAAACGGTAGATCAGCACCCGGTCATAGCCGGTCAGCGCGCGAATCTCGTTGACGCTGATCTCGTACAAATCGGCCAGACTTTTTGCCGACTGCAGGCGGCGCAGCGTGCGCGTCAGGTGTTGATCGACGGATGTGCCGCTCTCCGAAGTGGCGACCGCTTCCAGTTCGATAAACAGCACCCCGTCGTGCCGGTGCAGCAAAGCGTCATACGCAACGGCATTCACCTGCACGGCAAACGGATTAAGGTCGTCCAGCGAATCGTTCGAAAGCGCGCCTTGCAAGCGCTGCGTCGTAGCCTCGCCCAGCCAGTGGGACAACGGCTGCCCCTGCTCCGCAGCCACACCCAGCACGTCAGGGGCATTGGCACTGGCCTGCTGAACGGTCCATGACCGCTCATCGATGGTCAACATCACGCCATGGGGCTGAATAGCACCGGGAATGCGGATCGGCTCGTCAGCGCACCGCTGGAGCAAGGCATTGAGGTTTGGCTCGAGTTCAGACGTCATCGCAACACTCCCGCACGGTCCAGCCATTGCTCGAAGCAGTAAAACGTCGCGCACGCGGCGTCCACGACCTGCGGGTTGGCGTCAGGGTGATCGAACTCAGCCAGTCGTGCGAGAAACGCCTTCCACAACCGCCCGGTGTCGCGGCCATACACATCGAGAAATTCACCGCCATTGTTGGCATCGATGCCCAACCGCGCGCCGATGATCCGCCGCAGCACCTGGCCGCCCAGCGTGGCGCCTTCCATCACGTACTGAATACCGAGCAACTGTGCTTGGCTACCGAGTGACGGCAGTTCATCGCACAACGGCAGCGCTGCGATATCGGCGTTGCTGAACCCCAGAGCACGCAGATCCTTGATCAACGCCGGGATTTTTTGCCGTTCGGAATCGACGGCGTCAGCATCGAGGAAAGCATCGATCTGCCGTTGCAGCGGTGCGTGAAAACCATAATAGGCGGCGATGACACGTGTGTAGGCGCGGGTATCGAGATCGGGATGCGTCAATGGCAAGCGTGCTTCCAGCGCTTTATGTTGCACCGCGGTCGCGATGCGCAGTTGCTGCAAGAGGCTAGCAGGCGGCGCGCAGGCAGAGGGAATAGAGAATTCGGAGATGGCGTCGACCAAGGGCGGTGGCGTCCTGGCTGGAAGGAAGGGAAACGTTCAAGTACACAGACATCCGCAGATTCAGCTCGTGCAACGCAAATGACTACCGCGCACACTAATGGACGCGGCCGTTCGGTGTAAATACGCCTGCGATCAGCTGTAGGCGCATGCGCGGTCGTGATCGGTTGCGCAGCGGCACACAACCGACCATCGTGATTGCGCTGACCTCAGTCAGAAAATGTAGTCAGTGGTCAGGAAGCTCGACTCGCGATTGTGAATGATGTCGCTGATCAGCGCCTTGTTGTTCTCCTGGAATTTGGTCGCGACCAATGTTCGGATCGAGAACACCCGCAAGGCGTCGTGCACCGACAACGTCCCTTCGGCCGAGTTCTTGCGCCCGTTGAACGGGAAGCTGTCCGGGCCGCGCTGGCACTGAGCGTTGATGTTGATCCGTCCGACCTGGTTGGCGAACGCGTCCACCAGCCGTCCGACCTGTTTGGAATCGTTGCCGAAAATGCTCAACTGCTGGCCGAAATCCGAATCCAGCACGTATTCGATCACGTCTTCCAGATCACGATAAGCCACCACCGGCACCACCGGGCCGAACTGCTCTTCGTGGTACACGCGCATGTCCGGGGTCACCGGGTACAGCACCGCCGGGTAGAAAAACTGCTGATGGGTGGCGCCACCGCCTTCGTTCACCACTTTGGCGCCTTTACTCACCGCGTCGTCCACCAGCCCTTGCAGGTAATCGGTCTTGCCCGGTTCCGGCAACGGCGTCAGCGACACACCCGCCTCCCACGGCATCCCCGGCTTGAGCTGGGCGAGTTTTTCCTCGAATTTCTCCAGGAAGCTGCCCACCACGTTCTCGTGCACGAACAGAATCTTCAGCGCCGTGCAGCGCTGACCGTTGAACGACAGCGAGCCGGTGATGGCCTCGGACACTGCGTTGTCCAGGTTGACATCGGGCAGCACGATACCCGGGTTCTTCGCATCCAGCCCCAGCGCTGCGCGCAGACGGTGCGGTTTGGGGTGAAGTTTTTTCAGGGCGCTGGCCGCCTTGTTGGTGCCAATGAACGCGAACACGTCGATCTTGCCGCTGGCCATCAGCGCACTGACCGTCTCGCGGCCGCTGCCGTAAATCACGTTGATCACGCCTGCCGGGAAGCTGTCGCGGAAGGCTTCGAGCAATGGGCGAATGAGCAGCACGCCGAATTTCGCCGGTTTGAAGACCACGGTGTTGCCCATGATCAGCGCCGGGATCAGTGTGGTGAAGGTTTCGTTCAGCGGGTAGTTGTAAGGCCCCATGCACAGGGTCACGCCCAGGGGTACGCGGCGGATCTGACCCAGCGTGTCCTGCTCCAGTTCGAAACGGCTGGAGCGGCGATCCAGTTCCTTCAGCGCATTGATGGTGTCGACGATGTAGTCGCAGGTGCGGTCGAACTCTTTCTGCGAGTCCTTGAGGTTCTTGCCGATTTCCCACATCAGCAGCGTGACCACGGCTTCACGCTGTTCACGCATCTTTTTGAGGAAGGTTTCGACGTGGCGGATGCGGTCCACGACGCGCATCGTCGGCCATGTGCCCTGACCTCGGTCGTAGGCTTTGACTGCCGCGTCCAGCGCGGTCATTGCCGTGTCCGCGTCCATCAGTGGCGTGCTGCCCAGCACTACGGATTCCAGCCCCGCATCGGTTTTGAGCGACACCGGACTGAGCACTGGCGCCAGTGGTCCATGCCACTGACGCAGCTCACCATTGACCAGATACTCACGCTGCTCGATCGCAGGCCCTGCACGGAACTGCTCAGGGATGTCTTCGGCGCGCGGATACAGGTTGTCCAGGCGGTTTTGCAGGGTCATTTCTCGTTACCTCTTCCAGTCGGCAATTGTGCGAACGACACTACGCCACAGCCAGCGCGGAATGAAAAGACTTGTGGCACATGTCACCGCCCCGTGACAGAGCGCCATTTCTGGTTTCGCTTTCTGCTTTTGCTCCCGCTTTTGCCGTTGCTCTTCATACGCAATAGCCCAGACACCGCCGACCGCGACTTGCGTTCAGCCTGCACCCAAATCGCGTTCGGCGGTGTCTGGACGTTTTGTGTCTGAAGAGCAAAAGCGAGAGCAGTGCTGAGCGCGTTTCGGTTTGCTCAGGCCACTGCTGTCTGATTACGCCCTTGCGCCTTGGCACGGAACAGCGCTTTGTCGGCGTTGTTGAGCAAGGCCTGGAACGCCTGATCGTGTGCCGTCATGGTCGCCACACCCAGACTCGCCGTGATGACTTCGCCGTGTTCGCAGGTCAATCGGGTGATGGCATCACGCAGTTGCTCGGCGCGGGTCTGCGCCACATCGATGGTCGCGTTGGTCAACAGCAACCCGAACTCTTCTCCGCCCAACCGACCACAGATGTCGGCATCACGGATCGAATCGCAGATGACCGCGCCAATCTGCCGCAACACCTGATCCCCGGCCTGATGGCCATAAGAATCGTTGATTCGCTTGAAGTGATCGATGTCCAGCATCAACACGCTCAGCGGCAGGCGATTGCGCTTGCAGTGGTCGAACGTTTGCTCGGCCTGCCGGAAAAACGCGCGACGGTTCTTCAACCCCGTCAATTCATCGGTTTGCGCCGCGTGGTTGGCGATACGATGGGCGTACTCCATCTCTCGCTTCATGTAGAACGCCTTTTCCATGGCTTCGGACAACTTGCGCGTGGCGCTGATGACGAAGGAGGCGAACACCAGGGACGCCACCGCCATGCCGATCTGCGTGCCACCGGGCTGTAACAGCAACCACAACGTGCAGGGCAGCAACACCAGGCCTATGGAAACGATGGTCATGGAGCGATAAGCGGAATAACAGGACACCGCACTCACCGACATCCCCACGGCGAACAACAACACCAGCGTTTGCGTCAGCACGTCATCCGGCCCCACCAGGGCCAGCGCGCCGCCGCCCCAGATCCCGGCTGACAAAACCAGGGTCAGCCAGTATTTCAGTTCCCAGCGCTCAGGCGTGCGCACGTCCGCCGGGCTGCGAAACCAGGAGGACAGCAACAATACGCGCAGCAAGGTAGAAGCGCTCAACAGGGCCAGCCAGGTGGTGACCACGTCGTGGTCCACGCGTGCCCAGCACAGCCAGCTCAGCATCACAGCGCCAAGAAAACTGCCGGTCACCGAGAACACGCTTTGTCGAAACAGCAGGTGCAGACAATCCGTTCGCACCTGGGCCCGAATCAGGACATCGCGCTCGTGTTGAAACTCAAGGAGATACATCGAATACGCCTGTCCATACCCCGGTGATGGGGTCGATTGTGGCACCCTGCTATGACGCTATACAACACGCACGATGACAAACCGGTCAGAATTGAGCATCCGCAGGACAAAAGAAGCCCGGACTCCCCGCAAAAGCGCCAGCCAGTGCCCTCATCTCCTCAAATGGAGCCACCCAAACGGCAGCATTCACGGCTTAAACGTCCAGCTCTTTCATCCGGTGATAGAGCGTGCGGCGAGGAATGTTCAGCTCTTGGCTCACGGCGTCAATGCTGTTGTTGTGACGTTTGAGTGAGGCCTGTATCAATACCTTCTCGATGACCCGTAATTGCGATTTCAATCCCGTCGAGGAGTCACGCTCTTCATCCGTACCGTTGCCCAACAGCGGTACGCCCAGCACGAAGCGTTTGGCCGCCGACTTCAGCTCACGGATATTGCCGGGCCAGTCGTGATTCAGCAGCACGTGGCGCAGCACGCAGCCAATATCCGGCAGGGCGAGGCCCGCATCTCGCGCCGAGGCCAGAGCAAAACGGCGAAACAGCGGGAGTATCCGTTCCCGTCGGGCACGCAAGGGCGGCAATTTGAGGGTCAGCACGTTGAGCCGGAAGTAGAGATCGCGGCGAAAGCGCCCCTGCTCCACCAGTTCATCCAGCGAATGCTGCGCCGAAGCAATCACGCACACATCCAGCGCAATCGAGGCGGTTGACCCCAGCCGTTCGACCGCACGGGTCTCCAGCACGCGCAACAACTTCGCTTGCAGGCTCAGCGGCATGCTGTCGATTTCGTCAAGATACAAAGTGCCACCCTGCGCGGCCTCGATGTAACCGACCCGGGAGCGATCGGCGCCGGTGTACGCGCCGCTGACCACGCCGAACAGTTCGCTTTCGGCCAGCGATTCCGGAATCGCCGCGCAGTTCATGGCCACCAGCCTTCCCTTGCGCCCGGACAATTCATGTATGCGCTGTGCGACGGTGTCCTTGCCGGTGCCGGTCTCGCCCGACAGCAGCACGTCGATCCCCAGTTGCGAAATACTCTGGGCCACGATCGTCAGGTTGGGCACATGACGGTCGTCTTCCAGTTGTTCATCGAAAAAATCGTACACACTCATCCACGACCTCGGGCAGTTAACGCGCCTGCGGCCAAGACGACGCCGCAGACCTTCCACACAATTGGCGAGACAACAGGTATTCGGGTGTTACGAAAACAGCGGATCCGGGGTGCTCAGACAGGCCAGCCCAAGTTCTTTCATCCGGTGATACAAGGTACGGCGCGGGATTTCGAGCTCTTGCAGCACGGCATCCAGGCGGTGTTTGTGGCGCTTGAGGGCATCCTCGATGAGCATTTTCTCGATGACCCGCAATTGCGTTTTAAGCCCTGTTTCGGGGTCGCGGTCCGGCTCGATGTCCGCGCCCAACAGAGGAAATCCGAGCACGAAACGCTTGGCGGCCGACTTCAGCTCGCGGATGTTGCCGGGCCAGGCGTGGCTGAGCAGCACTTGCACCAGGCCATTGCTCAGCACAGGCACTGCGCGATTGAAGTCCGCGGCGATGGCCTGGGTGAACTGGTCGAACAACGGCAGGATCTGTTCGCGACGGCTGCGCAGCGCTGGCATCTGAATGGTCAGCACATTGAGTCGAAAAAACAGGTCGCGACGAAACAGCCCTTGTTCCACGAGTTCATCCAGCGGTCGCTGGGACGAAGCAATCACCCGCAAATCCACGGGAATGAACGCGGTGGAGCCTAAACGCTCAATGCCCCGGGTCTCCAGAATGCGCAGCAGCTTGGCCTGTAGGCTCAGGGGCATGCTGTCGATTTCATCCAGGTACAGCGTGCCGCCGCTGGACGCCTCGATGTAGCCTTCGCGGGCGCGGTTGACCCCCGTGTACGCCCCGTTGACCACACCGAACAGTTGGCTTTCCGCCAGGGATTCGGGAATGGCGGCGCAGTTCATGCCTATAAAGGAACCTGTCCGACCGGACAACTCATGAATGCATTTGGCCAGCGTGTCCTTGCCAGTTCCGGTCTCCCCGCACAGCAACAGATCCATGCTCAGATTCGCGGTATTCAATGCAATCTGATGAATATCCAGCGATGCATTTGCCCCTAATGACGCCCAGCCGCTTACATCGATTTCTTCCTTCATCGATACCTCTCAAAGTGGGTGCAAGCGATTTATTAGTATCACGCAATACAGAGGCAGCACTATTTAATTTTAGTTCCCGCACTTGGTGAGAACCTGTTCACATCGCTACATATGATATCAATATGATTTCATATGACAGCGCCCAATTACTTGCACTCAAACATTCAAACGATTATTTAAATTTACGACTTGCTTGCGCAGCGTCGATGTTTTATTAACACCACGCCAAGCCGGAACCGTTCTCATCCAGCATCACACAACGTTAACAATCAACGGGTTATGCTCTGTTTCAGTGCGCCGATCGCCGATGAGCAGCCTAGCCGTCAGAAAAACATCGAATGCAACGATGCCCCGCCTCAGTGTTTTTTAATAAGTGACGGGGCATTTAATTTTAAACGCACGCACCACCCCACTGTTTATAACTTACTTAAGTCCTCGCACTTCGATACTAACACTCACATTTAAGTGCTGTTTATTCTCCTCGCTGACTTTCTATCAGCTTCCGGTATTTTTCATTCACCGCCGTCGCCCGTTAGTGATTTGATTATTTTAAGTACGACTGTTGTTCCGCGTTCGGTTTTCCAACTAAGGCCATTCGGTTTTCCGAACATTGCTTTATCCATTCAGCCACACCGGACGGAGGCCCTTGTTTTTCGGGGGGTACGGTGGCATTGCGCTGGCACTTTCTACGCATACCTGCTCGACGCTTTGCGTCAACAGGCACACTCTGGCAATCGGGATCCAACTAACGAACAGCGTGGCCATCGGGTGGAAAACGGTGGCCTTAGCTGAACATTCGGCTATTGAATACTGTTTCGGTGTTTCAAGATATGTCCGCCGCTGAAATCTACACAGGTGTATCAGCGACGTTACACGGCGCTGTAAAAGTTCATTAAGAATGCGCCGAATCGGATTAGCGCGAGGCCAGGAAGAACGCGCTTATGGGCAGGACAGGTGCCACTTTCAGGGAAAAATCGCTCTGTATCAGTGCCGTTACGCGAACGAGTGGCGATCTTTTGCGCCGAATCAGGTCATTGTCCTGCCGCCACGAATGGCGTGATCACGGCAGCGATCGGACGGACGGCGCAGCGGGAGCCGCACTGACCGCCAGGGTCTCGGCGGCGGTTTGCGGCGAATTCATCCGGGCCAGGCTGGCTGTAATCTGACGCGTCTGATCCCTGGGCACCAGCAGGTGCGCCGGGCCATCCACAGTTTTCTTGCGCAGAAACGCAGGGTTCAGCCCCAGCAGCACCGCTTCGTCGACCCCGGCACTGGCGGCCAACTGGCTCAGGTCCACGGGTCGGGTCAGCTCAATGGCCGTGAAATATGGCGAGTTGGCCACCGGATTCAGCTCGACCCCATAGGCGCCGGGTTCTCGCACCAGCATCGACAGCGCCAGCAGGCGCGGCACGTAATCCTGGGTTTCCCGAGGCAGATTCAGATGCCAGTAGTCGGTGGGCAATCCTCGCTGCTGATTGGCCGCGACCGCGCGGCTGACCGTGCCCTCACCTGCGTTGTAAGCCGCCATCGCGAGCAGCCAGTCGCCATTGAACTGGTCGTGCAATCGTGTCAGGTAATCCATCGCAGCCTTGCTGGACGCTACCACGTCTCGCCGTCCGTCGTACCAGGCGGTCTGGCGCAGGTTGAAATCACGGCCGGTGGCGGCCATGAATTGCCACAATCCCGCCGCATCCCGTACGGAATTGGCTTTGGGGTTGTAGGCGCTTTCCACGATAGGCAGCAGCGCCAGTTCGGAGGGCATGCCGCGCACGTCGAGACTTTCGGCGATGAAATGCAGGTAGGGGCTGGCCCGCAGACTGGCGTTACGCAAAAAGCCGGGGTTGCTCAGCAACCAGTCGCGCTGGCGCTCGATCCGCTGATTGAGGCCGTTGTCGTCAACGAGCGTAAAGCCTTGCCCCAGCCGCCCCCAGATATCACTGCCGTCATAGGCCACGGGCGCGGCCCTTTTACCCTGCACCTTGCCCGGCGCTGCGCCTGTATCTGACGAACGATTGAGTCCGGCCACCAGCCTCGGCGTACGTTCTATGGAGGGTTTGGGCGGATACCCCATGGCCGCTGAATAATCGAACGACTGACAACCCGCACACAGCAGCGCCAGACTCAGCGAGCCGAAACGAATTTGACGCGCCAGCGTCGCGCGCTCGTTGAGGGAGAAAAAAGCAGGGGGCATAGGGCGAGGGTCCTGAGGGCAATCTCCCTAGGTGGCCCGCGCGCCCGAGCGGTTCCATGTCGACCCGCAATCCACCCGTCAGCGGTACGACCAACCCTGCACCGTGCGCACCAGTTCAGTCAGATCCCGCTCCCCACCGTCCTGTTGTGCTGCGACGTTCCACAACTGACGCGCTGCATTGCCCAGCCACATGGGCACGCCCAGGGCCTGACACTCTTCAACCGCCAACCCGACGTCCTTGCACACGCTGGACAGCGGAAAACCGAAATCGTAGGTGCCCGGCAGCACGTGTTTGGGGAATTTATCCAGCGTGGCGCCGTTCTTGCCGCTCCCGGCGTTGATCACCGACATCATCACTTCAGGGTCCAGCCCGCCTTTGACGCCTGCGACGAAGGCTTCGCTGGTGATCGCAAAGGCCGTGGTGGACAGCATGTTGTTGAGCAATTTGAGCAACTGCCCCTGCCCCGGCTGTTCGCCAACGATGAACACCTTGCCGAACACCTCGAACAGCGGACGCACTTGCTCGACCACCGCAGGCTTGCCCGCGATCATCAGCGCCAGCGTGCCCTTCTTCGCACCTGCGGCGCCACCGCTGACCGGGGCGTCCACCGTTTCAATGCCTTTGGCCGCAAGCCCCGCAGCCACTTCCTGCTCAGCCCGAGAGCCGACCGTCGAGAGGTCCACCAGAATCCGCACCGCACAGCCGTCGACGATGCCATCGTCACCCAGCGCCACGGCCTTGAAAATGGCCGGGCTGGGTAGGCTGGTGAAGATGATGTCGGCAGTGTCCGCCACCTCGCGCACGCTACCGGCGACCCGAGCGCCCAGTGCACCCAACTCATCCAGCGCGCGTTGATCCTTGTCATAAATGACCAGCGAATGCCCCTGCTCCAGCAGACGCCGCGCCATAGGGCGCCCCATGACGCCCACGCCAATGAATCCCAGTTGTTGATCAGCCATGATGACGTTCCTGTGGGTTAGCGACTGGCCAGACGCATGAGTGCGCCTGCGTCGATTGACTGTTCCAGTGCCCATACCGCCTCGATCAGCGGCTCGGGCGTGCACCCCGAACCACCAAAGGTGGCCAGTTCACGCACTTTGTCTTCGAGAAACCGGTCGCTCAGCGGCGCACCCAGGCTGCCCAGTGATACATCGATAACGTGGGTCAGCGGTTCGCGGTTGTGAAAGCAGATCCGCACTTGCACCGACTCCACCCGATAGCAGGCGTCGTCGATGAAGTGCAGCCGCGCGTACAACGCACGCAGGTTCGGGTCGCTGACGGCGGCATCGCTGAACTCGGCCAGCCCCGCCTTGCCCCTCGCCAGACTGACCGACACGGCATGTTGAGCGCTGACCTGAGATTGCCGTCCCCGTTGAATGTCAGGACGATCCGTGCGCTGCCTTAATAAAGGGTGTCCGGTGAGTTCGATGCGTGTGATGTCGTCCAGTGCCCAGTCGCGCTCGCGCGACACATGCAAGCAAGCCTCAATCACCGGGTTGAGCACCACGCCGCAAGGCCAGGGTTTATAGGTGTTGGCCAGCAGCGCCCAGCGTTCGCCCAACCCGGCGCTGATTTCGTCGAAGCGCGGCTGTTCGCCGAACACGCGCAGAAAGCCTCGCTCGCCTTCCAGCGGCTGATCCGGCCCGGCAAAGCCGTCCTGCGCCAACAAGGCCGAGAGCACGCCGTTACGTGCGGCATTGCCCACGCCGACGCTTTTCGCGGCACTGCCCAACGTCTCGACAAGGCCCGATGCTTGCGCGCTGGCGCTGCCAAAGGCCCACACCAGTTGGGTTGCGGACAGCCCCAGCACTTTACCCACCGCCGCTGCTGCACCGAATACGCCACAGGTCGCGGTGATGTGCCAGCCGCGACGGTAGTGTTCGGGAGAGATGGCCATGGCCAGGCGGCACTCCACTTCCACACCCAGTACAAAGGCCAACAGCAGTTGCTCACCCGAGATGACCCGGCTTTCAGCCAGCGCGAACAAGGCCGCAGCCACGGGCGCGGTCGGGTGCAGGATGGTGGGCATGTGGGTGTCGTCGTAGTCGAAAACGTTGGCGCTCATGGCGTTCAGCGATGCGGCGTTGAGCATGTCCATCGTTTCGTCACGGCCGATGACATGGGCGTTGCCCCCTGCATTGAAGCGGGCGAACAGCGTCGCAGCCTTGATCACGTCCGGGTCGCTGCAACCGGCCAGCGATACGGCGAAGTAGTTGAGCAGCGCGCGCCGGGCTTCGTGGCGCACGTTGGCCGGGATGTCCGCCCACAGGGTGGTTTCGACGAACTCAGCCAGTTGAAGGCTCAGGGTTGAGGTCATGAGGTGTCCTTTATGCAATGCCTGACGCAATCCCTGTAGGAGTGAGTTTGCTCGCGAGGCGTCGGGCCGGATATTGATGTCGTATAGGCGGACGCATCGCGAGCAAGCTCACTCCTACAAAAGACGCGTATTTTCAATTCAGATTTTGTTATTCACCCCGCCATCCACCCATCATCCACCGGCAACGTCGCGCCCGTGATCGACCCGGCCGATTCGCTACACAAATAAACGATGAGATCGGCCACATGACTGGCCTCGACGAAACGCCCGGTGGCCTGTTTGCCTTGCAGAAACTCACGGGTCGCCGTCTCGCGATCCAGTTGTTTTTGCGCCATCAACGCCGTCAAACGGCCTTCGATGTTGGGCGTCAGCACCGAGCCCGGACACACCGCATTGCAGGTGATGCCCTGGCCCTGGGTTTCCACGGCCACGGCGCGGGTCAGGCCGAGCAGCGCAGTCTTGGTGGTCACGTAATCGATGCGGTTGGCAATGCCGCGCGCGCCGTAGGCCGAAGACAGGTTGAAAATGCGCCCCCATTGCCTTTCGCGCATGCCGGGCAGTACCAGCTGGATGGCGCGGAAAGCGGCCGTCAGGTTCACCGCCAGCGCCTGATCCCAGCACGCCATCGGGAAATCTTCCAGCGGCGAGAAGTGCCGTACCACCGCGTTATTGACCAGCACATCGACGGGCCCCGCCGTCTTGATCAGGCGCCCGATCTGGTCGACATCCGACAGGTCCGCATGCACGTAGCGCACCTCGACATCATGGGCGCGCATCAGCTCATCGCAGGTCTGCTGCATCGATTCCGGCGCGGCCAATCCGTGCAGCACCAGATGACAGCCTGCCGCCGCCAAACCTTTGCCCATGGCCAGCCCGAGACCGTCGGACGAGCCGGTCACCAATGCCGTTTTGCCTTTCATACCCCGGCTCCATGGGCATCGATCCGTACCGCGAACGAAGGGTCCTGCGGGTCAACGGGTGCAAAGCGGTTCATGACATCCGGGTCATGCCCCGGAATCACCAGCGCACCGGGCCGCTGCATCCACTCACGGATCAACTCGTAGCCCCGGTACATGTCCGCGAGGCTGTCGAGCACGGCGAACGGCCGGTCCAGTTCCAGTTCTTCGTAGTAGTGAATGGCGTCGGAGGCGAGGATCACCGGGCCTTCGGGCATTTCCACCACCACCGCCATCTGCCCTGGCGTGTGGCCACCCACTTCATGCAGCTCGATACCGGGAATCAGCGTGTGACGTGGCCCGTCGAGCAACGTGATGCGCCCGTCGCGGTGCAATGCCTGAATGCGCTCGATGTCCAGCGGGTCAATATGGTGGCCGTACTGCGGGCGTTTGCCCATGTCGGTGCCCCAGAACTCGAACTCTTTGCGCGACATGACGATCTGCGCGTTGGGGTAAAGGCCCAGATTTCCGGCGTGGTCGTAATGGGCGTGGGTCAACACCAGCAACTTGACCTCTTTGGGGTCGATGCCCAGCCTTGCCAGCGCATCGGCAGGCGCCACCACCGGCTGCCGACGCCGTGCCGCAGCCGCTTCAGGGCTGAAACCGGTGTCGATGACGATGGTCTGCTCGGCGTTGCGGAAGATCCAGAAGAAGTAATCCATGGTGATTTCCACGTCCGGCTCGCGGTAGGCGCGAAAGTTGTAATAGCACTCGGCTTTGCTGGTTTGCCGGGTGCCGTAGCGCACCACGATCACTTCGGGGTCAGTCCAGTTCGGTTTCACGGGTTTGGATGGCGTGTTCATGTGCGTTCCTCGCTGTTGTTTTTATGAGGCGTATCGCAGGCGACGTTATGGCGAGTCGGGTGCGCTCCGGCCCAGGGCCTGTTCGAGCAGCGGCGCCGCTTCGAGGGCGCCGTGAATCCCGATCAGGCTGACGATCTCCAGCAGCTCCATGATTTCTTCCTTCGTCGCTCCGTAACGCAGTGCGTTGCGCATGTGCAGCTTGAGGCCCGGCACGTACAGGTGCGTGGCGGCGGCGTCGAAGGCGCAGTACATGAACTCCTTGACCTTGGGTTCGAGCACGCCCGTGCGCCACGGCACTGAAGAGAACTCGACGTAGGCGTCGAACAACTCGGGGTCCAGCTCCAGCAGGCCTTCCCACGACGCATGCCAGTAGCCGCGGTTTTCGATGAAGCTGCTCTTGAGTGCCTCGCGCCTGGCGTCCAGTGGCGCCGGGCCGTCGCGCATGCCCTCTTCTTCCAGCACCTCCAGCAGCGTCGGCACACCCACGTTGGAGGCGTGAATGCCGACCGTGCTGATCAACTGGAGCACTTCCACCAGCTCTTCGCGGGTGGCGCCGGAGCGGATCGCCATGGCGATGTGCGCCTGCATGCCGGGCCGAAACAGGTGAGTGGCGTTGGCACTGGCCGCCAGCGCGATGAAGGCCTTGACCTTGTCGGGCAGGTAATTCTTTTGCCACGGCACGGCGGCAAACCCGGCGTAGGCCTCGACAAAGCCGGGGTCCAGACGCAGCAGGCTGTCCCACCCGGCGCTCCACGTGCCTTGACTGCGTTCAAAAGCGGCTTTGGCCTGTTGTTGTTTTTCAGTGAGGCTCATGGTGTTCCTCTTATATGGATGCAACTCAAACCGCTTCTGGCCGAAGGCCGTTCTCTGCGGCCCAGACCAAGCCACGCTCCTACGGCCTTCGGCCAGAATCAAAAGCATTGCGGCGTTCAGCCAGAACCCATCGTGCAATTCAATCCGCGCTGCGCAGGTAATCCACATCCGCCACCGCTTCCTGCCACTCGGTTTTGCCGATGGAGGTGGCGGTGTGGACCATAAAGTTCTTGGTGTTGGCGCCGTGCCAATGCCGTTCGTGCGGGCCGATCCACACCGTGTCGCCCTGACGGATCGGTTGCGGGTCGTTGCCCTCCAGACAAATCCAGCCGCTGCCCGCCGTGACGTACAGCACCTGGCCTTGTTCGTGGTAATGCCAGTGGGTGCGCGCACCGGGGTTGAACGACACGTTATTGATGGTCACGCCATCGGTGGTCGGCATCACCGGATCGGCCCAGACCACGCCGGTGAACGTGGCGCCACGCTGCTCGGAAATCGCCCCTTCGACGCTGCCGTGAAACACCTTCATGCTTTGTCTCCTTCTTTTGATGCGTGAAGCCGCACGCCACCGGACATGTCGCCAATGGCGTCCACCACGCGATTACTGATCAGGTCGCCATAACCCAATGCCGTCTGCAGCCCGAAACTGGCCAGCGGCCCGGACGCATTGAGCGACGCCACCCCCAACTCGCGAACGCGCTCCAGGTAGAGCACCACGTCCTTGCTCATCAACTTGCCGGTCAGGCCGCCTTCCAGGTAATTGCCGTCGACGATGTGCGGAAAGCGGTTGAGCGTGGCGAAGTTAACCCCGCTGCTGCTGTTGAGCACGTCGAGCAGCCGATGCAGGTCCAGCCCGGCCTTCTTGCCCGCCACCATCACCTCCGCCGTGGCTGCGAGGCTGACAGCATTGAGAAAATTGTTGAGCAGTTTGGTGGTGTGCCCGGCGCCGCTGTCGCCCATCAGAAACACCTTACTGGCGATGGGTTCGAACACCCAGGCCAGTGCCTCGACCGTGGCCGCGTCGCCGCCAACCATCAGGGTCAACGCGCCCTTTTCCGCCGCCGCAGCACCACCGGAAATCCCGGCATCGACGTACTGCACGCCGCGCTCGGCAAATAGACCGTGCAGTCGCATCGTCGAACTGGCCGCCGCCGTGCTCAAATCCACGACAATCTGACCTTCACGACAATGTGCCAGCAGCCCGTTGGCGCCCTCGACCACCGCCTCCACCACCTTGCTGTCCGGTAGCGACAACAGCACCACATTCGCCTCGGCCATGACATCGGCCATGGACGCAGCCACCTGCGCGCCTGCGGCCTTGGTCCGCTGGGGGTCAGTGTCGAAACCCAGCACCGGCAGCCCGGCATTCACCAGGCAGCGCGTCATGCGCCCGCCCATGTTGCCCAGCCCAATGAAACCCACGGTTTTGCTCTTCACGACGGCTCTCCTCGTGGATTAGAAATCAACGTCTTTGGTTTCCGGCCCCATGTAGGCGCCGAGGGTCGCGATCACCCCGCCAATCACCAGCAGCACAGCGGGCGTGACGGTGAATGGGATGAACTGGCCCAGCCAGGCCATGTAGAAGGCGTAGAAAGAGGGAATGATCACCGACAGACTGAAGCCGACCCCAAACCCGGTGGCGCGCACATCGGTCACGAAGCGCTCGTTGATGTAGGTCACGATTACGCCCCACGGCGCGGTCACCAACACCGACAACACACAGACCAGGGTCATGATCACCGGCAGTGACAATCCTTGAACGTTGGCCAGCACGTACATGATCCCCGCGCCCGCCGTGGCGATGATCGGCCCCAGGGTGATGAAAAAGCGTCGACGGCCGATCTTCTGGCCGATGATTCCCGAGGCGATGTAGCTGAAGAACAGAATCGAATAGGCCAGCAGCAAGGTGCCCGTCACTTGCAGCCCGGACAGGTGCAAGGTGTTCACCAGCAAGCCGGTGGGCAGGAAGATGGTGATGATGTTCTGGGTCAGCCAGAAGCCGGTCATCATCAGCAGCACTTGCAGCAGGTTGCGGCCGCTCTTGCCTTTGAGCAGGTCGGTCAGCGGCAGTTTTTCCCGAGGCTTGTTACCGGTTTCGCTTTCCCAGATTTCCGATTCCGACACCGCGTACACGTAGTACAGCGCCAGCACACCGGCCAACAGCGCGCCGATCACGAACGGAATCCGCCAGCCCCACTGCACGTACGGCGAGCCGGGGCCATCCAGCGGGAACAGCATGAACATCAGCATCGCCACCAGGTTGATGCTGACGTAGGCCAGCGGGAAACCGGCGATGATCAAACCGCCCACGAAACCGCGCTGATGCTTTTTCGAATACTCGATGGCCAGCGGCATGGCCCCGGTGTAGCCGCCGCCGAGAAAGATGCCATCCACGAAACGCAGCAGCACCAGCGCCCAATACGAGGCGATACCAATGGTCTCGTAACCGGGCAACAGCGCGATCAGCAACGTGACAATGCCAAACCCGGACACCGAATAGATCGAGGCCATGCGGCGCCCGGTCTTGTCGGCGATCATGCCGAACAGCAACGCGCCGATGGGACGCCCCAGCAATGTGGTGATGAACACCAGCGAGGCCAGAATCGCCGCCATGCCCGGCGACAACTGAGCGGGCTGGAAGAAGAACAATACCGGCGATAACACCACCACCGGCAGATAGATGTCGAACATGTCGATGTATTCGGAGAAAAACGCGCCCTTGATGGCGTTCCTTCTCTTCTTCTCGATCGACTGCTCAGATTCAGCCACCGCAGTGGCCGGGGCGTATGTGCTCATGACGGTTCCTTGTAGTTATTGTTGAACGCCTGTCGTGTGTGTTGTGGAGAACGGAATCAGCCTTTTGCGGTTTCAGCCTCGTAGGCCTTGATCGCCTCCGACGCCACCCGAAACGCCGCCAGGCCCAGCGGTGCACCGCAATACACGGCGGCATGCATCAGCACGGCGCGGATCTCGTCCTGGGTCACCCCGTTGCGCAGCGCACCGCGCACGTGAACGCTGAGTTCGTGGTGCTGGCTCATGGCAGTGAGCATGGCGATGTTGATGATGCTGCGGGTCTTGAACGGCAGCGTCGGGTCGCCCCAGATCTCGCCCCAGCAGTATTCGGTGACCAGCTTTTGCATTGGCCGGTTGAAGTCGTCTGCCGCCGCCCAGGATTTCTCCACGTGACGGTCGCCCAGCACCTCCTTGCGGTTGTTGAAGCCCTGATTGAAACGTTCGTTGTCTTCCATCGTTCTGGCACCTTATTCGTACGATCGACTGATTGTCATACAGCTAAAGCAGGCAAATTTTTTTAGGTCACGGCGCGGCTGTCCGAATACGGATCAGGCGCCGTAACCGACCATCGATTTCACTTCCAGGTATTCGCGCAAGCCGTACTCGCCCCACTCGCGGCCATTGCCCGAGCGCTTGACGCCGCCAAAAGGCGCGGCGAAATCCGCAGGCGGGTAATTCAAATGCACGGTGCCCGCCTGCAACCGCCGGGCAACGTCACGAGCACGTTGGTGATCGGCCGATTGCACATAGGCCGCCAGCCCGTAGTGGGTGCCATTGGCGATGGCAATCGCTTCGGCTTCGCTGTCGTAAGGGATCATCGACAGCACCGGGCCGAAGATTTCTTCCTGAGCGATGGTCATCTTGGGGGTCACGTCGGCGAACACCGTGGGTTTGGCGTAGTAACCTTTTTCAATGCCGCTCGGCAGGCCCACGCCGCCCGTGACCAAGGTGGCACCTTCGTCGATGCCGTTCTGGATCAACGCCTGCACGCGGCGAAACTGGGCGCGGTTGACCAGCGGGCCCAGTTGAGTGCTTTCGTCAGTGGTCGGGCCAACGCTGTAACCCTCGGCAGCCACTTTGGCGATCTGCACCGCATCGGCCATCAGCGCACGGGGGATCAGCATCCGCGTCGGGATCGAACAGGACTGCCCGCTGTTGGTAAAGCACGCGGCCACGCCTCGGGTCACCGCATCTTGCAGATTGACGTCGTCGAGCAGAATGTTCGCTGACTTGCCACCCAGTTCCTGCGCCACGCGCTTGACCGTATCGGCGGCAGATTTGGCCACCAGAACGCCTGCGCGGGTCGAGCCGGTGAACGACAACATGTCGATGTCCGGGTGCGCCGACAGCGCCGCGCCCACGCCGGGGCCGTCGCCGTTGATCAGGTTGAACACCCCCGGTGGCACGCCCGCTTCGTCCAGCACTTCGGCGAACAACAGGCTGCTCAGTGGCGAGTATTCACTGGGTTTGAGCACCATGGTGCAACCAGCGGCCAAGGCCGGACCAACCTTGACCACGATCTGGTTGATCGGCCAGTTCCAGGGCGTGATCAGGCCGCAGACGCCGACGGGTTCGTGGCGGATCAAGGTGCTGCCCTGCGGCTCTTCGAACTGAAAGCGCTGCAAGACTTCGATCAATTGATTCAGGTGCAGCCAGCCCCGAGGGACCTGAAACTGGCGGGAAAAGGTGATCGGCGAACCCATTTCCACGCGCATGGCCTGAGCGAATGCCTCTTGGCGGCGCTCGTAAATCGCCACCACGCGTTTGAGCAAGGCAATGCGTTCAGCAACCGACGTCTGCGCATAGCTCGGCAACGCTGCCCGAGCGGCCGCTACTGCGCGGTCCACATCCGTCGCATCGCCCAGTGCCAGACGCTCGACAACGTTTTCCGTGGCGGGGTCGATCACATCGAACCAGGTCGGGGATGCCGGTTCGACCCAACGGCCATTGATATAAAAGCGATCAGCGTTTGACATGACAACAGCCCCTCACTCGCCTTCGTTGGCCAGCATGCGGTACATCTCGGTGTGGTCCGTCGTGGGCGTTGCACCTTGCGCCACGTCATTCCAGACCTTGATCGCGCTCTGGCCAAAGATCAGCGGGTAATCCAGCGCGTCGGACAGGCCCTTGGCGATCTTCAGGTCCTTGTTCATCAACTGCATCGAGAACCCGGAACCAAAGGTGCCGCTGAGCATGAACTGCTTGGCTTTATTCAGTGAAGTGTTACTGCCGCCGCTGGAGGCGTTGAGCACATCGACCATCACATCGGGATCGATGCCGAAACGCTTGGCCACGTGCAACGCTTCGACCGTGGCCATCAGACCGGCCGCCGAAACGAAGTTGTTCAGTGCTTTGGCGGCGTGGCCGGAACCGGCATCGCCGATGTGCAGGATGTTCTTGCCCATGGCGTCGAGCACCGGTCGACAGCGCTGCATCACGGCGGCGTCGCCGCCCACCAGAATCGCCAGACTGCCGTCCACCGCGCGTTTCACGCCTCCGGAAACCGGAGCGTCGAGGTAAGCGAGGTTGAGAGTGTTGAGTTTCTGCCCCAACTCGCGAGAGCGCGCAGGCTCTGACGAACTCATGTCGATCACCACGGTTTGCGGGGCCAACGAGCCGGCCCAACCGCCCTCACCCAGCAACACCGTCTCGACAATGTTCGAATTGGGCAGCATGGTGATCAGCACATCGAGGGTCTGGGCGTTTTCGGGAGTGAGTGCGCTGGCGTCGAGGGTCGCCTGCACGTCGCGCAGACGCCCGGCATCGGCGTCGGCGAGGAACAATTGAAAGCCGGCGTTGGCCAGGCAGGCGGTCATGGGCGTGCCCATCATGCCCAGTCCGATGAAGCCGATCCGTTGCGGTTGCGTCATGTTCGTGCCCTTTGATTTCTTATGTTCTTGTCAATCGGGTCGAGGCGGCGTCTTGCACAAGCTGCAGGATGGTCGCCAGCAGGTGAGGTGAAATTATCGGATTGTCATACAGTCGGTCAATAGGCTAGTTTACAGATTCTTACCAGCGGTACTTTGAAAGAGGAGTTAACGGATGATCGTCGAATTACGGATTTACCACTGCGCACCGGGCCGCCTGCCGGCCCTGCACGACCGTTTCACCAGCACGACATTGGGTTTCTTTGAGAAATACGGGATCAAGCAGATTGGCTTTTGGACCAACCTGAGCGGCCCGACCAACCAGTCGTTGACCTACTTGCTGCAATGGGAAAGTCTCGCTGAGCGCGAGGCGAAGTGGAATGCGTTTCAAAGCGACGCCGAGTGGATCGCCAAACGGGCCGCGAGCGAGGCGCAGGCGATCATCGTCGAGCGCATCGAGAACCAATTCCTGACCCCGACGGCGTATTCGGCATTGCGTTGAGCATCAAAAGCCTGAAACGACAAAGATAACGCTGCCGTTGCCGTTGCCGTTGATCTTGATCTTGATCTTGATCTTGATCTTCTTACGCAATAGCCCAGACACCGCCGGCCGCGACTTGGGTGCTGGCTGAGCGCAGGCGTTGCGTAGTGGGTTGAGCCGCAGGGATGCGGCGAGAGCGAGGTGGCCATGGATGGCCATCCCTCGCGTGCCCACGGAGCGTCGCCGAAGTGAGGGGACTCTGACGCAGTCAGAGCCAAACCAGGAGCAATGGTTTTTGGTGACTTTTTCCCGAAAGAAAAAGTTACCCGCTGTAAGAGCGGAAAGGTGAATCAGCGTCACCCCCACGAACGGATCAGACCCGGATATCTGGACCGCGCTTTTAAAGCTATTGGAGACGTTGAAATCCGGGGCAGATCCGTTATTGGGGATATAGGGATTTAGGGTTTCGCCCCCTCGGGCGACCTACTTTCCTTACGGGGAAAGTAGGCAAAGCCACCTGCTCCTGGTTTGGCCTTGACTGCGTCAAGGTCCCCTCACTCCGGCGCCGCTCCGTGGGCACGCGAGGGATGGCCATCCATGGCCACCTCGCTCTCGCCGCATCCCTGCGGCTCAACCCACTACGCGACGCCTGCGTTCAGCCTGCACCCAAGTCGCGTTCGGCGGTGTCTGGACGTTTTGTGTATGAAGAGCAAAAGCAGAAGCAACGGCAACGGCAACGGCAACGGCTATTGCACCGTATGCCCGTCATTCTCCGCCAGCAGCTCAAGCACGTTTTTCGAGGCGTTCTCAACGTGCAACAACGCCGCCGCACAGGCGCCCCCCTCATCGCGCTGCTGAATCTTGCGCACGATCGCCTTCAATTCAGCCAAGGTGTGCGGCATGCGCCCTTCCCGCCCCAGCGACAACGCCCGCAGCAGGCTCACGCGGTTGTTCAACTGTTCCAGCATCCCGCCGACCACCCGGCTCTGCTCGATGTCCAGCAGCACGTGATAGAAACGCCGCTTGATGTCCAGCAACGCAGTGCCGTCAACGCTGGCGGTGTGAGACTGCTCTTCAAACTCATCGAAGACCTCCGCCAGCTCCGCCACGTCTTCATCGGTGGCGTAACGCACGAAATTGCGCACGGCCAATACCTCCAGCGCGCCGCGCACGTCGTAGATCTGCACCGCATCCTTGGCGTCCACCGACGCCACATAAGCGCCACGGTGCGGCACCTGCTCCACCAGCCCCTCGGCCTCCAGTTGACGCAACGCTTCGCGCAACGAGGTGCGGCTGACATCCAGCGCGGTGTACAACTGCTGCTCCACCAGACGGTCGCCGGGCTTGAAGCGGCCCGAGATGATTTCGTTGCGCAGTGCATCCTGCACTTGATGCCGCAAGGACGACGCTTGGCGTAGTACTTTCATGCTGTATTCCCGAAGACCTGTGAATGCCGTGCCGCTGGCGACCCGCGAACTGGCCGCCAGCAGTCAAATCCGGGGACTGATCCTCATGATGCCGCCCCGCTGAAGCAATCGTATTGTATTACAGGTCATTTCGGAAAAATAAATCAGCGCATTTTCGTCTCACCACACCGCGATGGTCGAATCGGCCC
Organism: Pseudomonas sp. NPDC088444; assembly: GCF_044900175.1. Classification (NCBI taxonomy): domain Bacteria; kingdom Pseudomonadati; phylum Pseudomonadota; class Gammaproteobacteria; order Pseudomonadales; family Pseudomonadaceae; genus Pseudomonas; species Pseudomonas sp. NPDC088444. The sequence goes on from NZ_JBJDNK010000002.1 coordinate 134,913, forward strand.
TTGGCTCGGTCCCGCCGCACAGCACGCCGGTCACGGGATCGCGCACGATGATCTGCCCGCGGCCGTATTCCGTGGAGTCAAAGGCAATGCTGATTTCATGCCCGCGTCGCGCCAGCGCGGCCGCCAGGTCCGCTGACGCGCCCTGCTCGATACCGATTTTCTTGCCCCCCAGCCATTGCCAGCGCGGGGCATCCAACGCGGCCTGCGGGTTTAGGCCGAAGTCCACCAGGTTCATCACCATCTGCACGTGACCCTGAGGCTGCATGTAACCGCCCATCACGCCGAACGGCCCTACGGCGTTGCCATCCTGGGTGAGAAAGCCCGGAATGATGGTGTGAAAGGTCTTTTTACCAGGCAACAGGCAGTTCGCATGAGCGGGATCGAGGCTGAATTCCTGCCCCCGGTTTTGCAAGGACAGACCGCTCTCCGGCAACACCACGCCCGAACCGAAGCCGTGGTAGTTGCTCTGGATGAACGACACCATATTGCCTTCAGCGTCGGCCGTGGCCAGGTAAACGGTGCCGCTGGCGTGAGGGTCACCTGGCTTCGGCGCTTGCGCCTGCTCACCGATCAACGCGCGGCGTTCGTCGCTGTAGCGATCGCTCAGCAAATCCGCCACCGCCACCTTCATGTGCAGCGGATCGGTGATGTGATGCAGGCCGTCGCTGTAGGCCAACTTCATGGCCTCCAGTTGGCGATGCCAGGTTTGCTGGCTGTCTCGGTGGTCGAACTCGAAGCCTTCAAGGATCTTCAACGTCATCAGCGCCACCAGCCCCTGGCCGCTCGGCGGAATTTCCCAGACGTCGTAGCCCCGGTAATTGACGCTGATCGGATCGACCCACTGCGGGCGGAAGCTGGCCAGGTCTTCAGCCCGCAGATAGCCGCCCGTGGCACGGGAGTGGGCGTCGATGCGCTGGGCCAGCGCGCCGCGATAGAGGCTTTCGCATTGCGTGTTGGCCAACTCTTCAAGGGTTAGCGCTTGCGCCGGGTTGCGAAACAGCTCCCCGGCTTTCGGTACACGACCGTCGATGAGAAAGGTGTCAAACCAGCTGTCCAGCTCCGGGCTGCGGTGCGCGTTGAACTCATCGAATGCCATCTGCCATTGATGAGCAACCACCGGCGACAACGGAAAACCGTCCCGCGCCAAATGGATCGCCGGTTGCAGCAGATCGGCAAAGGGCAGCTTGCCAAAACGCCGGGACAACTCCGCCCAGGCCGACGGACAGCCCGGCACGGTGACCGGCGTCCAGCCATACAAAGGCATCTGCTGATGCCCCGCGCCTTTCACCGCTTCGATGCTCAAGGCCGCAGGCGCATGGCCGTTGGCGTTCAAACCGTGCAACTGACCTTTGCACCAGACCAGCGCGAAAGCGTCGCCGCCAATGCCGCAGCCAGTGGGTTCGACCACCGTCAGCGCGGCCGCCGTGGCGATCGCTGCGTCGATGGCGTTGCCGCCCTTTTGCATCATTTCAATACCGGCCTGTGCGGCCAGCGGTTGCGAGGCCGCCACCATGCCCCGACGGGCAAACACGCTCTGGCGACGGGACGGATACGGGTACTCGTGGGCAGAAAAATTCAACATGGCAAACGCTCGGTAATTTCGGGATTCAGTGACCCAAACAGGTCACAGGACACGGCTGAGAAACGCCTGCGTGCGCGGATGGCTCGGGCGGCTGAAAATCTGCTCCGGTGGCCCCTGCTCGATCAGTTCGCCCTGGTCCAGCACCACCACGCGGTCGGCCACTTCCCGGGCGAAGCCCATCTCATGGGTCACCACCACCATGGTCATGCCGTCTTCGGCGAGTTCTTTCATGACTTGCAGCACTTCGCCCACGGTTTCCGGGTCCAGCGCGCTGGTAGGTTCGTCGAACAGCATCGCTTTGGGTTTCATCGCCAGCGCGCGGGCAATCGCCACCCGCTGTTGCTGGCCGCCAGACAGCATCGACGGGTAATGCCCGGCTTTGTCGGCCAGTCCCACCCGCGCCAGCAATTCACGCCCCAGGCTCAACGCAGCTTCGCGGGACACACCGAGCACGTGAATCGGCGCTTCAATGATGTTTTCTAACGCAGTCATGTGGGCAAACAGGTTGAAGCGCTGAAACACCATGCCAATGTCGCGGCGCTGGCGAGCGATGTTGCGCTCCGAATCCCGGACCAGACTGCCATCGGCCTTTTCCCGGTAGCCCATGGCCTGGCCGTTGACCCGGATGCGTCCGGATTGAATGTCTTCGAGCAGGTTGATGCAGCGAATGAAGGTGGTCTTGCCTGAACCGGACGCGCCGATCAGCACCACCACTTCGCCTTTGCGCACCTGCAACGAGATGCCTTTGAGGATTTGCAGATCGCCGAACGACTTATGCACGTCCAGCGCTTCGATGATCAGTTCTTCACTTTGATGCGCCATCTCAACGCCCCCTCAGCAATTTCATGGCGCCACGCCCGAACATGCGCTTGGCTGCCGGTGGCTGGCGATCCGACTGACCGAAGCGTTGTTCCAGCCAGCGCTGGAAGAAGCCCCACAGCGTGGTGAGCATCAGGAAATAGATCGCCACCACCAGGTACAGCTCGAACACACGGAAGGTGGCCGAGGTGATCATCTGCGTGCTCAACAGCAGCTCCTGCACGCCAATGACGCTGACCAGCGTGGTGTTTTTCAGCATCACGTTGAACTCGTTGCCCAACGGCGGCACGATCACCCGGAACGCCTGGGGCAGCACGATGCGGCGCATCAGCTTGCCGAACGTCATGCCCAGCGAGCGCCCCGCTTCGTATTGGCCCTTGTCCACGGCGCCGATCCCGGCGCGGATGATTTCGGCCATGTACGCGCCTTCGTTCAAGCCCAGCGCGATGATCGCCGCCTGAATGTTGCCCGGTATGACAACCCAGCCCAGGTCGATGTCCTCGAAGCGGAAAATCCCGCCCGCGGCCAGCGCGGTGTACAGAAACACGATCTGCACCAGCAGCGGCGTGCCGCGCATCAGCCACACGTAAAACCGCACCGGCAGGTTCAGCAGCGGGTTCTTCGACAGGCGCATCAGCGCCGCGATCAAGCCCAATGCACAACCCAGCAACATCGCCAGCACACTGATCAGGCAGGTCAGCCACAGCCCGGTGAGGTAAACCCCGCTGGGCTGGGACAGGTACTGCCAGAACACTTCCCAATTGAAATTCATCGGTCTCTTCCGTTCAGCGCGGGGTCAGTCGAGCTTGTCGCTTTCGACGTGCCATTTAGCGAGCAACTGGGTGTAGCTGCCGTCGCTGCGCATGTCGCTGATCACTTGCTGCACGGCGGCGGTCAGTTGCGCGTCGTCCTTGCGGATGCCCAGCCCAGTGAGGATTCGGCTGAAGGCAGGCACGCCTTCCTGGAACAGGTCTGGCGCCATGGCGGCGTAGTAACCGGCGGTTTCCACGGTAGTGCCATAGGCGTCAACCTGATTGATGCGCAAGGCCTGGAAAGCATCGGTATCGGTGTTGTAGACCACCAGTTTCAACGGCGCCTTGCCCGCTTTGGCGAGGCTTTCGTTCTGGGTGTCGAGCAAGGATTTGATGGTCGAGCCGTTGAGCACCGCCACTTTGTGCCCGGACAGGTCATCCAGCGACTGGATGCCCTTCGGATTGCCCTTGGGCACCACCACCGACTGACTGGAGTACATGTAATTGACGATGTTGATCACTTCCCGGCGCTCGGGCTTGTCGAACAACTGGTCGACGATCATGTCGCACTGCTGGGCCAGCAAGGCAGGCACCAACCCGGAAAACGGGATCACTCGCCATTCGACCTTTTTGCCGCCCAGACGCTTGGCGATTTCCACGCCCAGATCGATGGTCAGGCCCACCGGTTTCTGCGCAGCATCGAAGGACACCAGCGGCGGCGAGTCCATGCCCGAGCAGTAAGTGACTTTGTCGACCTTCTGCAAACGGTCCGGCACGGTGGGGGCAGCGGACACCAGCGGTACACACAGGCTCAGGGACACAAGGGCGGCCAGCGCAGCGGGTTTATGCATGACGAAAGCTCCGGTTTCGGTAAGAAAGTAAGGGCAGTTGTGAACGTCACAGCGGTGCGGCAATGCAGCGTGCGGACTGGCTGTCCGCTCTGTTTTTTTTCAGAAATCAGGGTCGGGTTTGCTGTTCGAGGAAGGCGATCAGGCTCGGCACCGTGCCTTCGATGTGCTCGCGCAACACGCGCTCGGCGTGATCGGGGTCTCCCGCGCGCACGGCATCGAGAATCACCGCGTGTTCATCGCGGGCGCTGAGGGGCTTTTCGCCGTGCTCAAGCCACACCCGCATGTGCGGCTCAATGACGGTATAGAGCGCAGAAATCTGACGCATCAGCCGCGAGCGTTCGCTGAGGCTGCACAGGTATTCATGAAAGGCGCGGTGGCGGCTGACCCACTCCGAGCTGTCGTCGCGATAGTCGTCCATGTCGTCGAGCAGACGTTCAAGATGGATCAGATGACGCTCGGTGATCTTCGGCACGGCGACGCGAATCGCCAGCCCTTCCAGTGCGCTGCGCATTTCGAACACTTCGCGCATTTCTTCGATGTTCAGGCCGCTGACCACCGCCCCCCGGTTCGGGCGCAGCGTCACCAGGCCATCAGCGGCCAGGCGGCGAAACGCCTCGCGTACCGGCATGCGGCTCATGCCGATTTCCGTGGCGATGTCTTCGGCGATCAAGCGCTCGCCCATGCGGTAAATGCCCTTGCAGATGGCATCGAGCAAAAAGGCGTAGGCCTCTTCTTCAGCAGTGACGGGTTGACGTTCGGCGTATCCGGGTGCGAGGCGCATGGCGTTACCTTTTGAATTTTTGTATCCAATCATCCACGAATACATAAAGGCAAAAGCGATGCCACATCACGGATACGTCAGCAAGGTGATGATCTGTATGGGAAATGAGCGCAAGCAACGCCGATGAGCAGTCGCCAAGGACTGCTACATAACGGATCAGCGGAGGTCAGGCGCGCACAACAAGTGTGCGTTTGGGAACGAAACCGCGAAGTGATTCGATCAGGCGTGGCGAATCACGGCTTCGATTTGCTGCATGGCGGGCAACAGGGAATCAGCGATTTCCTGAGCCTTGGCCGTCGGCTGCATGCAGCGGTTGCGCCGCAGAAACAGCGGATCATCGAAGCACTGGCGCAAACGTACCAAGGCACCGCTGACCGCAGGCTGAGTCACGTGCAAGTGGCGTGCGGCGGCGCTGACGTTGCGTTCGCGAAACACCACCAGGAAGGTCAGCAGCAGGTTCAGGTCAATGCCCAACAGGATGTCTTCATTCAGGGACATGTCAGGCCGCCTTGCTCGCCGCGACGACGAAACTGTTGAACTGCAAACGACTGATGGCGCCGCTGAGCAGCAGCGTCATGAAGCCATCGAGTTCCGGATGAGAGAAATGTGCCTGCATTTCGGCCTCGGACTGCCAGTAGCCACTGACGATCCAGGACGTGGCGTCGGCATTGTTGGGGGTCAATGTGTAGGCGATACATGGGGTGGAGTTGTTCAACACATCGAGCATGCGGGTGATGCCCGCACTGATTTCACTGCAACGACCCGAAGCGGCGTGTATTTCCACGGTGTTGATGGCCGAAACAAGCATCATCCTCTCCTGCGACAAATGATCGGGCAAGTTTGACGTCCGAAGGCATGCGGATAAACCGCGTGTTCGGAGTTTCAGCTTTGCGGATTAAGCGACAATTAACGGCGTTACATCTGATCGTACGGTGACGCGGAGCGTCGAAGGCGGCGTTCCCACGCAGAGCGTGGGAACGATCACAGACCTCAGAAATTGCCTTTCAGCGCTTCCAATCCACCCTGATAGACATCCAGAAACAACGCCTCGGCCTCGGCATCGGAAATGCCGTTGGGGGTGAAACTGCCGGACCATTCCACCAGCGAAGCCTGATCGCCATCGGCGCTGACCTTCAAGGTGGCCAGGTAATTCGTCACCGGGAACGGGCCTTGGGTGATCGAATAGCTGTAAGTGCGCCCCTTCTCGTCAAAGGTTTGCAGTTGCTCGCTGATCTGCGCGCCGTCCTGAGTGGTCAGGTGACGGATGCGTCCACCGGCATCGGCCACGCTTTTAACGATGAACGGCAGCCAGGTCGGCAGTGCGTCGAAACCGCCCACCAGTTGCCAGACCTTGTCTGCCGAGGCCGGGATGCGCAGGGTTGCAGAGGCTTTTGCCATGATGATGCTCCAATGAATGTTCGCTTAAATAGCCAGACTGTCGACCACACCGCCATCGACGCGCAAGGCGGCTCCAGTGGTGGCCGAGGACAAGGGGGATGCCAGGTAGGCGACCAGATTGGCCACCTCATCGACTTCCGCAACGCGCTGGATGATAGATGAAGGCCGAGCCTGGCGGACAAAGTGATTGGCCTCATCGCGCGCACTGCGCCCGGATTCGGCCATCGCGTCCTTGAGCATGTCTTCCACGCCGTCGGTGAAGGTCGGCCCCGGCAGAATCGCGTTGACCGTCACGCCGGTGCCCGCCAGTCGCTTGGCCAGACCGTGGGAGACCGCAAGGTTCGCCGCCTTGGTGGTGCCGTAGTTGATCATGTTGGCCGGAATCGCGACGCCGGATTCGGACGAAACGAAGATCACCCGCCCCCATTTATTCGCCACCATGTCGCCCACGTAATGCCGCGCCAGACGCACGCCGGAAATGACGTTGGTTTCGTAGAAGCGGGTCCACTCTTCATCGGGGGTGTCGAAGAAATCCACTTCGTTGAAGATGCCCAGGTTGTTCACCAGAATGTCCGCGCGCGGCTCGGTAGCGAATAACTGCTGCGCGCCCTCGGCAGTGCCCAGATCCGCGACCACGCCGCGCAGCTGAGCTTCGGGTACGTCCCGTTTGATGCTGGCAATGGCCTCGTCCACTTTCGCCGCTGCGCGGCCGATGATCACCACCGTCGCGCCCGACAGCGCCAGCGCCTTGCCGATGCCCAGGCCAATACCGGCGGTCGAGCCGCTGACGACGGCCAGCTTTCCAGTCAGATCGATTTTCATGTGTGCACCTCAATAGGGGTTGGCCGGGCTGACAAGACAGCCAGTGTGGCCGGTCACCGGCGGTGACGTTGAGGTGAAGCGTAGAGGGGAATGACGAGACCGTCCAAGACGGAATTTGGAAGAGTTGATGCCTCCAAGGTCTGAACATTAGCACATGCCGACGGACAACCGGTGGGAGTGAGCTTGCTGACGCAGCCACTGTCGGAAATTTTTTGTCGCCTGACTAACAGCTTTCGCCACTCAGTTGACTCCCACAAGGATCGCGCCGAGCCTAACTCGCAGAAATTGTGGGAGCCGGCTTGCTGGCGAAAGCGGTGTGTCAGTCGACTCATCCATAACTGAAACACCGCCTTCGCCAGCAAGCCGGTCCCCACAACGATCGTGCCCGCCAAAAGCTGAGACGGATGCAGGACCGGTGGATCCTCAGCTTACTTATTGAACGCCGCGTAGCTGTTCATCAGGTTGCGGTAGTTCGGGATGCGCTGGGACAGCAGGTTGGCCAGGCCTTCCATGTCGTTGCGCCAGTCGCGTTGCAGCTCGCAGGCCACGGCGAACCAGTTGACCAGTTGTGCACCAGCAGCGGACATGCGCGCCCAGGCCGCTTGCTGAACCACGTCGTTGAAGGTGCCCGAAGCGTCAGTCACCACGAACACGTCAAAGCCTTCTTCCAGCGCGCACAGGGTCGGGAACGCCACACAGACGTCCGTCACCACACCGGCGATGATCAGTTGCTTGCGACCGGTGGCCTTGATGGCCTTGACGAAATCTTCGTTGTCCCAGGCGTTGATCTGGCCAGGACGAGCAATGTACGGCGCGTCCGGGAACATTTCTTTCAGCTCAGGCACCAGCGGGCCGTTCGGGCCGGACTCGAAGCTGGTGGTCAGGATGGTCGGCAGTTTGAAGAACTTGGCGCAGTCGGCCAGGGCCAGCACGTTGTTCTTGAACTCGTTCGGGGAAAAATCCTGCACCAGCGAGATCAGACCGGTTTGGTGATCGACCAGCAGCACGACGGCATCGTTGATATCCAGACGCTTGTAAGGAACGGTCATGATTGACTCCATCAGTTGAGTTGCGGGTGTGTGCATTGCCAACGAACGACGTCAGCGAGTGACCTTGCCAGGTAACCCTGGCAAGGCGTTTTGTGCTCTTTTAGAACGCGAAGCACGAGCAGCCGAAGGCGCCCCAGAAGCCCTGGAAGTCGCTGACCGGGGCTTTCGACTGACGGGCCTTGTCGTGGCTGTGGGCGTGGACCGCGCACGGACCGCTGCACTGGTGCACGGCAGCCGCCATCGGTGCGCCCTGACGCCAGTGACCCGGCACCTTGGCGACCGGCGACCAGTCCGGCAGCACCGGCACGCTCGGCGGCGACAGTTGATCGAACTCGTTGGTGGCGTAAACGACCTTGCCGTCGACGATGGTCAACACCGACTCGATCCACTTGATCGACTCTTCCGGCACGCTGAAGAAGTCCTGGGACAGCGCCACCACGTCCGCCAACTGGCCGACCTTGATCTGGCCCTTCTTGCCCTGCTCGGACGAGAACCAGGCGCTGCCACGGGTGAACAGTTCCAGCGCGGTCTCGCGGGACAGGCCCTCCGGATACAGTTCCAGACCGCCAACGGTGCGACCACTGACCATCCAGTACAGCGACGTCCAGGGGTTGTAGCTCGACACGCGAGTGGCATCGGTGCCCGCGCCGACTGGCACGCCTTCAGCCAGCATGCGCTTGATCGGTGGCGTGGCTTCAGCGGCCTGTTTGCCATAACGATCAACGAAATATTCGCCCTGGAACGCCATGCGGTCCTGAACGGCAATGCCGCCGCCCAGCGCCTTCACACGCTCGATGTTCTTCGGCGAAATGGTTTCGCAGTGGTCGAAGAACCACGGGATGCCGCCGAACGGAACGTCGCGGTTGACCTTCTCGAACACGTCGAGCATGCGCGAGATCGATTCGTCGTAGGTGGCGTGCAGGCGGAACGGCCAGCGATTTTCCACCAAATGGCGAACCACCGGCTCCAAGTCCTGCTCCATGCCAGGCGGCAGGTCCGGGCGCGGTTCGAGGAAGTCTTCGAAGTCCGCCGCCGAGAAGGTCAGCATTTCGCCCGCGCCGTTGTGCCGCAGGAAGTCGTCGCCCTGGTGCAGCTTGACGGTGCTGGTCCAGTGCTTGAAGTCGTTCAGCTCTTCTTTCGGCTTCTGGGTGAACAGGTTGTAGGCGATACGCACGGTCAACTGCTTGGCTTCGGCCAGTTGGTTGATCACCTCGTAATCGTCCGGGTAGTTCTGGAAACCGCCGCCAGCGTCGATGGCGCTGGTCAGGCCCAGACGGTTCAGCTCGCGCATGAATTGACGGGTCGAGTTGACCTGATATTCCAGCGGCAGCTTCGGCCCTTTGGCCAACGTGGAGTACAGGATCATCGCGTTCGGGCGGGCCACCAGCATACCGGTTGGGTCGCCATTGCTGTCACGCACGATCTCGCCGCCCGGCGGGTTGGGCGTGTCACGGGTGTAACCGGCCACGCGCAGCGCAGCGCGGTTCAACAGGGCACGGTCGTACAGGTGCAACACGAACACCGGGGTGTCCGGCGCAGCCTGGTTGAGTTCTTCGATAGTTGGCAGGCGCTTCTCGGCGAACTGGAATTCGTTCCAGCCCCCCACGACACGGACCCACTGCGGGGTCGGCGTGCGATCAGCCTGGGCCTTGAGCATGCGCAGGCCATCGGCCAGCGAAGGCACGCCTTCCCAGCGCAGTTCCAGGTTGTAGTTCAGGCCGCCACGAATCAGGTGCAGGTGCGAGTCGTTGAGGCCCGGGATCATCGTGCGCTTGTGCAGGTCGATGACCTGGGTCGCGCTGCCGCGCAGGGCCATGATCTCGGCATCGTTACCGACCGCGACGAACTTGCCACCGCCGATGGCCACGGCACTGGCCCTGGGCTTTTCCGGGTCAACCGTGTGGAAGTTACCGTTGTAGAGAATCAGATCGACGTTCATCGCGCCTCCATGGGCAGAATGTTTTGAAGCGCCGACTGCAAGGCCGGCGACAGGCAGTGAAGACAAAAGGGCAGCGGCGGCACCGAGCAGAGAGCCCTTGGTCACGAAATCGCGGCGCCCGCTGCTGGTCAGCGATTCATCGTTGGATTCATCCTTCATGATCGCCACCGGGCACCGGCGCTGGCCGGGCGTTCAACCAAGGGGCGGCCAGGCGGGTCGCCGCGGGCATCAACAGGTACACCACCAGCAGAACGATAGTCACAGTGACCAGCGCGGTGCTGATCACGTAATTACCCAGCAACGGGAACGCACCGAACACCGGCCCCCACAGCAGCGGGATCAGCAAGGTCAGCGGGCAGATCACGAAAAAAGTCACCACGGCCTGCTTCCAGCGCGGTGGTGGCGGCAGTTCACTGGCGGGCACGAACCAGAATTCGTTGTGGCGATTCACTTCAGTGACGTCACCATCGGCCAGCATCGGCGACGCTTCGGCCACCAGTTCGCGACGCTCGCTGGAGTCCAGCCAGCTTTGCATGGCGTCGGTGGAGCAGAAACGCAGCACGCATGTGAACAGGCTCAAACCGTCGGCTCTGCCTCGAATGACGTCGACCCCCAGATGCCCCGGATAACTGGCGGCAATCGCCACAATGCGGCGCAACCACGCTTCGTAATGCGCCTCCAGGCCTTGCTTGACCCGGTGTTTGACCACCAGCGTGACGATCTCGTCGGCGGACAGTTTCGACGTCGTGGAAACGTCGGTGGAGATGGCGGACTCAGGCATAGCGAAGCGCTCCCGGCAAACGAACATTGAGCGCCAGACGGCCAGGTCCGGCGATCAGCACACTGGTAAAGATGAGGGTGAGCAACCAGCCAAACTGGCCCTGTTCCACGGTCCACTCGCTGTGCACCACCACCAGCGCCACCAGCAGCAGAAACAGGATCGGCAGGCAGGCCAGACGCGTCAGCACACCGAACAGGATCAGCAACGGGCACAAGACCTCAGCGAAAATCGCCATGCACAGGGTCAGGCTCGCCCCCATGTGGAACGGGTCTTCGATCAGCGCCAGTTGCGCCTTGAAGTCCAGCAGCTTCGGCAGGCCGTGAACGAACAGCAGAAACAACGCCCCGCTGGCCCGCAGAAACAGCAGGCCCAGGTCTTGCGCGAGGTCGTTGGAAGTTGAATGGCTCATTGCGCACCACAGTCATCATCGAAAGTCCGCCACCTGCGAAAAACGCCAGTGACGAAGGATGAAGCCATAGTGTCGCGGTAGGACTTTGGGGTCTTGAACAGACGTGCTGCACTTGGACCGTTTGTGTGAGGAGTGATTGCTACGAATTGTTTCTGGTCACCCCGAACCGCTCAGAGCACGCGCTGCATGTGGGTGGTCTGCCACAGCGGATCGTCTTCGATGTCGACGATGGTGAAGCCCTGACGCTGCCAGAAACTGATCGCGCCCGGCAGAAACGGGTGGGTGTGCAGGTACAGCATGGGAAACATTTGCGCCCGTGCCTGCATGACGAAATTCACCACCTCGGGGATCTGCTCGGGGCGAACGTCGGTAATCTGAGAGGTGCGCGATGGTGGGGTCATGAACGAAGTGTTAAAAGATGTGGCAGTCGGTTTGCTGGCGAGTGCCGAGTGTCAGATACGCACAGGCTGACTGTCCACTGCCTTCGCCAGCAAGCCGGCTACCACGGGTCACTTGCCAGCTTGAAGATCCCGCGTTGGCCGTGGCTGTTGATCTTGATCTTTGGACACGCCGGTCCGGACACCGCCGAACGCGACTTGGGTGCAGGCTGAACCCAAGTCGCGTTCGGTGGTGTCTGAACTGGCGCGTCCCAAGATCAAAAGCAACGGCAACGGCAGAAGCCTGGAGGCAAGGAATCCGCCCAGGCGGTGAATGCGGTTGGACCATAGAGGCTCCCACCGCGTGAGCTTGCGTTTTAATACCGCGGTTTGACCGCCTTCCACTCCGGCTTGTACTTCTGCATCTGCTTCACGTCATCGCGCGAGCGAATGCCACACGTCAGGTACTGATCGTTGAGCTTGCCCAACTGGTCGTAATCCAGCTCAAGGCCCAGCCCCGGCTCGCGGGTGATCTTCACGCAGCCATCGACAATGGGCAGCTTGCCGCCCTTGATCACCTCCTCGTCCGGTTCCTGCCACGGGTAATGGGTGTCGCAGGCGAAGTCCAGATTCGGTACCGCCGCCGCCACGTGGGCCATGGCCATCAGACTGATGCCCAAGTGCGAGTTGGAGTGCATCGACACACCCAGACCAAAGGTCTCGCACATTTTCGCCAGCGCCTGCGTGTCTCGCAGTCCGCCCCAGTAATGATGGTCGGCGAGCACGATCTGCACGCTGTTATGCGCCACGTTGCGGCGGAACTCGTCGAAATCGGTGACCACCATATTGGTCGCCAGCGCCAGCCCGGTACGTTTGTGCAGCTCGGCCATGCCGTCAAGGCCGGGGGTCGGGTCTTCGTAATATTGCAGGTCATCGCCCAGCAGTTCGGCCATGCGGATCGCCGTGTCCAGTGACCAGTTGCCGTTCGGGTCGATGCGCAGCGGATAGCCCGGGAACGCCTTTTTCAGCGCCTTGATGCACGACACTTCGTGCTCAGGCTCCAACGCACCGGCCTTGAGCTTGATGCTCTTGAATCCGTAAGCCTCGATCATGCGCCGCGCCTGGGCAACGATTTGCTCTTCACTGATGGCCTCGCCCCAACTGTCTGGCGCATACGGCGAATCGGCATGCTGGGCGTACTTGAAGAACAGGTAGGCGCTGAACGGCACCTGATCGCGCACCGCGCCGCCCAGCAGGTCCACCAACGGCAGGTTCATCGAGCGTGCCTGCAAATCAAGAAACGCCACTTCGAACGCCGAATAGGCATTGCTCACCGCCTTGCTCGCATGGGAACCCGGCGCCAGTTCAGCCCCGGCGATGCTGGCCGGTTTGTTCGCCGCAACAGTGGCCTTGACCCGCGCACGCAGCGCGTTGAGGTTGAACGGGTCCATGCCGATCAATTGCTGCTGCAACTGTTGCTGAATCGCCAGCGCGGGGGCGTCGCCGTAGCTTTCGCCCAGGCCGATGTAACCGTTGTCGCTCTCGATTTCGATGATCGAACGCAGCGCGTAGGGTTCATGGATGCCGCTGGCGTTAAGCAATGGCGGGTCACGAAAGGCAATCGGGGTGACGGTGACACGTGTGATTTTCAAAAGACTTCTCCCGGTCAATCAGGGTTTGAGGCTGGAGGTGGAGTTCAAGGGCGCGGGCTGCAAGGGATTCGCGGTCGGCTCAAACGACGGCCGTTGATCGCCCTTCGGGGAGGTACGGGCGAAAAAGATCACCACGGCAGCCACCAGCGACGTGATCGCCAGCGCGTACATGCCGCCTTGAATGGAACCGGTGGTCTGCTCCAGAAAACCAAACGCGGTGGGCGCGACGAAACCGCCGAGGTTGCCGATGGAGTTGATCAACGCGATCACCGCCGCAGCGATGCGCGCATCCAGATAACCTTGGGGAATCGGCCAGAACAGCGCCGATGCGGCCTTGAAACCAATGGCCGCAAAACAGATGGCGACGAACGCGAACACCGGCCCGCCCGTGGTGGACATGAACATGCCGCAGGCGGCGATCACCAACGTGACCGCAACCCATGCCTGCTGGTGTTTGAAGCGGGCAGCCAGCGCGGCAAAGCCGTACATGGCGACGATGGAAATGATCCAGGGGATCGAGTTGAACAGACCCACGTCGAAGTCGCTCAGGCTGCCCATCTTCTTGATCATGCTCGGCAGCCAGAACGTCGCGCCGTAAATGGTCAAGGCCACCGAAAAATAGATGAAGCAAAACAGCACGATCTGGCGGTCAGCGAGCAGCTTGAACATCGATGGTTTGACGATCTGCGTCGCTTCGCGAGCACGCTGTTCCGCTTCGACCGCGAGGATCAAGGCGCCCTTCTCCTCCTCGCTCAACCACTTGGCCTCGCGGGGGTGGGATTGCAACCAGAACCAGACGAAACCGCACAGCGCGATCGAGGCAAAACCTTCAATCAGAAACATCCACTGCCAGCCGTGCAGATTGAAACCGCTGATGCCCAACAAGGCACCAGACACCGGCCCGGAAATCACCGAGGCCACTGCCGAGCCGCTCAGAAAGATCGCCATGGCCTTGCCCCGCTCGCTGGCAGGCAGCCATTGGGTGAAGTAATAGATGATACCGGGAAAGAACCCCGCCTCTGCCGCGCCCAGAACGAAGCGCAACACATAGAAGCTGGTTTCGCCCTTGACGAACGCCATGGCCATTGCGGCCGCGCCCCAGGTGAACATGATGCGGGTCAGCCAGGCGCGGGCGCCGAAACGTTGCAGCAGCATGTTGGAGGGGACTTCGAACAGCGCGTAGCCAACGAAGAACAGACCGGCGCCCAGGCCGTAGGCCGCCGCGCCGATGCCGAGGTCGGCTTCCATGTGACTGCGCACAAAGCCGATATTGACCCGGTCAATGTAGTTGACGATGAACATGATCACGAACAACGGCAGCACATGCCGTTTGACCTTGGCGGCCGCTCGGGCCAGCGCATTCGGGTCCACAGACCCACGAGGATTGTTCAAGAGGCGACTCCCGTTGATTGTTTTTTTGGGGGGCTTTCTTTGGGATGCCTCGATGATGGACGCTGGTATTGTTCCCGTCTAATCTAGATTGACTGTTGATTGATACCCGGAATATATCAATGTTCGAACTGGCTCAACTGCGCTGCTTCACGACGGTCGCGACCGAACTCAACTTCCGTCGTGCTGCCGAGCGTCTGAACATGACTCAGCCACCCCTGAGCCGACAGATTCAACTGTTGGAACACCATCTGGGTGTCGAGCTGTTCACTCGCAGCACCCGTAGCGTGGCATTGACCGCGGCGGGGCGTGCGTTCTTCATCGAAGCCCAGACCTTGCTCGAACGCGCGCAGCAAGCAGCCATCGCTGCACGGCGCTTTGCCGAAGGCGATATCGGCTCGGTGACCATCAGCTTCGTGGGCAGCGCTGTGTACGAGTTTCTGCCACGGGTCATCGCCGAAGCGCGACTGAAACAGCCCCACGTGAAAATCTCCCTGACCGAGATGAACACCTATTCCCAACATGAAGCGCTAAGAGCGCGGCGGATCGATTTGGGTATAGTGCGGGCACCGCTGTTGCAGCCCGGTTATGAAACGGAGTGTCTGGTGCGCGAGCCGTTTGTGCTGGCGATCCCGGGCAACCATCCGCTGGCCCATGCCGAGACCGTCGGCGTGCAGGACCTGGATGCGCAGCCATTTCTGATGTACTCCCACTCCGCCTATCCGCCGTTCAACGAACTGCTCACCGGGACCTTGCGCTCGGCACAGGTGGCGCCGGAATACGTGCAATGGCTGGGTTCGTCCTTGACGATTCTGGCGCTGGTCAACGCGGGTATGGGACTGGCGCTGGTGCCCCGCTGTGCCACCAATGTGGTGTTCCGGGACGTGGTGTTTCGAGAGATCGATCTGGGCGAAGGGGTGCAGAGTGAATTGCATCTGGTCTGGCGCTCGGACAATGACAACCCGGCGTGCACCATGCTGCTGGAGGCCATTCGGGCGGCGGTAAAAGCCGAGAGCCTGTGACTGTGATTTGCCGGTGCGCCTCGCTATGATCGGCCCATGACCACCCCGATGCCGATTCGCTCCCCCTGCCCGCCCGGCGCTTGCGTCTGCGATCGCGAGCGCCTGCTGGAAACGGCGGGAGCCGATCGGCGCATCCTCCACCTGACCCGCCAGGAAGAGAAGCGCCTGCTCGATCGACTGGAAAACATCACCACACTGGACGACCTGAAACACATGCAGCAACGCATGTTCGAGCTGCTCGGCCTGCGGGTGGATGTGGCGCCGGGGTTCAATGAGGTGCGGACAATGCGCGGGATCGCCATCGACATCGCCGAACTCCCCGGCCTCTGCCGCAAGACCCGCACCGCGATTCCAGCCGCCATCCGCAAAGGCATGGAGAAGCACCCGGAAATCGCCTGGCGACTGCTCGACGCCCACGACCTGTTGCGGGATGCGTGAAAACTGACTTCATCGTTCTGTAGAAGCGTGGCTTGCCCGCGCCCGACCGCAGGCAAGCCACGCTCCTACAGGCTACGGCCAGACTGCGAACTCACTGCTCCCACTCAGCCTTGCCAATCTTCAACCCGTGCAAGCCGTTGTACTCAGCGCGTCTGGGCTGCTCCCAACCTTCCAGCAACGCTGGATCAAGGTCATAGATTTCCACGCCCAACGGGCGGCAGACACTCAGCGGATCCTGCGCCTCCGGCCCCCACATGGGCAGCGACAGGTCGCCGCCCGGACAGGTCGACAACGCGCACAGCAGGTCGATTTCCGCGAAGAACTCCAGATAATCGCCCTGCTGTGCCGGACAAGCCTTCATGAAATACATGTCGTCGTGGTTCAGCCCCGTGCACTGAAAGATGTTCAACACATCGTGCACGTCGAACTCGGTCAGGCCATGGGGCAGCACGGCGCGGGTCAGGTTGGAGTGGCAATGGTGATGAAAGTCTTCGCCGGTGAGCATCTTATTCACGTACGGGTCGCAGCGCGTGCCAAGCAGGTCGTGCAGGCGACCGCCGTGTTCGTCGATGCCGTAACCGGCCAGGCTGTCATCGGTGATGGTGACCATCGGGCGCAGGAACGGCAGGTTCGACCACAGGCGGTCATGGGTGGTGACGTGGGCGCCCTGCAACTGGCGGGTGCGCGCCGCCCACATGCGCTCGCGAGGGTCGTTGGCATTCCACACGTTGAAGTCGCCGACCTGCGGGCCAACTGGCGTGGTCACGCGGAACACCTGTCCGGCCTTGACCTTCCAGGCTCGTCCGGTGCGAATCGGCACCTCGAATTGCTCGACCTGCGTGCGGGCATCCTGCGCCTGACGAATGCGCTCGTAAAAAGCGGTATCGACCTGCAAGGCCGCGCCTTTACTGACCTGATACGCGGCGGGGTAGTCTTTGTACATGGCAATCTCCTGCTCAGGGTCTGGCGACACTGGACAGTAGATCCAGTGCCTGACGTTCGGAATCGTTGAGGTAACTGTCCATCGCCTCGCCTGCATCCAGACGACGGTCTTCGATGAGCAACTGGTAAATGTGGCGGTCCCGCGCCAGCCACGGCGTTTGATAGCGGGCTTCGTCTCGGGCGCTGGAAAACACCAGGCGCATCTGCGCCACGATGTTGGTGAAGAATTCGTCGAACGACGGGCTGCCCAGCAGGCCCACCACGTGCTGATGAAAGCGCAGGCTGTGGCTGCCAAAAGCGCGCCAGTCTTCCCGCTCGCAGGCAAGCTCGGCCGCTTCGATGGCGTTGGCCATGGGTTGCGACTGCCCCTCGATCACTGGCGCGCCTGCGAGAATGGCGCGGGATTCAAGGGTCCGTCGGACACTGAACAGGTCCCGCACATCGTCGACGGTCAGCCGCCGGACGATGACGCCTTTGTGTCGTACATAGGTGGTCAAACCCTCACGACCCAACAGGTGCAACGCTTCGCGCACGGTGTTACGCGAGGCGTTATAGCCGCGCACCAGCTCGCTTTCCACCAACGGCATGCCGGACAGCAAACGCCCGTTGATGATGTCTTCGCGCAGTTCATGAGCGACTTGGTCGGCCAGCGAGAGGCCGTTTTCTTTGGCAATGGACACAGCCTGAACTTCCTGACAGGGCGGATTGTTCAACAAACCGATAACTATCAGGGCAGCACAGGCTGTGCCAACTGCACAAAAAGTGCATCCAGGGGCAAAGCAGGACGGATCACTGGATCAGCGTTTCTCACCGGCCAGCTTGTATTCCAAGTAGTGAATGTTGACGCCGCCTTTGCAGAAGCCTTCATCGCGGGTCAGATCACGCCGCAAGCGCAGATGACTTTTGCCTTCTTTCAGTTCAAGCGCTGCCAGACTGGACGTCTCGATCAGTGCCACCCGTTCTTTGACTTTTGCAATATCCCACTTAATTCAATATGCGCCTGTCCGCCCTCTGAATATCAACTCAAAAGCACATTTACAATGGCGACACTTTCCACAGTGCCCGATCAATAAAGCGGGCACGCATTGTTTATTTACCGACGCAGATCGCCTTTGGAGGTGTCGCGCAAGGTCGTCAACGCGATCAATGCCAGCAGCGCCGCACCGCCCATGAAATAACCAGGCCACAACAAGTTGCTGGTACTGCCAATTAACGACGTCACGATATAAGGCGTCAGGCCGCCCCCCAGAATGGCCCCAACGTTAATACTGATCGCCATGGCGGTATAACGCACACGGGTCGGAAACTGTTCTGCGTAGGTCGGATAACCCACCGACTGCACCACGGGCATCGGCAGGGTTGCGATGAACATCGCCAGCGCGGCGATCCAGAAGCTACCGCTGCCCATCAACAGCATCATCGGCACCACCAGGACGACATAACCCACGAAACCAATGGTCAGCGCTTTTTTTCGTCCTATCCGGTCAGACAGTCCACCCCAGAACGGCATCATCGCCGCCATGCACAGGCTGATCACTGCGATCAGCCAGTAGACCTTGGTCTTTTCGAAGTGCAGGTAGGTCGTCAGGTAGATGTTCATGAACACCATGCCGATGAAGTACCCGGCGTTCTGTGCAAAGGCGAACACGATGACGCGCAACAGCGACGGCAGGTCAAGGCTGAACACTTCGCGAATCGGTGCAACCGGTGGTTTGTCCTTGGCCAGAAACGCCCTGAACTCCGGGGTTTCCTCGACGTTGTGACGCATGTAGAACGAGAACACCACCAGCGGAATCGACAGGAAAAACGGGATGCGCCAGCCCCATTTCTGCAGTTGTTCGGCATCCAGCAGGCCCGTGGTCACGCCACAGACGATTGCCCCGGTCGCGCCACCGATCGCCACGCCCACCGGAGTGAAGGCGCCAAAGAAACCGCGCCGCCCGTTAGGCGACGACTCAGCCACGAATGCCGCCGCGCCGACCACTTCGCCACCGGCGAAAAAGCCCTGACACAGCCGCAGGAGCACCAGCAAAATGGGCGCCGCGATGCCAATTTGCGCTGCCGTCGGCAACACGCCGATCAGCGCCGTCGCCAAGCCCATGCCGATCACCGTACTGAGCAGCACGTTACGGCGGCCAAAGCGATCAGCCAATCGACCCAGCACAATGCCGCCAATGGGCCGCACCACGAAAGCAATGCCGAACACCGCAAGGGTGGCGAGCAACGCTGCGGTCGAGTTACCGCTGGGGAAAAACAGCGGCGCAATAATGGTTGCCATGTAGCCGTAGATACTGAACTCGTAATATTCAACCGCT
The DNA here is from genome assembly GCF_044900175.1 of Pseudomonas sp. NPDC088444. Classification (NCBI taxonomy): domain Bacteria; kingdom Pseudomonadati; phylum Pseudomonadota; class Gammaproteobacteria; order Pseudomonadales; family Pseudomonadaceae; genus Pseudomonas; species Pseudomonas sp. NPDC088444. The sequence continues at coordinate 154,231 of NZ_JBJDNK010000002.1, forward strand.
GTGCCGGTGGCCGACGCCATGGCCGCACGCTTGGCAATCATGGTCGAATCACTGTCCTGACTGAACGAACGGGCAACACCGGAAGTTGTATCTATTTCAGAAAGCACGCGAGACATATTTACCTTCCATCTTAGCCGCTGGCTAATAGAGTTATTGGGCGGTAGGTCGTACAAGAAGTGGCTAATCAAACGCGTTGAATAGTTAACTTCCGCTGACCCTGGCAGAGGTAAATGTTGATGAATCTGTTCTGCATGTAGCGCTCCTTATTATTGTTGAATGGCTACGAACGTTTTATGTGTGTGTCACTAAACCACGCCGTCAAACAGGGCTTCTGATCACCACCCCTTCGCTTAGCAGCGCTTGTTTGATCGACCGCGCAAACGCCGCCGCGCCCGGCTGATCGCCATGAATGCACAAGGTCTCGGCGCGCACTGGAACCCAGTTGCCCTGGATGCTGCGCACTTCACCGCGATGGAGCATGTTCAGGACCTGATCGACCGCCACGGTGACATCCTCGATCATCGCGCCGGGCTGCCCGCGCGGGGTCAGCGTGCCGTCGTCCTGATAGGTGCGGTCGGCGAACACTTCATGGGCCACCTTCAAGCCGCATGAGGTCGCCGCCGCCGTCAGTTCGCTGCCTGACAGGCCAAACAGCATCAGGCCGGGGTCGATGTCCTTGACTGCATGGCAGATCGCATCGGCTGTCGGTCGGTGAGTCGCCGCCAGGTTGTACAACGCGCCGTGGGGTTTGACGTGCTTGAGCGGCACACCCGCCGCACAGGTGAAGCCCATCAACGCGCCGACTTGATACACCACCGCTTCGTACACTTCGTCTTCCGACAGTTTCATCAGTCGACGACCGAAGCCCTGCAAATCTTGAAAGCCAGGATGGGCGCCCACCGCTACACCCAGTTGCGCCGCTAACGCGACCGTTCGGCGGATGGTGCGCGAGTCACCGGCATGAAAGCCGCAAGCGATGTTGGCAGAGGTGATGTGCGGCAAGACGGCAGCATCATCCCCAGCGTGGTATAGGCTAAACCCCTCGCCCACATCGCTGTTGAAATCGATCTCAGGCATTGAAGGCCTCCATTGCTTTTACAGTGCGCGCGCGTTCGATGAAGAGCTTTTGCGCGGCGTGCAGGTCAATCAATGAGAAGCGCAGCGCATCGCCCGGCAGCATTTGCGCCAGGCGCGGCAGGTCCACGCTGGCCACTTGAGCGATACGCGGATAGCCGCCGGTGGTTTGCCGGTCCGCCATCAAAATCAACGGCTGCCCGCTGGGTGGCACCTGCACCGTGCCGAACGCCACGCTTTCGGAAAGCAGCTCACAGGGCGCCGACAGGGTCAGCGCCTGGCCTGTCAGGCGATAGCCCATGCGGTCCGAATCGCCGCTCAGGGTGTAGGTGCCGTTGAGGAAGTCCTGCTGCGACTGTTCGCTGAACAACGCCCACTCACGCCCTTTCATGACCCGGATCGGCTGATCTTCATCATGGCTCGCAGACGACGGCTCATAGGTTTTGGCCAGACGCGGCGGGTTGGCGAACGAGGAACAAATCGGAATCAGATCGCCCGCCTGCAACGCCCGCCCCCGCAGCCCACCGAACCCGCCACGGGTGTTGGTGCTGGTGCTGTCCATGACCTCGGGCAACAGGAAGCCGCCCGCCACCGCCAGATAACTGCGCGCACCGTGCAAACGCTTGCCGAAACTCAGCGTCGAGTTGGCCGCAACGATCTGCGCGGTGCCCGGTTTGAAAGGCTCGCCATTGAGTGTCGCGCCCAGATCGGCACCGGCCAGCGCGATCAACGCCTTGGCCTGAAACTGCAACGTCGGGCCTTGCAGGGTCATTTCCAGCGTGGTGAACGACCTGGGATTGCCCACCAGCAGGTTGCACAATTCGTGCGCCGCTTCGTCCATGACACCTGACACCGGCACACCCCAATGCTGGAAACCATGCCGCCCAGTGTCCTGAAACGAAGACAGCAGCCCCGGTTTGATGACATGAATGGTCATAACGATTCTCCCCGCGCCAGCGCTTCGAACTCGCGGCTGCTGATGGCGGTGAAACGGACTTGGTCACCCCCCTTGAGCAGACAGGGAACGTCGTTGAAGGGGGAAAACAGGTCGAGCGGCGTGCGCCCGACCAGGTTCCAGCCGCCGGGCAATTCGGCGGGGTAAATCACGCTCTGGCCGTTGGCAATGCCCACACTGCCCTTCGCCACGCGCTTGCGCGGCACCGAACGGCGAGGCAATGACAGCGCCTGCGGGTGAAGACCGATATAAGGATGGCCCGGCGCGAAACCGACCATCAGCACGTCGAGCCAGTCGGCGGTGTGAGCCGCAATCACCTCGTCGACAGTCAACGCACAGGCTTGGGCGATCGCTGCCAAATCGGGTGCGTATTCGGACTCATAGCAGACCGGGATTTCAATGCGGTTCGTATTACCCACAGTCGCGCCGATCGATTGCAACAGTGCAGCGCTCAACGCCTGGCAAACCACGTCATATGGCGATGCATCAGCGTCCAGCGTCACGAACGCCAGCGGTGAATAATGCACGCCGACTGTGACCATGGCCGCCACCACATCGGTGATGCCAGGCAATGCACCCTGGCTGGCCAGCGTGCGCAGGATATTGGCAACCGAGGCGGCCTCGCGGTTGGCCTCGATCGAAAAAACGCTGTCGAAAACAAGGATGACGCAGCGCTCGCCACAGGGCTCGAATCGCCAGGATCGGGCAGGCGGACGCAGGTCCGGAACGGGCGCGGATGGCGCATGGGCACTGATGTAGAACATACCGTTCTCTATCCTTATGCAGCAGGCAGGTGTTCAGCCAGGCAAGCACAGGACGGAACGCCGCTTTTGACTACGCGGAGTCCACACATCATCAGGGCGCTGCAAGGCTAGACGGCAAAGGGCGCAGTCGCTCTTGTACAGGCTGCGTGAAAACTACTGCGCTCGGTAATACGGCGTTAAAAACAGGCGAAAAATGCTCATTTAGAACATCTAAAGTCGGACGCGACCCCGGCCGTTTTTCGCCTGTTTTTGCCTTGTCTTACCTTCGCTCGGTACGTTTTCACACAACCTGTCCGGCGACGGTCGCGGTCACTCAGGGTGTATCGATTACTTGGCGAACAACTGGCTCATGTCCTTGAACGCCTTGAATTCCAGCGCGTTGCCGCACGGGTCGAACAGGAACATGGTCGCCTGCTCGCCCACCTGGCCTTTGAAACGCACGTAAGGTTCGATCACGAACTTGGTTTCGCGGGCACGCAGGCGGTCAGCCAGTGCTTCCCACTCTTCCCAGTGCAAGATGATGCCGAAGTGCGGGACCGGCACGTCATGGCCGTCGACCGGGTTGGAATGCACCGACTCTTGAGAAGCGGTTTTCGGGTGCTCGTGGATCACCAGTTGGTGACCGTAGAAATCGAAGTCCACCCACTGATTGCTGGAGCGGCCTTCGGACAGGCCGAAGACGTCGCCGTAGAAGTGCCGTGCAGCAGCGAGGTCGTAAACAGGGATAGCGAGGTGGAAAGGAGAAAGGCTCACGATGTATTCCTACAGGTTGTTGTGCGTGAGCTGATTCTTGACTGAGAGACCCCGCGGTAAAAGCGGATATTTTTAGTTCTGAGCAACAATAATTTTGATGAGTCGTGGAGTTTTAAAGCGTTTTGCACCAAAGACACACGCAACGCCCCAAAGCCGTGCACTTATCGTTTGGCCGACTAAACCGTTGACGCTCAAAAAGAAGCTCTAGCCTGCCGTGTCTGGGCGTTGTGTTTGGCCATCGCATCCATCACACAGGTGCGAAACAGATTGAACAATGGCGCATGGCGCTGCTGATAACGACTCAGCAGGACGATTTCCCGAGAGAAGGTCAACTCGCCCAACGGCAGGATTCGCACCTCCGACGCGTTCTCCAGCCACACCCCCGCCATCGGCACCAGTGCCACACCCAAACCGCTGCGCACCATTTTCACGATGGCATCCAGTTCATCCAGCTCCAATGCCTGGCGCACATGCAGCTTTTGTTCGCGCAGAAACTGCGTGACCGAGCGGCCGCCGAACGAATTGCGGTCATAGCGAATGAACGGATGGTCTCGCAGCAACTGAATCGGATCATTGCCACGGACATTTTTAGGGGTGATGAGCACGAACGGCTCGCGGGCAATCACCTCGGCGCGCAAGTCCTTGGGCAAGGCAAACGGCGGGTTGATCATGATCGCCAGGTCCAGATCACCGGAGTCCACCAGACTCAGCAGATTGAGCGAAACGCCGGGGATCAGGCTGGCCTCGATGAACGGTGCCTTGGCCTTCAAGGCCACCAGCACTTGCGGAAGAATGCCGGTCTGCACCGTACCGATGGCACCGATGCGCAAGGCGCCATGGAAGTCGTTGTCGGTGTCCGGTGCGCCCATGCGGGAGAAAATCTGCAGAATCTCTTCGGCCAGCGGAATCGCCCGTTGCCCCGCCGAGTTGAGGGTGGCGGCGCGCCCAGAGCGGTCGAACAGCTTCACGCCCAGGCTGTCTTCAAGGTTGCGGATCTGTGCGCTGACCGCCGACTGGGTCAACCCCACCTCCTGCCCCGCTGCGGCGAAGGTACCGCGTCGTGCGACGCTGATGAAGGTTTTGAGTTCTCTGATCACGCTGGGGCCTCGGGCAAGTGGAGAGCCGCGAGTTTATCGTGAACTGAACAGCCAGGAACGAACAGGTGGCTGAATAACGCTTCAGATCATCCCGCGCAGGAAGAAAGATGTCTCGTAGACGATCGGCACGTGATGCGCGAATCTCTGCACATGCGCATCGATGACTCGCGCAGGAAAACGCCCCACCCAGTGCCTTTGGAATCGAAGCGGCTCATGAACTGGAAAGCATTCTTTATCGTTACGCTGTTTGGCGCGCTGCCATCGATTGCAGTGGCCGACGCTCAGGAGATTCCCCCTTTGGCTGAAACCGGCTCCGCTCACTATCGCTTCGAACGGTTGAACGTCGACTCCCCCGACCGCCAACGGCATTACCGGCTGGATATCGGTATTCCCCGCCGGGCACCCTCGGCGGCGGGCTATCCGGTGATGTACCTGCTCGATGGCAACAACGTGATGGCTGAATTGAAGGAAGACTGGCTTGGCGAACTGGATGCAGGCGCTCCGCCGCTGCTGGTCATGATCGGGTACGACATCGAGGGCACGTACGACGGCGAGCAACGCACCCGGGATTACACCGGTGATACGTCCCATGCGTTTCTTGATCTGCTCCAGACAACGATCAAGCCAGAAGTGCAGTCGCATTACCCTGTCGATCCGACACGACAGACACTGTGGGGGCACTCGTTCGGCGGCCTGTTCACGCTTTATGCCTTGCTTCAGAAGCCCGACCTGTTCCAGACCTGGATCGCCGCCAGTGCGTCGCTGTGGTATCAGCCCATCACCTACGACAACGGCATGGCGCTTAACCGGTTTCCCGCCGGGGTGACACCCACGATACGGCTGGTCAGAGGCGAACGAGAGGGAAAACCGCCGGTCGCTCAGTTCGATGGTGGCTCACCGGAACGCAGAGCGGCGATGGCAGCCGTGCCTGCCGATGCCAATCGCTTGCTGGCCGAACACCTGGCTGAACTGCCAGGCACTCAGGCCAGTTACCAATCGTTCAGCGGTCGCAATCACGGCCAGATGTTCAGCACCGCTCTGCACTTGGGACTGCGCAGAGCGGCCGGATTACCCGAGCATAATCAGCATAGCGACTGAACGGCCCCGGAGCCGAGCGTGCGGTCAGTCACCTTCACGACTCGGCAAACCCCAAACGCGCCGCCTTGGCCCGCTCCGACCGGTTGCGGGTCGCCAGGCAGTAATACAGCGGGCAGGTCACCAGCAAGCCCACCAGCCATGACAGATCAGCCCCTTCCAGGTAATTGGCATACGGCCCGACGTACAACGACGTATTGGCAAACGGCAGTTGCACGATGATGCCAATGAAGTACGCGACGATGGCGTGCAGGTTGAAACGCCCGTACATCCCGCCGTCGACGCTAAAGATCGAGGCAATGTCATAACTGCCGCGTTTGATCAGGTAGAAGTCGATCAGGTTGATCGACGCCCACGGCACCAGCACGATCAGCAACGTCAGGATCAGGCCGATGAACTCTTTGATGAAGTCACCCGACGCGCCCACCGCCGTGAGGCAGCAGCCCGCGAGAATCAACGTCGCCAGGATCACCCGCACTTTGACGCTGGGCGTCCATTGCCCGGCGAACGTCTGGATCGAGGTGACGATGGACAACACCGCGCCGTACAGATTGAGTGCGTTATGGCTGATGATGTTGAGCAAAAACAGCAGCATCAGAATCGGCCCCAACGCGCCGGTCGCCTGTTTGACTGCCGCCATCGCTTCGGTGCCTTCTGGCGTGGCCAGGACCGCCACAGCACCAAAACTGAACGACAGCGTGGTGCCCAGGGTCGCGCCGAAGAACGTGGCCCAGAAGGGTTTGGCGATGCCGATGTCGCTCGGCAGGTAACGTGAATAATCCGAAACGTAAGGCGAGAAGCTGATCTGCCAGATGACCCCCAAGCATATCGTCGCCAAAAAGCCCGACAGGTTGAAACCGCCCCGACTGAAGAAGTCGGCGGGCAGGTCCTGGCTGAAGATCATGATGAAACCTGCCAGCAGCGCTGCGCCCATCACCCAGGTCCCGAGGCGGTTGAGGGTGTGAATGAAACGGTAGCCGATCACACCGATGGCCGTGGCGCTCAAGGCACCGATCACCACACCTACTGGCAGCGGAACGCTGGGAACCATGCCATGGATCGACTGCCCTGCCAGCACGATGTTAGAAATGAAGAAACCCACGTAGATCAACGCCGCGAAGAACACGATCAACAGCGCACCGTAGCGACCAAACTGGCCTCGGCTCTGCACCATTTGCGGGATGCCCATGCGTGGCCCCTGCGCCGAGGCCAGGGCAATGAACACCCCACCGATCATGTGGCCCAGGGCAATCGCGATCAGCCCCCAGAGCAGATTCAGATGGAACACCTGAACCACCATGGCTCCGGTGACGATAGGCAGTGGCGCAATGTTGGTGCTGAACCACAGGGTGAACAGGTCCCGCGCCTTGCCATGACGTTCGGCCAGCGGCACGTAATCGACAGTGTGGTTTTCAATCAAAGGGGTGGCGTTGCCGCCATGAGTATCGGATGTAGTCATCGTTTCGCCTGAATTCTTGTCTTTGTGGCCAGCTAAAACCATGCAGCGCCTCGCCGAGCCTGTGGCCGGAGGACACCTGTCACGCCGCAAACACATCCCTGCACTCACGAGCGCCATCACAATATTATGGTATACCAACAATTGACAACCGTCGGTTGGGCTATTTCTGACAGATTGCAAGGCTCAGTCGATGAGGGAAAAACCGGTTCAGCAGGCATCAAAGCCGCGTTTTTAAAGGACCACGCAACGTCGATTGCCACCTGCACTCTGCGAACATGAAAGAAAAAACACTTGCATCATCAGTATTACGGTATACCATCAGACACATAAAACTCATCACCTTCGGCACCGAACCGCAGAGGTAGCAACATGATCGACGCAATCGCCTACAAGAACGTCCTGGGCTCCTTTCCTTCCGGCGTGACGGTAATCACTACCCTCAATGACGATGGCGAAGTGGTCGGTCTGACAGCCAGTGCCTTCAGTTCGCTGTCGATGGACCCGCCACTGGTGCTCTTCTGCCCCAACTACAGCTCCGACTCCTACCCGACGCTGATCAAGAACAAGCGCTTCGCCATTCACCTGTTGTCCGGCACGCAACAGAGCGAAGCCTATGCGTTCGCCCGCAAAGGCAAGGACAAGGCCGTTGGCATCGAATGGACATTGAGTGCGCTGGGTAACCCGCTGCTGTCGAATGCCACTGCGATCATCGAATGCGAGTTGTGGCGCGAATACGAAGGTGGCGACCACGCCATCATGGTCGGCGCCGTCAAGAACCTGATCGTGCCGGAGCAGCCCGCCAGCCCCATGGTTTACTGCCGTGGCAAAATGGGCGCCCTGCCCGCGCTGGCTTGAGCCTGACGATACGAAGTCATACGGTCTATCGAAAAAAACGCCCGACCGCCGAGCAGCGGACGGCATATTTACCCGAGGTAAGCGTCATGAAATTTTCGTTGTTCGTACACATGGAACGCTGGGACGAATCGGTCAGCCATCGACAGTTGTTCGAGGATCTGACCGAGCTGACGCTGATGGCCGAACAAGGCGGTTTCAGCACCGTGTGGATCGGCGAACACCACGCCATGGAATACACCATTTCGCCAAGCCCGATGCCGCTGCTGGCTTACCTCGCCGCCCGCACCACCACCATTCACCTGGGCGCGGGCACCATCATCGCGCCGTTCTGGCATCCGCTGCGGGTGGCCGGTGAATGCGCGCTGCTGGACGTCATCAGCAACGGGCGCATGGAAGTGGGTCTGGCGCGCGGCGCCTATCAGGTCGAATTCGACCGCATGGCCGGTGGCATGCCTGCCTCCGAAGGCGGCAAGGCCCTGCGCGAGATGGTTCCGGTGGTCAAGGCATTGTGGCAAGGCGACTACGCCCACGATGGCGAAATCTGGAAATTCCCCACCTCTACCAGCGTGCCAAAGCCGATCAAGACACCGCCAATGTGGATCGCGGCCCGCGACCCGGACTCGCACAACTTCGCGGTAAAAAACGGCTGCAACGTGATGGTCACGCCATTGATGAAAGGCGACGAAGAAGTGGTCGACCTGAAGAATAAATTCGAAGCGGCCCTGGCCGCCAACCCTGACGTACCCCGTCCGCAACTGATGGTGTTGCGTCATACCCACGTCCACGCGGACAACGATCCGGAAGGCTGGAAGGTCGGCGCCAAGGCCATCTCGAAGTTCTACCGCACCTTCGATGCCTGGTTCGGCAACAAGACCACGCCGGTCAACGGCTTCCTCGACCCGAGTCCGGAGTCGAAATTCGCCGAACGTCCTGAGTTCACCCTCGACAGCCTGCACAAAACCGCCATGATCGGCACCCCGGAAGAAATCATTCCGCGCATCCAGTACTACAAAGAGCTGGGCGTGGATGAGTTCAGCTTCTGGTGCGACAACAGCCTGCCTCACGCCGAGAAGAAGAAATCGCTGGAACTGTTCATCAAGCACGTGGTGCCTGCGTTTCGCTGATTGACCCTACGCTTGCCCCCAGTGCCGCGGCGCCTCCCGCGGCATTGTTCATTCTGCCGCCCGGCATTCGCCGACACAGCGCGTGCGCTCGAAGATCGCCCCCTCGATGCCCAGCACCTCGCGGTTGTCCGCGTAAATACCAACGCCCTTCTCCCAGACATTCTTGATCGCACCGCTCGCACAGCGAATCCGGTAACTCAATTCGAACGGCACCTGCCGCGCCAGCGCGTATTGCACCTCGCGCCAGACGTAATCGGCATCTTCAGGGAGGATCAGGCTGTTGTAGGTAAAGTCGTGGTTGTCCACCAGACGCTCCGCCGGGTAACCGGTCAATTGCAGGCAACCGGCACTGACAAACTCCATGGTCCAGTCGCGGTTGTTGCGCCCGCGATAAATCAGCCCCGGCATGCTGTCGAGCAGGCTTATGGCGCTGCGTTGGCTGGCCTGCAACGCGGTTTCCCGACGTTTGTGCGCCGTGATGTCCCCCAGCACCAGACAGAAACCTGAAGCCACCGATTTGAGCCCGACCTCACACCAGCGCAAATCGCCGTCAGGATGAACGAAGCGCAAGCGCTGCCGGAATGACGTGCCGGGGTGGGCGCGCAACTGGGCCAGGGCTTGCAGCCACAGCGGACGGTCCTCCTGATGCACATAGTCCAGCGCATTGCGCATACGGGCCGAGGTGCCCATCAGATCGGTCCAGGCCTGATTGAATCCGGTGATCTGCCCGTTCTCCGCCAGTTCCAGCAAGGCGACCGGAAAGCGGTCCAACGCAGCGCCTGAGCTGACGTTTGACAGCAGGTCTCGCACAGCACTGTCTTCGCTCATTCAGTGGCGCTCCTCTTTTCTAGCGACCGTCGACTGATGAACCCAGGCCGCCAGTTCCAGCCGCGAATGCAGGCTGAGCTTCTGCAGCAGGTTCTTGACGTAAATCTTCACCGTGCCGTCGCTGATGCCCAGCTCGCGGGCGATCTGCTTGTTGCTCATGCCGCCGGCGATCAGGGTCAGGGTCTGGCCCTCGCGCTCGGTGAGGCTGCCCAGCTCCGGGCCCGGATCCAGCCGTTCCGGGCCTGATTCGGGGGCATCATGGGCAGCCAGCAACGACACCAGCGAGTCATCCAGCACAATTGCCCCCTGATTGCAGTTGCGCATGTAGGCCAGCAGCGCGTCAGGCTCGGTTTCCTTGAGCACATAACCTCTGGCGCCCAGGCGCAACGCGGACAGCAGCTCGCTGCGGTCCATGGATGCCGTGAGCACCACGACCTGGCAGCCCAGACGCAACTGACGCAACTCGTCGAGCACCTGCAACCCGCTCAGACCGGGCATGTGCAGGTCCAGCAGCACTTGTTGTGGGGCCAGACTCACCGCCAGATTGATCCCTTCCCGGCCACTGGCCGCCTGGCCCACCACCTCGAAGTCGTCGCTGGCGCTGAACAACTGCGCCAGGCCCTTGCGGAACAGCGGGTGATCATCGATCAGTAACAAGGTCGTGGCGTGCATCGTGACTCTCCGAAAAATCAGCGGGGTGGCAGGTCAGCCACAGGTGCACGCGCACACCGTGGGGCTGGATCGGCTCGATTGCCAGCCGCGCGCCGATACTGGCGGCACGCTCGCGAATGATCGCCAGGCCAAAGTGGTTGTCATCGCCGGACGCCGAGCTCAGGCCGATGCCATCGTCCTCGACCGACACCAGGACGTCGCCGGAGGGGGGCTGGCGCAGCTCGATGCGCACGTGTCGGGCATGGGAGTGGCGCACGGCGTTGGTCAGGGCTTCGCGGATGATTTGCAGGATCTGCAATTCGGTTTCCGGGCTCAGGGCGTTGTCCGGCAATCGGTTGTCCAGCTCAAAGACGATGATGCAGCGCCGGGAAAATTCGGCCACCGAGTCAGCCAGCGCCTGGCGCAACGAGCGCCCGTCCATGGTCAGCCGGGCGCTGGTGATCAGTTCGCGCACTTGCCGTTGCAACTGGCTCAAGCCGTTGCGCAGCTCGGTCAGTGAAGTGCCTGCCAATTCCGGATCAGTCAGTCGGGTCTGGACCAGCCGCGCCTGAAACGACAGATAACCCAGCTGTTGCGCCACTGAATCGTGCAGCTCACGGGCCAGCGCACCGTGCTGCGCGGTGGCCTGCTTGCGTTGCTGTTCACGGCGATGGCGCAGTAACTGGACGGTGACCCCGAGCGCCTCACTCACCTCACCCAGCATCTGCTGCCAGAAGCGGTCGGCCTCACGCGGCGTGTCCAGCAGCACCATGGCGCTGCCGGGCACCCGCGCTTCAGGCAAACCGCAGATCAAGCGATGCACGCCCCGCTGGCGGCACGGGTCGCAAGCCACCGGCGACGTTGTCACGCACGCCCCGCTGCGCCACGGGCAATCGGCGCTGCGCTCGCACTCGGCGGTCAATACCCGGCGCGCGGGCCCCAGGTCTTCGTCCACCTGAATCAGGTTGAGCGTGACGCCGGGCTGCAGCGCCTCAAAACGGTCCAGAAAGCGCGGCAAGGCACCGTCGGCGTGCATCAGACACAGCGGCAGTTCAGCCAGCAACCCACGCAGTTCGTTCACCTGCCGGGGGCTGGCGCGCCGAAACCAGCGGGGCCAGCGTCGCCACCAATTCGCTTGGGTCTGCACTGTCGAATGTTCCTTTTCCGTTGCGCCGTTGTGACTGGCAAACCAGCAACTTCCATGCCCCGCAGTCCCCCTTCGCCACGGACTACCTCCAAAGAGATACCCCTTTTTCCGGATTGAGCGATTTTTCCTGTCGAGAAATTATCTTGCCCATCAGAGAACAGCGACCGCTCACCCGCTTCGGCGATTCGCGTCGTTTCACGCCCACCGCAGGTCCACCGGGAAGCCGCCATGATGGATAAACCCGACATCGAACGCGCAAGGCTGCACAGCCTTCCTCGCTATCGTCAGCCAGCGCCACAGGAGGCAGTGTGTCAGCCGCTGGTGGTGATTCAATCGGCCGACAGTTGCCCCGCCTTTGTCGGCACATTGGACCAGCCCACCGTGCTGAACGCCGAGAACGGCGATTTCAACGACCGTCTGGGCCGTTGCCTGGCGACCTGCACCGTTGGCACCCGGCTGTACCTCGTCGGCGATGAAGCCTTCATTTGGCGCATTCATGCCCTGGCCCGCAGCGCCGGGCTGCAGGATGACGAAATCGACATGACCCTCAGCGTGCCCGGTGTGCGCACCGTTTACTGCGTGCACTGCGGCCAGCGTCAGCCCGGCACGCAACAGGACAGCCTGCAATGCAGCGGCTGCCGGGTGTTGCTGGAGATTCGCGAACACTTTTCCCGACGTCTGGGCGCCTACCTGGGCGTGTGTGGCAATCCGGACCAGCCTTACGCGGGGTTCCGGCCATGAGTGCGACACTGAAAGTAAAGGTCAGTGAGGCACGAATGCTCACCCCGCTGGTGCGCGAATTCACCCTGACCCCTTGCACAGGCCGTCTGCCGGGCTTTTCGGCAGGCAGCCACGTTCAAGTGCACCTGCCATTGGGTGAGCGCACGTTGCGCAATGCCTATTCGCTGACCAGCGATCCGGCGCAACACGACCACTACCGCATCGCCGTGCGTTTACAGAGCGATTCCCGGGGCGGCTCACGGCATCTGCATGAACAGGTGCAGGTCGGTGACACCTTGACCCTGTCGCCTCCTGCCAACCTGTTCGCCCTGCACAGTCAGGCCAGCCAGCACATTCTGATCGCCGCGGGCATCGGCATTACGCCATTCATGGCCTACCTGAGCGAGCTGGAAAAGCGCAATGCCGCTGTCGAACTGCATTACCTGTGTCGCCCGGGCCTGAGCGATGCCTACCTCGCCACCTTGCAACAACGCCTGGGCGCACGCCTGTATGTCTATGACGGCCAACGGCGCATCGATCTGCCCGCCATTCTCGGTAACCGGCCCTTGGGCACCCACGTTTATACCTGCGGCCCGCAACGCCTGCTCGCCGATGTTCAGGAATACGCCCGGGCGCTGGGCTGGCCCGCCAGTCGCGTGCACCACGAAGCCTTCAGCGCGCCGCAACCCGGCACGCCGTTCGAACTGGAACTGCTGCGCAGCGGCAAACGCCTGACCGTCGCTGCCGACCAAAGCCTGCTGGAAGCCCTGGAGGCCATCGGCGTCGAGGTGCCCAACCTGTGCCGTGGCGGGGTCTGCGGGCAGTGCATCACCCGTCACGGTGGCGGCGACATCGAACACCGCGACCACTTTCTGACCCGCAACGAACAGGCCGAATTTCTCATGCCGTGCGTGTCACGTGGCTGTGGCCCGTGTGTATCACTGGATCTCTAGGAGTCGAGCATGACCGTGCCATTCAGCCCTACCCAGACGTACCGTGAAGACTTCAGCTTTCGCAATAGCCCCACTGCGATCAAGCGTTTCCCGTTTCCGTTCCCCCAGGACAGCTACCTGTATTCGGTGAACATCGAACCGGCCACCTCCCGTGACCCCGGCTCGGTCTACGAACACTGCTTTGACATCGATGAGCATTACCGCTCGGAAATGGCCGAACGCGCCCAGGTGCTGGGCAAAGACCCTCGTCGTTATCTGGTCATGCCACACATGCAGAATGCCGCTTGGGACGCCCTGCAGATGTTGATGGAACACCTGGCCCGAGACTATCCGCAGTGGTTCGAACTCGACCGCGACGGCGACCACTGGCATTGGCGCAACAACGCGCTGGGCATCGATCAGCGCTTCGTGTTTGGCGATGCCACAACCTTGCCCAGCGAGCCGCTGGAATTCATTGGCCGTCAGGTGCAGGGCGACTTTGCCCTGCTCGATCAGCGCGACGGCGACCTGTTCATGGACGCCGGACTGGTCACCAGCCCCGCCGACTGGTCGCTGGCGTTTGATGCCGGAATGAGCTTCAAGCAATGGCATTCGCCGGTGCCGATGGCCCATCAGATGGGGGTGTTCGACCGGGCGCTGAAATACCTGCTCAACCTGCAAGTCGACCATCCCGTGCGGCGTCTGAACTGGACCCTGACCATCAACCCACGTCTGGATTCGTCACCGGAAACCTTTCACGAATGGGGCGCCGACCGCGGCACCGTCACCGCGCAGAACGCCGGGCAACTCGTGCACCTGCGCGTCGAATTGCAGGTCATGGCTCGGCTGCCGCGCAGCAACGCGATGATGTTCAGCATCCGCACCTACCTGATCAGCCTCAACGAGCTGGTCACCCAGCCTGAATGGGGCTGCCGCCTGCACCGGGTGATCCGCGACCTGCCCGACGCCATCGCCGATTACAAAGGCATGACCCGTTACCGCCACGCACTGATCGAATGGCTCAGCCAGTTCGACCCGCAGGCCTGACTTTTCCGATCACTCACCGACAAGGATCTTCACATGGCTCATTCATGGCGCATTTCTGCACTCGCTGACCGTCACCGCGCGCTCGGCTCACAGCTGGAAGACTGGAACGGCATGGGCACCGCCTGGACCTACGCCAGCGACCTGGCCGATCACCACGAAGCCATCCGCACCCGTGCCGGTTTGATGGACGTCTCGGGGCTGAAAAAAGTCCACTACGTCGGCCCTCACGCCGAAAGCCTGCTGCAATGGGCCACGACCCGGGACATCAGCAAGCTGTACCCCGGCAAGTCGGTGTACGCCTCGATGCTCGACGAAGAAGGCAAATTCGTCGATGACTGTATCGTCTACCGCACCGGCCCCAACGCCTTCATGGTGGTGCACGGCGCGGGCACCGGTTACGAGATGCTGGTGCGTTCGGCCCAGGGCCGTCAGGTGGGCGTGCTGTTCGATGACGACCTGCACGACCTCTCGCTGCAAGGCCCGCTGGCGGTGGACTTCCTCGCTGACCACGTGCCTGGCATCCGCGACCTGCCCTACTTCCATCACCTGCAAACCCGCCTGTTCGGCCGCCCGGTGATGATCTCGCGCACCGGCTACACCGGCGAACGCGGCTACGAAATCTTCTGCAAGGCCGCCGATGCCCCGGCCATCTGGGACGCCATCCTGCGCCACGGCGAGGCCATGGGCATCATCCCCTGCGCCTTTACCGCGCTGGATTGGCTGCGGGTGGAAAGCGCGCTGATGTTCTTCCCCTACGACAACTCGCAGATGTACCCCTTCGCCGACCAGAAGGCCGGCGACACCCTGTGGGAACTGGGTCTGGACTTCACGGTTTCGCCAGACAAACGCGACTTCCGCGGTGCAGAAGAGCACCGCCGACTGCAAGGCCAGGAACGTTTCAAAATCGCCGGCGTGCTGCTCGACAGCGGCATCGCTGCCGAAGCGGGAGACACCCTGTGGCACGCCGGTCAGGAAGTGGGCGTGATCACCTGCGCCATGTATTCACGCCTCACCCAACGTTCCATGGCCATCGCCCGTGTCGCCGTCGACTGCGCCGAGCCCGGCGTCGCTCTACAGGTGCGCGGCAGTCAGCAGGTCGCCGCCGTGACCCACGCCATGCCCTTCGACGACCCGCAGAAAACCAAGCGCACGGCCAAGGGCTGATTGCCGTTTTTCATTGCCGACACGAGAGCGCCATGGACACTTCAAACGAGCAATACATCCTCAAGATCAACTGCCCGGCCACCTCCGGGATCGTCGCCACCCTGACCTCCTGCCTGGCCAGCCAGCAGTGCTACATCAGCGAACTGGCGCAATTCGACGACGAATTCACCGGGCAGTTTTTCATGCGCGCGGTGTTCCGCTTCAACCGGGGCGCCCACGGCGATATCGACGCCCTGCAACGGGAACTGGCGTCACTGGCGGGCGGCTTCGACATGCAATGGCAACTGTTCCGCTCGTCACAGCCGACCCGCGTGCTGCTGATGGTCAGCAAGTTCGACCACTGCCTGACCGACCTGTTGTACCGCCATCGCAAGGGTGAACTGGACATGGAGATCACCGCCGTGGTGTCCAACCACCTGGACCTGCGCGCCATGGCCGAGCGCGAAGGCATCCGCTTCGTTTACCTGCCGGTGAGCAAAGATACCAAGGCCCGTCAGGAGTCCGAATTGCTGCGCATCGTTCAGGAAACTCGCACCGATCTGGTGGTGCTCGCCCGCTACATGCAAATCCTCTCCGACGACCTGTGCAAGCAGCTCTCGGGGCGGGCCATCAACATTCATCACTCGTTCCTCCCCGGCTTCAAAGGCGCCAAGCCCTATCACCAGGCGTTTGACCGGGGCGTAAAGCTGATCGGCGCCACGGCGCACTACGTCACCAGCGACCTGGACGAAGGCCCGATCATCGAGCAGGAGGTGCAGCGCGTCGACCACACCTACCTGCCTGAATCGCTGGTCGCCATTGGCCGCGACACGGAAACCGTCGCGCTCTCCAAAGCCTTGAAATACCACCTGGAGCACCGGGTATTCATCAACCAGGACAAGACCGTGATCTTCCGCTGATCGCCCCTTTTTCTCTAGCGAGGCACAGACATGACTGTACGCGTAGCCATCATCGGCGCCGGCCCCTGCGGCATGGCCCAACTTCGAGCTTTCCAGTCGGCGCGGGACAAGGGCGCTGACATCCCGGAACTGGTCTGCTTCGAAAAACAGGCCGACTGGGGCGGCATGTGGAACTACACCTGGCGCACCGGGCTGGACGAACACGGCGAGCCGGTGCACGGCAGCATGTACCGCTATTTGTGGTCGAACGGTCCCAAGGAGTGCCTGGAATTCGCCGACTACACCTTTGAAGAACACTTCGGTCGGCCGATTGCCTCCTACCCGCCGCGGGAAGTGCTGTGGGATTACATCAAGGGGCGCGTCGAGAAAGCCGGTGTGCGCGACTACATTCGCTTCAATACCGTGGTGCGCCAAGTCACCTTTGACGAAGCGACGCAGCTTTTTACGGTGCTGTCCCACGACCACGGCAACGATGTCAGCGTGAGCGAACAGTTCGATTACGTGATCAACGCCTGCGGCCATTTCTCGACGCCCAAGGTGCCGTATTTCAAGGGCTTCGAGCAGTTCGCCGGACGCATTCTGCACGCCCACGATTTCCGTGAGGCGCTGGAATTCAAGGGCAAGGATTTGCTGATCGTCGGCAGCAGCTATTCGGCCGAAGACATCGGTTCGCAATGCTACAAATACGGCGCGCGCAGCATCACCAGTTGCTACCGCACCGCGCCCATGGGCTACAAATGGCCCGCCAACTGGGAAGAAAAGCCGCTGCTGCAACGTCTGGAAAACAGCCGGGCGTATTTCGCCGATGGCACCAGCAAGCACATCGACGCGGTGATTCTGTGCACCGGCTACCAGCACCACTTCCCGTTCCTCGACGAGTCGCTGCGCCTGAAAACCGACAACCGCCTGTGGCCGCGCAATCTCTACAAGGGCGTGTTCTGGGAAGCCAACCCGCGCATGATCTACCTCGGCATGCAGGACCAGTGGTACTCCTTCAATATGTTCGATGCCCAGGCCTGGTACGCCCGCGACGTCATTCTGGGACGCATCGCCCTGCCATCCCACGCTGACATGCTCGCCGACAGCCAGCAGTGGTTCGAGCGCGAACAGACCCTGGAAACCAATCAGCAAATGTTCGAATACCAGGGCGCCTACATCCAGCAACTGGTCGACGCCACCGATTACCCCAACTTCGATATCGCTGCGGTCAACGACACCTTCCTGCACTGGAAGCACGACAAGGCCGAAGACATCATGGGCTATCGCGACAAGTCGTACCGCTCGCTGATGACCGGCACCCAGTCGCCGCCGCACCACACGCCGTGGCTGCAAGCGCTGGACGACTCGATGGCCGCGTACCTCATCGAACCGACCACGCCCATCAAGTCGGTCGGTTGACCGCGGAGCCCGGACATGAATGCACCGCGCATCTCCTCGCCCCGCGAACCCGGTTTGTTCGCCCGCACCCCAGCCCTTGAGCGTTATCGGTTGGGCGCTGGCGGGCTGACCCTGCTGGCGCTGGAAGCTGGCGACCGCTTGCAGGTGATCGACCTGGAAGGCTGGCAACCCTGCGAGCTGCTGGTGGTTGACACCCAGGGCCGCAGCGCGCTGGCCGACTGGTCATTGAGCCCGGCGAGTCAAGCGGCTTTCATCCCTCGGCAGCTGGCTGCGGGCGGTGTGCAGGCTCGGCGTATCGCACAGGCGCTGGAAAAACGCGGGCTGGACGGGCGAGCTCTGCCCACTCCCGCATCGCTGTGGGAGGCACAGACGCCCGCCGGTTTCAGCCGTCAGTTCGTGGCCGAAGGCCGTCTGCTGATCATCGCCGCAGCCCCTGATGAAGCCACAGCAGTCGACCGGCAATACTGCCACAGCGAACTGCGGCTGGTGGTCGAGCGCGCTCATCCGTCGGCAGTATTGACCCCAGCGTTACCTGAACCTCTGGGCGAACTGCTCGATGAATTCACCATTCGCGCAGGCACCGCTCACAGCTACACCGTCGCCAAGGGGCAGTACATTCAGGTGCTCGACGTGGCCGGTCGGCAGTGCTCGGACTTCGTCGCCTTTGACCGTCGCGCACTGGACCGGGGCATTGAGCTGGACCTTGACCAGACCGTCACCCGCACCCTGAATGGCAGTGCTTATCCGGCACCGGGGCTGTTCGGCAAATTCTTCGACCGGCGCATGCAGCCGATGCTGGAAGTGGTGCAGGACACCGTCGGGCGTCACGACGCCTTTGCCCTCGCCTGCGCCGCCCGCTACTACGAGAGCCACGGCTATTTCGGGCACGACAACTGCAGCGACAACCTCAGTCGCGCGCTGGCCGCCCACGGGGTGCAGGCAAGGGAAGGCTGGCCAGCGATCAACTTTTTCTTCAACACCGCCATTGATGCTCATCAGCAGATGACCCTTGATGAACCGTGGTCGCGCCCCGGTGATTACGTGCTGTTGAAAGCCATGACCGATCTGGTCTGCGGCAGTTCGTCCTGCCCTGACGACATCGACCCGGCCAATGGCTGGGAGCCGACCGATATCCATATCCGCGTCTACAGCGAAAAGGAGCGCTTTGCCCTCGCCATGAGCACTCGCAGCACGGCCGACGCCGACCCCGTTCTCACCCGTCAGTCGGGTTTCCATTCACGCACCCGCCAACTGACCGGCAGCTTCGTCGATTACCGCAACTGGTGGCTACCCCTGCGTTACGACGGCTTTGGCGCCATCGACGAATACTACGGTTGCCGCGAGCGAGTCGCGGTCATGGACCTCACCGCCCTGCGCAAATTCGAGATCATCGGCCCGGACGCCGAAGCCCTGTTGCAACACTGCCTGACCCGCGACGTGCGCCGCCTTGCCATCGGCCAGGTGGTGTATTCAGCGATGTGCCACGAACACGGCGGCATGCTCGATGACGGCACCCTGTTGCGTCTGGGGCCGGACAATTTCCGCTGGATCTGCGGCGAAGACTACGCGGGCATCTGGTTGCGCGAGCAGGCGCAAAAGCTCGGCATGAAGGTCTGGGTCAAATCGGCCAGCGAACAGATCCATAACCTCTCGGTGCAGGGTCCGTTGAGCCGCGAATTGCTCAAGCAAATGGTCTGGACTCCACCCACGCAACCGGCGCTGGAAAACCTCGGCTGGTTCCGTTTTCTGGTGGGGCGAATGGACGACTACGACGGTTGCCCGCTGATGATTTCCCGCACCGGCTACACCGGCGAACTGGGTTACGAGGTGTGGTGCCACCCGGACCACGCCGAACAGGTCTGGGATCGCATCTGGGCGTTGGGCCAACCGTTGGGCATCGTGCCGCTGGGGCTGGAAGCGCTGGACATGCTGCGCATCGAGGCCGGACTGATTTTCGCAGGGTATGAATTCAGCGATCAGACCGATCCGTTCGAGGCCGGTATCGGTTTCAGCGTGCCACTGAAGACCAAGACCGATGACTTCATTGGTCGTGAAGCCCTGCTGCGGCGCAGCGCCACGCCGAGCCACAAACTGGTCGGACTGGACCTGAGCGGTAACGAAGGCGCGCACCACGGCGACCCGGTGTTCCGTGGCCGCGCGCAAGTCGGCGTGATCACCAGCGCCTGTCGCTCGCCTTTGCTCAATCGCAACATTGCCTTGTGTCGCCTTGACGTGTCCTGTGCCGAGCCGGGCACTGCACTTGAAATCGGCAAAATCGACGGCCTGCAGAAGCGCATCAGCGCCGAGGTCACGGCACCGATCTTCTACGACCCGGACAAGAGCCGAGTGCGCAGTTGATCCGTATCACCCCTGGCTGCGCCCCCTTCCACTGCCCTCCGACCACATTTCAGACATGGGATTACCAAGATGGAAGCGACTACGTTCGAGGCTCTACCGCAGGCCGACCACAGCGTCGGCAGCCTGCAACGCAAGATAGACTGGCGCGGCGCCTTCTGGGTAGCCAGCGGCGTACCGGCCCTGGTGCTGTTTTCCATCGGCGCGATTGCCGCCACAGTGGGCAAACCGGCGTGGATCGTCTGGATCGTGTCGATCCTGTTCGGTTTCATCCAGGCCTTCACCTACGCCGAAATCGCCGGGCTGTTTCCGCACAAATCCGGCGGCGCCTCGGTGTACGGCGCCATCGCCTGGGTGCGGTACAGCAAGCTGATCGCGCCGATTTCGGTGTGGTGCAACTGGTTGGCCTGGTCGCCGGTGCTGTCCATCGGCTCGGGGCTGGCGGCGGGGTACATCCTCACCGCGCTGTTCCCCGCCGATGCCCTGATCAACACCTGGCAACTGACGCTGGTGGATTTAGGCTGGGTCAAAAGCGGGCTGTCCCTGCGCATCAACGCCACCTTTGTCATCGGCCTGGTGATTCTGCTGACCGTGTTCGCCATCCAGCACGGCGGCATCCTGCGTTCGGCCCGCCTGACCCTGGTGCTTGGCGCCACCTCGCTAATACCGCTGGTGCTGGTCGGTGTGGTGCCACTGCTGACCGGTGACGCCACCCAGGCCAACTTCCTGCCGTTGTTTCCGCTGGCCCACGACGCAGCCGGGCAAGTGATCGACGGCACCTGGGACATTTCCGGCTGGTCGCTGATGGCGGGCGGGCTGTTCATGGCGGCGTGGTCCACCTACGGTTTCGAGACCGCGGTGTGCTACACCCGCGAGTTCAAGGACCCCAAGCGTGACACCTTCAAGGCGATTTTCTACGCCGGTTTACTGTGCATTCTGGTCTTCACCTTCGTACCACTGGCGTTTCAGGGCAGCCTGGGGCTGGGGCAACTGGTGACCCCTGCGATACTCGACGCCAGCGGCGCAGTGGTCACACCGGCCGTTTACAGTGGGCTGCTGTCACCTGAAATCTACAGCGGCATGGGCGTGGGTAAGGCCATGGCCGACAGTATTGGTGGCGGCAAAGTGATCGCCAACATCGTGCTGATCATGCTGGTGCTCGCCACCCTGCTGGCAATCATGACCTCGATGTCCGGTTCGTCGCGCACGCTGTACCAGGCCTCGGTGGATGGCTGGTTGCCCAAGTACCTGGGCCGCACCAACGAGCGCGGCGCCCCGACCGCGGCCATGTGGACCGACCTGTCGTTCAACCTGCTGCTGTTGCTGATGTCCGACTACGTATTCGTGCTGGCGGCGTCCAACGTCAGCTACATCATCTTCAACTTCCTCAACCTCAATGCGGGCTGGATTCACCGTCTGGATCGCCCTGAATGGGCGCGCCCGTACAAGGCCCCGACGCTGCTGCTGGCCGCCGGTGGCGTATTGAGCTTCGTCAACCTGGCCTGCATGGGCCTGGGTGCGGACATCTGGGGCGCGGGCACGCTGGTCACCGGCCTGCTGTTGGCGATGCTGATCCTGCCGGTGTTCTGCTTCCGCCATTACGTGCAGGACAAGGGCCGCTTCCCCGCCGCGATGCTCAGCGACCTGCACCTGCAAGCCGACGGGGGCAGCAAACGCGCGGGTGTCTTGCCCTACGTCACGCTGATTGCGGGCGCCGTGGTGGTCTACGCCTGTCATCACCTGGTCGCTTGACCACCCCCTGCCTGTGACTGATCATCGGGGCCCATTCGGGCCTCGGTGTTCCATCGACGTTCCTTCCCTACCGACAATGGTGACGCATCCCATGAGCATGACCCCTGCACTCGCCCGCGATATCGACGGCAAGGCCATCGCGGCTCAGGTTCTCGACGAAGTCAAAGACGATGTTCTCGCCCTGGCCCGGCAACAGGTGTACCCCGCGCTGGCCGTGGTGCTGGTCGGCGAGGATCCGGCCAGCCAAGTGTATGTGCGCAACAAGCTGCTCAAGGCCGGGCAAGTGGGCATTCGCTCCCTCGAACACCGTCTGCCTGCCAGCGCCACCCAGCACGAAGTGCTGACATTGCTGGATCAACTCAATGCCGACCCTGAGGTCAACGGCATTCTGGTGCAACTGCCACTGCCCGCACACATCGACGAAAAGGCGGTGATTCACGCCATCGACCCCATCAAGGACGTGGACGGTTTTCATCGCGAGAACGTCGGCGGACTGGTCCAAGGCGCCGAAGTACTGACGCCTTGCACGCCCAGCGGCTGCATGCGCCTGCTGCATGAAACCTGCGGCGACCTGAGCGGCCTGCATGCGGTGGTGATTGGCCGCTCCAACATCGTTGGCAAGCCGATGGCAACCTTGCTGCTGCAAGCCAACTGCTCGATCAGTGTGGTGCATTCACGCAGCGTCGATGCGGCAGCGTTGTGCCGATTGGCGGACATCGTGGTGGTCGCGGTCGGTCGACCGCAGATGATCGACGCCAGTTGGCTCAAGCCTGGCGCGGTGGTGATCGATGTGGGAATCAACCGGATCGCCACGGCAAAAGGTGACCGGCTGGTGGGTGACGTCGACTACGCCAGCGCCCGTACTGTGGCCCGCGCCATCACCCCGGTGCCGGGCGGCGTCGGGCCGATGACGATTGCCTATCTGTTGAAAAACACCGTGATCGCCACCCAATTGCAGAGGGCTGGACACCCGCAGTTGGCCACTACCCTGTGATGATCGTGCCCACGCTCCGCGTGGGCATGCATCCTGTGACGCTCTGCGTCACCTGGGGCAGACGCAGAGCGTCCAAACCTGCGTTCCAACGCGGAGCGTGGGAACGATCAATCAATGCGCGTTAAATCAACGCGTGATCAATGGTTGTACGCACTCTCATTGTGCTCGGCCAAATCCAGGCCCATTTCTTCGACGTGCTCATCAGCACGCAGCCCCACAATGGCCTTGACCACCTTGAGAATCACCCAACTCACCACGAAGCAATACACGGTGGTGAACACCACGCCCTTGATCTGCGCGATCACTTGCCCGCCCAAGGTCACGCCTTCCACCAGCCCGCCCAGCGACGGCACGCAAAATACGCCCGTCAGCACCGCACCGATCATGCCGCCGATACCGTGCAGGCCGAATACATCGAGGCTGTCGTCGTAACCAAAGCGTTTCTTCAGCACCGTCACGCTCAGGTAGCAGAACACGCCGCACAACAAGCCAATCGCCAACGCGCCACCGACGCCCACATACGCACACGCCGGGGTAATGCCCACCAGACCGGCCAACGCACCGCTGGCCAGACCCAATGCACTCGGTTTGCCGACCTTGAACCACTCGGTGAACATCCAGCCAAGGATTCCGGCACAGGCGCCGAGTTGGGTGTTGAGCATGACGATGCCCGACAGGCCGTTCAAACCGCCGCCCGAGCCGATATTGAAACCGAACCAGCCCACCCACAGCATCGCTGCGCCAGTCATGGTCAGGCTCAGGTTGTGGGCAGGCATCGGCGCGTTTTCATAGCCTTTGCGCTTGCCCAGCAACAGGCACGCCGCCAGCGCCGCCACACCCGCGTTGATGTGCACCGCCGTCCCGCCCGCGAAATCCAGCACGCCCCAGTTGTGCATCAGCGCACCCGCCCCGCCCCAGACCATGTGCGCGACTGGCGCGTAGACCAGGGTGAACCAGACGGCCATGAACAGCAGCGCCGCCGAGAACTTCATGCGCTCGGCGAAGGCACCGGCAATCAGCGCCGGGGTGATGATGGCGAAGGTCATCTGGAAGGTCACGAACACGCCCTCGGGGATGTCACCCACCAGACTTTCCGGGGTCAATCCTGCGAGAAACGCGCGACTGAGACCGCCGACGAAGCTGTTGAAACTGACTTTACCCTCGACCATGTTGGTGGTATCCACCACCATGCTGTAGCCGTAGATCACCCACAGCACGCCGACCAAACCGGCGATACCAAAGCACTGGGTGAACAACGACAGCATGTTTTTCGCCCGCACCAGGCCGCCGTAAAACAGCGCAAGGCCCGGCAGGCACATGAACAGCACCAGCACCGCGGCGGTGACCATCCACGCGGTGCTGCCGGTGTTCAGGGTGGGGGCGTCGGCCGCTTGGGCCAGGGGAATACAGGCGCTGAGCGCCAATAGCGTAAGAAGGGATTTGCCGGGTAGACGGTTAACCATTTTCGAAGCTCCTGCAATGAATGGAAAAGTGTCTGGCAGAAAGCGATGTGAAGAAGCACCGGGCCTTGCTGGCCTCTTTGAATGGGTGATGACGCAGCATTGAATGCAAGGCTGGCCAGAACTGTGGGAGCGAATCCATTCGCGATGGCGGCATATCAGACGAAAAATCTCCATCGACCATACCGGCCTCTCGCGAATGAATTCGCTCCCACAGGATTGCGCCAGGTCATACGAATCGGGGCTGCCAAAAAATCAGCCCCTTTTCAAAGCCTTAATACTGCTGCCCCGGAATCCACGATGTCCCTGCCAATGGCACCCGGGCCATGGCCGCCGACTCCACGGTCAAGGCCACCAGATCCTCGGGGTCGAGGTTGTGCAGGTGAGACTTGCCGCACGCGCGGGCCATGGTCTGCGCTTCCAGCACCAGCACACGCAAATAATTGGCCAACCGGCGTCCGCCTTCGACCGGGTCCAGACGTTTCGACAATTCCGGGTCTTGGGTGGTGATCCCCGCCGGGTCGCGACCGTTCTGCCAGTCGTCGTAGAAACCGGCTGCCGAACCGATTTTCTTCAGCTCGTCATCCAGACGCGGATGGTTGTCGCCCAGAGCAATCAACGCCGCCGTACCGATGGCCACCGCATCCGCGCCCAACGCCATGGCCTTGGCCACGTCGGCGCCGTTGCGAATGCCGCCAGAAACGATCAACTGCACTTTGCGGTGCATGCCCATCTCTTGCAGCGCCTGAACCGCCTGAGGAATGGCAGGCAGAATCGGGATGCCAACGTGCTCGATGAACACTTCCTGCGTCGCCGCCGTGCCGCCTTGCATGCCGTCGAGCACGATCACGTCCGCCCCGGCCTTCACCGCCAGCTTGACGTCGTAATACGGGCGGCTGGCGCCGATCTTCACGTAGATCGGCTTTTCCCAATCGGTGATTTCACGGATCTCGGCAATCTTGATCGCCAGATCGTCCGGGCCAGTCCAGTCCGGGTGACGGCACGCCGAACGCTGGTCGACGCCGATCGGCAAGGTACGCATACCGGCCACACGCTCGGTGACTTTCATGCCCAGCAGCATGCCGCCGCCGCCCGGTTTGGCGCCCTGCCCCAGCACGATCTCGATGGCGTCCGCCTTGCGCAAATCATCCGGGTTCATGCCGTAACGGGACGGCAGGTATTGATAAACCAGGTGCTGCGACTGGCCGCGTTCTTCCGGGGTCATCCCGCCGTCACCGGTGGTGGTGCTGGTGCCCGCAATGGTCGCGCCACGGCCCAACGCCTCTTTGGCATTGGCCGACAACGCACCGAAGCTCATACCGGCGATGGTCACCGGGATTTTCAGGTGAATCGGCTTCTTGGCGAAGCGGTTACCGAGGATCACGTCAGTGCCGCACTTCTCGCGATAGCCTTCCAGCGGATAGCGCGACACGCTAGCACCGAGCAGCAACAGGTCGTCGAAATGCGGCAGCTTGCGCTTGGTGCCGCCGCCGCGAATGTCGTAGATGCCGGTTTCGGCAGCGCGCTGGATTTCCTGGATGGCCAGACGATCGAAGGTCGCCGACTCGCGCAGGACCGGAGCTGTTTTGGGGGTGTTGGATTCGCTCATGTTCGTGCTCCTGAATCAGTACGCGGAGGCGTTATCGACTTTGAAGTTGTACAACTGACGGGCCGAGCCGTAGCGCTTGAAGTCCGACGCCTTTTCGTTGAAACCGGCGCGGTTCAGCAACGCTTGCAGCTCTTCGAGGTGCTCCGGACGCATCTCTTTCTCGATGCAGTCCGAACCCAGCGACTCGACCTTGCCCTTGACGAAAATCTTCGTCTCGTACAGCGAATCACCCAGCGCATCGCCTGCGTCGCCGCACACCACCAGGCGCCCGGCCTGGCCCATGAAGCAGCTCATGTGGCCGATGCTGCCGCCGACAACGATGTCGATGCCTTTCATGGAAATCCCGCAGCGGGCACCGGCGTCGCCTTCGATCACCAGCAAACCGCCGTGGGCCGTGGCGCCCGCCGCCTGGGAGGCGCTGCCTTTGACGCGGACGTAGCCAGACATCATGTTCTCGGCGCAGCCCACGCCGACGTTGCCGTGCACCGTGACTGAGGCCTTCTGGTTCATGCCCGCGCAGTAGTAACCGGCGTGCCCCTGAATATCCACGGACACCGCTTCGTTGACGCCGACGGCCAAGTTGTGGGCGCCGTTGGGATGGGTCACTACCCACTCCCGTTCTTCAAGATTCTTGACCTGGTCGTGCAGCGCCTGATTGAGATCACGCACGCTGGCGATGGAAAGATCGATGGTTTTCATGTGCGTGCTCCTTAAGCCGACTCGCGTTCCCAGATGTACATCGTGGCGGGAACGGGTTCCCAGACTTTGGCGTTCTCGATGCCCGGCAGGCTCGACAGCGCCTGATATTCCGAGGCCATGGCGACGTAGTCGGCGGTCTCGGCGAGGATCGCCGGTTTGCAGGCAATCGGGTCGCGAATCACCGCAAAGCCGTTGCGGGTGCCGATGGCGAAGGTGAAGAAGCCATCGAGTGCTTCCAGCGAACTGTCCAGTGCGGTCTTCAGCGAATCGCCCTGTTGCAGGCGCCAAGCCAGATAACCGGCGGCCACTTCGGTGTCGTTCTCGGTGTCGAAATTGATCCCTTCGCGTCGCAGTTCCTGACGCAGACGGAAGTGGTTGGACAGCGAGCCGTTGTGCACCAGGCACAGGTCAGCGCCGGTAGAGAACGGGTGGCTGCCTTCCATGGTCACGGCGCTTTCAGTGGCCATACGGGTGTGGCCGATGATGTGACTACCTTTCATGGAGCCCAAGCCAAAGCGCTCGGAAATTTCTTTCGGCAAGCCCATGCCCTTGAGGATTTCAATGCTCTTGCCTGCGCTCATGATGCGCACCGTCGGGGCCAATTCACCCAACGCGGCGCGTACGGCAGCTTCTTCAGCCTTGATTTTCAGCACGATGGCGCTGGCGTTCTGGAACCAGTCCAGGGAAGCACCCAGCTTGCCTTCCAACGCGGCGATCAGCGCTTTGAAGTCATAGCCGTCGGTGGTGGCTTGCAGGGTCAGCTTGACCCAGCCGTCAGCCACTTCATCGCCGTAAATGGCGAAGCCTGCGCTGTCCGGGCCACGGTCGGTCATGGCTTCGAGCATCGGTTCAAAGAGTTGGCCGAGCCGGGATTCCAGCGCCGGGTTCTTGAGGTATAAACCCACGATTCCACACATATTCATAACTCCAGGGCAGACGACGCCCAACCCATTGGCTGGGCGTCAGAAAGGGTTGTTTAAAGCGCTCGAATCAGAAAAATTCGGTGTAACGCTGGATTTCCCAGTCGCTCACATGGCGGCTGTATTCCACCCACTCCATGCGCTTGAGCTTGATGAATTCGCCAACGATTTCGTTGCCCAGCACTTCGGCAAACAGCGGGTCGGCTTCCAGCGCGTCGCAGGCTTCCTTCAGCGACTGCGGCAGGGTCTTGATGCCGCGAGCGGCGATCTCTTCAAGGCTCAGCTTGTAGAGGTTCTCGTTGCAGACTTGATCGATTTCCAGCTTGCGGTCGATGCCGTCCAGGCCGGCAGCGATGATCGCGGCGCTGACCAGATACGGGTTGCAACCGGCGTCCGGCAGGCGGAATTCCAGACGGCCATACGGCACACGAACCATGGCCGAACGGTTGTTGGCACCGAAGGCAATGAACGCTGGCGCCCAGGTCGCTCCGGACAGGGAGTTACCCACCACCAGGCGCTTGTAGGAATTGACGGTAGGCGCAGCGAAAGCGCATAGCGCCGGGCCGTGAGCGAGGAGACCGGCTGCAAAGTGATAGGCCATTTTCGACAGACCCATACCGCTCGGGTCACTGGCGTCGTGGAACAGGTTCTTGTGGGTCGCGCTGCCGATCGACAAGTGGAAGTGCATGCCGTTACCCGCGCGTTTCGGGTCCGGTTTGGGCATGAACGAGCAGATCATGCCCATGTCGTTGGCGATCTCACCGGCCGCCATGCGGAAGAAGGTGAAGCGGTCTGCCGACTCCATGGCGTCGCTGTAGGTGTAATTGATTTCGAACTGGCCGTTGGCGTCTTCGTGATCGATCTGGTAGATGTCGAAACCTACCGGTTGCAGGGCTTCGGTCAAACGCTCAAGAAATTCGCGGGAACGGGACAGGCCCTTGTAGTCGTAGCAAGGCTTGTCCAGCGCATCGCTGGCGTCGACCAGTTGCAGGCTGCCTGCGGCGTCACGCTTGAACAGGCTGAACTCAGGCTCAAGACCGGTGTTCAACGTCCAGCCACGGTCGCTCAGACGCTCGACCTGTTTTTGCAACACGTAGCGGCTGTCATACGGCCAGGGTTTGCCTTCAACGTGACCGATGCACACGACACGACCGTAGCCCTTCTGCCACGGCACCGGGGTCAGCGACGACAGGTCGCCCTTGGCCATGAAGTCCGGGCCATGGGGCTCCATGCCCATGCCGCAGATGGCGAAACCAGCGAAGCCCGCGCCATCTTCGGCAACGGCCTCCAGGCCCGAGACCGGCACCGATTTGGTCTTGGACGAACCGTGAATATCGACGAATTGAGCCAACACGTACTTGATCCCGTGTTCCTCGATCAGCCGCTGTGTTTCGGGTGGCAACATGAGCATTCACTCCTGGCGATAAGCAAAACGTTGAGGTCAACGACCATTGTCCCGTGACCTGAAAGGTGTTTATTCCATTCAGGAAACTTACTTTCTCAACAGGAATGCAAACGTCTTGCCAACTCGGTATACCAAAAAGTGTGTGCGGTTTGGGGCGGAATTTCTGCTGTATATATGGGAAACTCGTTTTCACTGTGGGAATAATCCGGCGCCAGACAAAACAGCCCGGAGCCGAATCGCACATTCCTGGTGCGAATTTAAAATTATCGAACGGAAACCGTGCAAAACCGATGAGTACGCCTGACGAACAACCGAAGTTGAAGCTGGAGCAATACCTGGGCATTCAGATCAAGCGCCAGCGTCAGGCGCAGGAGCTGAAACTGGCCGATGTGGCGCGCATCGCCGGGATCAGTCAGGGCATGCTGAGCAAGATCGAGAACGCCCAGGTCTCCACCAGCCTTGATAACCTCAGCCGTCTTTGCGACGTGCTGGGCATGCCCATGTCCAAGCTGTTCAGCCAATACGATCAACAAGGGAGCAGCGCGCTGCTGGTCAAACGCGATGACGGGCTGGAAGTGGTGCGGCGCGGCACCGAGAAAGGCCACACCTATCATCTGCTCAACCATACCCGCGGGCCGAAGAAGAACTTCGAGGCCTACATGGTGACCATGGACGACGCCAGCGAAGAATTCCCGACCTTCTCCCACCCCGGCACCGAGTTTTTGCACTTGCTGGAAGGTGAACTGGTGTATCGCCACGGCAACCAGCTCTACCACATGCAAGCAGGTGACAGCCTGACCTTCGACGGCGACATTCCCCACGGGCCGGAGCAACTGGTGCAGGTGCCGATTCGTCTGCTGTCGATCATGAACTATGGGTCGTCGGGGGAGTGATCAGGTTCAGTAGCGCGTTGCTTTCCGGACCAGCCATGGACCATCTCGACAACCTGACGCAAAATGCCTTCCTTGCCTTGGATTGGACTCAACCATGTACCTGACGAAACTCGAAATCGCCGGCATCCGCTCTCATGAGAGGTTTGTCTTTCAGGTTCCTGAAGACAAACCGTGGGGCTGGCACGTCATTCTGGGTGACAACGGTGCAGGCAAGTCCAGTTTCGTGAAATCTCTAGCGGTGGCCCTTGCTGGCCCTGCCGAGGCCCGGGCATTACGGCAGGACTGGAGCACCTGGCTGCGAACAGGCTGCAACCAGGCCAACGTCACCGCACACCTGACCTGGAACCCTGTAGTCGATTCGATCACTGGCCAAGGTCGTGCTCCAGTGAAAAAGCTGGTCTGCGAAATCGTGATCGAATCCAACAACGAAGCCCTGAGCACCGGTGCAATCCTGGTGGAAGGCAACAGTTCGAAAGGGCTTGAGCGTGCACTTTGGGGTCGCAGCAGAGGCTGGTTCTCAGCGTCATTCGGGCCGTTTAGACGGTTTACTGGTGGTAACCGCGACTATGAGAGGATGTTCTACACCAACCCGCGCCTGGCCCCCCACCTCACTGCATTTGGCGAAGACATTGCGCTAACGGAATGCCTTGAATGGTTGAAGTCACTCCATATCAAACAGCTGGAAAGCAAGGATGACTCCCAATTTCTGGACTGTGTTATCTCGTTCATCAACAACGGTGAGCTTTTACCTCACGGCTCGCGCATCAGTCGAATTAGCTCTGAGGAAATCATTTTTGTCGATGGCAATGGTCATGAGGTCAGTGTCGATTTCCTGAGTGATGGGTACAGATCGATCCTCAGCCTGACATTTGAGCTTATACGCCAGCTCACCATCAGTTACGGGCAGGCGATCGTTGAGCCAGAAATTCGTACAGGCGTCATTTCACTGCCTGGCGTAGTGGTTATCGATGAGGTTGACGCACACCTGCACCCTTCCTGGCAGAAGCGGATCGCTCCGTGGTTCCTCAAAGTATTTCCCCGCCTCCAATTTATCGTCACCACCCACAGCCCCATCATCTGCCAAGCCGCAGAACATGGCACCGTCTGGCGCCTGCCAACACCGGGCACTGACGAGGCAGGTGGCCAGGTTCAGGGTGACACGCTCAATCGGCTCATCTTCGGCAACATCCTCGAAGCCTACGACACGTCGTTCTTCGGTGCCGAGGTCACGCGCTCGGAAACGTCCAAGGCACAGCTTCTTGAGCTTGCTCAACTCAATCGCAAGGAAGTGTTGGGAAAAATCGACGAAGCAGGACGCAAGCGAATCGAAACACTGCGTGCCTGCATGCCAACCACGGCGTCTGTAGCCGCCCGGTCAGGGTTGGAAGTGGAATGATCCGGTTGGCTGAGTTTCCAGCGCCCAAGTCCATGCTGGACGGGTTAGCGATGTATCAACAGACCGTGGACGCAAATGCCACATACGCTGAAAGAGTGGTCAGCGCAAAATCAGAGTTCAAGGCACGCAACACTAAAACCAATCCCATATTCAAACAGGTGCGCGCCGAACTCACCAGGATGTGCTCTAACACTCGGCGGTGTTGTTACTGTGAAGACTCGATGGCCGATGAGGTCGAGCACATCGCGCCCAAGGATCTCTACCCTGAACGCGTATTCGACTGGGGCAATTACGTGTATGCCTGCGGTCCCTGTAACAGCCCCAAGGGCAATAAGTTCGCTGTCATCAATGCCAGTGATGAGCTGATACACGTGGGCAGGACCAAAGACGCCAACGTCGTCGAGCCCACAGCGGGAGAGCATGCGTTGATCAATCCACGGATAGAGAATCCTCAAGACTTTCTATGGCTAGACATCATCGACACGTTCAACTTCGTGGCAATAGACGAGCCGGGAACTCGTTCCGAAAAAAGAGCAACCTACACTTGCCAACTTCTTGCGTTAAACAACCGGGATGTATTGATCGAAGCCAGGCGTCTGGCTTTCGGCTCTTACCGGGCCCGCTTGTTCGAGTACATACATCGGCGCGACGCAGGAACACCCGATGTGCAACTGGAAGCATTGGTCATCAGCCTTAAATCCATGGCCAACCCTGCCGTCTGGGCAGAAATGAAGCGATCACACGCCGCTCATCCCGACATCGCGATGTTGTTCGCAAAAGCCCCTGAAGCGTTGGATTGGTGACGGCAAACTACGACTTTGGTACTGGTTTTCGTCTCTATGGTCGCATTCACAAAGTGCCGTTTCTGACATGTAATGCCGCTGAGCCGTGACTTGGCCCTCGACACGATGAGGGCCACACAATAAGAAAGGTGAAAAACCATGTACAAGATCCTGATTGCCGATGATCACCCGTTGTTTCGCGAGGCCATCCACAACGTCATTTGCGACGGTTTTCCAGGCAGTGACGTCATGGAGACCGAGGACCTGGACAGCGCGCTGGCGCTGACTCGCGACCACGACGATCTCGATTTGATTCTGCTGGACCTGAACATGCCGGGCATGCATGGCCTCAACGGGCTGATCACCTTGCGCAACGAGGCGCCGACCATTCCGGTGGTGATCGTCTCTGCCGAGCAGGACAAACAGGTGGTGCTGCAGGCCATCACCTATGGCGCAGTGGGCTTCATCACCAAGTCATCGCCGCGCAAGCAGATGACCGAGGCCATCGAGCAGATCCTCAACGGCAACGTGTACTTGCCGTCGGACATCATCCGCAGCCAGAAAGCCCCTTCCCGACGCAACAACGCAGACACCCCGCCATTGCCGCCCGAGCTGCTGCAAGCCCTGACCCGCAAACAATTGCTGGTGCTGGAACGCATGACCAAGGGCGATTCCAACAAGCAGATCGCGTTCAGCCTGGCCATCGCCGAAACCACGGTCAAAGCCCATGTCTCGGCGATTCTGCGCAAGCTCAATGTGCACAACCGAGTGCAGGCGATTCTCAGCGCCGGACACATCGATTTCGCAGCCTATTTGCGGCGCTAGCCAGCACGCGTGCATTGTCAGCATCCCTGGCAGGAATCACGCCTGCTGCCAATACGCTGGCCGGTTGTAGACCTCCTTCAAAAAGGCAATGAAAAACCGCACTTTTGCGGGCAGGTAATGCTGCTGGGGATAGACCCCCTGAATGTCGTAACTGGGCAGCGCAAACTCATCGAGGACCGTCACCAGCGCCCCGCTCCGCACCTCGTTCTGAATCTCCCAGGTCGAACGCCAGCATAATCCCAGCCCCCGTTTGGCCCAGTCATACAACAGCTCGCCGTCGTTGCAGTAGAGATTGCCCGCGACCTTGATCGCGACCTGTTTGCCATCCCGCTGAAAGGTCCAGCCACGGTGTTGGCCACCTTGCAGGTTGAACGACAGGCAATTGTGCTCGGCCAGTTGCTCCAGGGTTTGCGGAAAGCCATGTTTGGCGAAGTACGCCGGTGAACCACAGACCACGCGTTTGTTGGCAAACAGCTTGATCGCCACGTAATTGGGGTCGAGCACCTCACCAATGCGGATGCTCATGTCGTACCCCTCGCGCACCAGGTCGACCACGTTGTCGGTGAGGTTGAACGACAACTGCAAATCCGGAAATCGCGCCTGAAACTCCGGCGCATGGGGCGCCACGTGCTGGCGGCCAAACCCGGCGGGCGCGGATACCACCAAATGCCCGCGCACGCTGCTTTCGTTCTCGCTGATGCTGGCGTCCAGCTCTTCGAAGGACTGCAACACGGTCTTGGCGTTTTCCAGGTACGACTCACCGGCATCGGTCAATGTCAGGCCACGGGTCGAGCGGTGGATCAGCTTAACGCCCAGTCGCTCCTCCAGCGCGCTCAAGCGCCTGCCCATGATCACCGGGGTGACGCCCTCCACCAGCGCCGCCGCAGCGAAACTGCCGTGGGTGGCCACCAGTACATAACTGCGCACCTCTGTGTAACGGTCCATTCGATACTCCTGATACCGACAGAACTGCCAAAAGCAGCCATTCACAAAATCAACGATTCAAATCAGGCTGAGCACGTACAAAAACTACCGAGTTCAGGAGACTAACAAATGACCATCATGAGAGCCATCGAAGCCGCCGTTCTGGTGATGCGTCGCGAAGGGGTCGATACCGCATTCGGTATCCCCGGCGCTGCCATCAACCCGCTGTACGCAGCGTTCAAGAAACTCGGCGGTATCGATCACGTGCTGGCCCGTCACGTCGAAGGTGCGTCACACATGGCCGAGGGTTATACCCGCGCCATCGCGGGCAACATTGGCGTGTGCATCGGCACCTCCGGCCCAGCCGGAACCGACATGATCACCGGCCTGTATTCTGCGTCTGCCGACTCCATCCCGATCCTCTGCATCACAGGGCAAGCGCCACGTGCCCGCATGCACAAGGAAGATTTCCAGGCCGTGGACATCGCTGCCATCGCCTCGCCGGTCGCCAAATGGGCCACCACCGTCATGGAGCCGGGCCAAGTGCCCTACGTGTTCCAGAAAGCCTTTCAACTGATGCGCAGCGGCCGTCCGGGCCCGGTGCTGATCGACCTGCCGTTCGACGTGCAGATGGCCGAGATTGAATTCGACATCGACGCTTACGAACCGCTGCCGGTGATCAAACCGCAAGCCAGCCGTACGCAGATCGAAAAAGCCCTGACGATGCTCAACGCCTCCGAGCGTCCGCTGATTGTCGCCGGTGGCGGCATCATCAATGCCGATGCCTCGGATGCGCTGGTGGAGTTCGCCGAACTGACCGGTATTCCGGTCATCCCGACCCTCATGGGCTGGGGCACCATTCCTGACGATCACCCGCAAATGGCCGGGATGGTCGGTTTGCAGACGTCTCATCGTTACGGCAACGCGACGATGCTCGAATCGGACCTGGTACTGGGCATCGGCAACCGCTGGGCCAACCGCCACACTGGCACCGTTTCGGTGTACAGCGAGGGCCGCAAGTTCATTCATGTTGACATCGAACCGACCCAGATCGGTCGTGTGTTGACGCCGGACCTGGGCATCGTGTCCGACGCAGGCGCGGCGCTGGCGATGTTCCTCGAAGTCGCTCGCGAATGGCACACCGCTGGCAAACTGAAAAATCGCGCTGCGTGGCTCGCCAGTTGCCAGGAACGCAAGCGCACGATGCAGCGCAAGACCCACTTCGACAACGTGCCGGTCAAGCCGCAGCGCGTCTACGAAGAAATGAACCAGTACTTCGGCAAGGACACCTGCTACGTCAGCACCATCGGCCTTTCGCAGATTGCCGGTGCGCAATTTCTGCACGTCTACAAGCCGCGTCACTGGATCA
This sequence comes from Pseudomonas sp. NPDC088444, assembly GCF_044900175.1. Lineage (NCBI taxonomy): Bacteria > Pseudomonadati > Pseudomonadota > Gammaproteobacteria > Pseudomonadales > Pseudomonadaceae > Pseudomonas > Pseudomonas sp. NPDC088444. The sequence goes on from NZ_JBJDNK010000002.1 coordinate 189,576, forward strand.
ACTGCGGTCAGGCGGGCCCGTTGGGTTGGACGATTCCGGCAGCGCTGGGCGTGGCCAAGGCCGATCCGAGCCGCAAGGTCGTGGCGCTGTCGGGCGACTATGACTTCCAGTTCATGATCGAAGAACTGGCGGTAGGTGCGCAGTTCAAGCTGCCGTATATCCACGTGGTGGTGAACAACTCGTATCTGGGCCTGATCCGTCAGGCGCAGCGCAACTTCGACATCGATTACTGCGTGCAGTTGTCCTTCGATAACGTCAACGCCCCGGAACTTGAAGGCTATGGCGTGGACCATGTCGCGGTGGCCGAGGGGCTGGGCTGCAAGGCGATTCGCGTCAGCGACCCGGCGCACATTCAGGCGGCATTCGCCGAGGCGTCAAGCCTGATGCAGCAGTACAGCGTGCCGGTTGTGGTCGAAGTGATCCTTGAGCGCGTCACCAACATTGCCATGGGCACTGAGATCAACGCGATCAACGAATTCGAATCGCTGGCCGAGACCCGCGCCGACGCCCCGACGGCTGTCTGCCTGCTCGACTAAATAACGGCACTGATTCGCCACCGAATAAAAAGCAAGAAAGGAGCAAGCCATGCCACGTCTGTGCGCCAACCTGTCCATGCTGTTCACCGAACTGGACTTTCTGCAACGCTTCGAAGCCGCTGCCAATGCGGGCTTCCGCGGGGTCGAGTACCTGTTTCCGTACGACTTCAGCTCGGCCCAGATCAAGGCCGAACTGGACGCCAACGGCCTGACCCAAGTGCTGTTCAACCTGCCTGCGGGTGATTGGGTCAAGGGTGAACGCGGGATCGCCTGCCACCCGGACCGGGTCGAAGAATTCTACGCCGGGGTCGACCTGGCCATCGCCTACGCCAAGGTCCTGGGCAACACCCAGGTCAACTGCCTGGCCGGGATCAAACCGCAGGGTTTCGATGATGCGCTGATTGAAAAGACCTTCGTCGACAACCTCAAGTACGCCGCTGACAAGTTGCAGGCTCAGGGCATCGATCTGGTCATGGAAATGATCAACACGATCGACATTCCGGGCTTCTACCTGAACACCACGGCCCAGGCTCTGGCCATCCGCGAGAAAGTCGGCAGCCGCAACCTGTCGTTGCAGTACGACATCTACCACATGCAGATCATGGAGGGCGATCTGGCCCGGACCCTGGAGAAAAACCTGCCGGTGATTCGTCACGTGCAACTGGCGGACAACCCGGGCCGTCATGAGCCGGGCACCGGGGAAATCAACTACGGCTTTCTGTTCGGGCATCTGGACCGGTTGGGCTATCGCGGCTGGATCGGTTGCGAATACAAGCCGCTGACCACCACCGAAGCCGGTTTGGGCTGGCTCAAGACCCACAACCTGATCTGATCACACCCTCTGTAGGAGTGAGCTTGCTCGCGATAGCGGTGGAACATTCAAGCATGGGGTACCTGACACATCGCTATCGCGAGCAAGCTCACTCCTACAGGGGCAAACCGACATCAAGAAAGGACATACATCATGGCTAACATCGGCTTTATCGGCACCGGCATCATGGGCCTGCCCATGGCAGAAAACCTGCAAAAAGCAGGTCATCAACTGTTCCTGTCCAGCCACTTCGTCGCCCCGCCCGCCTCGTTGGTCGACGGCGGCGCCACCGTGCTGAACAACCCGCGCGAAGTGGCTCAGGAAGCGGAATTCATCATTGTCATGCTGCCTGATACCCCGCAGGTCAACGACGTATTGTTCGGCGACAACGGCCTGAGCGAAGGCACAGGGCCGGGCAAAGTGGTGATCGATATGAGTTCGATCTCGCCGTCTGCCACCAAGAGTTTCGCCGAGCGCATCAACGCCACCGGCGCGCAATACCTCGACGCCCCGGTCTCGGGCGGTGAAGTCGGCGCCAAAGCAGCGACACTGAGCATTATGGTCGGGGGTGATCAAGGTACGTTCGACCGTGCCCTGCCCCTGTTCCAGACCATGGGCAAGAACATCACCCTGGTCGGCAGCAACGGCGACGGCCAGACCGCCAAGGTGGCGAACCAGATCATCGTCGCGCTGAACATTCAGGCGGTGGCCGAAGCCCTGCTGTTCGCCTCGAAAAACGGCGCCGATCCCGCGAAAGTCCGTGAGGCCCTGATGGGCGGCTTCGCGTCGTCGAAGATTCTTGAAGTGCATGGTGAGCGCATGATCAAAGGCACCTTCAATCCGGGCTTCCGCATTGCCCTGCACCAGAAAGACCTGAATCTTGCGCTAGAAGGCGCGAAAGAGCTGAGCCTGAACCTGCCCAACACCGCCAACGCCCAACAGGTCTTCAGCACCTGCGCCGCGCTGGGCGGCAGTGGCTGGGACCATTCGGGCCTGATCAAAGGGCTGGAGCACATGTCCAACTTCTCGATTCGGGGTGATCACAAGCCGGATTGATGGCGCATTGAAAAAAGAGAGGTGTGGGAGATTCTATCTCGTCTGACCAAGCGCTTTCGCCAGCAAGCCGGCTCCCACAGTTTCGGCGTCGATACGAGATTCGAGTTCGGCGCGATCATTGTGGGAGCCGCCTTGGTGGCGAAAGCGTAAGATCAGCGGCCGACCTCCCACAAAAAAGCCAGGCACTCACAAGAGACGCCTGGCTTTTTTGTGGGTGACGCCGATGAATCAGAACACGTTGATCGGATAGTCCGCGATCAGGCGCAGTTCGTTGTTATCCCCTTCCGCCTGGTCAGCGTTGGCACGGTGAAAGGATTGGCGCATGCGCAACGACAAGTCTTTCGCCGGACCGGACTGCACGACGTACTTGGCCTCGATATCGGTCTCGTGGTGCTTGCCATCGTCACCATAGCCATAGTTGACATACGTGCTATTCGCCGGCATATGCGATCCATCGATATTATCGCCGGTGATATAGCGGGCCATGAAACTCAGCCCCGGCACGCCATAACTCGCCATGTTCAAGTCATAACGGGCCTGCCAGGATTTCTCGCCCGGGCCGTTGAAGTCCGAATATTGAACGGAGTTGGCGAGGAAAATCGAATCCGCGGTATCACCCGGGCCGTTAATCCCGAAGGCTACATAGTCGAATGGCGTGTCGCCATGAACTTTCTGGTACGCCAGCGTCAGGGTGTGTGCTGTCAGGAAAGAATAAGCAGCGGCCATCGACCACGTGGTGTTGCTGATATCACCGGCCTTGGCAGAGCCCGCATCATTGGTACGGTAGATATTGAAATCCAGGTTGACTGACTGCGTGTCGGTAATCCCTTGGGTGTAGTTGACGTTGGCGTAGTACTGATCCCAAACGTCCTTGAGATTGGAGCCATACAGGCTCGCGGTCAGGTTATCGTTGAAGGTGTACTTGCCGCCGACATAGTCGATGCTCGATGCCGTCACCCCGGCATAAGAGGCGTAGATGTCGTGATCGTGGTTAGTCGTGACCGGCCCGTTGCCGCCAGTAAAGTGGCCGCCATCCAGCTCAAGACCCGCAATGTCACTGCTCAGCAGGTTGAAACCGGTGGCCGTTTGCGGGAACAGACGCGATCCGCCGGCGGCGAATACCGGCGCAGTCGGCATCAGGTCGCCATACCGCAACTCGGTCTTGGAAATGCGCATTTTGATTGCACCGCCTGCGGTGCCGTATTCATCTTCCGGGTTGCCGTGGCTGTCGATCGGCAGGTTACCCGTACCGGTGGTGCCGCCACCGCCGTCAAGCTTGATGCCCCAGTAGCCATAGGCATCTACGCCAAAGCCTACAGTGCCTTGAGTGAAGCCGGAGCTGAAATTACCCAGAACGCCCTGTGTCCAGTCCTTGCGATCGTTGCCGCCGTCCCGAACATCACGGTTGAAATAATAGTTCTTCAGATGCACCGTCAGGCTGCTGTCTTCGACAAAGCCCTTGGCGTCGGACTGATCACTGACAACGCCTGCCGATGCCAGTTGACTCACGCCCAGCGAAACCGCGAGCGTCACGAGGTTCCATTTTACAAACGTCATTATTATCCCCTGTCTCAATTAAGGCCCAACGTTCCGCAAACCCCGAGAGTCGAGGCATCCCCCTGAGATCAGGCGAAGTTTGAAACGGTGGAAATCGCGCTACGGCAGATGGGCTAAAAACATCAACACCGTGATGATTATTCACGGCAAAACGACAGGCTTTCAGCCCATTTCTTTATTGTTTCGACGAAGCGTCGGACACTTCATATTTACCGGCGTGTGCTCCGCCGGCGCAAAAACTTTTAGCATTTTTCCGCCGAACGGATCATAAACGAGAGGTGATAGTCACTATCGATTTTCGTAATAGTTGAAATCTTTCCATCGGTGTTACCGTTGTCGTCGATGAAGCACACGACTCAATAGCCTGATGAATCCGCAGCATCAGGTCATCGAATCCTGCTCCACTTCATCATTCCTTTGGTAAGACTTTTTCAGCCACCTCACGCCCGTGCGGTGGCTTTTTTTATTAAATAATTATTCATCCTGTATTAACGGTCTCGTTCAATAAGTGAATGCCGCTATTGAATAACCCGGTTTGAAATTGGGTTATTTGGCAGAATCAGGCAAGTTTCTGTTTATTCATTTTTCGCTCGTGCGCCTCAGCTTCTCTTCCCCTTCTCACCCCGATAGCCCCCTCCATCGCTCGGCTTTTTTCACAAGCCGCCCTGAAAAATACCTCGCGCCCAACCGAATAACTCGCCGCGCTGAAGTGTTCATCACCAGACACGTTCAGGGATTCGCCGCTGTGAGCGCTGGACTTCGGCGCTGACGGGAATAAATCCGGGCCTTCTCCTGTTTATTGACAGGTGAACCGCTACTTTTTCTGCTGCGTCGCAATGGAGCATGACCGCAATGAAAAACCGCTACCTGGCTGCTGGCTTTCGAAACACTTGGCTTCTGGGCGCCTGCGTGGCGCTGGTCATCGCGGCGGGACAGGCCCGCGCGTCCGGCGACGAGTCTACGCCGCCCAAACCCAATTGCCCGAAAGGCCAGGTCTGGGACAGTAAAACCCGCAAATGCGCCCTGCAAACCAGTCAGGCGACCTCCGATGAGGACCGCACAGATTACGCCTATCGGCTGGCTAAAGACGGTCGTTACGAAGAAGCGCTGTCGTTGCTCGACACCCTGAAAAATCCAGACACCGCCAAGGCGCTGAACTATCGTGGATATGCAACGCGCAAATTGGGTCGCACGGACGAGGGCATTGGTTATTACCTGAAATCCGTGGCGTTGGACCCCAACTATGCGCAGGTGCGCGAATACCTGGGCGAAGCCTATGTGATCAAGGGTCGAATCGATCTCGCGCAGGAACAACTGGTCAAGATCAAAGCGCTGTGCAGCACCACGTGTGAAGAGTACGAGGACCTGGCGGACGCGATCGCAGCGGCTCCCCAGACCTGAGCGCAACAGCGGTTGAAAAGCGGAACATCGGGAGGCGGTTATAGCCAGCAACGCTGAATTTCGTAGCGAACTGGGCCAATTGTTGCCACGTCTGTGGCGCTACGGGCTGGTCTTGTCCCGACAAAAGCACTTGGCAGACGATCTGGTCCAGGCCACCTGCGTTCGAGCGCTGGAGCGTGCCGAGCAATTCATCGCTGGCACGCGGCTGGACCGCTGGCTGCTGGCGATCATGCATTCGATCTGGCTCAACGAAATCCGCGCCCAGCGTGTGCGTCAGGGCCAGGGCTTCGTCGATGCCGAGCAGGAGCTGTCGTTTGACGGAGAGAGCCAGGCGCAGGACCAGGTGCTGGCCGCGCAGGTGATCAAGCGGGTGAACGCACTCCCGGAAGCGCAGCGAGAGACGGTCTTTCTGACGTATGTCGAGGGGCTGTCGTACAAGGAAACCGCCGAAATCCTGCACATCCCGGTTGGCACGGTGATGAGCAGGCTGGCGGCTGCACGTTTGAAACTGGCCGAAACCGCACCAACCCACGCCATGTCGGATAAATCGACAGGAGAACGGCGATGACTTACAGCAGTGCCCATTCGCCACCGTCTGATGAATTGCTGGTGGCTTATCTGGACGATGAACTGGATCGCGAGCAGCGCCAGCACATCGACCATCTCCTGCGCACTGAGGCTCCGGTGGCCGCGCGACTGGAGCAACTCAAAGGCGGCGATCTGCCGTTTCTGGCCGCGTTCGACTCGCTGCTTCAGGACGCTCCAACGTTGCGGCTGCAAGCGATGTTTGACGCGCTGCCGCCGGCAGCACCCCGGCACCGAGCGACCATGAGCCGCCGCGGCTTTCTCGCCACTGCGGCCAGTTTCGTGATCGCTGGCATAGCCGCCGATCGCCTGTTCCTGCACTGGCAAACCACCGAAAGCGATGAGGGTTGGCGCGGCTCGGTGGCCGAATACATGGTGCTGTACACCCCCGAAACGCTGGACAACCTGACCCACGACGTCGCCTCCCACGCCTTGCAGCTTGGCTCCGTGGGCAAACAGCTGGGCCTGGCGCTGTCGCCAGAGACGGTGAACCTGCCGGGCGCCGAATTCCGTCGCGCCCAGATCCTCGACTATGAAGGCGCGCTGATTGGCCAACTGACCTATCTGGACGCTCGGCATGGCCCGCTGGCGCTGTGCATCACCGCCGCGCGGTCCGGGGCGGAAAAACTCGCCACGGAAGAACGCCTTGGGCTAAACGTGGTGTATTGGTCCAACCCGACCCACGCGTTCATGCTGATCGGCAAGAACCCGTTCGAGGACCTGGAAATCATGGCCCGCAGCGCCCAGCGAAGTTTGTCTGCATGACCGAACGTAATGGACATTAACTGGAGTCTGGGCACACTTTCTGGTCTAGTAGCGCACGATTTTTGTTGAAATCGGCACGTATCGATTTCAGTCACGTCCGTTGCTGCACCCTGCTGCCGCATAACCAAAGGTGCCCTTGATGTCTGCCCATCGCCTGAAACTTGCCCTCTCCTGCCTGCCGTTGCTGGCCTGCCTGGCCGCGCCGTCCGCCTTCGCCCATGCCCATCTTGAAAGTCAGTTGCCTGCGGCAGACAGTGAGGTCACAACGCCGAAAGAACTGCGCCTGAATTTCTCGGAAGGCGTCGAAGAAAAATTCACAAAAGTCGCTATCAGCCTCGACGGCCCCGGTGACAGCACCGAAATCATTCAGACCCAGAGCGTCACCACCGATCCGGCTGACAAGAAAGTGCTGATCGTGGTCCCGGCCGTGCCGCTGGCGCCGGGCAAGTACAAGGTCGAATGGCATGCGGTGTCCGTGGACACCCACAAGAGCGAAGGCGTTTATCGCTTCAAGGTCACGCCATAATCCATGCATGAAGGACTTATCCTGTGCCGATTCCTGCATTTCGGCGCAGTGTTGCTTCTGTTCGGCAGCGATGTGTTTCGCTACGTGTTGTTCAAGGCTTTACTGCCAGGCACTGAGTCTCGCCCCGCGCGATGGTGTGTTGAAAAAGCTCAAGGCGCGCTGGCTGCGATGGCGCTGCTCAGTGCCTTGGGCTGGCTGATGCTGACGGCGGCGAACATGGCGGATGACTGGCACGACGCACTGGACCTGCACACCAACGCGCTGGTGCTGGGCCATACGATTTTTGGCCACGTGTGGGGCGTTCACTTGCTGCTTAGCCTGTTGGCGCTGATTTGCCTCCCGCGTTGCGCCCCGCGTCACCGACTGCTGATCAGCACGTTGTTGCTGCTGACGCTGGCGCCGGTGGGGCATGGTGCCATGTTCGACGGCACCCAAGGCGCACTGTTGATTGTGAACCAAATGTTGCACCTGATCGGCACGGGCACCTGGCTTGGCGGGCTTCTGATGCTCACGGTCCTGCTGATGCGTCCTGATGACATAGACCTGCGGGCGATTCTGGCGCGCTTCAGCGGCATCGGCTATGCCCTCGTGGCGGTGATTATCGTGACCGGCATGATCAACGTCCGCGCGCTGAGTGGCGGCTTTTGGCCCGACCCGGCGCTGGCGGGATTCGGACAGGTACTGGCGATCAAGGTCGCCATGGTGCTGTGCATGCTCGCCCTGGCCGGCCTCAACCGCAGCCTGGCCCGCGCCCAGACGTTGCAGGTAGCGTGGTTGCGCGTCAGTGTCGTGCTGGAAGGCCTGTTCGGCGCGGCGGCGCTGGCTGCGGTTTCCCTGCTGGGCACCCTGCCGCCGATGCTGGGCTGAATTTGAACGCAAGAGTCGGGGTTTCAGCGTGGCGTCCACGGATTAACCTTTGAATCCCACGCTCTCCCAAGGAATCGACCATGGCCCGGCGCAGTGTTCAACCCGACACCCGACAGACACAAGACGATCCCCGCTGGGCAGCGGTGCTCGCCAGGGACCCGGCTGCCGACAGCCAATTCGTCTATGCCGTGCGCACCACAGGTGTGTACTGTCGACCGAGCAGCGTGTCGCGCTTGCCTCGGCCCGAAAACGTGGTGTTCTTCGACACCGCCGAGCAAGCCGAAGCCGCAGGCTACCGCGCCAGCAAGCGCGCGACGGGTGACAAGACACAGTTGACGGAGCATTACGCTGCGCTGGTGGAACAGGCCTGTCGACAGATCGCCAGCGCCGAGCAGCCACTGGGCCTCAATGCACTGGCTGATCAGGCCGGCATGAGCCCCTGGCATTTTCATCGGGTGTTCAAAACCGTGACCGGAGTAACGCCCAAAGCCTGGGCCAACGAGCACCGCGCCCACAGGATTCGTGCCCGTCTGGGCGATGGGCGCACCATCACCGAAGCGATGTACGACGCAGGTTTCAATTCCAACAGCCGCTTTTACGAGACCAGCGACCAACTGCTGGGGATGACCCCCTCGGACTATCGCAAGGGCGGTGGCAAAGACGCCATCCACTTTGCCATCGGCGAGTGCTCGCTCGGCTCGATTCTGGTCGCCCAAAGCCCTCGGGGCGTCTGCGCGATTCTGTTGGGGGATGACCCCGAGCAATTGCTCATCGATCTGCAAGACCAGTTTCACGCTGCAACGCTGATCGGTGACGACCCCGATTTTGCGCGCGTCATTGCCCAGGTGGTGGGCTTCATCGAAGCGCCGGGCGTTGGCCTGGACCTGCCGCTGGATTTGCGGGGCACCGCGTTTCAGCAGCGAGTCTGGCAGGCGCTGAAAGACATCCCTCCGGGTACGACGGTCAGTTACGCGCAGATCGCACACCGCATCGGCGCACCCAAATCATTTCGCGCAGTGGCACAGGCGTGCGGCGCGAACCATCTGGCCGTAGCAATTCCATGCCATCGCGTGGTGCGCAGCGACGGTGCGCTCTCGGGGTATCGCTGGGGGGTGAAACGCAAGCGCCAGTTGCTGGAACGCGAAAACCAGGCAACCTCAGGTAACAGCTTGGCCCTTGAGAAAACATGACAGGCGCGTAAGTTTTGAGCAGGATTTCAGACCGAGGAGCATGGACGTGCCAGCCATTTTTCAATCGTCGACCAATGCCGCACCTGCCTTCTGGCTGATCGCCGATCAGCTCAACACCCGTAATGAGACCGAACGCCTGGCGTACATTCGCACCGGTTTTCCTCCCGGATGGGTCAAGGCGGTACGCACCGCGTTTCAATTGAGCAACAGCCAGCTTGAACGGTTGCTCAATGCGTCGATGTCAACGCTGGAGCGGCGCCTGAAAGAGCGACGGCCGCTGGACATCGTCAGTTCCGAGCGCCTTGACCGCATCGCCTCGCTGGCCGTTCGCGCGGCTGAAGTGTTCAACGACCAGCAAACCGCCCAACACTGGATCATCTCCCCCAATCGAGCCCTGAACGACCAGACGCCGATTACATTGTGCGAAACCGACATTGGCGCCCTGCAGGCCAGACGCGTGCTGGCGGCGCTGGAACATGGCGGTGTCGTCTAATGCAGGCCTGGAGGATCGCCAAGGCCGAGGCCGTTTCAGACTTCTCCGGCGACGGCGCAGCGCTTTATGGGGGTCGCTGGAACCATCCCGAATACCCCGCCCTGTATTTGGGTTTGAGCCCTGCGGCCTGCGCACTGGACGCCGTAATCATTGCCGGGCACTTGCCCGCTCTGCCGCTGAAATTAATGCACCTTCAACTGCCCGCTGATCCAGAGCTGTATCTGGAGCCCCCGTTCGCGCATCTGCCCGCTGGCTGGAATTCACTTCCGCCCGACAGGCCTTCCATGACGTTTGGCAGCGACTGGTTGGCGCGCGGCGAGCAGCTCGGGTTGATCCTGCCGTCGGCCACGGTGGAAAGTGCCCATTGCGTATTGATCAACCCCAAACACCCCGCCTGCGCACGGATCGAGGTGCTAAAGGTCACAGACTTCGAGTTTGGTCGCCCTGTGAGGACGGCGCCTTATCGCTGAGTGTCGACCACCACCCGCCCGCGCACCTGCCCATCCATCAATCGATGGGCGGTGTCGATCACCTCACCGAGGCCAATCTCGTGGGTGATCAGCGCGAGCGCGTCACGATCGAGATCGGTCGCCAAGCGGCCCCAGGCCGCAATACGGTCCTGTCGTGGACGCATCACACTGTCGATGCCCGCCAGCGTGACTCCACGCAGAATGAACGGTGCGACCGAGGCGGGAAACTCCATGCCCTGCGCCAGCCCGCAGGCCGCGACGGTACCCCAGTAACGGGTGCTGGCGCAGACGTTGGCCAAGGTGTGACTGCCCACGGAGTCGATTGCTGCGGCCCAGCGCTCTTTGGCCAACGGACGGCCCGGCTCGGACAACGTGGCGCGATCAATGATTTCGGCCGCACCCAGTTGCTGGAGGTAGCCAGCTTCAGCCATACGGCCCGTCGACGCCACGACGCGATAACCCAGCTTCGCGAGAATGGCGATAGAAAAGCTGCCGACACCGCCATTGGCGCCCGTCACCAGCACGTCACCCTTGTCTGGCGTCACACCGTTTTTCTCCAGCGCCATGACCGCCAGCATTGCTGTGTAGCCCGCCGTTCCGATGGCCATCGCTTGGGAAGCAGAAAACGCGTTTGGCAGCGGGATCAACCATTTGCCTTGCAGACGCGCCATCTGTGCCAGCCCGCCCCAATGGCCTTCCCCCACACCCCAACCGTTGAGCAGTACCTGATCGCCCGGCTTGAAATCCGGGTCGCTGCTCGCCTGCACAGTCCCCGCCAGATCGACACCCGGCACCATGGGAAAACTGCGTACGATGGGGCCTTTGTTGGTAATGGCCAGCGCGTCCTTGTAGTTCAACGTGCTGTGGGAAACCCTTACGGTCACATCGCCCGGAGGCAACTGCGCTTCGTCGATGGTGCTGAGTTTGACGTGATAGCCAGTGTCGTCCTTGTCGATCAGAATGCCGTTGAACATGCCTTGCCTCCGGTATAGACCAATCGTCTATAAATGAAGCCGGAAAATCACCGTGGCAAGCCACGGAGAAATCCGGCGATGAATGTATTGAGAGGAGCGTCGCTTTGAACCAGCCGGGCACGCAGCACTGCGCCTTCCCAACTGATCCAGAAATAGGCCGCAAGCTCGGCGCAGTCGGTATATCGAGGCAATTCGCCGGCCTGTTTGGCGGCCTCGAAACATGTGCACAGACGCAGTTGCCAGTCGAGAAAAATGGCCTCCAGGGCGTCACGGAAACCGTCTGGCAACACACTGACTTCCTGCCCCATGTTGCCGACCATGCAACCACGACGGTAGCCGTAGCGCGCCATGCTGGCCTTGGAGTGCTGAACGAAACCGGCCAACCGCTCCAGCGGCGACAGCGTCTCGTCCAACAGCCAGCGGTCCAGCCGACGGGCGAAATACCCGGCATAGCTGTTCAGCACATCGAGGCCGAAGGCTTCTTTGCTGGCGAAATAGTGATAGAACGAGCCTTTGGGCACGCCGACGCGCTTGAGAATGCCGTCGATGCCAGTGGCCATGAAACCCTGTTCGGTCAGCACCTCGACACCGCAGCGAATCAACGCTTCACGGGTGTCGAAGTCGTCGGGACGGGCAATTTTCGGAGGACGCCCGGGGCGCCTTGGCTTTGCAGGAGAGTCAGTCATAGGGTTGCATATTAGACTGACCGTCTATTAAATCAACCGGACTTTTCCAGAACGCTAAAAACAAACGTTTGTCGCATCCTCATGACCGCGACCCCATTTGGAGAAACTGCCCATGATCGCCTGGCCCAACACACGCCTGCTCAAGTTGTTTGGCATTGAAGTCCCCATCCTGCTTGCCCCGATGGCCGGCGCCGCAGGCTCCGCACTTGCCATTGCCGTGGGCAAAGCCGGTGGATTGCCCTCGTTGCCCTGCGCGATGCTCAGTCACGAACAGATTCGCGAAGAGGTGGCGTTGATTCGCGCCGGAACTCGCGCGCCGCTGAACCTCAACTTCTTCAGCCACCAGAATCCCGAGCCGAACCCTGCGGGCGACAAGGTCTGGAAGGATCAGCTCAAGCCCTACTATCAAGAACTGGGCGCCGACTTCGATGCTCCGACGCCTGTGTCCAACCGCGCCCCGTTCGATGAAGCCAGCTGTGCACTGGTTGAAGAACTCAGGCCCGAAGTGGTCAGTTTTCATTTCGGACTGCCTTCTGCCGAATTCGTCCACCGGGTAAAAGCCACTGGCGCCGTCATCCTGTCTTCCGCCACGACAGTCGATGAAGCCGTCTGGCTGGAACAGCACGGTTGTGACGCGATCATCGCCATGGGCGTTGAAGCCGGTGGCCATCGCGGCATGTTCCTCAGCGATCAACTGCACACTCAGGTCGGTACGCTCGCGCTGGTGCCCCAGGTCGTCGACGCGGTCAACGTTCCAGTCATTGCTGCCGGAGGCATCGCTGACAGTCGCGGGATCGCGGCTGCGTTCATGCTCGGTGCGTCAGCCGTGCAATTGGGTACGACGTACCTGTTCACCCCTGAAGCCAAGGTGTCGAAGCTGCACAAGGCCGCATTGGCCTCGGCCAAAGACAGCCAGACCGCACTCACCAACCTGTTCACCGGACGCCCCGCCCGCGGCATCGTCAACCGCATCATGAGCGAGATCGGCCCGATGAATGCCAACGCGCCCGCATTCCCCACGGCAGGCGGCGCGCTGATGCCACTGCGCAGCAAGGCCGAGCCTCAAGGCAACGATGGCTTCATGAACCTATGGGCCGGTCAGGCGGTAGGGATCAAGCATTCACTTTCCGGGGAGGCGCTGACCCGCCAATTGGCGATTCAAACTCTGGAACGGCTGGGTGGCGTCAGAAACTGACTGCCGAGGCAAACTTCAGGCTTCCTTGAGGTGCTCACTCGCTATATATTTCGATGCATAGCGTTTGGCCTGTATCGGGTTGACGTCCGTCATCACCTCATAAAAACACCATGGAGCTGCTTCAATGCGCGCAACGCCCCTTCGCCTCACATCCAAAACGCTCAAATCTTTGGCCATCGCCGTCGCGGCCTTCTCGGTCAGCAGTGCGTTCGCCGATGAAGTGCAGGTCGCCGTCGCGGCCAACTTCACCGCGCCCATCCAGACCATCGCCAAGGATTTCGAAAAAGACACCGGTCACAAGCTGGTGGCTTCTTTCGGCGCCACGGGCCAGTTCTACACCCAGATCAAGAACGGCGCGCCGTTCGAAGTGTTCCTCGCCGCTGACGACACCACCCCGGCCAAGCTGGAAAGCGAGAACGAGATCGTCAAAGGCTCGCGCTTCACCTACGCCGTCGGCACCCTGGCGCTATGGTCGGCCAAAGAAGGCTACGTCGACGACAAGGGCGCCGTGCTGAAGAAAAACGAATACCAACACCTGTCGATCGCCAACCCTAAAGCCGCGCCGTATGGCCTAGCCGCCACTCAGGTGCTGGAAAAAGAAGGCCTGACCGAAGCCACCAAAGCCAAGATCGTCGAGGGCCAGAGCATCGCCCAGGCCTATCAATTCGTGCAGACCGGCAACGCCGAGCTGGGTTTCGTTGCCCTGTCCCAGGTCTACAAGGATGGCAAGCTGACCAGCGGTTCGGCATGGATCGTCCCGGCCAACCTGCATGAACCGATCAAGCAAGACGCTGTGATCCTCAACAAGGGCAAGGACAACGCCGCCGCCAAAGCGCTGATGGACTACCTCAAAGGCCCGAAAGCCGCTGCGGTGATCAAGTCCTTCGGATACCAGCTGTAAATGCCGCTGGGCAGTGCCGATCTGGCGGCCATCTGGCTGACGCTGAAACTGGCGTCGTTGACCACCGTGATTCTGTTGATCGTCGGCACCCCCATCGCGTTGTGGCTGGCCCGCACCCGCTCTTGGCTCAAAGGGCCAGTGGGCGCGGTGGTGGCGCTGCCGCTGGTGCTGCCACCCACGGTGATCGGGTTCTATCTGTTACTGCTGCTCGGCCCGAACGGTGCGCTGGGGCAATTCACCCACAGCATCGGCCTGGGCACGTTGACGTTCAGCTTCAGTGGCCTGGTGATCGGCTCGGTGCTGTATTCGATGCCGTTCGTGGTGCAGCCGCTGCAAAACGCATTCGTGGCCATCGGCCCGCGACCGCTTGAGGTGGCTGCAACCCTGCGGGCCAGTCCGCTGGACACCTTCTTCTCGGTCGTGCTGCCGCTGGCGCGCCCCGGTTTCATCACTGGCGCGATCCTGGGCTTTGCCCATACCGTCGGCGAGTTTGGCGTCGTGCTGATGATTGGCGGCAACATCCCGGAGAAAACCCGAGTGGTGTCGACCCAGATCTACAACCACGTCGAGTCCATGGAATACGCACAGGCCCACTGGCTGGCCGGTGCCATGCTGGTGTTTTCCTTTCTGGTTCTGTTGGCGCTCTACTCCAGCGGCAAGACCAAAGCAGCCTGGAGCTGACAGCCATGACCGCATCCATCGAATTGCGCCTGAACGTGGACTTCCCCGAATTTTCCGTGAACGTCGATCTGTCCCTGCCAGGGCACGGCGTTACGGCACTGTACGGCCATTCCGGCTCTGGCAAGACCACGTGCCTGCGTTGCATCGCCGGGCTGGAAAAAGCCTCCAGCGGTTTCATTTCGATCAATGGCGAGGTCTGGCAGGACAGCGCCAAGGGCGTCTTCGTCCCACCGCATAAACGCTCGCTGGGCTACGTGTTTCAGGAGGCCAGCCTGTTCCCGCACCTGACCGTGCGCGGCAACCTGGAATTCGGCCTCAAGCGCATTGCGGCCAGTGGGCGGCGAGTGGATCTGGAACAGGCGACCACCCTGCTCGGGATCGATCATCTGCTGGCTCGGCAGCCCGACAAGCTGTCCGGTGGCGAACGCCAGCGCGTCGGCATCGCCCGCGCCCTGCTGACCAGCCCGCGCCTGTTATTGCTCGACGAGCCGCTCGCGGCGCTGGACGCCCACCGCAAAAGCGAAATCCTGCCATATCTGGAACGCCTGCACGACGAACTGGACATCCCGATGCTGTACGTCAGCCACTCGCAGGATGAAGTGGCGCGGCTGGCGGATCATCTGGTGCTGCTCAGCGGCGGCAAGGCGCTTGCCAGTGGCCCAATCGCCGAAACCCTCGCCCGCCTCGACCTGCCGCTGGCCATGGGCGATGACGCCGGTGTGGTCATCGAAGGCGCCGTGATTGCCTACGATGCCGCTTACCATTTGGTGACCGTGCGCATCCCGCGTAGTGACTTGACGTTGCGCGTCGCGCACACCTCGCTGGAAATGAACAAGCCGCTGCGTTTCAAAGTTCAGGCGCGCGACGTCAGCCTCAGCCTCCAACCGGAGGACCAGAGCAGCATTCTCAATCGCTTGCCGGTGACGGTGGTGAGTGAGATCCCCGCCGACAACGCCGCCCACGTGCTGGTGCGGCTGGACGCTGCCGGTACGCCGCTGCTGGCCCGAATCACCCGCTATTCCCGTGATCAGCTACAACTGCACCCCTGCCAATCGCTCTGGGCGCAGATCAAATCGGTAGCCCTGCTGGCCTGACCCTGCTAAAAATCCGGCACGTCTGCGCAACCGAGTGGTCCATCGAAAGACCAACGCTCGGAACTGCCACCCATGCCGGACACCACCCCCTTCGAAGACCTGCCCAAAGACCTGCATTATGTCGATGACAGCCTGCCGGGCATCACGCGCAAGATCTTGCGGGGCAAATTCGCCTATTTCGACACCGACGGCGTACGCATTCGAGACGAGGCGCAGATCAAACGCATCAACGCGCTGGTGATCCCTCCCGCCTATAAGGACGTGTGGATCTGCGCCGACCCCCAAGGTCACCTTCAGGCTACCGGGCGTGACGCGCGGGGTCGCAAACAATACCGCTATCACCCACGCTGGAGAGAAGTCCGGGATGAAAACAAATACTCGCGGATGATCGCGTTCGGCCTCGCGCTGCCCAAGGTACGCAAGCAAATCGAAGCGCAACTGGCGACTCCTGGCATGGGGCGGGAAAAAGTGATGGCAGCGGTGGTTTCGTTGCTCGATCAGACGCTGATCCGCATAGGCAACAGCCAATACGCCCGAGACAATCGTTCTTATGGCCTGACCACCCTGCGCAACAAACACGTTGATGTGCATGGCAGCAAAATCCTGTTCCAGTTTCGCGGCAAAAGCGGCGTCGAACATCAGGTCAGCGTCACCGACCGGCGCCTGGCGAACATCATCAAACGCTGCATGGAGCTGCCGGGGCAGAATCTGTTTCAGTATCTGGACGATGAGGGCCAGCGCCACACCGTCAGCTCCCATGACATCAATCAATACCTGCACCAACTGACCGGCGCCGATTTCACCGCCAAGGACTATCGCACCTGGGCTGGCAGCGCGATGGCTCTGGCGACGTTGCGCAAGCTCGATTGGGAACCGGAAGCCGACGCCAAGAAGCACATCGTCGCCATGGTCAAGGAAGTCGCCCGGCTGCTGGGCAACACCCCGGCGGTCTGCCGCAAATGCTACATCCACCCGGCGGTTCTGGAAGCGTTCGTGATCGGCGAATTGGCCAAACTGCCCCGCTCGCGCCAACGCAAGGGCCTGCGTCTTGAAGAGGCCGCACTGGCGGGCTTTCTCAAAGGCTTGCAAGTCGCCGAGGCGCTCCCCAAAGACGAATCCTGACTCGCGACCAGACCACCAACGCAGGTAAGCTCTCTGCACTGATTTCAGACCAAGGCCCGCCCATGACCACTGCGCCACACTTGCCTGACGAGGCCCACGCACAGCCAAGTGTATCACTTACCGTCGCCCCGGACAGGCCCGGCTTCGTCCGCGTGCGCGGCGCTCGCGAGCACAACCTAAAGGACGTGGACGTCGACATTCCGCGCGACGCGTTGGTGGTGTTCACCGGGGTGTCTGGCTCGGGCAAGTCGTCGCTAGCGTTTTCGACGCTTTACGCCGAGGCTCAGCGCCGTTATTTCGAATCGGTCGCGCCTTATGCGCGACGACTGATCGATCAGGTCGGCGTGCCCAACGTCGACGCCATCGACGGCCTGCCGCCTGCCGTGGCCTTGCAACAACAGCGGGGCACACCGAGCACGCGCTCGTCGGTGGGCAGCGTAACGACTCTGTCGAGTCTGATCCGCATGCTCTACTCCCGCGCCGGTGAGTACCCTGCCGGGCAACAGATGCTCTACGCCGAAGACTTCTCGCCCAACCTGCCCCAAGGCGCGTGTCCTGAATGCCATGGTCTGGGCCGCGTGTATGAAGTGCCCGAAGAACTGATGGTGCCCGACGATTCCCTGACCATCCGCCAGCGGGCCGTGGCTTCATGGCCGCTGGCGTGGCAAGGCCAGAACCAGCGGGACATTCTGGTGACGCTGGGCTACGACGTCGACATCCCGTGGCGCGACCTGCCGAAGAAACAGCGCGACTGGATTCTGTTCACCGAAGAACAGCCCACCGCCCCGGTCTATGCCGGGATGACGCCCAAGCAAACCCGCCAAGCCCTGAAGCAAAAGCTCGAACCCAGCTACCAAGGCACGTTCATGGGTGCACGGCGTTACGTACTGCATACCTTCACCCACTCGCAAAGCGCGCTGATGAAAAAGCGCGTTTCGCAATTCATGCGCGGCAGTCCTTGCCCAGTGTGCAACGGCAAGCGTCTGAAACGGGAAGCACTTTCGGTGAAGTTCGCAGGGCTGGACATCGGCGAGCTGTCACAGATGCCGCTGCTGCGGGTAGCCGAGATCCTCCGACCTGTGGCAGCAGGCAACGCCGAAACCGATGCCTCCATCGAGAAAAAGCTCGCCGCCCAGCGGCTCGCTCAGGACCTCTTGGCCCGCGTCAGCACGCTGACCGAACTCGGCCTTGGCTACCTCGCCCTCGATCGCAGCACGCCGACCCTCTCCTCTGGCGAACTGCAACGCTTGCGCCTGGCGACACAACTGGGCTCGCAATTGTTCGGCGTCATTTATGTGCTCGACGAACCGTCCGCAGGCCTACACCCCGCTGACAGCGAAGCGCTGTTCAGCGCCCTTCAGCAACTCAAGGCCGCGGGCAACTCATTGTTCGTCGTTGAACACGATCTGGACACCATGCGCCGGGCTGACTGGCTGGTGGACGTCGGACCGGCAGCGGGCGAGCACGGGGGCCGCGTGTTGTACAGCGGCCCACCGGCAGGCCTCGCCCAGATTGTCGCGTCGAAAACCCGAGAGCATTTGTTTGCCGATTACAGTGCATTGCGCACGGAACGTCGCGCGGCCAAAGACTGGTTACGCCTGGAAGGCGTCACCCGCAACAACCTCAGCGACCTGACCGCCGAATTTCCTTTGGGTTGCTTTACCTCCGTCACGGGCATTTCCGGCTCAGGCAAATCCAGCCTCGTGAGCCAGGCACTGCTCGAACTGGTAGGCGCAGAACTCGGACGCCCCGCTCCGACGGCCGATCAAGAAGAGCCGAGCCTGGAAGACGACGCCCCGCAATTGACCGGCGGACGCATCACCGGCGGCCTGGCATCGATCAAACGCCTGGTGCAAGTCGACCAGAAGCCCATCGGCCGTACCCCACGCTCCAACCTTGCGACCTACACCGGCCTGTTCGACAACGTGCGCAAACTGTTCGCTGCCACCGACGCCGCCAAAGCAGCCGGCTACGACGCCGGACAGTTCTCGTTCAACGTTGCCAAAGGTCGCTGCGAACAGTGTGAGGGCGAGGGCTTCGTCAGCGTGGAATTGCTGTTCATGCCCAGCGTCTATGCGCCCTGCCCGACTTGCCACGGCGCGCGCTACAACCCGGACACGCTCGCCGTGCAGTGGCACGGTCTTGACATTGCACAAGTCTTGCAATTGACCGTAGAGCAGGCCGTCGACGTGTTCGCCGAACAGCCCGGCGTGCTGCGCTCACTGCTCACGCTACGTGACATTGGCCTGGGTTACCTGCGCCTCGGACAACCTGCCACTGAACTTTCCGGCGGCGAAGCGCAACGCATCAAGCTGGCGACGGAACTGCAACGCAATGCGCGGGGCGCCACACTCTATGTGCTGGATGAGCCCACTACGGGCCTGCACCCGAGCGACGTCGATCGGCTGCTCAAGCAATTGAATACGCTGGTGGACAATGGCCATACCGTCATCGTCGTGGAACACGAAATGCGCGTCGTGGCACAAAGCGACTGGGTAATCGATATCGGGCCGGGCGCAGGCGATCAGGGCGGGAGGATTGTCGTCAGTGGTGCGCCGGAACAGGTTGTCACGAGCAAAGAAAGTCGGACTGCACCGTTTCTCGACAAGGCCCTCGGACATTCGTGAGGATTTTGCCCAATGGTCAATAGCCCTGTTCAATCAGCGAATGAGCTGCCGCATCTTCAGCCGAAATCCACGGCGGCTGCTGGCTGCTGCGACAAGACGTCAAAAACGCTTTGGTTCGTTCGAGATTGAGGCGCTGACCGGTGGCCTTAAGCTGTTCAAACAGCTCACCCGGCATACCGTAAAAGCCGCACTCTTTGCAGTGTCTGACCGCGAATTGGCCAACGGTGGAAATCTCTCTGTCCTGTAGATCGCAAATGACGCACGTCATCGCCAGTTCCTCCTTGATCTGTCATCCAGCGAACGTTACTGATTCTTTCAGCCGACTTCAACGACTGGCCGATGAAGTGCGCGCACAGCGAGTGCGATGCTCAAGGCCGCCCACGCACGCTACGAACAACAAACAGGGCATGCTACCGTCGTGATGACAGCGAAACACGTCCAAGACAGGAAGGAGAAAAAGATCACTCCGGCGAAGTGATTGCGGACCAGCCACAGAGAGAGAAACCAAAGGCCGCGTCTCTGCAACCCTTGCTTTAGATGGTGCCCCGAGCCGGAGTCGAACCGGCACATCCTTTCGGACGACGGATTTTAAGTCCGGTGTGTCTACCAATTTCACCATCAGGGCAATGTTGCGGGCCAGACATGCAATCCCGAAAACTTGGGAGACCGCGTGTACCGACAAGAGGTGGGAATATATACATCCCCACTCATTGAAGCAAGCTTGAAACGCTTCAAAATGCGTCTGACATGCATGTTCAGTGCAAATAAAAAAGCTCTGTAAATCAACGATCTACAGAGCTCATTTATAGTGGAGGCCGAGGTCGGAATCGAACCGGCGTAAACGGATTTGCAATCCGCGGCATAACCATTTTGCTACTCGGCCCCAAACATTCAGCACTCTAACCGCTAGCGCTCAATGCGTACAAACTGGAGCGGGAAACGAGACTCGAACTCGCGACCCCGACCTTGGCAAGGTCGTGCTCTACCAACTGAGCTATTCCCGCTTGGTGTGGGCGCCATTCTATAGATTCAAATGACCCCGTCAACCCCTTGATTTAAAAATACTTATTTTTCTTCGGCGGTTATCCGCAAGTGCGGCCAAGCCGCCCGCAAATACTGCATCATCGACCACAGCGTCAGCCCTGCTGCCACCATCAGCAACACATACCCGATCACTACCCAAAAGGTAAACGCCGGCGGGTTGGCTAACAAAATCACCAGCGCCAGCATTTGCGCTGCCGTTTTCCATTTACCCAGATTCGACACGGCCACCTGAGCACGCGCCCCGATTTCTGCCATCCACTCGCGCAGTGCGGAAATCACGATCTCACGCCCAATGATCACCGCCGCAGGCATCGTCAACCAGAAGTTGGCGTGGACCTGAACGAGCAATACCAGTGCCACGGCCACCATCAGCTTGTCGGCCACCGGATCCAGAAACGCACCAAACGGCGTGCTTTGTTCGAGACGACGAGCCAGATAGCCGTCCAGCCAGTCAGTGGCAGCCGCCAACGCGAAAACAGAACTGGCCGCCATGTAGCTCCAGTGATACGGCAGATAGAACAACAGAATGAAGATCGGAATCAGCAAGACACGTAATACGGTGATCAGATTAGGGATATTCATTGGCACAACTGGCTACAAGGTGAGCGGGCATTCTACTCGCTGTGCAGGCTGGCATAAATCGACTCTGCAAGCTTTTTGCTGATTCCAGGCGCCTTGGCGATTTCTTCAATGCTCGCGCGGGACAATTCCTGCAACCCGCCGAAGTGCTTCAACAGGTCGCGACGCCGTGTCGGCCCCACCCCTGCCACGCCTTCCAGCGTCGAGGTGCGACGGGTCTTGCCTCGACGAGCACGGTGCCCGGTAATCGCAAAGCGGTGAGCCTCGTCGCGGATCTGCTGAATCAAATGCAGCGCAGGAGAGTCTCCACGCAGGGTGAATTCGTTGGCCGCTTCGTTGAGGTACAGCGTCTCGAAACCGGCCTTACGCGTCGTACCTTTCGCCACGCCCAGCAAGATAAGATCGGGCACCGCCAGCTCATTCATGACCTCGCGCGCCATGTTCAACTGCCCTTTGCCGCCGTCCACCAGCAAAATGTCCGGGAGCTTCCCTTCCCCGTCCTTGATCTTGCCAAAGCGCCGGGTGAGCGCCTGATGCATGGCCGCATAATCATCGCCGGCTGTCACGCCTTCGATGTTGTAACGACGGTAGTCTGACTTGATCGGCCCTTCAGGACCAAAGACCACGCACGATGCGACCGTCGCCTCGCCGCTGGAATGGCTGATGTCATAGCACTCAAGACGTTGCGGCGGCTCGTCGAGCTTGAGCACGTCTGCCAATGCGTCGAACCGGGCGGCAACGTGTTGTCGGTTCGCCAGGCGCGCTGCCAGTGCCTGCTCGGCGTTGGTGACCGCCAGTTGCTGCCAGCGTGCCCGCGTGCCGCGCACCCGATGGCTGATGGTGATCTCGCGACCACGGGACGCCTCGATGGCTTCGATCAACGCCGGGAAATCTTCGTTGACCACGTTGACGATCACCTCGCCCGGCAGCTCGCGCTCGCCACCGCCCAGAAAGTATTGCGCCAGAAATGCCGACATGACTTCGCCGACCTCTTCTTCAATGCCGACTTGGGGGAAAAAGTTCTTGCTGCCCAGCACCCGGCCGCCCCGTACGCTGATCAAGTGCACGCACGCCCCACCCGGGTTGACGAATGCCGCCACCACATCGACATCACCGGTTCCGCCTTCCATGCTTTGTTGGTCCTGAACTCGGCGCAGCAACGCGATCTGATCGCGTAATTCGGCAGCGTGCTCGAAATCGAGGGCCATCGCGGCCTTTTCCATCGACGCATTGAGTTCGTCACTCAACGCATTGCTGCGCCCTTCCAGGAACATGACCGAGTGACGCACATCTTCGGCATAAACCAGAGGCTCGACGAAGCCGACGCACGGCGCCTTGCAGCGCTTGATCTGATACTGCAGGCAAGGGCGCGTGCGGTTCTTGTAGAAGCTGTCTTCGCACTGACGCACATGAAAGGTCTTTTGCAGAATGCTCAGGCTTTCGCGAATCGCTCCGGCGCTCGGATATGGCCCGAAATACCGCCCTTTCGCTTTCTTGGCACCACGATGAATGCTCAGACGCGGAAACTCGCCGTCGGACAAATGCACATAAGGGTAGGATTTGTCGTCACGCAACAGAATGTTGTACGGCGGCCGCGTTTCCTTGATCAGCGTCTGCTCCAGCAACAGCGCCTCAGTCTCGTTGGCGGTGATGGTGGTTTCGATCTGGGAGATGCGCGCAACCAGCGCACCGGTCTTTGGCGCGTGCCCTGTCTTGCGGAAATAGCTGGAAAGACGCTTCTTAAGGTTCTTGGCCTTGCCGACATACAGCAACCGCCCGTCGGCATCGAACATGCGATACACGCCAGGACGGCCACTGCAAGTGGCCAAAAAAGCGCTGGGATCAAACGGTGGGTTCATTTCAGGCGCTGGCATCGACCATGCCGTGACGGACAGCCAGCAAAGCCAGCTCTACGTCACTGCCAATCGACAGTTTCTCGAAGATGCGGTAACGGTAAGTGTTCACGGTTTTGGGAGAAAGGCAAAGCTTGTCGGAAATGGTCTGCACTTTTTGGCAGCCAACGATCATCAGGGCGATCTGGATTTCCCGCTCGGAGAGCAGGTCGAACGGCGAGTTGCTGGTTTGTGGCTGAAACGATTTCAACGCCAATTGCTGGGCAATCTGCGGGCTGATGTAGCGCTGGCCGGCGAACACCAGGCGAATGGCCTGAACCATTTCCGTCAGTCCTGCACCCTTGGTCATATACCCGGCGGCGCCCGCCTGCAACAGCCGCGTGGGAAACGGATCTTCCTCGCACACGGTCACAGCCACCACTTTCATGTCAGGGTGGCTGCGTATCAATTTACGCGTGGCCTCCAGCCCGCCGATGCCAGGCATTTTCACGTCCATCAGGACGACATCCGGTTTAAGCTCACGAGCCTTCTTGAGAGACTCCTCACCGGATTCGGCCTGCCCAACGACCTGAAGACCGTCGATGTCCGCCAGCATGCGCGTGATACCTGTCCGAACCAGATCATGGTCATCGACAACCAGCACCCTAATCAAGCAGACACCTCACGGAACGATTTATGACGAATGCTCGCCACCTTAGCAAAAAGAAAGTGCATGACCTAGCGCGAAAACGTTGTTCGACTGGCCATGACAGATGGTCTGTAAAGATACTGACACGCTAGCATTACCGACCACTGAACTTGCAAAAAATCTTCAAACGCACGCTTGCGAGCGAACTCAGTCCTCCTCCGGTTCAGGCTTTTTTTCAGGCGCGTAGGTGGCCTTGTATTCGGCCAGCGTGGTGGTCAGGCGCCGAATGGCATCCTGATCTTCTTTGACCAGCGTTCTGTAGCTGCCCAGCACCCACTCTTCCACTTCACTGAGGTTTTCGATTGGCGCGGGTGTCCGCGAACCGGTCAGTACATACAGGACATCGACGCCCTTCGCCGCGACGGCTGCCAGATAATCGGCCTTGGGCGTGCGGTCACCATTTTCGTATTTACCCTGCGCATTGGGCTCGACACCGCCGATTTCTCCAAACGCTCGTTGTGATAACCCCAAGCGCTCGCGTTCTTCCCTAAGACGGGCTCCAATTCCACTCATTTGAATGCACAACCTTGTTGACCCCATCCTTACGAATGGTAGAATCCAGATAAATTTAAACAGACTTGAACGGTTTTGAACTATGCCCGGAATACGCACCGCAGCACAAGCCAAGGCCTGGCTGGAACAACAGGGTAAATCTGTTCAAGAGTTTGCCCGGGAAAACAGCGTTGACCCGGCCACGACTTACCAGATTCTTTCTGGCCGTAAGAAAGGTCGTCGCGGCGAATCCCATAAAGTTGCGGTGCTATTAGGAATGAAGATCGGCGTAATACCGACATCGCCGTCGACTAAGTCAGACATATCCTTGGAATAAGTTGTTTTCGGCTTTGTTCATGTAGGAATATTCTTCGCAAAAGAGAGTATGCGAGCGTTCAGTTGGAGTAACGACAACTGAACGCTAGTCGACGCGTTCCATCCAGAATAGCGCTGACTCCTCTCCCGCAAAGGTGTAACCCAGCCTCAAGTACAAGTCAGTCGCCGGGTTGCTCTTGAACACTTTCAAACGAGTACGCCCACACCCTCTGTCTCTGGCCATCTGCGAGACGCGATCCATGACCCATGCCCCTACCCCTTCGCCACGATGAGCCTCGATCAACTGGATATCGCGCACATATAAATATCCGCGCTCAATGGTCAGCCCCAGAAAGCCAATCACTGCGCCTTCTTTTTCAACCAGATAACTTTCACGGGTCCACCATTGAGCGTCGAATGCATCCGGCTGCCAGATCAATCCATAACGGGCGTAATATTCTCGCATGTTGGCGCGGGTCAGCTCTCGTGCAAACGCAAGATCCTCGGCCTTGGCCGGAGACAGACGAAGTCTTCGCTCTTTCAGTGCCGCTCTCATCGCTGCATTACTCTTTCCAGCCTCAGGCGACTCCAGTCTGGCCACGATTCAGACTCACCTCAATCATGATCATTGAAATTTCCAATTGATCGTCCGCATGCGCCTGAAGTAAGCTCGCCGACATTCCACGGAGACAAACCATGTTGCTTTCCATCCTTTCACAGCCTGCACACTCTGCCGACGCCTCGCGTCAGGCGGCGACGCTGGCTGCATGGGAAGCAACCACCGCTGGCTCCCCGGCTTCTTATTTTTATGGGTATTGGTTTAGCCACTGGCGCGCCTGATACCCAAACGGCGCCCACGAATCACGGGACGCCACCAGAGAACACTCTAACCCCCGGTCGGCCTCCCGACCGGGGGTTTTGTTTTTTTGGCTTCAACACACTGATCAACGCTTCGAATCGAGGAAACATCACATGAACTACAGCACCTATTACCGCAGCGACATCGACTTTGCATGGCGATTTAGCAACCTCCGTTCGGGACAGCCTGCCGCCTCCGATCGGTCACTCACAGGTGGCGAATCAACACGTACAGCCCTCACGACCCTTTGTCGAACACCCCAGTAGGTCCGCGCGGGAAACGCCCGCCGACCAGGAAGCCCTGCTCATGAATTCGTCCGTCGCTGCAAAAAATCTGTCAGACCTGCCAAGCCACCCTGTCACCCTGATCGACAGCCACCCTGCTCCCCTGCGCCTGCCCAGTACACTGGCTCTGAAAAACCAGTTGCCACTGGACGCCGCTTTAAACGCCCAAGTCGCCAGCCACCGCCAATCGGTGCGCGCCATTCTCAACGGGGAAGACACCCGATTGCTGGTGGTCGTTGGCCCCTGCTCGATCCACGATCCGCAATCGGCTCTCGAATACGCCGAGCGTCTGGCGAATCTGGCCACCGACGTCAGCGACCAGATGCTGCTGGTGATGCGTGCCTACGTTGAAAAACCGCGCACCACCGTAGGCTGGAAAGGCCTGGCTTACGATCCGCATCTGGATGGCAGCGATGATATGGTCGGCGGGCTGACGCTGTCGCGGCAATTGATGCGCGAAATGATTGGCCTCGGCCTGCCCATCGCCACTGAGTTGCTTCAGCCCATGGCCGCCGGTTATTTCGATGACCTGCTGAGCTGGGTCGCCATCGGCGCGCGCACCACCGAATCGCAGATTCACCGTGAGATGGCCAGCGGCCTGCACATGCCCGTCGGCTTCAAGAACGGCACGGACGGCGGCGTTTCAGTGGCTTGCGATGCGATCCGCTCTGCCGCTCACGCCCATCGTCATTTCGGTGTCGATCGCCACGGTCATCCGGCGATCATCGAGACTCAAGGCAACCCGGACACGCATATCGTATTGCGCGGTGGTCATGCCGGGCCGAACTACGACGCAGACAGCGTTGCCCGCGTCAACGCGAGCCTGGACAAAAATCGCATCGCAGCGCGAATCATGGTCGATTGCAGCCATGCCAACAGCGGCAAGGACCCGCTGCGTCAGCCACAGGTGTTCAACGACGTATTGCAGCAGCGCCTGGCGGGTGATCGCACCCTGATCGGCATGATGCTTGAAAGCCACCTGTTCGAAGGCTGCCAGCCTTTGAGCGAATCGCTGCGCTATGGCGTTTCCGTCACTGACGGCTGCCTGGGCTGGGAAGGCACCGAACGGTTGCTGCGCGATGCGGTCGACAAACTGCGCTACAGATAAGCCCGTGGCTGAGGGAAGCAGGCGAACGCCCACGCCTGCTGACTGCCTGTCGACCTTACTGACAGCCCCAATCGCGTTATCGGCGCATCCGTCGGAACTTTCCTCGAGAAAACCTGCACTTAATCCGGTAGGCTCTTCCCTTTTTCACAGGAGTAACCTTCCCATGGCTAAAGCCACTGCCCGCCACATCCTTGTATCCACCGAAGAAAAATGCAACGAGCTCAAGGCTCAGATTGAAGGCGGAGCTGACTTCGCAGAAGTGGCTCGTGCCAACTCCAGTTGCCCATCGAGCCGCCAAGGCGGTGACCTGGGCTCTTTCGGTCCGGGCCAGATGGTCAAGGAATTCGACACCGTGGTCTTCAGCGCCCCGGTCAATGTGGTGCAAGGTCCGGTGAAAACCCAGTTTGGGTATCACTTGCTGGAAGTGACCAGCCGTCAGGATTGATCCTGCAGCGGACATCTCGAAACGGCTCGCCCTGAAAAGCGGGCCGTTTCTATTTAGTGCGCCGCAAACCGGTGCTGTATCGATTCCGGCAAAGAACTTGCTTTATTTTGGCTCGTTCACGGATGTTTACCCGCATACGCGCGCGCAGCGCCTGTTCACGCTTGGAGCGTTCAGCCACCACAAGCAACGTGCGGTTACAAAGATCACGGTATTCCGGTACCTTGCCACCGGAGGTAACGAACAAGAACAAACGGAAAAAACCACCGGGCAGACGGCAATCGTTGGCCCATGACCTTCAACCCTGATGTTGTGCCGCAACGTCAGTCAGGATTTGTGTAATGCGTTTTGTTTTTTCATCGCTGATGGCTGCAACACTCCTCCTGGTTTCGGGTTTTCAGTCCCTGTCCGCCGCACCGCAACATGCCTTGACCGTGTACGGCGAAGCGCCGCGTTACCCGGCGAACTTCAAGCATTTCGACTACGTGAACCCCGATGCCCCAAAAGGCGGCAGCATGCGCCGTTCGGCGCAGGAAATCGGTCAGTTCGACCACATCATGCCGTACATCGATAAAGGGACCGGCGTCTCTCAGGTCAATGGCCTCCTTTACTCGCCCTTGGCGTTCAAGTCTCTTGACGAGCCTTACACCGTCTACGGCCTGATCGCCGAAAAAATGGAGCGGGCGCCGGATGGCATGTCGCTGCGCTTCTATCTCAACCCCAAGGCAACGTTTTCCGACGGCACGCCTATCACGGCCGAGGACGTGCGCTTCACTTATAACCTGCTGATGACCCAGGGCAGCCTGTCGTATCGCACCGAGTTCGGCGACGTTCAGGGCGTTGAAGTGGAATCGCCGACCACGATCCGTTTCGATTTCAAGAGCAACGAGAGCCGCACCCTGCCCCTGGACCTGGCGTCGTTGCCGGTGTTTCCGGAGCATTACTGGAAGGACAAGGATTTCGCCAACGGCGGCGGTTTCGAGATTCCAGTGGGCAGTGGTCCCTATCGCATCGGCAAGGTCGATCCGGGCCGCAGCATCACCTTCGAACGTAATCCTGACTGGTGGGCCAAGGACCTGCCAGTCAATCGCGGGCTGTACAACTTCGATCACTTCAGCGTCGAGTATTTCGGCGACACCGACGTCGCTCGCCAAGTTTTGCTGGGCGGCGGTTACGATTACAACCGCGAATATTCCGCCACCGGCTACGCGGTGCGTTACGACAGCCCGGCCCTGACCGAAGGCCGCCTGCAACGCGGGCAACTGGCACCGGGGGCGGTACAAAGCTCCCAGGGCTTCGTGTTCAATCTGGACCGACCCAAGTTTCAGGACCGCCGCGTGCGCGAAGCGCTGGCCATGCTCTGGGACTTCGAATGGACCAACAAACAGATGATGCGCAACGGCTACGTGCGTCAGAACAGCTATTTTTCCAACAGCGATCTGGCGGCCACTGAGCTGCCGAGCGAGTCCGAGCTGAAGATTCTTGAACCGCTGCGCGGCCAGGTTCCGCCGGAAGTGTTCACCACGGTGTTTCATACCCCGAAAACTGATGGCAGCGGCTTCATTCGCGATAAACAGCTACAGGCGCTGGCGTTGCTCGAAGAGGCGGGCTGGATGCCGAAAGGCGACAAACTGGTGAATGCCGCAGGCGAGCCGCTGAGTTTCACCTTCCTCAATGGCCAAAGCGGTTTCGAGAAGATTCTGCTGCCGTACAAGCGCAATCTTGCACAGATCGGCATCGATTTCGAAATCCGTCGCATCGACTCCGCGCAGTACCTGAACCGGGTCATGGCACGGGATTACGACATGATCGTCACCGGTTACGGCGTTTCGACCTCTCCCGGCCTGGAGCTGTACAACAACTTCGGCTCTAAAGTGGCCCGGGACTCAGGCTCCAGCAACTACATGGTGCTGCGAGACCCGGCCGTTGACAGCCTGATCGAAGGCCTGGCCAAGGCCGACAGCAAACCGGCCATGATCGATTATGCCCACGCACTGGACCGCACGTTGCAATGGGGTTTTTACTGGATTCCCAACTATTACCCGCCCGGCTCATCAACCGTGTGGTGGAACCGCTTCGGCATTCCCAAGGTACAGGCGGCCAACAGTGAAGCCATCGACACCTGGTGGGAATTGAGTCCGCAAGCGCTGACCAAAGACCAATTTGCCCAGCAACGTGGCAATTCGGCCCTGCCTTGGGAGATGAAGTGATGTTCGGCTATCTGATGCGGCGCCTGCTGCTGATCATTCCGACGCTGTTCGCCATTTTGCTGGTGAACTTTTTCATCGTGCAGGCGGCTCCCGGTGGCCCGGTAGAGCAGGCTATCGCCAAGCTGCAAGGTGTGGCGGGCGGCACGATTGGCGCCGGACACACGGAAACCATGAACGCGGGCCAATCCCGCGCCAGTCGGGGCCTGGACCCCAAACTGATCAAGGAAATCGAGCACCAATACGGCTTCGACAAGCCGCTGCACGAACGCCTGTGGCTGATGCTCAGTCACTATGCACGGCTGGATTTCGGTAACAGTTTTTTCCGTGGCGCCAAGGTCACCGACCTGATCCTGCAAAAGATGCCGGTCTCTATTTCACTGGGGCTATGGGCGACGTTGATCACCTATCTGGTGTCGATTCCGCTGGGCATTCGCAAGGCGGTCAAGCACGGCAGCCATTTCGACATCTGGAGCAGCACGGCCATTGTGATCGGTTACGCGATGCCCGCCTTTCTGTTCGCGATGCTGTTGGTGGTGCTTTTCGCAGGCGGCACATCGTTGAGCTGGTTCCCGGTGCGTGGCCTGGTGTCGGAAAACTTCGATCAGATGACCACGTTGGGCAAGATTGCCGATTATTTCTGGCACCTGGTCCTGCCGGTGGCCTCGCTGGTGATCGGTGGCTTCGCGACGTTGACCATTCTCACCAAGAACTCGTTTCTCAACGAAGTCACCCGGCAATACGTGGTCACCGCACGGGCCAAGGGCCTGAGTGAGCGTCGCGTGCTGTACGGGCATGTGTTCCGCAACGCGATGCTGCTGGTGGTGGCGGGCATTCCCCAGGCGTTCATCAGCGTGTTCTTTGCCGGATCACTGCTGATCGAGGTGATTTTCTCCCTCGATGGCCTCGGGCGCATGAGTTACGAAGCGGCTGTGTCCCGGGACTATCCGGTGGTGTTCGGCTCGCTGTTCATCTTTACCCTGTTCGGGCTGCTGATCAAACTGGTCGGGGACATCTGCTACACCCTGGTCGACCCCCGAATCGACTTCAGCGCGAGGAACGCCTGATGCGCAGACTGTCTCCGGTGGCTCGCCGACGTTTCGAGCGTTTTCGCAACAACCGCCGTGGCTGGTGGTCGCTGTGGCTGTTTTGCGGCCTGTTTGTCATCAGCCTGTGCGGCGAACTGATCGCCAACGACAAACCCTTGGTGCTCAGTTATCAACACGAACTGTACTTCCCTGCCTTCAAACGCTACACCGAGCAGGAGTTCGGCGGGCAACTGCCCTTCCAGCCGGACTACCGCAGCGACTACGTGCGCCAACTGATCAGCAAGGGCGATGGCTGGATGCTGTTCCCGCCGATCCCGTTCAGCGAAGACACGCCCAACTACGATCTGAACAAACCCGCGCCCAGTCCACCTTCCGAAATCAACTGGCTAGGGACGGATGATCAGGCGCGCGACGTGCTGGCCCGGGTGATTTTCGGTTCTCGGGTGTCGATCCTGTTCGCCCTCGCCCTGACGGTCATCAGCGCCCTGATCGGCATCGCCGCGGGGGCGTTGCAAGGCTACTACGGCGGCTGGGTCGATCTGATCGGTCAGCGCTTGCTGGAGGTCTGGTCGGGCCTGCCGGTGCTGTACCTGCTGATTATCCTGTCAGGTTTCGTCGAGCCGAACTTCTGGTGGTTGCTGGGGATCATGGCCCTGTTTTCGTGGCTGGCACTGGTGGACGTGGTGCGCGCCGAATTCCTCCGTGGCCGCAACCTGGAGTACGTGAAAGCGGCGCGGGCGCTGGGTCTGGACGACCGAAAAGTGATATTGCGACACATCCTGCCCAACGCCATGAACGCGACGCTGAGCTACCTGCCGTTCATTCTGACGGGCGCCATCTCGACCCTCACCGCGCTGGATTTTCTGGGCTTCGGCATGCCCGCAGGCAGTGCTTCGCTGGGCGAGTTGATCGGCCAGGGCAAGCAGAACCTGCAAGCGCCCTGGCTCGGTTTCACGGCTTTCTTCACGCTGGCGCTGATTCTGTCGCTGCTGGTGTTCATTGGCGAGGCGTTGCGTGACGCCTTCGACCCGAGGTCCTGACATGTCTGAAAACCTGATTGAAATCCGCGACTTGTCAGTCTCGTTCAATGGCAACACGGTGGTTAAAAACCTGAGCCTCGATATCCCTGCCGGGCAGTGTCTGGCCTTGGTGGGTGAGTCGGGGTCAGGCAAATCCGTCACCGCCCACTCGATCCTGCAACTGCTGCCGCAATCCGGAACGGTCAGCACCGGCAGCATCCGCTACCGCGGGCAGGAACTGCTGGGGGCCGACGGCAAAATGATGCGCCAGATTCGCGGCAACCAGATCGGCATGATCTTTCAGGAGCCGATGACCTCGCTGAACCCCTTGCACACCGTGGCCAAGCAGATTGGCGAGACCCTGTTGTTGCACAAAGGCCTGAGTGGCAAAGCAGCGCAGGCGCGCATCCTCGAATTGCTGGAAATGGTCGGCATTCAGCACCCCGAGAAGCGCCTGAAGGCCTATCCCCATGAGCTGTCCGGTGGGCAGCGTCAGCGAGTGATGATCGCCATGGCCCTGGCCTGCGAGCCGGAACTGTTGATCGCCGACGAACCCACGACCGCACTGGACGTGACCGTCCAGCGAAAAATCCTGTTATTGCTCAAGGCGTTACAGCAACGTCTCAACATGTCGCTGCTGTTGATCAGCCACGACCTCAACCTGGTGCACAGCATCGCCCAGAAGGTCTGTGTGATGCGCGCCGGTGAGATTGTCGAGCAGTCCAACTGCCAGAGCCTGTTCAAGCACCCGCAACACCCTTACAGCCGCCTGCTGCTGGATGCTGAACCGGCGGGCGAACCCCTGCCACGGGACACCCGCGAGAAAGTCCTTGAAGTGGACAATCTGCGCGTCTGGTTCTCGTTGGGGGGCGGGATTTTCAATCGCCACGTCGAGTACCTCAAGGCCGTCGACGACATCAGCCTCAGCATCGAGCGCGGCAAGACGCTGGGCATCGTCGGTGAGTCGGGTTCGGGCAAATCGACACTTGGTCAGGCAATCCTGCGTTTGCTGGAGTCCCGTGGCAGTATCCGCTTCAAGGGTCACGCGCTGGACCACCTGAACCAGAAACAGATGCGTCCGTGGCGCAAGCAGATGCAAGTGGTGTTTCAGGACCCTTACGGCAGTCTCAGCCCGCGCATGTCGGTGGCGCAGATCATCAGCGAGGGTCTGGAGGTTCACAGCGAACTGGACAAGGTGTGCTGCGAAGCCGAGGTGGTTCGCGTGCTGGAGGAAGTCGGGATCGACCCGTTGAGTCGGCACCGCTACCCGCACGAATTTTCCGGCGGTCAACGGCAACGCATCGCCATCGCCCGCGCTCTGGTGCTTAAACCTGCCCTGATTCTGCTCGACGAACCCACGTCGGCGCTGGATCGTACCGTGCAAAAACAGGTGGTGGCGTTGTTGCGTCAGTTGCAGGAGAAGCATGGCCTGACGTACCTGTTCATCAGCCACGATCTGGCGGTGGTCAGGGCACTGGCGCACGATCTGATCGTGGTCAAGGACGGCAAGGTGGTCGAACGTGGCGCCAGTCACGATGTGTTCGACGCGCCCCAGCATCCGTACACCAAGGAATTGCTGGCAGCGGCACATCCGGGTTTCAACTGAATAAAAGCGATCACCAGCAGTCTGTGCGGCCAGATGCCGGAACGGAACCGACGGAACAGTGCATGAAAGACAGTGACAGCCTCAAGGACTACCGGCGCGTACGTCGGCTCGCGATCCGTTCGCTGTTTGAAATCATCGAGCAGTCCAGCGAAGGAACGGTGATCGTCGACAAAGAGGCCCGTATTGTCTGGATCAACGAGCGCTATGCCCGGCGCTTCGGCCTCGACGACGCCAGCCGTGCCGTCGGCCAGCCCTGCGAGAAAGTGATCCCCGGCAGCTTGCTGCGCCAAGTGGCGAGCAACGGCCAGCCCATCCTGCTGGACATGATGGACACCGCCAAAGACCCGCTGGTGGTCATGCGCTTGCCGATCCATGACGACCTTGGCGGTGTCATCGGCGCCATCGGTTTTGCCTTGTTCGACGAACTGCATGCCCTGTCGCCGTTGCTCAAACGCTACCTGAGCATGCAACAGGAACTGGCCTCGACCCGCTCGCTGCTGCGTGCCCGGCAGGCCAAATACAGTTTTGCGCATTTCATTGGTACGAGCGCGGCGAGCCTTGAAGTCAAACGTCGCGCCCGTCGCAGCGCCAGTACCGAATCGCCGGTCCTGCTGCTGGGCGAAACCGGTACCGGCAAGGAGCTGCTAGCCCATGCCATTCACAACACCTCGCCCCGGGCGCACAAGCCTTTCGTCAGCATCAACAGCGCGGCAATTCCGGAAACCCTGCTTGAAGCCGAGTTCTTCGGCACGGCGCCCGGTGCGTTTACCGGCGCTGATCGCCGAGGCCGACAGGGCAAACTGTACCTGGCCGAAGGCGGCACGCTGTTTCTCGACGAAATTGGTGACATGCCCCTGCCCCTGCAAAGCAAGTTGCTGCGGGTGTTGCAGGAAAAAGAGTACGAGCCGGTCGGCTCCAACGAGATGATCAAAAGCGATATACGCCTGATCGCGGCCACGTCCACGGACCTTGAGGCGGCGATCAAACGCGGCGAATTCCGCGCCGATTTGTATTACCGCCTGAATGTCCTGCCGATCGAGGTGCCGCCTTTGCGCGAGCGTCTGGATGACCTGCCAGCCTTGAGTGAGGCCATTCTGGAAGAGCTGCGCAGCCAGCATGAACTGACCCCGGATGCCCTCGCGACCCTCGCCCGACACGCCTGGCCTGGCAACATCCGCGAATTGCGCAACGTACTTGAGCGCGCCGCGTTGCTCAGCGATGACCTGCATTTGAGTGCGCGTGACATGCACACCGCCATTGGCACGCTGATTCCCGCTGAAGCCCCTTCCTCGGCCGTGCAATCCGCCACCGAATCGACTGAGACCTACAGCAAGGCGCGAGAGCGCTTCGATCGAGAACTGATCCAGGCAAAACTGGCGCAATGTCGCGGCAACGTGGTGCTGGCGGCGCGTCAGTTGGGGCTGGGGCGGTCGACGCTGTACAAGAAGATGGCGGCGTTGGGGATCGCTGAGTCTCGTTAGAGAGACATTCTGTCTCATTTTTTAGACTTCCTATGAAAATCCTGTAGCAGTCCTGCTTGCCGCCGGCAGCGAAGGTGAGGACGCTACCGCCGGCAAGCCAGACCGCTACGAGGATGAAGCGCACAGTCTCAAAAACTGGACAAATTTCCAGAAAGCTTTGATTGGCTAACTTTAATTACCTGAAAATCAATTACTTAGCCAACTGGCATAAAACTGGCTATACCTCCTGTCAAGCGGCTCGACCGCGTTAATAACAAAAACAACAGGAGACACTCGATGAGTGTGATCATCGCCCTGGCAGCGCTCGCGCTGCTGATGCTGGCTGCTTACCGTGGTTACAGCGTTATTCTCTTCGCGCCTATCGCGGCCCTTGGCGCCGTGTTGCTGACCGATCCGTCCGCCGTGGCACCGGCCTTTACCGGCGTGTTCATGGACAAGATGGTTGGCTTCGTCAAACTCTATTTCCCGGTGTTCCTGCTGGGCGCCGTCTTCGGCAAATTGATCGAGCTATCAGGCTTTTCCCGCTCCATCGTGGCAGCCGCCATCAAGGTACTGGGCACCCGACAAGCCATGTTGGTGATCGTGCTGGTCTGCGCCCTGCTCACGTATGGCGGCGTGTCCCTATTCGTGGTGGTGTTCGCGGTCTACCCATTTGCCGCCGAAATGTTCCGCCAGAGCAATATCCCCAAACGGCTGATTCCGGCCACCATCGCCCTCGGTGCGTTTTCCTTCACCATGGACGCCCTGCCCGGCACGCCGCAGATCCAGAACATTATCCCCTCGACCTTTTTCAACACCACCGCCTGGGCCGCGCCGTGGCTAGGTTTGATTGGCACAGCGTTCGTGTTCTGCGTCGGGATGCTGTTTCTCCAGCGCCAGCGCAACAAGGCCCAGCGTGCGGGCGAGGGTTATGGCACCGACTTGCGCAACGAACCGGAAACCGCCGAAGACATCAAGCTGCCCAACCCATGGATCGCTCTCGCGCCGCTACTGTTGGTGGGTGTGATGAACCTGTTGTTCACCCAGTGGATTCCGCAGTGGTACGGCAAGACCCATTCGCTGGCGTTGCCTGGCATGGCGACACCGGTCACCACCGACATTTCCAAGATCACTGCCATCTGGGCCGTTGAAGCCGCGCTGCTGGTGGGGATCATCTTCGTGCTGGTGTTCGCCTTTGGTGTCGTGAAATCGAAGCTGGCCGAAGGCAGCAAAGGCGCGGTCAGCGGTGCGCTGTTAGCCGCCATGAACACCGCATCGGAATATGGGTTCGGTGCAGTGATCGCTTCGTTGCCCGGCTTTCTGGTACTGGCGGACTGGCTCAAGTCCATCCCCAACCCGCTGGTCAACGAGGCGATCACCGTGACGCTGCTGGCCGGGATTACCGGTTCCGCTTCTGGCGGGATGAGCATCGCGCTGGCGGCAATGTCTGACAGCTTCATCTCCGCCGCCCACGCCGCGAACATCCCGCTGGACGTGCTGCATCGGGTCGCAGCCATGGCCAGCGGCGGCATGGACACCCTGCCCCACAACGGCGCGGTGATCACCCTGCTCGCGGTCACCGGCCTGACCCACCGTGAGGCCTATAAAGATATTTTCGGCATCACGATCATCAAGACCCTGGCGGTCTTCGTGGTGATCGCGACGTTCTATGCAACTGGCATCGTATGAGGAATCGAACATGAGTCTGCAAGGCAAAACCGCGCTGGTCACCGGCTCCACCAGTGGCATCGGCCTGGGCATCGCCCTGACGCTGGCCAAGGCCGGCGCCAATCTGGTGTTGAACGGCTTTGGCGATGCGTCGGCGGTGATCAAGGAAGTTGAGCAGTTCGGCGGCAAGGTCGGGCACCATCCGGCGGATGTCAGCGACGTCGCGCAGATCGCTGACATGATCGCTTACGCCGAACGGGAATTCGGCGGTGTGGACATTCTGGTGAACAACGCGGGCATTCAGCATGTGGACGCCGTGGAAGACTTCCCGGTGGAAAGCTGGGACAAGATCATTGCCATCAACCTGTCTTCAGTCTTCCACAGCACGCGCCTGTGCCTGCCAGGCATGCGCGCCAAAGGTTGGGGGCGGATCGTCAACATCGCCTCGGTTCACGGGCTGGTGGGCTCTACCGGGAAAGCCGCCTACGTGGCCGCCAAACACGGCGTGATCGGCCTGACCAAAGTCGTAGGGCTGGAAACGGCGACCAGTAACGTCACCTGTAACGCCATTTGCCCGGGTTGGGTGCTGACACCGCTGGTGCAGAAACAGATTGATGACCGGGGCGCAGAAACCGGCGATCTGGAACAGGCCAAGCATGATTTGCTGGCCGAGAAGCAGCCTTCGCTGGAGTTCGTCACGCCTTCGCAATTGGGTGAGCTGGCGTTGTTTCTGTGCAGCGAGGCGGGCGCGCAGGTGCGCGGTGCGGCGTGGAACATTGATGGCGGGTGGTTGGCGCGTTAAACAGGTCGGGCGCGATCCTGTGAAAGGTTCTATGTTGGCCGGGCAACCGCCTTCGCCACCCAATTGGCTCCCACAGTGATGCGTGTCGAACCACAGATTCATGCTCGAAACCAAACCTGTGGGAGCCGGCTTGCTGGCGAAAGCGTCGTTTCAGTCAACTGATACAGCCCAGACAAATAGCGTTCGCCAGCTAGCCGCCTCCCACAAAAGGTCCAGCGTACGCCAGCGTGGGTGGTCTGCTAAGCCTGCCCGCCCGGCTCATCCCGCTCATCCACCAGCCCCCAATCGTTCACACTCACCTGCGCAGCAGGCTGCGGTGCCGGGGGCGGTGTGGTGATGGCGGTCGCGCTATTTTCGTTGTGCAGTTTCAAACGCAGGCGCACGTTGTTCGCCGAATCAGCATTTTTCAGCGCCTCTTCCTCGCTGATCGCGCCTTCCACCACCAGGTCATACAGCGCGTTGTCGAACGTCTTCATCCCCAGGTTGGCGGATTTCTCCATGATGCCTTTAAGCTCGGTCAACTCATTACGGTGAATCAGGTCACGAATGGTCGGCGTGCCGAGCATCACTTCCACTGCGGCCCGGCGTTTGCCGTCTTTGGTCTTGACCAGCCGCTGCGAGACGAACGCCTTGAGGTTGTTGCCCAAGTCCTGCAACAGTTGCGGACGGCGCTCTTCCGGGAAGAAGTTGATGATGCGGTCCAGCGCCTGGTTGGCGTTGTTGGCGTGCAACGTCGAGATCGCCAGATGGCCGGTGTCGGCGAACGCCAACGCATGCTCCATGGTTTCCCGGTCGCGAATCTCGCCGATCAGGATGACGTCCGGTGCCTGGCGCAAGGTGTTTTTCAGCGCGGCATGGAAACTGCGGGTGTCGACCCCCACTTCGCGCTGGTTGATCAACGACTTCTTGTGCTTGTGGATGAACTCCACCGGGTCTTCGATGGTGATGATGTGGCCACTGGCGTGGCGGTTGCGATGGTCGATCAAGGCGGCGAGCGATGTGGACTTGCCCGATCCGGTGGCGCCGACGAACAACACCAGCCCATGTTTTTCCATGACGACGTCGAGCAACACTTCAGGCAGGTGCAAGTCTTCGAATTTCGGAATGTCGAGCTTGATGTTGCGCGCGACGATGGACACCTCGTTGCGCTGCTTGAAAATGTTGATCCGGAATCGCCCCACACCCGACAGCGAGAACGCCAGGTTCATCTCCAGTTCACGCTCGAAGTCCTGACGCTGCTCGGCATCCATGATGCCGTCGGCGATCAGTGCCACATCGCCGGGTTTGAAGGCTTCGGTGCCCAGCGGCTTGAGCACGCCGTTGAACTTGGCGCAAGGTGGCGCGCCGGTAGAGAGGTAAAGGTCCGATCCGTCCTGGGTGGCAAGCACCTTCAACAACGCCGGGAAATCCATAAGTCACACCGCACATAAAGGTTTGAAGAAGACTGCAGGTCGACATCAGATGCGACCATCGACCGGTACCAACGTTCGGTATAGGTTTACCTCATCGAGATGAAGGAAATTACCTGAAATTGCCCGACAAGGGCATAATGCGCGGCTTTTTTATCGAGGCGATTTCATCATGAAGGCTCAAGCCCGGCACATTCTGGTCAAAACCGCCGAAGAGGCTGAACAACTCAAGCAGCGCATCGCCAAAGGTGAGGCGTTCGACGTCCTGGCGAAGAAATACTCCACCTGCCCGTCCGGCAAGCGCGGCGGCGATCTGGGCGAAGTGCGTCCGGGTCAGATGGTGCCGGTGATCGACCAGATCATTTTCAAGAAGCCCCTACGCACCGTGCACGGGCCGGTGAAGAGCAAGTTTGGCTATCACTTGGTGCAGGTGTTTTTTCGGGATTGAGACGCCAGAAGCGGCCGGGAGAGGGTTCACCCCGGCATCACACTGCGCGGAATCAACGCCCCAGGATGCTGAATCACCAGGCTCGCCAATGCGTGCCCTGCTTCAGCCGCTTCCTGCGGGCTTCCACCGCGCAGTCGGCGGGCCAGATAGGCCGCGCTGAACGAATCCCCTGCCGCCGTGGTGTCGATCACCTTGCTCACCGCCAGAGCAGGTATCTCATAGCGTTGCTCGCCTGCACGTACCAGACAGCTCTGCGCACCGCGCTTGATCACGACTTCACCCAGACGCGGATACGCCTCCATGATCTGCTCGGTGTCCGAATAGTCGAACAACGCCTGCTCGTCCTCCTCGGTCAACAGCGCCACGTCCACTTCATGCATGATCGCCCGGTACGCCT
Organism: Pseudomonas sp. NPDC088444; assembly: GCF_044900175.1. NCBI lineage: Bacteria > Pseudomonadati > Pseudomonadota > Gammaproteobacteria > Pseudomonadales > Pseudomonadaceae > Pseudomonas > Pseudomonas sp. NPDC088444. The sequence goes on from NZ_JBJDNK010000002.1 coordinate 228,842, forward strand.
GTCGTGCCTGATCGACACTGCGCCACAGCCGTGGTCGATAGTTGTTGTCGAACACCACGCGGGCGCCGCGATCACGGGCGTCTCCCAATGCCGACAACAAGCGCGCGCGGCCGACTTCACCCAGTACCGCCAGGGTGATGCCGCTGAAATACAACACATCGTATTCCGGCAACGCTGCCAGAACAGCATCGGCAGACGGCGCCGTGAAACACTCACGCACCGCCGCCTCGTTGCGCCAATACAGAAAACGCCGCTCGCCATTGGCGTCGGTCTGGATGCAATACAACCCCGGCAGACGACCCGGCAAACGCTGCACACGGCCCACGCCAATGCCCTCCTCGGCCCAGATCGCACACATCGCATCGCTGAAGCTGTCGTCGCCCAGCGCCGTGACGTAATCCACCTGCGCCGCCGAGCCCAGCAGACGCGAAAGGTAGACTGCGGTATTCAACGTGTCGCCACCGAAGCTTTGTTTCATCGTGCCGTTGGCGTGTTGTTGCAGCTCGATCATGCATTCGCCGATCAAGGCGACGCGCGGGTGGCTGTGGCTGATCAGTTCGCTCATTGCGGACCTCTTAGAAGCAGGTTTCGAAGGTTTCAATGACGCACAGGTCATCGCCCACCAAACAGCCTGTGCGCCATTTGTCGAAGGTCAGGCATGGGTGCGAAGTGCCAAAGGAAATGATGTCGCCCACCTTCAGTTCGCAACCCGGTGCGACGGTCATGAACGCGTGTTGGTCCATCACGGCGGTCACCTTGCAGGCGCTGACGTCGTCGCCCTGAGCAGGCGCCACACCCGCCTTGTAGCGCTTGATCGGATTGGGCATCCCAGCGTCGAAAGCCACGTCACGCTTGCCCAGCGCAATCACAGCAAAGCCCGGCTCCGGCATCGACTGCACGTGCGCCCAGACTTCGAGTGCCGGTTGCAGGCCTTCATTCAGGTCCTGACGACGGTCGAGTACGCAGCATTGCGCTGCTTTATAGATGCCATGGTCATGCACCACGTAGCTGCCAGGGCGCAGCACGGCGAGGAAGCGCTCACGGACTTGCTGCTTGTCGAACTCCTCGGCGATCAGATCGTACCAGGCCGAACCCGACGCGGTGACGATGGGACGCTCCGGGGCAAAGGCACCCTTGTCTTGCAGGGTCACGGCCAGACGTACCAGCGACGCGGCGAACGCCCTAATACCGGCGATCGCCTGGTCGCCATGAATCACGCCTTCATAGCCTTCGATTCCGGTCAGTTTCAACGCCGGTTGCGCGGCGATGGCGTCGGCCAGGGCCATGACTTCCTCTTCACTGCGGCACCCGCAACGGCCACCGACCACGCCATACTCGATCATCACATTGAGGTGCAGGCCCTTGGCGGCGAAGAACTCCCCCAAGGCGTTGACGTTGTCCGGGTGATCGACCATGCAGTGGAAATCGAAGGTGGTATCGGCGAGCATCTCGGCGATGATCGCCATGTTCGGCGCCCCCACGAGTTGGTTGGCCATCAGCACCCGGCGTACACCCGCCCTGTAAGCCGCACGGGTCTGGGTGGCGCTGGCCAGGGTCATGCCCCAGGCACCGTGCTCCAGTTGGCGGCGGAACAACGTCGGCACCATGCTGGTCTTGCCATGGGGTGCCAGTTCCGCGCCGCTGTCGTTGACGAACTTCTGCATCCAGCGCAGGTTGTGTTCCAGCGCTTTGTCGTGAATCACCAGCGCAGGCAGGCTGACGTCACGCACCAGGTGATCGCCCGGCTGGGCGGCGCCTTTCTCGATGGCGGCGATGTTCATGGGTGTTCTCCTGAATTCTTGTTCGTGTACGAATGACAAAACCGGTTAATCGTTGACCCGACGCGCGAGACCGTTCGCGCTGTCGATCAATACACGCCGATAGTGCTCGTAGTGGGTCTTGGCATCGGCCCGAGGCGCGACGATGCACAGGGTGGCAATGCAGATGCCCTGCTTGTCCCGCACGGGCGCGGCGAAACAGTGGGTGAAGGTGTCGGCAATGCTGTTGAAGGAAAAGAAGCCTTCCTCATGGGCCGTGCGGATTTCACTGAGGAAGGTGTCCAGTGGCAGCCGCTGGCCATCCGGGAGGATGAAGTCGTCGGGATCGATCAGGTCAGTGATCGCCTGATCGCTCAAGTGGCCCAGCAGCAGACGCCCTGACGCGGTCCATGGGATGGGCGCGTCTTCACCGATGTCCGAAGAAATCCGGAAATGCCGGGCGCCCTCTTTCATCAGCGCGACCGTGTATTTACGCCCGTTCAGCAGGCACATCTGTGCGGTCTCGCGGGTCTGTTCAACGATTTCGCCGAGGCTGACCTCCGCCTCACGGGTGAAGTCGAAATGGCGCAAATGCGCCTGACCCAGAAAGTACAACTGACGACCCAGATAAACGTGGCCGTCCTTGCCGACGTTTTCCAGAATGCGCCGTTCCAGCAGGGACGCGACCAACTCGTAGACCGTCGATTTCGGGCTGCCGATGCCACTGGCGATTTCATTCGGGCGCAACGGCGTGCCGGTTTCCTTGAGGAAGTCGAGGATATCGAACGCCCGATCCAGACCACGGGCTCGGCGTTTGATGGTGTCTTCGGTCATGGTCGTGCTTTCCATTGAGCGGCTTTTTTCGTGATAAGGGCTGCCAGTTTACCGAGGCCCGAGGGATAGACATACGCTTGTGGAAGCCGGCTCGCTGGCGAATGCGGTGTGTCAGTCGGCTCATGCGTTACCGACACTCTGCTTTCGCCAGCAAGCCGGCTCCCACAGGTATTGCACTCGCAGTCAAGCTTTCTTCTTGTAGGCGATGCAATCAATCTCGACCTTGCAGTCGACCATCATGTTCGCCTGTACACAGGCGCGGGCCGGGGCGTGTTCGGGTTTGAAGTATTCGCCGAACACCTTGTTGAAGCTCCAGAAGTCCCGCGGGTCTTCCAGCCACACGCCAACGCGCACCACGTCTTCCAGGGCGTAACCGGCTTCATCAAGGATGGCGATCAGGTTCTGCATGGTCTTGTGGGTCTGCTCGACGATGCCGCCGACGATGATTTCGCCGTTCTCGGCAGGCACCTGGCCGGACACGTGCAGCCAGCCATCGGCCTCTACAGCGCGAGCGAACGGACGTGGCTGGCCGCCACCTGCGGTGCTACCGGCGCCGTAACGGGTAATGCTCATGAAATCTCTCCTTCGGTTGAGCGTTTAAAAACGAATGTTCTTGAGGAATTCTGCGAGACGCGCCGATTTCGGCTGCTCGAACAGGGTTTTCGGTGGGCCTTGCTCCTCGATGCGGCCCTGGTTCATGAAGACGATCTGGTCCGACACTTCGTAGGCGAAGCGCATTTCGTGGGTGACCAGCAACATGGTCATGCCCTCTTCGGCCAAGCCCTTGATCACGCTGAGCACTTCGCCGACCAGTTCCGGGTCCAGCGCCGAGGTCACTTCGTCGAACAGCATCAGGCTCGGGTTCATGGCAATGGCCCGGGCGATGGCCACACGTTGCTGCTGTCCACCAGAAAGCTGCCCCGGGTAGTGATTGCGACGTTCCAGCAAACCGACGCGCTCCAGCCACTTTTCGGCCAGCGCGATGGCCTGGTCCTTGGGCAGCTTCTTGACCTTGAGCAGGCCCAAGGTGACGTTCTGCAAGGCGGTCAGGTGCGGAAACAGGTTGAACTGCTGGAAGGCCATGCCGGTCATGGCGCGGTGTTGGGCAATGACCTTTTCGGGATGACGCACACGCTTGCCGTTGACGTCGCTGTAACCGATGTCCTGGCCTTCAAGGCGAATGTGCCCGCCCTGAAACTCTTCCAGCAGGTTGACGCAACGCAGCAGCGTGGTCTTGCCCGAGCCGCTGGAGCCGATCAGGGTCACCACGTTGCCCTTGTTCATTTTCAGGTCCACGCCTTTGAGCACTTCGACGGGGCCGTAGGATTTGTGCAGCCCTTCGATGCTCAACAGAGCCGGGGCGGTCGCGGTTTGAATCTGTGTCATGGCAAGGCCACCCGTTTTTCGATTTGCCGCCCGAGAAGCTCAATGGCGTAGTTGATGACGAAGAAAAGGAATCCGGCGAACAGGTAAAACTGCAAGGTCATGAAATTGCGCGCGATCACCTGCTGAGTGCTGAGCAACAACTCGGCCACGCCGATCACCGAGAGCAGGGTCGAAGCCTTGACGATCTCGGTGGACGAGTTGACCCAGGTCGGCAGGATCTGGCGCAGCGCCTGGGGCAGCAGCACATAGCTCAGCGACTGGCTGAATGTCAGGCCGATGGCCTTGCCCGCTTCCAGTTGGCCACGGGGAATGGCTTGCAGCGCTCCCCTTACGATTTCCGCCACATGGGAGCCGCAAAACAGCGTCAGGCCCAACGCACCAGCATTGAACGCGGTGATCTGCCAGCCCAGCGCCGGGGCCATATAAAAACAGGCCAGCACCAGCACGAAGACCGGCGTGCCGCGAATCAAATCGACATAGGCGCGAAATGGCAGACGTGTCCACCATTTGCCGTAAGTCAGAATCAGACCGGCAAACACGCCGATCACGGTGCCACAAATGATCGCCAGCCCCGCGCACTGCACGCTGGTGAGAAAGCCGTTCCACAGCGCTTCGCGGGCGATCCACAATTCCTGTAACCAGGTCGGTTGTTCGTACATGTCCGGGGCCTCCTAGCGGCGAATCGCCAAGCGCTGTTCGAGGTAGCGCAACAGCATGGCGATGAGGTAACAGGCCGCGACATACAACGCCGTGGTCACCAGCCAGGTTTCGATCACCCGGTAGCTCTCGACGTTGATCTTGCGCGCGTAATAGGTCAGCTCCGGCACGGCAATGGCTGCCGCCAGCGAGGTGTCCTTGAACAGCGAAATGAAGTTGTTCGACAGCGCAGGCAAGACGTTGCGCAACATCACCGGCACGATGATGTAAGCGCGCACTTGCCACTCACCCAGACCGATCGCCAGCCCCGCTTCACGCTGGCCCTTGTGAATGCTGAGCAAGCCTGCACGAAACACTTCGGTCAGGTACGCCCCGGCATACAGCGACAGGGTGACGATGAACGAAGGGATCTTGTCCAGCCGCACGCCCAGGGTCGGCAGCGCGAAGTAGATCAACAGGATCAGCACCAGAATCGGCGTGTTGCGGATCACCGTGACGTACACCGACGACACCACCCGCAACGCGCGGTATTTCGACAACATGGCAAACGCCGCCATCAAGCCGATGACGCAACCGATGGCGATCGAGATCAGGGCCAGTTCAAGCCCTAGACCCAGCCCCGCCAGCAGGCTGGGGAAATCCCGCCAGACCGCTGCAAAATTCAACTGATAATTCATGGTCAGGAGTACCTGGGACGCCGCAGGTCTGGCCCTTGGCGTCCCCCTCAGATCAGGCTGCGTTATTTGTATTCCATCGGGAAACCGATTTGCGGGGTAGGCAGCTCGACACCGAACCACTTCTTGAACGATTCCGCATAGGTCGGGAATTCCACACCGGTCATGGCTTCATGCAGCGCGGTGTTGACGAAGTTCAGCCAGTCCTGATCGCCACGTTTCACCGCGCACGCGTAGGTCTGCGGGCTCCAGGCAAAGGCTGGCGAGCGGTAGCGGCCGGGGTTCTGCACCATCAGGTATTTCACCGAGGACTGGTCGGTGGCCGCGGTGTCGGCGCGGCCGGAGTTGATGGCTTGGTACATCAGGTCAACGCTGTCGTATTGATCGACCTTGGCTTTGGGCAGCGCCTGATGCACCAGTTCTTCGGCGTAGACGTTTTGCAGCACCGCAACGGTAACGCCGTCACCTGCCGCCTTCAGGTCTTCGATTTCCTTGTATTTGCTGTTGGCCGGCAACAGCAGCGCCACGCCTTCGCGGTAGTACGGCAGGGTAAACGCCACTTGCTGCGCACGGCTGGCGGTGACGGTGATGAACTGACAGCTCATGTCCACTTTGTCGGTCAGCAGGTTCGGAATCCGGGCATCGGACGACTGCACCACGAATTCGACCTTGCTCGGGTCATTGAACAGGCCTTTGGCGACGATGCGCGCGATGTCGATATCGAAACCCTGCAACTTGCCGTCCGCGCCCTGGAAATGCCACGGAGCGTTGGTGCTGCCGGTGCCGACCACCAGATGACCGCGTTGCAGCACGCTGTCGAGCTTGCTGTCTGCCGCCTGAGCGGTGGTCGCCAGCGTTGCCGTTGCTGCCAGTACGAATGCACAAGCTTTCAAGAAAGAAGGTCCGCGATGCATAGGATGAACTCCGCCGAGGTTGTGTATATTCCGCTATAGCGGAACAGAGTATGTAACAACGGAATAGACAGCAGAAAGTGTGCCACAGAACCGCGAGAACACAACAGCGTTCGAAAAGCCCGAGAGATCAAGGGGCTAGCTGAGAGGATGATTCATAAAAGAAGAACGAGGTCGGGTTTGCCCCGCTACCGTTCACCACAACCCCTGTGTACCGAGGCCCCAGGGTTGTGCGCGATGCGCCACAAGTGGGCGTATGAGCACGGAAGAGATAGCACCCGTCGACACCGCGCTGTGGGAGCCGACTCCCACAGGCCGAGTTTGCAAGCCGCACGGGAGACTGGCTCCACATCAGAAGGCCGCGGTCAAAAAACAGTAACCGTAATGCAGCTTGTGCAATCGAAGCGTCGGCTAAGCTGCGGATGTTAAGGATAAAAAATACCTGCCGATATCGGCAGGTAAAGGGAACATTGGCACCGTTAGTGCTTCGAAGCCTTATATGAAGCTTTTGTGACAGCTACGTGACCATCCGCACACTGTGCGCATCTCACGGGTTGTACGGTGGAGGGACTATCCAATGAAACAACGCGCCACAGTGATTTGCCGACGGGACAACCACATTTTGTATGTGCGCAAGCCCAAATCTCGCTGGACCCTGCCCGGCGGCAAGGTCGAGGCCCACGAATCCCCAGCCCAAGCCGCCGCACGCGAGTTGCGTGAAGAGACCGGGCTGATCCTCGAAGAACTGGATTTCGTGACCCGCTTTGAAGGCGGTGAAGTGTTGCATCACGTCTTTGAAGTCTCGGTCACGTTCATGGTGACCCCTACCCCCATGAACGAAATCGCCGACTGCAAATGGTTCACTGCCAAGGAATTGGGGGATTTGAAGGTCAACCCCGCCGCGAAGTCCATCGTCAAGGCGTTTCTGAGCGACAATGCCCGCTGATTGAACCGATCAGTCTTGCTGGTGCTACCCCAGTGGCATTCGGCGATGCCTGGCCCTCGTGAATGAAGAGCAGAAGCCAACGCCGTAGTGGATTGGGTTTCGCCACGCTATGGCGTTGATGACACTGGCTCCCAAATCCCTTTGATCAGCATCTTCATCAACAACGACTCTTCCCAACGGTCCGTGATGTCGCGCCCGAACCGGTCAGTGATCGCGTAAGGCGGTGGCCCCAACTCGCAAGTAAACGACAAGCTGCCGTGCACGCGATCACGTCGCAGCCAGTCCTCGATCCCCAGTGTCCACCAGCGACTGAACAGCTCGACCCAGGGCCGATGCTGCTCGAAGCTGATCGGCACCTGCACCTGCTCGCAACTGGCCACCCGCCCATGAAAGCCCCAACTGTGGCGCAGTATGGTTTCGATCTGCTGCTGATCATCGGCACCCGGGACGGCCGGCATCTCGCGCCCGACCACGTAATGCGACAAGTCCGCCAGCAGTTTCATGTCCGGCACGGCCTTGAGCAGATCAAGGGTAAAATGCAGGTCGTTGGTGATGCGATAGCGGTGGGTTTCGATGAGCACCGGGAAGTCCACCTGCTCGGCCAGACGTTGCCAGCCTTCGATCAGGGTCACAGCCTCCTTCAACGTACGGGGTCGCACATCGGCCTGAATCGTCAGGTGGTGGCAGCCGTACTGACTGGCGATGTCCAGCGCCGGTTGCAGGTCATCGACGGTCTTGGGGAACAGTTGTCCCTCGATCTGCAAACCCAGCGCGCTGGCCAGGCGCCACAATTCCCGCGCTGCCACCGGCTCATAAAAATGATCGGTGACGCCATCGAAACGCGCTTCGGCGATCTTCGTCAACTGCGCCTCCAGCGGCGACGGCAAGGCCCCCTGCTCGTTCTGCATGGCCCACATCGACTGGAACACTACGAATTCACGATTGAAATCAGGCATGGGCACCTCGCAACAAGCCTTTCAACGACACGCTGGCATCGGCCAATTGCTCGACGGGCAGCGACACCTGACTTTCGATCAGGCGCTCGCACAGTTTGATGTCCTTGGCCACGCTGTTGCCGACGCCCCAACCGCTGGCGCCCACCAACTTCGAGTGCGCATCCATGTATAAAAGGAGGAAACCGTCTTCAGCGCCTTCCCGTTCGATGATTCGCGCATCCGCTGCGAGCACACCGACGGTCTGCAAGCCAAATTCATAATGGTCGGACCAGAAGCCCGGCACGCTGTTGAACGGCTCGGATTGACCGAGCATGTTCAACGCCGCCAGACGCCCCTGGGCTTCGGCGTTGCGCCAGGTTTCCTGACGATGAAGCTGACCGTCGCCTCGAGGAAATTCGCAGACATCCCCTGCCGCGTAGACATCGGGCGCGCTGGTGCGCAGGTACGCGTCGACCTTGATCCCGCTGCCGGTCGAAAGCCCCGCCTCACGGGCCAGTTCGACATTGGGCTGCATGCCGATGCCCACCAGCAGCACGTCGCACGGCACACACTCGCCGCTGGCCAACGCCACAGACTGCACTCGGTCTGTCCCGTTCAAACGGGCGATTTGCGCGCCCAGATGAATCGTCACGCCCTTGCGCCGATGCAGCGTCAACAGCGCCTCGGACAACCGCTCGGGCAGCGCTCGGGCGGCCAGTCGCGATCCGGCCTCCAGCACCGTCACTTCGCACCCCCGCTCCCGGGCGCTGGAGGCCACTTCCAACCCGATGAAACCGCCGCCGACGACGACCAGTCGAGTACCGGGGGTCAGCTTTTTTTCGAGCGTCACCGCGTCATCGGCGGTACGCAGGTAACGCACGTTGTTGAAGCCGCGGCCTTGCAGATCCAGTGTTCGCGATGCGCCGCCCATGGCCAGCAGCAATTTGCTGTAACTCAGTGATGAGCCATCGCTCAGCCTCAGCGTGTGGGCAGCGGGATCGATGGCGCTCACCCGCACACACTTGAAGTGCTCGATGCCGGAGGCGATGAAACTCGCTTCGCTGAACAGGCTGCACGCGGCCAGATCCGTCTCGCCCTTGAGCAGCGCCTTGGACAGCGGCGGCCGCTCGTAAGGCAAGTGCGCCTCATCGCCAATCAACACAATGCGGCCGGTGAAACCGGCTTCACACAAGGTCAGCGCCGCGCGACCTCCGGCCTGTCCGGCACCGACGATGACCAGAGTCTCAGGCTGGCTCATGCATCACCCTGCCCTAGCAAGTCCAGCAGCACTTTGCCGGACTCGACTTTCACCGGATAGGTTTTCAGATTGATGCAGGCCGGTGCGTTCAGCGCCTTGCCATTACGGTAATCGAAACGCCCGTTGTGCTTGGGGCATTCGATGACGAAGTCCATGACCAGCCCATCAGCCAGGTGAATCTTTTCGTGGGTGCACAAGCCGTCGGTGGCGAAGAACTCGCTGTTCTGCGAGCGATACACCGCGTAGGTTTTCTGCTGATGATCGAAGCGAATCACGTCCTCTTCATCAATATCGTCGACGTGGCAAACCTCTACCCATTGATTGCTCATGGCAGTGCTCTCTTGTTCTTGTAGATGGAGAAGATTCAGCTGAAGGCCGATTCCTGACGCTCAGGGGTTTCGGTAACGTCCGGGGCACGTTCGCGAATCGGGCGCTGCACGTAATACGTGGGGTCCTTGCGCTGTTTGAGCAGCGTCGGAATGATTTCCCGGTAGGCATCGAGAAGGCTGTTGTAGGGAGGTGGACAGTCGTCTTTTATTTCTTCATGAAGTTTGGCGAGTGCGTGGTAAGGCACCATCGGAAACATGTGGTGTTCCAGGTGGTAGTTCATGTCCGAATAAAAGAAACGGAAGACAGGATTCATGTAAATCGTGCGGCAGTTTTTGCGGTGGTCCAGTTCATCTTCGGCCAACCCCACATGCTGAGTCAGACCAAACACATAACTCAGCCAGCCACCGTACATCGTCGGCAACAGCACATACATCAGCGGCAGCCAGGAGTTGAAGTACAGCGCCGAGGCAATCACCAATCCGTGTAGTGCCAGCCAGATCCGCGCCGTGCGATAGACCTTGGAGAACTCGGTTGCAGGCACGAAGACTTTTTCTTCTTCGCTCATCTGCCCCGAGGCATGCAGAAACAAGGACTTGAACACGTTGTAGACGTGAGGCAGCGAGAACACTTTGAGGAAGATCATGTTCAGGCGCGGCGGACGCGGCTCGACGATTTCCGGGTCACGACCGACGATGATGGTGTCGGTGTGATGGCGGGCATGGCTCCAGCGCCACACTTGCGGCTCGTACATCACCATGAAACAGGCGATCTGATAGACCACGTCATTCATCCAGCGGGTCTTGAACGCCGTGCCGTGACCGGCTTCATGCCAGCGCGAGTTGGCGGCGGTGCCATACAACAGGCCATAGACCAGAAAGAACGGCACGCAGGCCCAACCGCCCCAGAACAGGTAACCGCCGATGCCGGTTACGACCATGGCGCCCAGCCAGATCGCCGTGTCACGCAAGGCGCGGCCATCGCTGCGTTGCATCAACTCTTTCATGCGTTTGCGCGGCACCGGGCATTGATACCAGGTGGCCGACACCAGACCGGCTTCTTCGGCACGGCGGGCTTGTTCGCCGGTCAGGCTGTAATCTTTTCCGCGTTCAGGATCAAACGGTATCTGGGACATTGTTATTGTTCTCCGGATGATAAAAGGCGCATCGGTGATTGATCGTGCTGACTCAAACTATAGGGATCGTCCGGGGCGCCACAAGCGCTTGAAAGTATTCTCTCTCAAGCTATCATCGGGCCTTGTTTGTGCTTGATAGTTTTCTATCAAGCGACACTTTTCCAAGTGCTACGCATAAACGAATGAATAATAAAAAACGCCCCACCATTGCCACGGTTGCGCAGTACGCCAACCTGAGTGTCGCCACCGTTGATCGCGTGCTCAACGCCCGAGCGCCGGTCAATCCCGACACTGCCGAAAAGGTCCATGAAGCCGCCGAGGCCGTGGGTTATTTCGCTGCCCGCCTGATCTCGCAACGCATCAATGAAAAGAAACCCGCTTACCACTTCGGCATCCTGCTGCTGGGCACTTCGCAGACGTTTTACAAAACCCTGAGCGACGCTATTGTTGAGTCGGCTCGGGATGCGCGGGCGGCCAATATCGTCTGCCATGTCGAGTTGATTCACGATCGCTCGCCCCAGGCCATCGTCGGGCAGGTTCATCGTCTGGCTGAACGCTGCGATTGCCTTGCCTTGGTGAGTTTCGAGCACCCGTTGATCATCGAGGCCATCGAGCAGGTCCGTCAGCGCGGGGTGCACGTGGTGTCGCTGTTGACCGAGTTGCCGACCCTGTCGCCTAGCGCCTACGTCGGCACGGACAACCGTGAAGTGGGCCGTACGGCGGCCTGGCTGATCGCCCATGGCGCGCCCAAAGAGGGCGGCAGTGTGGCGGTGATGCTCGGCGGGCATCGTTTTCTAGGCCATGAGCAACGAGAAGCAGGCGTGCGCAGTTTTTTTGCCGAAAAAGCCCCGCACTTTCGTGTGTTGCCGCCGATTATCACGTTGGACAATGGAGCGATTACCGAAGAGGCCACGCTGGATCTGCTGGCCCGTCACCCCGACTTGCGCGGCATCTATGTGGCAGGCGGCGGTGTCGAAGGCATCATCAGTGCGTTGGCCTCCTCACCCCGGCGCGACGAGCTGTGCGTCATCCTGCAAGAGCCTACGGTGGAATCGCGCCAAGCCATGCGCAAGGGCCTGGTGACGCTGGTGATCGATTCGCAACCGCGCTTGATCGCCAAGGAACTGATTGACGTGATGGTGCAACTGCCGAAAGCCGAGGCCATCGACCCGCAACGCCACCGGGTGCTGGTGCCGTTGCAGATCGTGACGCCCGAGAATATCTGACCCACTTTGCGACACTCGATCACTGATCAAACAGGGGTGTGGTGCGTAACCTAGACCTGTGGGAGCCGGCTTGCTGGCGAAAGCGATCTGTCGGTCAACATTGATGTTGCTGAACCGACGCATTCGCCACCAAGGCGGCTCCCACACATGCGAACAACGTGACAACGGTGCACACCCTTCACGCCAACCGCTTGTACCGCATCTGCTCCACCGCCTCGCCAAATCGCGCCACTTCCCAGCGCTCGCGCAACGCCTGTTCCAACAACTGTTGCCCGGTCTGCGGCGCCATGCCGTGCAGCGGCGGATCGGTGTCCAGATTGGTCGGAAACGAATACCCCTCCGCGCTCATCGCGATCACCGAGTGCATGCCCTCCTCATCCAGCTCACCCTCCTGCACGCGCTTGAGCAGCGACGGGTACAGCGCCAGCACCATCTTTTCCCGGTTGACGGTTTCCATCGGTTTGCCGAATGCCGAGGAAATCTGCAACAGGTTGGCCATGCGGAACTGGTCTGCCGTGCGATTGGTACCTGCCGCGTGAAACAGCGCCGGATTGAAGAACAGCAAGTCGCCCTTGTTCAGCGGCAACTGCACGGCATGCCCGGCGAAGTAATCGATAAACGCCGGATCGCGCCACGCCAGATAGCCCAAGTCGTACTGCTGGGAAAACGGCAACAGCAAGGTCGGGCCGGTTTCCAGTGGCATGTCGGTGTGCGCCACGGCCCCTTGCAACGTCAGGTGCTGGGACAAACGGTGCATGGGCAACGGAAAACGCGCCACCACCTCATCGGTCTGAAACCCCAAATGGTAATCGCGATGGGGCTGCTGCGCCTGACCGCCCGGCGTCACCACGTTGACCTGCGCCGTGGCCTGAAAATGCGGCCCCAGCCAGGCCTCGGCGATCAACCCAATGAACGGGTTGGCGTAATACTCGATGAACGAATCCGGCGAATGTTCGGCGGCCTTTTGCAACGAATTCCAGATCCGCTGGTTGGCCCCCGCCTTGGCGAAGTGATCCGCCCGCACCACACTGGCAGCCTCCTCTGCGATGATCTGGCGAAACACTTCGCTGTGGCGGTCGACCACGTCCGCATCGGGGTACGCATGACGCACCACCATGACGCCCGGACCATCGAGAAACAGGCCATGCAGCTCGCTCATCAGTGCCGTTCGGTTCTGCTGCGCGGCACGGCGCAACGCATCGGCCTGATAGATCACCACCCGGCTGACCACCTCCTGCGCCGTGGGGTAATCCCTCGCCTTCACCGACTGCTCGCACAGCGCAGCAAACGCCTCGACATCAATATCGGCACGGCTGGCAAACAGGCTCATGACGCAAGCCCGTCAAGCGTCAGCGGCGCATCAGGACGCGGTGCCGAGCCGTCGCCGCAACCGATGATGCCCTGCTCCATGTCGATGATCGCGCCCGTGGTCAGCCCGGACTGGTCGGACAACAGGTACGCCACGCTGTTGGCCACTTCTTCAGGCTTGAGCAACCGACCGAAAGGCGCTTCGGCTTCGGCCCGCTGCAGCCAGCCGTCCTGAGCGCCATGGTACTGGCGCTGGATCTGGTCTTCATGAGGCGTGTCCATCCAGCCGATGTTCAGGCCGTTGACCCGAATGCGGTTGCGCATGGCGCTGAATGCCACGTTCTTGGTCAGCACCGCCAGCGCCCCCTTGGAGGCGGCATAGGCCGAGAGAAACGACTGGCCGCCATGGCCGGTGACACTGAGGATGCTGACAATCGAGCCTTGAACATTGTTGGCGATCATCAGCTTGATGCTTTCTTGCATCAGAAAAAACGGCGCCTTGACGTTCACCGCAAAGAGGCGGTCGAACAGTTCCGGCGAGGTGTCGAGAATCGTGCCGCGATCGGACATCCCGGCGCAGTTGACCAAGCCGTGGACGGTGCCAAAGCGGGTCTTGGCTTCGGCGACGACCCGACGGCAGTCGTCGACGCTCTCCATGTCGGCTTCGACGAAATACGCCTGGCAGTCCAGCTCGGCCAGTTGCCGTGCCTGCTGCTCGCCCTTGTCGCGGCTGCGGCCACAGATGATCAAACCGGCGGCGCCGCGCAGCGCCAGGGTGCGCGCCACCGCAGCGCCGAGCCCCTGTGTGCTGCCCGTGACGATGAAATAACGACCGGTAAACGAAGTGCAAAGGTCTGGAACTGACATGCCTGTCTCCTGCTGTTGTTGTTTTTGGCTGCGGGTGATTCGTCGCCGCTTGGCTGATTGAAGCGGGGAATCCAGAATTCTTAATAGAATTTAAATTCCATCTGTACAACGAATAGAACTGAGACTAGCATTGCGCTCAGAGTTGTCAGACCCGAATCGACCTCAACAAGACCTCAAAAAAGGCTCAGGGGATTCCATGCTCGACCGCGCCAGACGTTTTTCCATCAAGCAGATCGCCGCTCAGGCAGGCGTCAGCAAAGCCACGGTCGACCGCGTTCTGCACGAACGCGGCAGCGTTCATTACCAGACCAACCGCCGCATCCAGCAGGCCCTCGCGGAGCTTGAAGCCCAGGAAAAATCCGGACCTGCGGTGGGCCGCACCATTCACATCGACATCATCCTGCACACCCCCAAGCGCTTCAGCGACGCGGTGCAGGAAGCCATTCACGCGCAACTGGGCAATCTGGCGCCGTTTCGCATCTTTCCACGCTTTCATCTGTATCAGGAAATCGACACCCAGCAGATGCACGACCTGATCCTGCGTTGCGTCAGCAAAGGCAGCCAGGGGCTGATCCTCAAGGCCGCCGACGAGCCGCAGATCAACGAGGCGGTGAATCAGGTCACCGCGGCGGGCATTCCGGTGGTAACGCTGGTCTCGGACCTGCCGCAAAGCGAGCGCATCGGTTATATCGGCATGGACAACCGCACCGCCGGGCAAACGGCGGCCTACCTGATGTCGCGCTGGCTGGACAATGCCGTGCAAGACGTCGCGGTGGTGATCAGCAGCGATCTGTTTCGTGGAGAAGAGGAACGCGAGATGGGCTTTCGCACCTGGCTGCGCAGCCGTGCGCCGCATTTGCGGGTGGTCGATATCAGCGGCGGCTTTGGCGTGTACCAGCCCACGCTGGAGCGGGTCACTCAGGCCTTGAAGGACAACCCGTCGATCAAGGCCGTCTACAGCGTTGGTGGGGGCAACCGGGCGATCGTCGATGCCTTCGCGGCGCTGGAGCGCCCGCTGACCGTGTTCATCGGCCACGATCTGGATCAGGAAAATCGCCAATTGCTGGCCGAAGAAAAAATCACCGTGATCATCGATCACAACCTGCAAATGGACGCCCGGCATGCGTTCACCCAGATCCTGCAATTTCACCGTTTATGGAAGGCCGACCCGATCCCTGCATCCCCGGTGCAGATCGTCACGCCGTTCAACCTGGCTCACTGAGTTTCGCTGCACCGCGACCCTGATCATCCCAGACAACAACAATCCACGGAGATCCACCCATGCTACGCATCGCTGTTCTCGGCGCAGGCCGCATCGCCAACATCCACGCTGCCAACGTCGCGGCCAATCCCAACGTACAACTGTCGGTGATTGCCGACCCTTGGCGCGAAGGCGTCGACAAGCTGGCGGCAAAGCTGGGTTGCGCAGCGGCGTACGACTGCGCTGAAGCCATTGCCCGCGACGACGTTGACGCCATCGTCATCGGCACCCCGACCGATACCCACATCGACCTGATGCTGCGTGCGGTCAAACTGGGCAAGCCAGTGCTGTGCGAGAAGCCCATCGACCTGGACTTCGCCAAGGCGGCCAAGGCGGTCGAAGACATCGAGCGTCAGAACGGCAAAGTGATGCTCGGCTTCAACCGCCGCTTCGACCCCGACACCCTGCAGATGCGCAAGGCCATCGCCCAAGGTGACATCGGCGAAGTGCGTCAGGTGGTGATCACCAGTCGCGATCCGGGCCTGGCCCCCGTGGAATACCTCAAACATTCCGGCGGCATTTTCCGCGACATGACCATCCATGATTTCGACACCGCGCGCACCCTGCTGGGTGAGGAGCCGGTGGAAGTGATGGCCATCGCCAGCCGTCTGGTGGACCCGGCGTTGGCGCAGATCGACGACTATGACAGCGTGATGGTTCTGCTGCGCACCGCCTCTGGCAAACAGTGCCACATCAACTGCTGCCGCGAAGCGGTGTATGGCTACGATCAGCGTCTGGAGGTGTTCGGTTCCAAAGGCATGGTGCTCAACGACAACCACCGCCCGAGCACCGTGCGCACCTACAGCGCGACTCAGACCGAAGTGCGCGAGCCGCTGGAGAACTTCTTCCTGGAGCGTTACGCCGACTCCTATCGCAATGAACTGAACCAGTTCATCGATGCGGTGCGCGCCAACGAGCCGCTGCCGACCAACGCCCGCGATGGGTTGAAGGCGCTGCATCTGGCCAACTGCGCGCTGGAATCGATCAAGACCGGGCGTGCGGTGAAAGTCGAAATCTGATCAACGATCAACGCAGCCCCCAGTGATCGTTCCCACGCTCCGCGTGGGAACGCATCCGCAGACGCTCCGCGTCGACGTCAGCATCGGACGCGGAGCGTCCTGGGCGGCACTCCCACGCGGAGCGTGGGAACGATCATCAACGCAGCCCCGCTGTGGGATCGCGTTAATGGC
The DNA here is from genome assembly GCF_044900175.1 of Pseudomonas sp. NPDC088444. Lineage (NCBI taxonomy): Bacteria > Pseudomonadati > Pseudomonadota > Gammaproteobacteria > Pseudomonadales > Pseudomonadaceae > Pseudomonas > Pseudomonas sp. NPDC088444. Next base: position 245,514 of record NZ_JBJDNK010000002.1, read on the forward strand.
CTGACGCTTCAAAACAGTGCAATTGCGCGTTCAGACCCTTCCAGCAAAACACACCATCCCCGCCCGCTTTCTGTCCTTTTTTAACCGTTCATACCTTTCGCGCCACAGAACCTGACCAATCGTGACAACAGCCTGTCCACCCCGGACAGGCGCCGCAAAGCGGACTGAAAATCGCACTTCCTGCCGTGAAAGCTGCTCGATCCGGCAGCGCCCCCCAACAGCGACAGGGTGCGAACTCATGGCAAACGGCAAAATTCCAGTCACGGTCATTTCCGGGTTTCTCGGCGCAGGCAAGACCACGCTGGTCAATCAACTGCTCACGCACAACGCAACCGAGCGCATCGGCGTGGTGGTCAACGAATTCGGCGAGGTGGGCATCGACGGCCAGTTGATCGTCGCCGAACAGGAAGCACTGATCGAGATCAACAATGGCTGCGTCTGCTGCACCGTCCGCGCGGATCTGGTGGCCAGCGTCAAACAGATGCTCGACCTGGCCGGCCACCGTCTGGACCGCCTGATCGTCGAGACCTCGGGGCTGGCCGACCCGGCGCCGGTGCTGCAGACCTTCCTCGCCGACCCGGACCTGCGCACGCGGGTCGAGCTGGAGTCGGTGGTCACCGTGCTGGACGCCGTGCATGTGAGCGATCAGTTGAGCGATGAAATCGTCCGCGAACAAATCGCGTTCGCCGACACGTTGATTCTCAACAAAACCGCGCTGGTCAATCCCCAGACGCTGGCAGAGGTCAGCCGTCAGGTGCGCCAGCTCAACCAGACCGCGCAGATCATTGCGACCAACCACTCCCATGTCGCTGTGGATGCCTTGCTGGGTACCAAACGCTTCTCCTTGCCCAATCTGCTGATGATCGAGCCAGACATCCTTGAAGACGAAGGCCATGACCACGAACACGACACCTCGATTTCGTCCTGCTCGGTGGTGACCTCCGGTGCCCTCGACCCGGACCGTTTCAACCGCTGGATCAACCAGTTGGTCAACGATCAGGGCCAGCGCCTGATGCGCATGAAGGGCCTGCTGAATTTCACCAGCGAGGCCCGGCGCTTCCACTTCCACAGCGTGCACATGCTGTTGGAGGCCATGCCCGGCCGTCGCTGGGAGGATCACGAAGCCCGTGACAACCGCTTCGTGTTCATCGGTCGCGATCTGGACAGCGAACAACTGCGCCAGGGCTTTCTCGACTGCCTGCACGCGGCTTGAACCATTGTTCTGCCTTACCTCCGCTCTTCATCCACAACAGGAAATGACCTCATGAAAAAGCAAGAAGCCTACACCGTCAGCATCGGCTTGCTCGCCGTGCTGGACACCTACCTGACCGCCACCGTGTGGCCAGTTCCGGTCTGGGTCACGTTCATCGCCTGGGCCTCGTTCTTCATCGTCGGCGGCGGCAGCGCCGGGTTCGTGCGCAGCGTGGCGTCGAACCTCACAGGGCTGGTGATCAGCTCACTGGTGTTGCTGGGCATCGCCACAGTCAGTGAGGCGCCGTTCTTCATTGCCCTGCTGGTTGGCGCAGGCAGTGCGCTGATGGTGCAGGCCTCGAAAGTGCCGCTGCTGAGCATTCTGCCCGCCATCGTCTGGGGCTTTGCCTCCACTGTTGGCACCACCGCAGTGGGCGGGAAACCGATGACTACACCTGGTCTGGAAAATCCGGCGCTGATCGCAGCGGCTGCGCTGATCACCGGGGCAGTGTTCGGTTATGTCTCCGAACGCCTGGGTGACGCGTTGACCCGCAAACCGCGCACACAACTGGCCTGACTCACCTCTTCAAACTGGAGCGCTTGATGAAACTACAACACTACCTTGGTGGCCTCGAAAACCTGGGGCCTGTGGACTTCGAGAAACAAGTGTTCGTGCAGCCATGGGAAAAGCGCATTTTCGGCATTCACACCACGATGATGGCCGAAAGCGCACACCTGGCCGACGCGCTGCCCAAGTACCCCATGGACAGCCTGCCGACCGCATTCAAGAGCGACTGGACCTGGGCGTCGCTGCGTACCGGTGCCGAGGGCATGCAGCCGTTCGAATACTTCAAGTTCCGCTACTACGAGAAATGGCTGGGTGGCATCTCGGCGTTTTTCATCAATGAGGGCTACATCAGTGGCGACGAACTCAAGGCGCGCGCCGAGCACTACCGCAAACGGCCTGACGCCCCCCTGCCGGACAAACCCAGCGCCCCGATTCGCGAGCAGATCGTGCGTTACCTGGAGCAAGGCGACTCGGGCCTTCGCCCCTATGACGCCGCGCCGCTGTTCACCGAAGGCGATTCGGTGATCGTCGCCGACCCCGTGGCCGTGGACCACACGCGCCTGCCGGGCTACCTGCGCAACAAGCCGGGGAACATCGTCGAGGTCTATCCGGGTGCGTTCGCCTACTTCGTCAACACCGGGCTGGACGGGATCGGTGAGCCGATGCCGGTGTACCGCGTGGCCTTCGACGCCGCCGACATCTGGGGCGCGGAAAAAAGCGAACCCAACACCACGATCTACGCCGACCTGTTCGAAGCCTATGTGCAGCCACTGCGCTGAACCCTTTTTTTGCGACAACGGAGCCGTTTCATGAGCCAACTCTTCGACTATGAACAACAACGCGAGGCCGAAAGTGCGGCCAAGGTCCGGGCGCTGGAAGCCCTGCTGATCGAAAAAGGCGTGATCGGCAGCGATTCGGTCGACACCGTACTGGCGCATTTCGAGACCGTGGCCGGTCCCTTCAACGGCGCGAAAATCGTCGCCCGGGCCTGGGTCGATCCGGCCTACAAGGCACGCCTGCTGGCCGACACGCCCAAGGCCATCGCCGAATTGAATCTGGCCCAGGGCATGGACGGCGCCGAGGGCGAGCACATGCTGGCGGTGGCCAACACCCCGGACGTGCACAACCTGATCATCTGCACCCTGTGCTCTTGCTACCCGTGGCCGATCCTTGGCCTGCCGCCCTATTGGTACAAAGACCCGGTGTTCCGCGCCCGTGGCGTGCGTGAGCCCCGTGCCGTGCTGCGCGAATTCGGTGTGCCCATCAGCGATGAAACGAAGGTCGAGGTGTGGGACAGCAGCGCGCAGATCCGTTGGTTCGTGGTGCCTGAACGCCCGGCGAATTCGGAACATTTGAGCGAGGCGCAACTGGCCGAGCTGGTCACCCCGGAATCGATGATGGGCGTGGCATTGGTTGAACTGCCTGCCGCCTGAGGAGCACGCCATGTTTACCCGCTTCGAAGAATTCGCCGCCAACAGCATGCTCGGCCACAAGGACTCGCCGCCACGCTCGCAGGGGCGACTGCATTTCACCCAGGACTGGCAGCGCAGCCTGTATGGCCTGGCGCTGGCCCTGTCCAAAGCCGGCCATTTCGAGTGGGAGGCCTTTCGTCAGAAGCTGATCGGCTCGATCTCGACCTGGGAGCAATTGCCCTGTGACAACCAGCCGCCATGGGATTACTACGAGCGCTACCTGGAGGCGCTGATCCAGGTCTTGCAGGAGCATTCGCTGCTGGACACCGACGAACTGAACACCCGTTTGAACGCACTCAAAACCGACCACACTGAATCGAGGATCGCCTCATGAGCAGCTCCGTACTGACACAAACCACCATCGGCACCCGCAGTCATCGCCTGCGAGTGACCGTCGGCTCGATCCTGATGGGCCTGTCGCTGGTGTATTTCGCCGGTTTCTCGCACCTGGAACTGGTTCATAACGCCGCCCACGACACCCGCCACAGTTCGGGTTTTCCCTGTCACTAACGCGATCCCCCTGTAGCAGCACGGCTTACCGGCGGTGACGGATTGATGATCGGTGCTGTCGGTAAATCGGCCAACTACGCAAGCGTTACCCCCAATCTTTTGCGGAGCACCCGAACATGTTCAAACGCATCCTCACCACCGCCTGTTACACCGGTGCCCTGGCGGCGCTGTTGCTGACCCTGCTGCAAAGCCTGTGGATCACCCCGTTGATTCTGCAGGCCGAAGTGTATGAAAACGCTGAATCCGCCCATGAACAGGTGCATGCTCACGCACACAGCACCGCAGCTCATGAACACGAGCACAGCGCCGAAGCCTGGTCGCCTGAAGAGGGCTGGCAGCGCACGCTGTCGACTTTTGGCGGCGATCTGGTCGTGGCCATCGGTTTTGCCCTGTTGCTCAGCGGTCTGTACAACCTGCGCACCCCGGCCAACGCCTGGCACGGCGTGCTGTGGGGGTTGGCCGGTTATGCGACGTTCTGTCTGGCGCCGTCGGCGGGTTTGCCGCCGGAACTGCCCGGCACCGAGGCCGCCGAATTGACCTTGCGCCAGGATTGGTGGGGCGCGACGGCGTTGGCCACTGCCGTCGGACTGGCGCTGATCGTGTTCGGTCGGCACTGGGTCTGGCGTGTGCTGGCGGTGGTGCTGATCGCCGCACCGCATCTTTACGGCGCACCGCAACCGCCCGAGCACCACGCGCTGGCGCCGGATGACGTGCAGGCGCAGTTCCGTCTGGCGTCGCTGCTGGTCAATGGTGTGTTCTGGATGGCGCTGGGTGGGGTCAGTGCGTGGTGGTTCAAGCGGCAGACGCCGGTTGCGCAGGACATGAGCGCGTTGGTGTCGGTGAGATAGCCCGGGAATTGCATGTCAGTCTGAATATCGCTTCAAGGCGGCTCCCACAATCATCGCGTCCCGCTGAAGACACTCGAACAAGGAAACCCTATGCGCAAAATCAGCGTGGGCATGGTGCTGTTCCCCGGCTTTCAACTGCTGGACATCGCCGGTCCCAAGGACGCCTTCGCTCAGGTCAAGGTCCTGAGCAACGGCGAGTGCGAGTACGAAATGCTCACCGTGGGCACCACACGCAGCCCTTTGCTGTCGTCCAGCGGGCTGACGGTGATCCCCGATCGCACGATTTTCGACCCCTGCCCCCACTTCGACACCATCATCGTGCCTGGCGGACTGGGCATATTCGATGTCTATGCTGACTCAACCCTGTGTGACTGGCTCAAGGTTCAGGAAAAACGCTGCCGACGTTTGGCGGCGATCTGCAACGGGGTGTTCGCCTTTGGCGCAGCGGGGCTGATCGAGCGCAAGTCGGTGACCACCCACTGGATGGACGCCGCGCACCTGAGCGAGCTGTTCCCCTCCGCTCAGGTCGACCCCGATCACATTCACGTCAAGGACGGCACGATCTACACCACGGCGGGGGTCACGGCGGGGATCGACCTGTCGCTGCTGATGATCGAGGAAGACTTCGGCAAGCGCATGGCCATCGACGTCGCCAAGTATTTGGTGGTGTACCTGCGCCGTGCCGGAGGGCAATCGCAGTTCAGCCCGCTGCTGGACGTACAGGGCGGCGTCGATTCGCAGGTCGAGGCGATTCAGGATTACATGCTCGCCCACCTGCACATCGACCACAGCCTCGCCTCACTGGCCGAGCGCGTGCACATGAGCCCGCGCAACCTGTCGCGGCTGTTCGCCAAGGAAACCGGCACCCCGCCCATGGCCTTCCTCGCCGACGCGCGCATCGACGCCGTGCGCCGCTATCTGGAAACCACCGAGCAATCGATCAAGGAAATCGCCCACCGCTGCGGCTTCGACAGCGCCGACAGCCTGCGCCGGGTGTTCGTCAAACGGCTGGCCATCAGCCCGCTGGAATATCGGCAGCGGTTTCGGTCAGATTCCGTGCCCGTCAAAACCTTCCATTCGCTGTGATGTGTTGTGGGAGCCGCCCTGGTGGCGAATGCGGCGTGTCATCCCTGCATCTATCCGCTGACACTCCCCAATCGCCACCAAGGCGGCTCCCACATAACCTCAACCGCAAACTACGGGGAGTTATTTGAAATCCCGGCTGCGCACGTCCAGCCCGGTCAGCAGCGGGGTCAGGTCGAACAGGCGCTGGGCAATGACGTGGCGCACCCCCTTCTCAAATTCGAACCGGCCGAAGACCTGCATCAATTGCGACCCCACCAGCACCTTGCGCTGACGCTCGGCCAGGTCGCGCCAGACCACCACGTTGATCATCCCGTGTTCATCCTCCAGCGTGACGAACGTCACACCACTGGCAGTACCCGGTCGCTGGCGCCCCACCACCAGGCCAGAGACGCTGAAACAGCGGCCGTGCTCCTCTTTCAGCAAATCCTTCGAACTGCGAAAGCGCTTCGCCGCCAGCTTGCTGCGCAACAGCGCCATGGGGTGCGGCCCCAAGGTCGTGCCTGTGGTGTCGTAGTCCGCCATCAAGTCCTGCGCCACACTCGGCAACGGCAGCGCGACCTGAGCCTCTTGGCCAAAGCAGTCGTCACCGAGTAACGGACGTTGCGCTTCGACCCCGGCGATTTCCCAGCGCGCACGATGGCGATGGCCGACCAGACCGCGCAAGGCGCCTGAATCGGCCAGCGAAGCCCGTGCCCGGTTGTCCAGATCGGCACGAACGCACAGGTCCGTCACGTCCTTGAACGGGCGCTGCTGGCGTGATTGCTCGATGCGTCGAGCATCTTCTTCACGAAAGCCACGGATCATCCGCAAGCCCATGCGGATCGCCAGATTCTGCGTGTATTCGCGCCCCTCTATCGGCTCCAGCGAACAGTCCCAGTCGCTGTAGCGAATGTCCACCGGGTGCACGTCGATGTGGTGGCGTCGAGCGTCCTGCAGCAACTGGTCGGGGCTGTAGAACCCCATGGGCCAGCTGTTGATCAGCGCGCACGTGAACGCCGCCGGTTCGTGGCATTTGAGCCAGCAACTGGCGTAAGTCAGCAAGGCGAAACTGGCGGCGTGGGACTCGGGAAATCCGTAACTGCCGAAGCCCTTGATCTGTTCGAAGATGCGGTCGATGAAGTCCTGATCGTAACCCTTGGCACCCATGCGTTCGCTGAGGCGGGCGTAGTGATGTTCCAGCCCGCCGTGACGTTTCCAGGCGGCCATGGAACGGCGTAGTTCATCGGCCTCCCCCGGCGTGTACTGCGCCGCGACGATGGCCAGTTGCATGACCTGCTCCTGAAACAGCGGCACGCCGAGGGTGCGCTCAAACACGGCTTCAAGTTCTTTGGAGGGGTAAGTGACAGGTTCCTCTTTATTCCGACGGCGCAAATACGGATGCACCATATCGCCCTGAATCGGCCCTGGTCGAACGATGGCGACCTCGATCACCAGATCGTAGAACTCTTTGGGTCTCAATCGAGGCAACATCGACATCTGCGCCCGCGACTCAATCTGGAACACGCCGATGGTGTCAGCGCGGCTGATCATGTCATAGGTCGGCTTGTCGTCAGAGGGGATACTGGCGATGGTCCAGCGCTGGTGCCGGTGCAGTGCAACCAGGTCGAAGGTGCGACGCAATGCGCTGAGCATACCCAGCGCCAGAATGTCCACTTTGAGCAGCCCCACCAGGTCGAGATCGTCCTTGTCCCACTGAATGATGGTGCGCTCGGCCATGGCGGCGTTCTCCACTGGCACCAGGGTTTCCAGCGCCTGCTCGGAAATCACGAATCCACCGGGGTGCTGCGACAAGTGCCGAGGGAAACCGATCAATTCACCCGCCAGCGTCAGTACCCGGCGCAAAATCGGACTGTCGGGTTCGAAGCCCGCCTCACGCAGACGCTCGGCAGGTGGCAGATTGTCGGTCCAGCGCCCACAGCAATCGGCCAGCGCGTTGATCTGATCCGGCGGCAAACCCAGTACCCGCGCCACATCACGAATCGCTCCGGCGCCGTGGTAGGTGCTGGCCACGGCCGTCAAGGCCGCGCGGTGTCGACCGTATCGTTTGAACACGTATTGCAGGACTTCCTCGCGGCGTTCGTGCTCGAAATCCACATCGATGTCAGGCGGTTCGTTGCGCTCCTCGGAGATGAAGCGCTCGAACAGCAGGTTGATTTTCGAGGGGTCCAGCTCGGTGATTTCCAACGCAAAACACACTGTCGAGTTGGCCGCCGAGCCGCGGCCCTGACACAGAATCGCGCGGTCGCGGGCGAAGCGCACGATGTCGTGCACCGTCAGAAAGTAGCTTTCGTATTCTTTGATCGCGATGATGCGCAGCTCTTTTTCGATGTGCGCTCGGGCGATCTCCGGCACCCCGTTCGGCCAACGCTTGCGCGCCCCTTGCTCGGTGAGTTCGCGCAACCAACTGGTCGCTGTGTGCCCATCCGGCACCAGTTCTCTGGGGTATTCGTATTTGAGCTGCTTGAAATCGAAGGTGCAGCGCCGGGCAATCACCAGCGTTTCAGCCAGCAACTGCGCGGGATACACATCGGCCAGCGCAGCCCGTGAGCGCAAATGCCGCTCACCATTGGGGAACAATCGCTGCCCGGCTTCGGCCACCGTGGTGTGATGACGGATGGCAGTCATGGTGTCCTGCAGGGCGCGACGACCTCGGGCGTGCATGTGCACGTCGCCACAGGCCACTGCCGGAATAGCGAACTCATCGGCCAATGCCAAAAGCGCACTCAACCGTTGGCGGTCATCGGGGCCACAGTGCAATTCGACGCCCAGCCACAGGGTTCGAGGAAAGACCTGACACAGCCAGTCGCCCTGCTCGTTTCGGTTTTCGACTGGCTCGTCCAAATCCGGCAGCCAGAGGGCCAGCAACCCATTGAGGGAGGTCTCGAAATCCTCCCGCAGCAGCCGGTATTCGCCCTTCTGGCTGCGCCGCCGCCCTTGGGTAATCAGCTTGCACAGGGCCTGATACCCCCCGAGGTTTTCGGCCAGCAGCACCAGTTTCGGCCCGTTCTTCAGCGTCATTTCACTGCCGACGATCAGGGGCAGTTCGTGCTTGAGCGAGGCCTGCCACGCCCGCACGATCCCCGCCAACGTGCACTCATCGGTGATTGCCAGTGCCTGATAACCGTGCTGTCTGGCCCGTTCGAACAGTTCCTGCGCACTGGACGCGCCGCGTTGAAAACTGAAGTTGGACAGGCAATGCAGCTCGACGTACTCGGCGTTCATGCAAACCAGCCCTGCAACCACAGGCCGCTGTCATCCCCCACATGGCGATAGGCCCAGCCGCGTTGGCCGTGGCGGGTTTCGATGAGGAAATAATCACGACGCACATCGCCGCCATCCCACCAGCCGGATTCGATGCGCTCAGGCCCGGCCAGCACCCGCCAGCCGGATTCGGACAATAACTCAGGCTCACGCAACAGCCAGCCCGGACGCGGCACCGAATTAAAGCCTGTGGCCGGTTTGTTGTGAGAGGTCGGCTGCCAGGCGCATTCAGGGCGATGGTCACCATGAAAGCTCAAGCCACTGACCGATTCGTCACCCAGCCGTGCCCGCAAGCGCTCGCGCAGTTGTTCCCACGGCATATTCTGCTGAGGGCGGTCGTCGAACAGCTCGCGGTGGGACGGCACGAAGGCTGGCAAGTCTTTGGCCAGCAGCTTCAACGCTCGCACCGGCGACGGCACCACGATCTGTTCCAGACGCCCGCGCGCCAATTCGAACAACCGGTCGGCCTCGCGCTCGGCACTGAGCAGGCCCACGGGGATCAACGTGTCCGGCGCCACGCTGCCCACGCTGGGCACGTGCTCCAGATGAATGACAAAACGCTGCACGCCGCTGTCGCGCCCGCCAAGAAACAGCGCGAGATCAGCGATCATGCGCTTGAGGGGAAACAGCAGCGCCTGATGGGACTCCACATCGAAATTCAGTTCGAGCCGGGTCTCGAAGTGGTCCGGCGGCGTGTAGCACTCAAGCGCCACGGGGCGTTGACCCAGCAAGCTGTCGAGGTGTTGAAGCACCTGTGCGGGAAAGCGTCGCGCCAAGGTGTCACGGGGCAAGGCCAGCACTTGATGCAGCCGCTGCAACCCCATGCGTCCCAACGCCGTGGAAACCTCGGGTGACAGGCCGATACGGTTGACCGGCATCTGCTCAAGCCTTTGCCGCAAGCTGTCGTTGCAGGTCACCGCCAGCCCGTCGTGCACGTTGGCCAGCACCCGTGCCGCCACCGGGTTAGGCGCGGCGACGATGCGATGGCTGAAGCCCATGGCCATCAATTCCTCCCGTAAACGGGCTTCGAACAGTGGCCATGGCCCAAACAGGCCGAAACTGGATTGGACCTCCATCAACAGCACTCGCGGGTATTTCAGGCTGACATTGGAGCTGAAGCGATAGGCCCATGCGGCAAGCAAACGGTGCCAATGTTCGGTTTGCGCCGGGTCGTACTCGACCGTGTCGAACTCGCGGGTCATGGCCTGAGCTGCCGTCAGCGACTGACCGGCGCGCAGGCCCAACGCTCTGGCTGGTGCATTGACCGTTTGCAGCACGCGCCGTTGCGCCGGGCCTGTGATCAGAGCCAGCGGGCGTTCGGGTTCGGCGCGACGACGCATGACGCCGTCCAGCGCCAGTTGCGGCAGCAGGACACAGGCCCAGAGCATGGACACCTCAAGCGTCGGGAATAAAGGGAATCGGTGAAGCAGGCGCCAGCCCGCCACGGCATTTGAGGACACGCAACTGGCTGGGGCGCACGTCGATGGCGATCCGCAGGGCGGCGGGCGACGGATTGACTGCCGCGTGTTGCCCACGGCAAACGAACGCCAGGGTTTCTCCGGTTTCTGCCGCCACCTGCAAACGGCGCAGGGCCCGGTCATCGACCTTGCCCGGCCAACACAGCACCGCGCCGCAACTGCCTGAGCGCAGACATTGCTCGACCGCCCACAAGGCGTCCTTTTCGCTCGCCTGAATGATCGACAGCTGACGCAAATCCACCCCCGCCGCAGCCCAGGCTTGCGGGTACGGCACATGGGGCGGCGCCACCAGCACAATGCGTTCGCCGCTGTCCGCCAGCCGGGCCAGGGTTGGCCACAACAGGCGCAACTCACCGCTGCCGGGCGCCGGAATCAAGAGTTCAGTCAAGGCCGCAGGCGGCCAGCCGCCCATGGGCAACGCGCTGTCCAGCAGCCGATGACCGGTGGGCTGTGCGGCCACCGGCTGAACCTGCGGGCGCCCTTTCCAGACCCGACGCTCGTCCAGCAGCGCGTCAAGGCTGACCACTGCACCCATCATTCGCGGCGCACCAGACCGCAGAACACGCCTTCAATCGCGAAGTCCTGATCGGGACGCACGACGATGGGCGCATAAGCCGGGTTGCGCGGCAGCAGGCGGAACTGATTGTCGCCGCGCTCAAGACGTTTGATCGTGACTTCGCCATCCAGCCGCGCCACGACGATCTGCCCGTCTTTGGCGTCGGCGCTTTGCAGAATGCCCACCAGATCGCCATCGAAAATACCGTCTTCGATCATCGAGTCGCCTTTGACCCGCAGCAGGTAGTCGGGCACACGAAGAAAGGTACGGCTGTCGAGGGTGAAGGTGTCGTGAATGTCGATGTCCGGGCCAATGGGCGCACCGGCGGCGACGCGACCGAGCACCGGGATTTCCAGCATGTCGGCGCGTTTACGGTGTTCCACCAAGCGGATGCCACGGGCCTGATTGGCCGTAACCTCGATAAAACCTGCCTCGGTGAGCGCCACGATGTGCTTGCGCGCCACGCTGCGCGAAGCAAACCCGAAGGCCTCGGAGATTTCCGCCAGGCTCGGGGGCTGGCCGTTTTGGGCGATGCGATCCCGGATGAAGGTGAGGATGGCAGCGCGTCGGGGGGATAAAGTCGTCATGGAGTACATTTGTACTCTTTTCTAAAAAATCTGGCTATCACAATCTTTAAAATCGGACACCTGACCCGTGTGGGAGCCGGCTTGCTGGCGAATGCCATACATTAGACCCAGCAGTAGTGACTGAAACAACGCATTCGCCAGCAAGCCGGTTCCCACCTGTCCGCGTCCCGGGATATTCCACAGACGACGCCCCTCATTCATCCCCTTTTTGTCACAACTTCACACAAACCGCTTGCACGAACAATCTTATGGTATACCATCAGACCAAATACCGATTTACACCCAAACGCTCATCCAAAAACCCGGGAGCCCCTCATGAGTTTCGAAATCCGCAAAATCGTCAGCTACCTCGAAGAAACCCTGATCGAAGGCGGCAAGGCCACTGACACGCCGGTGACCATGGTCGGCCTGGCCGTGGTGATGAAAAACCCATGGCTGGGCCGTGGCTTCGTTGAAGACCTGAAACCGGAAATCCGCGCCAACTGCTCCGATCTGGGCGCGATGATGGTTGAGCGTCTGACCGGCCTGATTGGCGGCGCCGACAAGATTCAGGCTTACGGCAAAGCGGCCGTGGTCGGTGCTGAAGGCGAAATCGAACACGCCTCTGCCGTCATCCACACCCTGCGCTTCGGCAACCACTACCGCGAAGCCGTGAAAGCCAAGAGCTACCTGAGCTTCACCAACAAACGCGGCGGCCCGGGCACTTCGATTCAGATCCCGATGATGCACAAGGACGATGAAGGCCTTCGCTCGCACTACATCACCCTGGAAATGCAGATCGAAGACTCGCCCCGTGCCGACGAAATCATCGTGGTACTGGGCGCAGCCAACGGCGGCCGTCTGCACCCGCGCATCGGCAACCGTTACATCGATCTGGAAGAGCTGGCCGCTGAAAAGGCGCAGTGATTCCCGCCACACATACTAATAAGGCCTGTGCAGGAGCATTCCATGATTCGGCTCACCGCTGAACGCACCCCGGCCGGCACCAGTTATCTGGCGACCGGCCAAGGCCACCCTGTGGTGTTGATTCACGGGGTCGGTCTGAACAAGGAAATGTGGGGTGGCCAGATCGTCGGTCTGGCCCCGCACTACCGCGTCATCGCCTACGACATGCTGGGCCATGGCGACAGCCCGCGTCCGGACCCGGAAACGGGCTTGCCGGGTTACGCCGAGCAATTGCGCGAGCTGCTGGAACACCTCGGCCTGCCAAGCGCCACGGTGATCGGCTTTTCCATGGGCGGTCTGGTGGCGCGGGCGTTTGCCCTGCACTTCCCGCAACACCTGGCCGGTCTGGTCATTCTCAACAGCGTGTTCAACCGCAGCGCCGAGCAACGTGCCGGGGTCATCGCCCGCACCAGCCAGGCGGCCGAACACGGCCCGGATGCCAACGCCGCCGAAGCGCTGTCCCGCTGGTTCAGCCGTGAGTATCAAGCGGCCAACCCGGCGCAGATCGCGGCCATTCGCCAGGTGCTGGCAGGCAATGATCCGCAGGGTTACCTGACCACCTACAAACTGTTCGCGACGCAAGACATGTACCGCGCCGAGGACCTGGGCAGCATTCAGGCGCCGACGCTGGTCGCTACGGGCGAGCTGGACCCGGGTTCGACCCCGGACATGGCCCGGCAACTGGCCTTGCGCATTCACGGCGCGCGGGTGGAGATACTGGCCGAGCAGCGGCATATGATGCCTGTGGAATCGCCGCGTCTGGTCAATCAGATGCTGCTGGATTTTCTCAAGCAGGCAGACGCGCAACACACTTCGGCAGAGGGGATCGTGGCATGAGTCTTACCCGTTTTCAGATGTGCATCGACGGTGAGTGGGTCGATGCGCTGTCCGGCAAAACCTTCGAAAGCCTCAACCCGGCGCTGGCCCAACCGTGGGCCGAGCTGCCGGACGCTGACGAAGCGGACGTCGAACGTGCCGTGCAATCTGCGCAAGCCGCTTTCGAAAACCCGGCCTGGCGCAAACTGACCGCCACCGCACGGGGTAAATTACTGCGCCGTCTGGGCGATCTGATTGCCGAGAACAAAGAAAAACTCGCGCAACTGGAAAGCCGCGACAACGGCAAGCTGATTCGCGAAACCCGCGGTCAGGTCAGCTACCTGCCCGAGTTTTTCCATTACACCGCAGGCCTGGCCGACAAACTGGAAGGCGGCACCCTCCCGCTGGACAAGCCCGACCTGTTTGCCTACACCGTGCACGAACCCATCGGCGTCGTGGCGGGGATCATCCCGTGGAACAGCCCGCTGTACCTGACCGCGATCAAACTCGCTCCGGCACTGGCAGCAGGCAACACCATCGTGCTCAAGCCGTCCGAGCACGCTTCGGCGACGATTCTGGAACTGGCACGTCTGGCGCTGGAAGCCGGGATTCCGCCGGGCGTGGTCAACGTCGTGACCGGTTACGGGCCAAGCACCGGCGCCGCCCTCACCCGCCATCCACTGGTGCGCAAGATCGCCTTTACCGGCGGAGCTGCCACGGCGCGCCACGTGGTGCGCAGCAGCGCGGAAAACTTTGCCAAGCTGTCGCTGGAACTGGGCGGTAAATCGCCGAACATTATCTTTGCAGACGCCGATCTGGACAGCGCGATCAATGGCGCCGTGGCCGGGATCTACGCAGCCTCGGGCCAGAGCTGCGTCTCAGGCTCGCGCCTGCTGGTGCAGGACGACATCTACGATGAATTCGTCGAGCGTCTGGTCGCCCGCGCCCAGCGCATTCGTATCGGCAACCCGCAGGATGAAACCAGTGAAATGGGGCCGATGGCGACCGCTCAGCAACTGGCCGTGGTGGAAGGCCTGGTGGCTGATGCCTTGGCCGAAGGCGCGCGTTTGCGCACCGGCGGCAAGCGTGCGGATGTGGGCACCGACGGCTGGTTTTATGAGCCAACCCTGTTCGAATGCGATCGCAACTCGATGAAGATCATGCAGGAAGAAGTCTTCGGACCGGTCGCCTCGGTGATTCGTTTCAAGGACGAAGCCGAAGCGCTGGCCATCGCCAACGACTCGCAGTTTGGTCTGGCGGCGGGCATCTGGACCCGCGATCTGGGCCGCGCCCATCGCCTGGCCCGCGACGTGCGTTCCGGGATCATCTGGGTCAACACCTACCGCGCCGTGTCGGCCATGGCCCCCATTGGCGGTTTCAAGAACAGCGGCTATGGTCGCGAGAGCGGTATCGATTCGGTACTGGCCTACACCGAGCTGAAAACGGTGTGGATCAACCTCTCGCAAGAACCGATGCCCGATCCTTTCGTGATGCGTTGAGCGAGGTTGACGACATGATCGAACCCGGCATTTACAAAGACGTGATGGGCTCCTTCCCGTCCGGCGTCACGGTGGTCACCACGCTGGATGCGGACGGCGGCATCGTCGGCATCACTGCCAGTGCGTTCAGCGCGCTGTCGATCGACCCGGCGCTGGTGCTGTTCTGCCCCAACTATGGCTCGGACACCTACCCGGTGTTGCGCGACAGCAAGCAATTCGCGATTCACCTGCTGTCCGCCGACCAGAAAGCCGAGGCCTACGCCTTTGCCGGGAAAGGCAAGGACAAGGCCAAAGGCATCGATTGGCACTTGAGTGAACTGGGCAACCCGCTGCTGAGCACGTCGTCGAAGATCCGCGCCACCGCGATCATCGAATGCGAGCTGTGGCGCGAGTACGACGGCGGCGATCACGCGATCATCGTCGGCGCGGTGAAGAACCTGATCCTGCCGGAAGAGCCGGTGACGCCGATGGTCTATCACCGGGGCAAACTGGGTCCTTTGCCGGACCTGAATTGAAAATTTCAGTGCTGAAAACGGCAAAAAAGAGGTGAATTCAAGCCCATCGTCCGCGATGGGCTTGCTGGTTGACGTGTCGCGCCGTGATAAACTGCGCCACGTTTTGGCCTTTGGGTTTTAACTCCGGCCCCCTAATCACCCTTGGCTGTCCCCGACATACCTCGGCTCGGACAGCCAACTTCAGAGCGGACCCCATGAAACGCCTGCCACTCGACGACAGCTTCAAGGTCAATCGCAACCCCGTCACCCTGCGGGAAATCGTGCTGGACAAACTGCGCAGCGCGATCATGAATTTCCAATTGCTGCCCGGTGATCGCCTGGTCGAACGCGACCTGTGCGACCGCCTCGGTGTCAGCCGTACCTCCGTTCGCGAAGCCCTGCGCCACCTGGAATCCGAAGGTCTGGTGGAGTTCGCCGACGCCAAAGGTCCGCGGGTCGCCATCATCACCCTGGAAGATGCCTGCGACATCTACGAGCTGCGCTGCGTGCTCGAAGGCCTGATCGTCCAGTTGTTCACCCTGCGTGCCAAGGCCAAGGACATTCGCGCTCTGGAAAAGGCCCTCAATGAAAACAGCGAAGCCCTGAAAGAAGGCGACCTGCAGCAGGTGCTGGATTCGGTGCAAGGCTTCTACGACGTGCTGCTGGAAGGCTCGGGCAACCACGTCGCCGCGACCCAGTTGCGCCAGTTGCAGGCGCGCATCAGTTACCTGCGAGCGACCTCGGTCTCCCAGGAAAACCGCCGTGGCGCGAGCAACCGGGAGATGGAAAAGATCGTCGAGGCGATCAAGAGCGGCGACCCGCTGGCGGCACATCAGGCCTCGGTGGACCACGTGCGCAGCGCGGCGAAAGTGGCGCTCGACTATCTCAAATCCAAACAGGACGATGGCACCCAGGTGCGCGACATCGTCGAACCCGTGGTTCTCAAGGAACCGCGCATAGGACGCTGACATGCCCGCGCCGCGCTTCTGTCCGCAATGTGGCAGCCCTGACCTCGCTCAGCGCACACCCGACGGCGACACCCATGCGCGGCTGATGTGCGGCCAGTGCCAGTA
Organism: Pseudomonas sp. NPDC088444; assembly: GCF_044900175.1. Classification (NCBI taxonomy): domain Bacteria; kingdom Pseudomonadati; phylum Pseudomonadota; class Gammaproteobacteria; order Pseudomonadales; family Pseudomonadaceae; genus Pseudomonas; species Pseudomonas sp. NPDC088444. The sequence continues at coordinate 261,898 of NZ_JBJDNK010000002.1, forward strand.
CATCCATTACGTCAATCCGAAGATCATCGCCGGCTGCATCATCGAGCGTGAGGGCAAGTATTTGCTGTGCCAGCGCGCCATCCCGCCACGCCCCGGCACCTGGACCCTGCCCGCCGGTTTCATGGAGGCCGGTGAGACCACCGAACAGGCAGCGTTGCGTGAAGTGTGGGAAGAAAGCGGCGTACGCGCCGAGATCGTCTCGCCCTACTCGATCTTCAGCGTGCCGCAGATCAGCGAGGTGTACATCGTCTTTCGCGCCATCGCGCTGGAAGTGACCGACCAGTTTGGCCCGGAAACTCTCGCCTGCCAATTCTTCGCCCCTGAAGATATCCCGTGGGACAGCATCTACTACCCCGCGATCCGGCAGATTCTGGAGCGCTACATCGCCGAGCGTCAGGCCGGGGTGTACGGGATTTACGTGGGCAATGACGACACCGGCAAGGTGCATTTCATTCGCTGACCGTACACACGACACTCGCTCTCGATTGCCGACAACCGGACGCCGTTTTTGCGGGAGATTCTGTGTTGTCTGGCCAACCGCTTTCGCCAGCAAGCCGACTCCCACACTATCTGTCGGCCCGGGCGTTGCGTTCGGCGCGATATTTGTGGGAGTCGGCTTGCTGGCGAAAGCGCTGGGTCAGCCAGAAGCGTACTGCCTGACAGGTCGCATTCGTCCTCAACCCTGCCTACAACAACGCCGACAACCGCACATCTGCCGCCAGCACGCGGTGCAACTGACCATTGGCCGCAAAGATCGGCACTGAGACCGTGACGCAGAAGGCATCGGTGGCCGAGGAGCGATACACCGGGGTGATGTGGCTGGTGAGCTGCTCGGCCACCTCACGGAACCACGGGCGTTGTGCCCAATTCCGTCCCTTGCAGCTCGGCGCCTTGCTGTCGGTGTCCAGCCCGACGTTTTCGCTGATCTGCGTGCCGTTGCGATCCACCATGTAGAACAGCTCGAAACGCTGATCCCGCAGCAGAGTGTCGTGCATGAAACGCTCGGCGGTCTGAACATCGCCGTTCATGGCCGCCTCACTGCCCAATCGCTCGACGCTGTGCTGGATGGCTTTGTGCATCTCCAGACGAAACCCGCCCAGCCCGTTCAACAGATGATCGCCACTGCTGCGCACTGCGTCGCTGTGGGTCAGCACCTGTCCGGCGTTGCTCAGCAGTTCGGCGGCCACCCCGGCGATGTTCTGCACATCGCGGTTGATGGCGTGCACGGCGATGCCGATGTGTTCGGTGCCCGACGCGATGTGGCCGACGCGCTGATCCAGTTGGTCCATGGCCGACTGAGTGCTGAGCAAGTCCTCGCCCATGCGGGTCATGCCGTCACGGCCGTCGGCGACCGCGGCGTGCATGATTTTCCCGGCAGCGCCCAACTGATCCATGTCCGCCCGGAAGCGCTCGATGATCTGGCTGACGCGGGCCGTGGATTCAGTAGTGTGCCCCGCCAGTCGCCGCACTTCATCGGCGACCACGGCAAAGCCCCGCCCATGCTCCCCCGCACGGGCCGCTTCGATGGCCGCGTTCAGCGCCAGTAAGTTGGTTTGTTGAGAGATGCTGGCAATCACGCCCAGCACCTGGCTGACCTCTTCAAGCTGACCGAACAACTGGCCGATCACCGCTTCCAGCTTCTGCTCACTGGCGCCAATGGCGTCGACCTGCCCGAGCACTTGCTCGCCGGTCTGCTGGCACTGGCGCAGGGTTACGGTCACTTCACTGGAGAGCTTCGCCACCTGCGCGGCGCCAGGCACCAGTTCGGTGTCCAGCGAGGTGCTGACCTGTTCACTGGCGCTGGCGATCAATTCCGAAGCCTGGGCTAACATCTGTCCGCTCTGCTCGGTGGCGCGGGCGATGCGCGCCAGCTCAGGGGCATGGGCGGCAATGTCCACCGACGCCGCCAGGCTCTCACCCAGGCGCTGATGCAGGGTCTTGCTGAAGCCGTTCAGACGGGCATTGAGCGGCGAATGCTCGGACAGTTGCACGGTCAGGTCCAGATCCTCGAACAACAGGTTCAGGGCATCATCGTCATGGGCCCGGCGTTTGTTGGCGCGCAGTGAAAACATTCGGCATCTCCCTCCATGTGTACGACGAACGTTGCAAGCAGAGTGCCATCAGTGACGCCCCATGATGGCGGGCCGCTGGGAACGACTGTCACTGAAAAATGCCCGATTTTCGACGTTAACCCCTCTGCGCCAGCCGTTTTTGGTGCACGCTCGTCAATGCCCCTGCGCGAGTGCATGTAAACTTCGATCGCCGCATCCCTGCCCTTTTCCTGCCTTTGGAGCTGCACCCCGTGGAACTACGCCAACTGCGCTACTTCGTGAAGATCGTCGAACTGGGCAGTCTCGGGCGAGCGGCGCTGGAACTGGACGTGGGGGTCTCTGCACTGAGCCAGCAAATCGGCAAGCTGGAAAACGAGTTGAGCACTCGCCTGCTCAATCGCACCACCACGGGGGTCACGGCCACCAGCGCAGGACTGGCGTTTCTGCACCACGCTCAACTGACGTTGCGTCAGGCCGAGAACGCCGTGCTGGCCGCCCACCGAGGGCGCATGAGCGGCTACGTCAGCGTTGGCCTGCCGCCCACCACCGCGACGGTCCTGGCGCTGCCGTTGATCGATGCCATGCGCGAGCGTTATCCGGACATCCAGTTGCACTTGGTGGAAATGCTCTCGGGACACCTCGCCGCTCAGCTCAACGCGCGGCAGATCGACCTGGCGATCCTGTTCCAGCTTGAAGGAGGCAAGCGCTGGAGTGTCACACCGCTGCTGGATGAAAAGCTGTTCGTCATTGCTTCCCCTTCACTGCCTGATGCTCCTTGCGGCGACAGCGTGCATCTGGCCGAGCTGGGCAACCTGCCGATGGTCGCGCCCAGCGCACAACACGGCCTGCGCTCGACGTTGATGACCGCTTTCGAGCGCGCAGGTGTGGTGCCCAACATCATCATGGAAGTGGACGGCCTGGCGGTGCTGATGAACGCCGTTCGCGCCGGGCACGCGGCGACCATTCAACCTGGTGCCGCCGCCGCACTCAAGGGCGAATCGGGCCTGTCGCTGGTGCAGATCGCCGACAGCCATGTCGGGCGGCGCAATCTGCTGGCGACCCTGAGCGATGATGAATTGTCACCGGCAGCGCTGGCGACCCGTGTCGTTATCACCGACGTTGCGCGACAACTGGTCAACAACCAGCAATGGCCGGGGGCGAGCTGGATCGGAGAAAGCTGATCCGCCGCCACGCTGCCCCCTGCGCAAGACACCTGGCCCCAAACCATCGTATGAGGGGCAAAAACCTCCGTATCAGCGTGCAGTACCAAGGTACAAGTGACGTCAGCCCTCGGCAGGCATACCTTGGAGCCATTCCTGTCACCCGGTGCTGATCGCTCTTCAAGCCGTGGGAAACAGGCCGTACCGGACAGGCCCGTCGAAGAACACTGTGAGGAGATTCACCATGTTTTCCGAAACCGATCCCAAACGTGAGCTGCACGCAGAATTCGCCGCCGACGCCCATGGTCTGCACAGCACCCTGCTGGGCGAGGAACGCGCGCTGTTTCTGCAACTGCTGGATGAACATTTGCGCACAACCGAGCAAGTCTGGGGGTTTGCCCGAGAAGTACGCTGGCGTCTGCGCAAGCTGAACTATCAGGCGATCAAGGAACTGTTCAAGGGTCTGGATCAATCGACCCAACAGTACGTCACGTTTTTGCATACCCGCATCCAGAGTCTGGGCGGCGGGCTGAATCAGGACACCCTGCCCGCCGTCCAGCAGGCAGACGCCGAACAGGCACCCGGTTTTCGGGAGTGCTTCAAAGAGATTCACCAACTGGCGCAGCACCTTGAAACGCTGGTGGAACGCACCCAGCGCTTCATGGACCGCGCCGTGGACGCCGGCGATTACGCCACGGCCAATCTGGTCAGCGAGGTGCTATATCGCGCCAACCAGTTGATTTGCAAGATCCGGATGGACATCCCGTCCGGAGCCTCGTTCACCAGCGAATGCCGTCAGCCGAGCCGTCCTCACACGTGGTTCTCCACGATGGAGGTGTGGGCGCACAGCCCCGGTCTGATTGCGGTCAGCGCGGCCGAGAGTTATCGCTTCTAAGCCTGTTTTGTGTCACCGGACTCTCCTCTCTTTGGCGCCCTGCGGGGCGTCTTTTTTATTGAAATGAACATCGAAATATAAATTTTTTACGCTGACACGTTCGTATCACACAACACGTACTACGCTGACTCAACCCTGCTGCGACGAACCTTTCCACTTGCCTGGAATTTTTTGCTGTCGCAACAGGTACGAACGCTTTAGCTAGCCCGTCGACGACACGACTGCAGGTTAAAAGAGGCGCACGAGCGTCCAATAAACCTGTTCTGCATTCATCAAGACTAACCGCCTCTTAACCGGAGCCTGATCATGAATAAACTCACCACTGTGGCGGGTGCACCCGTCGTTGATAACCAGAACTCTCAATCGGCTGGCCCCCGTGGCCCGTTGATGCTGCAAGACGTCTGGCTGCTGGAAAAACTGGCGCACTTCGACCGTGAAGTGATCCCGGAGCGTCGCATGCACGCCAAGGGTTCCGGTGCATTTGGCACCTTTACCGTGACCCACGACATCACCCAGTACACCAAGGCCAAGCTGTTTTCCGACATCGGCAAGAAGACCGATATTTTCATCCGTTTCTCCACCGTGGCCGGTGAGCGTGGTGCGGCCGATGCCGAGCGTGATATCCGTGGTTTTGCGGTGAAGTTCTACACCGAGCAAGGCAACTGGGACCTGGTGGGCAACAACACCCCAGTATTCTTCCTGCGTGATCCGCTGAAATTCCCGGACCTGAACCACGCGATCAAACGTGACCCGCGCACCAACATGCGCAGTGCCGACAACAACTGGGACTTCTGGAGCTCGCTGCCTGAAGCGCTGCACCAGGTCACCGTAGTCATGAGCGACCGTGGCCTGCCCAAGTCCTACCGCCACATGCACGGTTTCGGCAGCCACACCTTCAGCTTCATCAGCCCGAACAACGAGCGTTTCTGGGTCAAGTTCACGATGAAAACCCAGCAAGGCATCGAGAACCTCACCGATCAGGAAGCCGCTGATCTGGTGGCCGGTGACCGCGAGACTCACCAACGCGACCTGTACGACGCCATCGAAAACGGCGACTTCCCGCAGTGGAAACTGTTCGTGCAGATCATGCCGGAGAAGGACGCCAACACGTACAGGATCCACCCGTTCGACCTGACCAAAGTCTGGCCGCACGCGGACTACCCGCTGATCGAAGTGGGCACCCTGGAACTGAACCGCAACCCGGAAAACTATTTCCACGACGTGGAACAGGTCGCGTTCAACCCGGCCAACGTGGTGCCGGGCATCAGTTTCTCGCCGGACAAAATGCTGCAAGGCCGTCTGTTCTCCTACGGCGATGCGCAGCGCTACCGTCTGGGCGTGAACCATCACCAGATCCCGGTCAACGCGCCGCAGTGCCCGGTCAACAGCTACCACCGCGATGGCCAGATGCGGGTCAACGCCAACGGCGGCGGCACCATCGGTTACGAGCCCAACAGCAAGGGCGCATGGGTCGAGCAGCCAGACTTCTCCGAACCGCCACTGGAGCTGTATGGCGCGGCGGCGAACTGGGACTTCCGCAAGGACGACGATGACTACTACTCCCAGCCACGTGCGTTGTTCCGCCTCATGACTCCGGCCCAACAGCAAGTGCTGTTCGACAACACCGCGCGCGCGTTGGGCGACGCGTCGGCGCAGGTCAAACAGCGTCACATCGACAACTGCACCAAGGCCGATCCTGCCTATGGCGCGGGTGTGGCCGCGGCGATCGAGAAGCTGAGATAAGCGATAATCAGCGTTGACATCAAAAGGGGTTCAGGCCACGGTACTGAATCCCTTTTTTATTGAGCGCTGCCTGTGGCGCTCGTCGACCTGAGCCTTCGCCATGAACGAACTTCAGCAACTGAATGAAAGCCACGGCCTGTTGCTGGTGTTCGTCAACGTGTTGCTGGAGCAGATCGGCCTGCCGGTCCCGGCCTACCCCACACTGATCGTCACCGGGGCGCTGGCCATGCAAAGCAAGCCGCTGCTGGGCGCCGGGGTGTTGATCGCCATGCTGGCCTGCCTGATTGCCGACACCCTGTGGTATTTCGCCGGCAAGCGCTACGGCAGTGTGCTGCTCAAATCCATCTGCAAGATTTCCCTTTCTCAAGACACCTGCATTCGTCAGGGCCTCAACATCTACGACCGCGTCGGGCCTCGGGCCATGCTGCTGTCCAAATTCTTGCCCGGCGCCGGGGCGCTGGTCACGACGGTGGCGGGGATGAACGCCACGCCGTTCGCGCTGTTCATGCGTTACTCGCTAGCCGGTTCCTTCATCTGGGCAGGTTCCGCGCTGTTGCTGGGCATGCTGTTCACCGACGCCATCATTCCCCTGCTGAGCTGGCTGACCGGCTATCTGCCGGTGGCCATTGTCGCCGTACTGGTGGCGCTGGGCCTGTTCATCGGCTGGAAATACTGGAAGCGGCGTCGCCTGATGGTGCGCACCGCCAAAGTGCCGCGCATCACCGTGCCGCAATTGCTGGCCCTGCGCGACACCGACGACGCGCCGGTAATCATCGATGTGCGTCCGAAATTCCACACCGCCGTAGTCGAGGGCATTCCCGGCGCGTTGTCCATCAGTCTGGAGGAACCCCTCGATCCGTGGGTTCAGCAATTGGGCGATGTGGACATGGTGTTCTATTGCGCCTGCCCTAACGAACTCTCCGCCGCCTTGCTGGCAGAAAAACTGCGGGCGCGAGGGCTGACGCGAGGCAAGGCGCTGGTCGGTGGTCTGGACGCCTGGCGTGATGCGCAGGGTGAACAGGACGCCCCCGGCCAGACCGCAGCCGCCTGAATCACTGGCTATCGATTGACCGAGGCGTTTGCGGCGGACGTTGACATCAAAACATAAGCCCGCAGTATGGCTTGCCTGCGGTGGCGTCCTAAAATTCGCTGCCGCCGGCAAGCCGGACAGCTACAGGGTTCGCGGCGCTGGCGGCTTCTGAATCAATGCAACACACTCTGCAAAAACTGCCGCGTGCGGGGATGCTCCGGCGCGGAGAATATCTGCGCGGGCGGCCCCATTTCGACGATCTTGCCACCATCGAAAAACACCACCCGGTCCGCCACTTCCCGAGCAAAGCCCATTTCGTGGGTGACGACGATCATGGTCATGCCCTCCGCCGCCAGTCCTTTCATCACGCTCAGCACTTCACCAACGGTTTCCGGGTCCAGTGCCGAAGTCGGCTCATCGAACAGCAACAGACGCGGCTTCATCGCCAATGCCCGCACGATCGCCACCCGCTGTTGCTGGCCGCCGGACAGCTCGCTCGGATACCCATCCGCTTTGTGTTTCAAGCCTACTCGATCCAGCAACGCCAGCGCCGTGGCCTGAGCGTCCGCCTTGCTCACGCCCTTGACCTTGACCGGCGCCAGAATCATGTTGGCCATGACCGTCATGTGCGGAAACAGGGTGTAATCCTGAAACACCATGCCGATGTCCTCACGCAGCCGGGCCATGGCTTTGCGGTCGTCAGCGCGAACCGACTCGCCGCCGTCCACCACCACGCTGCCCGCCGAAGGCTCTTCCAGGCTGTTCAGGCAGCGAATGAAGGTCGATTTGCCGGAGCCGCTGGGACCGATGATCACCACCACCTCCCCTTGCGCCACATCCAGGTCCACGCCCTTGACCACCTCCACCGAACCGAAATGTTTGTGCAGCCCACGTACCGTCAGCATGTTGTTCATAGGCCGGCCTGCGCGCGAGTGGCCGCCTGAAGTTTTTCCTGGGCGGCGATGAGGCGATCACGGCGGGCCTGATTGGCCTGACGCTCCAGTTGCAAACGCGCGTTGGCACGCAGCAGGCTCGGACGCAGCGACGACAGCGCAGGCCCACCCGACGAGGCACGGGACTGCACGTTGGCGGTTGGGTCGAGACACTCGCGAACCTTGTCAGCAGGCAGGTTCAGGGCGTGACCCACTTGCTCCATGGCACAGGCATCGACCATGTCGGTGTCAATGCGATGGGCCGGCAAACCGGCGTCCATCGCCATGCGCACGGCAGCGCCGACGATGTGATGGGCTTCGCGGAACGACATGTCTGCTTCGCGCACGATCAGGTCGGCCAATCCTGTGGCGGTCGAGAAATCCTCCCCGGCGCGCTTGACCGCCAATTCGGTGTTGGGCGTGGCGGTGCGCAGCACCAGTTCCAGCAATTTCAGGCAACGCAGGCTCTCTTCAGCCGCCTCCCAGAAGCCACGGGTGCCCTCGCGGTTGGCATCACCGGTGTGGGAGAAGTTGCTGCCCTTGACTGTCACGCTGGCTGCCATCAGCAAGCCAACAATATGTCCGGTGCGGCCTTTGAGGTATTCCAGCACCGTGGGGTTTTTCTTCTGCGGCATGATGCTGGAGGTCGCGGCGACGCTGTCCGGGAAGTCGATGAGGCTGAATTCGTGGGTGCTCCACACGAAATAATCCTGCGCTACACGGCTCCAGAACACCGACAGCAAGCTCAGGTGCGACAAGCTTTCAAGAATGAAGTCCCGCGAACCCACCGCGTCTAGCGCATTGTCCAGGTAACCGTCGAAGCCCAGCAATTCAGCGGTGCGCGCCCGGTCGATGTCGAACGGCGTACCGGCAAAGGCTGCTGCGCCCAGCGGACTTTGGTTCATGGATTCCAGGGTCTGGGTCAGACGCTTGCAGTCGCGCTCCAGCGCCTGCTCCACCGCCGACAGGTAATAGCCATAGGTGATCGGCTGCGCGGGTTGCAAATGGGTGTAACCGGGCATCACCACTTCAGCGAAGACTTCGGCGTTGTTCAGTGCGGTCTGGCGGGTCTGGATCAACAGATCGATCAGTTCCATCAGCACTTCACGGCAACGCAGGCGGTCCAGCGTGGCGAGGATGTCGTTGCGGCTACGACCGGTGTGCAGACGGCCGCCGACATCGGTGCCGATCTGCTCGATCAGGTGCGCTTCATAGTTGAAATAGGCATCTTCGCGGGACGGGTCGAGGGTCACCACACCCGGTCCTGCCGCTTCCATGTCCAGCACGCCTTTGGCCAGCGCTGTGGCGTGCTCGTTGCGGATCAGGCCCTGCTCGGCGAGCATCACGATGTGCGCTTTGTTGACGTTGCCCAGGTTGAGGAAACCGTTGGCAAACCCTTCCAGACGGGGCCGATAGATGTACTCGTTGACCTCAGGGGCGGTGGCTTCTTTCAAGCGACGACTGACTTTGGACTCTTGCATGATCAAACCCTTTAACGAGTGGCGCGCATCGCTGGGCGGCCCAGGCGACGTTCGAGATAACGGCTGAGCCAGCTCAGCAATGAACAGATGGCGAAGTACACCAGCAACACCGCGCCATAGACGGCGAATGCGGGGCTGACGCCGGTCATGACCGTAGAGCGTTCGACGATGATCTGGCCGACCTTGAGAAACTCACTGACGCCCACCAGTGCGCCCAGCGAGGTGGCCTGCACCAGCATGGTCAGAAGCCCGGTGTACGCAGGCAGAATCGCCTTCATCGATTGCGGGGCAATCACGTGCAGGTAGATCTGCCAGGGGCGCAGGCCGAGGGTCCAGGCGCTTTTCCACTGGTGCCGGTTGACCGACTCCAGCCCGCCGCGAACGATCTCGATGCCGTTGGCGCTGCCCCACAAGGTCAACCCGGTGACCACCGCTGCAAACGGACTCAGGTCAAGGCCGAACATCGGCGCACCGAAGAAGATGAAGAACACGTTGACGATCAGCGGAATCGAGCGGAACAGCTCGACATAGCCGTGAATCGCCCACCACAGCACGCGGTTTTTCAGGGTGGCGAGGACGCCGAACACCGCCGAAATGAGCGTGGTGAACAGCAGGATCACCAGCGCCAGGCGCACGGTCATCCAAAGCCCCTTGAGCACGAAACCCCAGTTCTCAATCAAAAAATTCATCGGGGCCTCAGTGCCTGAACGGCCGTTGCAGGTGGGCGGACAGACGACCGGTCGCCAGCGACAGAATCGCCACCAGCAGCAGGTACATCACACAAATCGCACTGAACATCTCTATGGCGCGGAAATCCGTGGCAATGCGGTCCACCGCCACGAAGGTCAGCTCAGCCAGCCCGATGGCCTGCAGGTACGACGAGTTCTTCAGCAGCGAAATCGAGGTGTTGAGCACCGCAGGCAGGCTGGTGCGAAAGGCAATCGGCAAGGCCACCAGATAGAAGTACTGGTGCGTTTTCAAGCTCAGGGCCATGCTCGCCTCACGCATCTTGTGCTCCACCGTGGCCAGCCCGCCGCGCATGTTTTCCACCTGATAGGCGCCCGCCCACAGCGACAGGCACAGCACGCCAGACCAGAACAGCGACAGCTCCATGCCGATCGCAGGCAGCCCGTAGAAGATGAAAAACAACTGCACCAGAATCGGCGTGTTGCGGATCAGCTCGACGTACAGCACCACGATCTGCGACAGCAGCGGGATGCGGAAGGCCCGCACCGCGCCGCCCAGCACGCCGATCAACAGCGAGCAGCCGATGGCCAGCAGCGAGACCCGCAGCGTCATCAACACGCCGTCAAGCAAGGCGGGCCATTGCGCCAACAGGTAATTGAAATCGAAATCCATGACGGCGCCCGATCAGAGTTTTTCTTCAGGCTTGGCCTGTTCGAACACGCTCAGGTAGTAGCTCTGGATGTTCTCGGGCACGTATTGCTGAACCCAACCACGGAACAACTTCTCTTCGTGCATTTTGGCCACGGCGGCGCTCAGGTAGTCACGAAACGCTTCGTCGTTCTTGCGCACGCCAATGGCCGCGTCGGAAATCTGGAACGGTTCGTTGATCAGGCGCGCGTCGCCGTCGTTGGCAGCGACCACCACCAGCGTCGCGGCGTCGTGGGTGTAGGCGTCGGCGCGGCCTTGGCGGAAGGTCTGCAAGGCGTCGGCGGCGCTGTTCATGCGCAGGGTCTTGACCTCGGGCATGTGGTCTTCGAACCACTTGGCCTGCACCGAGCCTTTGAGGGTGGCGAGGGTCTTGCCGTTGAGGTCTTTGATGGATTTGATCGGGCTGTCTTTCTTGACCACCACGTCACTGGCGCCCCAGCGATATGGCGTGGTGAAGTCGATGACCCGCTGACGTTCCGGGGTGACGCCCAATGTCGCGATGAGGAAATCGACCTTGCGGCCCAGCAGTTGCGGCACGCGGTTTTCAGCGGTGACGCAGGTGAAGGTCACTTTGTCCTTGGAGCCAAGGGCCCAAAGCGCGATCTGCCTGGACATTTCCACTTCCACCCCGGCGAAATCGCCGTTGCCGTTCTGGAAGCCGTAAGGGGGTTGGTCGCAACGCACACCGGCACGCAGTTGACCGGCTTCCTTGACTTCATCGGGCACGGGCGGAAGGTCCACCGCCCAGGCGCTTGCCACGCCAGCGAGAGAGACACATGAGAGCGCCACAGCACGAACGAGCACATTCAACGAAAACGACATATTGCCTCCTGGTTGGCTACCAGCGCGACGACGCACCGCGGGTCATCGCGCGACGATTTCAAGGGCAGATTTTTTTGAGGGTCATGCAGCGCGGTATGGAGTGAGTAGGGCGCGCCTGAGCACCGTGTCCGTCTGCGCGAACTGTCGGTGTCGAAAACAGTTATAAAGCCTCTGGCTCATGCCAACAAATGACAATACATTGGTCGTCCATACCAAATTGATATGCCCTCATGAACTTCAAACAAGTCGAAGCCTTCCGCGCCGTGATGTTGAGCGGCTCGATGACCGCCGCTGCCGAGTCCCTGCACACCTCGCAACCCAACGTCAGCCGCCTGATTGCGCAACTGGAACGGGGCAGCGGCTTCAAGCTGTTCGAGCGTGTCGGCGGGCGGTTGCTGCCCACCGATGAAGGCGCGGCGTTGTTCGATGACGTGCAACGGGCGTTCATTGGCTTGCAGAGTCTTGAGAAGTCGGCGCAGAACATTCGCCGGGGCGGGACGGGTCAGTTGCGCATTGCGGCGGTGCCTTCGCTGTCACTGACGTTGCTGCCCAAAGTGATACAGCGCTTTCGTCAGGAGAACCCGGAAGCGGTGATCTCGATTCACACCAACGACTCACCGATGGTGGCGCATTGGGCGGCCTCGCAGTTCTGCCACGTGGGGCTGGCCTCCTATGTCGGTGAAGGCATGCCGGGGGTGCGCACGCGCAAGATCTGCGACGTGCCGGGGGTGTGCGTGTTTCCCAAAGGCCATCGGCTCGCCGCGCTGACGTCGGTGAAGCCGGAGGATCTGCACGGCGAGGAGTTCATCTCGCTGTCGCAGAACGACGGCTCGCGCACCCGCGTGGACCGTGCGTTCAGCGCCGACAAGGAATACCGCAAGCTGAACGTGGAAACGCCTTATGCGGCGACCGTTTGCTCGCTGGTGGCGTTGGGGCTGGGAGTGAGCATTGTCAGCCCGATGGTGGCGCGTGAGTACCTGCACATGGGCATCGAAACCCGCGCCTTTACCCCGCAGATCCGGTTTTCAACCTACCTGCTGCTGCCCGAAGACCGCCCGCAAAGCCTGTTGAGCCAGCGCTTTAGCGTGTTGATCGAGGAGATGCTCACCGAGGCGAGCAAGGAGTGGGAGGTGTGAAGCCTTCGTCCGAACGCGGCCCGAGCGGTCGTTCCGTTCCGGCAGTTTCCACAGAATCTGTGTAGGTCCTGAATCCATGGGTCAACATACATCACTGTGGGAGCCGGCTTGCTGGCGAAGGCGTCGTGTCAGTCATCGAGATATCGACTGATGTACCGCTTTCGCCAGCAAGCCGGCTCCCACACGATGTGTGCCAACTTTACTAACTGGTCAAGCCAGCAGGATCAAATCCCCTGCAACGCGAGGTCCATCGCGAAATAGGTAAAGATCAAATCCGCACCGGCACGCTTGATCGCGCCGAGGCTTTCGCGCACCACGCGGCCTTCGTCGATGGCCCCGGCCTGAGCACCAAACTTGATCATCGCGTACTCACCACTCACCTGATACGCCGCCAGCGGCAGCTTCGAGGCTTCGCGGATGTCGCGGATGATGTCCAGGTACGCGCCCGCTGGCTTGACCATCAGCGCATCAGCGCCTTCGGCTTCGTCCAGCAGCGACTCGCGCAGGGCTTCGCGGCGGTTCATCGGGTTCATCTGGTAGGTCTTGCGGTCACCCTTGAGCGCCGAACCACCGGCCTCGCGAAACGGGCCGTACAGCGACGAGGCGAATTTGGTCGAATAGGCCATGATCGGCGTCTGGGTGAAACCGGCTGCGTCCAGTGCGGTGCGAATGGCCTTGATCTGGCCGTCCATGGCTGCCGACGGCGCAATCACGTCAGCGCCTGCGCGAGCAGCCATGACCGCTTGTTTGCCGAGGTTTTCGATGGTGGCGTCGTTGTCGACATGACCGTCGTGCAGCACACCGCAGTGGCCGTGGTCGGTGTACTCGCAGAAGCAAGTGTCGGACATCACGATCATTTCCGGCACCGCGTCTTTGATGGTGCGAGAGATACGCGACACCAGACCGTTTTCCTGCCAGGTGTCACTGCCCGTGGCGTCCAGGTGATGCGAAACGCCAAACGTCATCACCGACTTGATCCCGGCGCGGGCATAACGCTCGACTTCCTGGGCCAGCTTCGACTCGGGAATGCGGCTCACGCCCGGCATGCTGTTGATTGGCACGAAATCGTCGACTTCTTCTTCGACGAAGATCGGCAGCACCAGATCGTTCAGGGTGAATTCGGTTTCCTGGAACAGCGCGCGAAAGTTGGCATTGCTGCGCAGGCGACGTGGACGGGCGGCGGGAAACAGACTGGACATGGCAGTTCCTGATCAAAAATGGCGAAAAGCGACCCGCTTGATACCGCCAGGTCGTCATCAATGGCGCGAAGCTTATTCCTGCCCCGCTTCGGATTCAAATATCGGGGCGATAAAGACAATTGTCGTGCCCGCAACAATTCAGCGACTGGCATCGAACGAATTCACCGCCCCATCGGTCATTTATCGGAAGCAGCTTTCATTCCCGGCTGCGCGACCTCTGTGGCGGGGCCTGCCTTGAACACCTCTTCCGAACACCGTAACAACCGCTCGCTGGACGGCCTCAACTTCTTCCTCGCCGACGTGCGCGACGGGCTGGGGCCGTATCTGGCGATTTACCTGCTGGCGGCGCACAAGTGGGACCCGGCCAGCATTGGTCTGGTGATGACGATTGCCGGTATAGCCGCTTTACTCACCCAGACGCCAGCGGGTGCGCTGATTGACCGCACCCGCAGCAAGCGTCTGGTGGTGGTGATCGCAGCGCTGGTGGTGACAGCCAGTTGTCTGGTGTTGCCTTTCATCAGCAGCTTTACCTGGGTGGCATTGACCCAAAGCCTGAGCGCGATTGCCGGCTCCGTGTTCGCCCCGGCTATTGCCGCGATTTCACTGGGCATCACCGGCCCCAAGGCCTTTACCCGACGCACCGGGCGCAACGAAACCTGGAACCACGCGGGCAATGCCTGCGCGGCGCTGCTGGCCGGAGGCCTGTCCTGGTTGTTCGGGCCGATTGCGGTGTTTTATTTGATGGCGTTCATGGCGGTGGCCAGCGTGGTGGCAATCAGTTTCGTCGACGCGAACGCCATTGATCACGACGTCGCTCGGGGTTTCGACCCCGCGCGAGACAGCGCCCATGAATCACCCAGTGGCCTGTCGGTGCTGATGCACAACCGGCCACTGATGATCTTCGCCATCTGCTGCGGACTGTTTCATCTGGCCAACGCCGCCATGTTGCCGTTGGTCAGCCAGAAGCTCTCGCAGATCGACCTGAACCTGGCAACTCCCCTGACCTCGGCCTGCATCGTCGCCGCGCAACTGGTGATGGTGCCAGTGGCCTGGCTGGTGGGCGCCAAGGCCGACAATTGGGGGCGCAAACCGTTGCTGCTGGCAGGCTTCATTATTCTGCCATTGCGCGGCGTGCTCTATGTGCTCTCGGACAATCCGTGGTGGCTGGTGGGCGTGCAATTGCTGGACGGCATCGGCGCCGGGGCGTTCGGTGCGCTGATGCCGCTGGTGGTCAAGGACCTGACCCACGGCAGCGGCCGTTTCAACGTGAGCCTCGGGGCGATCTCAACGGTGTTCGGCCTCGGCGCCGCCCTGAGCAATGGACTCGCGGGCCTGGTGATCCGCGAAGCCGGGTACAGCGCTGCGTTCCTCACGCTGGCCGCCATCGCCGCGCTCGCGTTCGTGCTGTTGTGGCTCGGTGTTCCCGAAACAGGCAAGCGTGTGGAACCCGCGACGGAGGCAGGACTGCCCGGGGCAGCCGCAGGTTCTTGAAGCGTCGTCAACCTTGTGGATCGCTGCTGGCGCCCTCGCCCAGTTCGCGCTGCATGATCACCGTGTCGAGCCAGCGACCGTGCTTGAAACCCACAGACTGGAACACCCCGACAGTGCGAAAGCCCAGTCGCTGGTGCAGGCGAATCGAGGCGACGTTTTCGCTGTTGCCGATGATCGCGACCATCTGCCGCCGTCCATCGTCGGTGCATCGCTGAACCACCGCCTCAAGCAGCCGCTGGCCGATGCCCAGTCCTGCCATCCCCTCACGCACGTAGACCGAATCTTCGACGGTGAAGCGATAAGCCGGACGCGGCCGGTACAGGGTCGCATAGGCATACCCCACCACCTCGCCGTCGCGCTCGGCTACCAGATAAGGCAGCCCGTTACCCAGAATATCAGCGCGCCGTTGCAGCATCTGCGCCAGGCTTGGCGGGTCCAGCTCGAAACTGGCGGTGCCATGAATCACATGGTGCGCATAGATCGCCTGCACCGTTGGCATGTCGTCTTCGTGGGCGTTGCGCAGGATTAGAGGCGTTGACATGGACACTCTTCTTCAAAAATACGATAAGGGGTGGAGCACAGGATACTCATTCACCTAGTTCATTTGGGTTTAGAATGCCGCCCTTCTTCACTGCCGACCCTCGCCCTTCGAATGAACGCCGACGCACTCAACACCCTCAATGAGCACCTGCTCGCCGCCCTCGCCCCGGCACCTGCCGAAACCCGTCGCCTGTTCCATGGCCGTGGACGTCGCTGGCCAGGTCTTGAGCAACTGACGGTGGACTGGATGCAGGGCGTGGTGTTGGTGTCGCTGTTCAAGGAGCCAGCAGTCGATGATCTGGATGCCTTGAAACACCTGCTGACAGCACTGACTCAGACCCCGGTCTGGGCGAACAGCCAGGCCCGCGCCCTGTTGTTGCAACACCGCTACCTGCCCGACAGCACCACTGAAGCCCTGTTCGGCGAGATGCCGGAGCAATGGCAACTGAGCGAAGGCGGCCTGCGCTACCTCGTGGATTTCGGCAAAAAGCAGAACACCGGGCTGTTTCTCGACATGCGCCATGGTCGCGACTGGGTGCGGGCCAACGCCTGCGGTCAACGTATCCTGAACCTGTTTGCCTACACCTGCGGCTTTTCGGTGGCCGCCATCGAGGGCGGTGCGGCCTTCGTGGTCAACCTCGACATGTCCCGTGCGGCGCTCAACCGGGGTCGCGACAACCATCGCCTCAATGGCCACGACATGAGCAAGGTGCGCTTCCTCGACCACGAGCTCTTCAAATCCTGGGGCAAGGTGAAAAACGCCGGGCCGTATGATCTGGTGATCATCGATCCACCGTCGTTTCAGAAAGGCAGCTTTCTGTTGACCAAGGATTACCAGCGCGTGCTGCGCAAATTGCCCGAGCTGCTGACACCCGACGCAACGGTGCTCGCCTGCATGAATGACCCGGCGTTGGGGCCGGACTTTCTGATCGGTGAAATGGCGCGGGAGGCACCGGGGCTGCATTTCGAACAACGCATCGAAAACCCGCCGGAATTCGCCGACATCGAGCCGGAAGGCGGACTCAAGGCGTTGGTGTTTCGCCAGGGCTGAAACCCGTTTTGACGGGCCATGTACTGACAAACAGGGATCAGTGCCAGCCTCTCGACATCACGCAACGTTTGCGCAAACGGGTCAGGAATGCGATATTCTCAACCGCGAACGATTCTCATAAAGCCCTTTTCATCACAGCATTCCCATGACCCCGACTCTGCTGCTGGTCGAAGATGACGCGCGCCTGCGCCACGATCTGAACCTGCATTTTAAAAAGCGCGGCTTTGCCGTGACCGCCTGCCAGTCCGGCCATCAGGGGCTGGCCGCTGTGCGCAGCACCCGCTTCGATCTGGCCTTGCTGGACATCATGTTGCCGGGCATGGACGGCCTGTCACTGCTTGAAGCCTTGCGTGACGTCGATGACACCCCCGTGATGCTGATGTCCGCATTGGGCGCCGAGCAGGACCGGATCACCGGCTTCACCCGAGGTGCCGACGACTACCTGCCCAAGCCCTTCAGCCTCGCCGAACTGGATGTCCGCGCCAACGCGCTGATGCGCCGCATGGCGCGCACTCAGGTGGCCAAAGCACCTCGCGAAGAAGCCGCCGTACAATTCGATGACCACGTGCAGGATGTGGTTCATGATCAGCAACGCGCGGGCTTGACCCATTCCGAGTATCGTCTGCTGGTGACCCTGCGCGAACATGCCGGGGAAGCCCTGAGCAAATCGTTTCTCTATCAGCACGTCCTGCATCGCATCTACACCCGGCTGGATCGCGGGCTGGATGTCCACGTCTGCAACCTGCGGCGCAAACTGGCCGCCATCGGCGTGCAGCACCTGCAAATTCAGGCGGTCCGGGGTCAGGGTTATATCTTGATCGACGCGAACATCGACGTGAACGGGGCCTGATGCGCCGCCATCCTCTGCTGTGGAAGCTGGCGCTTCTACAGATTTCCTTCTGCCTGCTGCTGACCTGGATCATCTGGACCTGGGGCCTTTCGGCTGAGCGCAGCACTTACTTTCTGGATCAGGCCGACCGTCTTTACCTGGCCCGCTACGCGCAGCAGGCCGAAGGCATCTGGCACAACGAGGGCAATGCGGGCGTCGAGCGCTTCCGTCAACAACTGTCCCACGAAGAAGACACGTGGGTGGCGGTCATCGGGCCGCATCTGGAGAGCCTGGGCACCACGCCGCTGACAGCGCTGGAATCGAGCCATCTGACGTTCATGCGCAAGCTCGACTGGCCCATGAGCCGACGCCTTCAGGATGAGCTGCCGTTTGTCAGCATCGAGTTTCCCGACGCACCGGAGCAAGGCCGACTGGTGATGCAATTGCCCGAGCGTCTTTTGCCCACCGGCCTGACGCCCTGGACCCACGTGCTCAGCCACGGCGTGGTGCCGACCCTGCTCGCGGCGTTGCTGGGGCTTTTGATCTATCGCCATCTGGTGGTGCCGCTCAACCAACTGCGCGATCGCGCCGACAGCCTGCGGGCCGATGATCTGGACAGCGAAGGACCTGGCGTGCCCCTCATGGCGCGTCGCGACGAATTGGGCGAACTGGCCAGCGCGTTCGAGCACATGGCAGACCGTCTGCGCCAGAGCCTCAACCAGCAACGACTGCTGTTGCGCACTCTGTCTCATGAACTGCGAACGCCACTGGCGCGGCTGCGCATCGCTCACGACAGCGAGTTGCCCCCCGACCAATTGCGCGAGCGGCTGGACCGGGAAATCGGCGACATGCAGCGCTTGCTGGAAGACACTTTGGACCTTGCCTGGCTCGACACCGAACGCCCGCAACTGCCCACGGAGCCTGTGTTGATGCTGTCGATCTGGGAGGCGCTGTGTGAAGACGCCTGTTTCGAAAGCGGCTGGCCTGCGCAACGACTGATTTGCTTGCTGAGCACCGATTGCTGCGTGCAGGTGCACCTGGACAGCGTGGCGCAAGCGCTGGAAAACCTGTTGCGCAATGCGATCCGTTTCTCACCCGAAAACGGCAAGGTCACCCTCACCGGCTGGCGCGAGGATGATCACTGGCACCTGTGCCTGCAAGACGAAGGGCCGGGAGTGGCGGAGACGGATCTGGAGCGGATCTTCGTGCCCTATCAGCGACTGGACAACAACACCGAGGGCTTCGGCCTGGGCCTGGCCATCGCCCGCCGCGCGGTGCAATTGCAGGGCGGCAGGTTGTGGGCCAGCAATGGCGCGCCGGGGCTGATCATGCACATGACATTGCCAGTGGCGCGTTGAATATGGACCTCCCCACAGGCCCAGCGGCGAATAACAGATTTTGATCCAATCGGTCTTTGTGGGAGCCGGGGAGTGCTGGCGAATTCGCGCTGTCATTCAATACATCGGCGTCTGTCAAACCCTATTCGCCAGCAAGCCGGCTCCCACAGCGATCGCGTCGGGTCCATTCCTCTTGTTCGCCACCGCACCTGTGGGAACCGCCTCTGGTGGCGAATGCAGTTGACCAGCCAACACTGAATTTCCCGCAGATTCAGCGTCGGCCGCACTCAAATGTTTAGAAAGTTAATGCGCTTTACTCGCAAACGTCAGTCATTATCATCCGTGATCTTCTCGCGTCACGTCGTTCCCTCGGAGATCATCGATGTCGTTTCGTCCCCTGCCTGCCTTCATCCCGTTTGCGCTGCTGTCCAGTTGCCTGCTTGCCACTGCCGTGCACGCCGCTACCCAGCCTGACACTTCAACAGCGCTCCAGTTGCCCGAGCAGAACGTGGTCGCCACGGCGGAGGAAGAAATCAAACAGGCGCCCGGCGTATCGGTGATCACCGCCGAAGACATCAAGAAGCGTCCGCCGTCCAACGACCTGTCGCAGATCATCCGTACCATGCCGGGCGTGAACCTCACCGGTAACTCCAGCAGCGGCCAGCGCGGCAACAACCGCCAGATCGACATTCGCGGCATGGGGCCGGAAAACACCCTGATTCTGGTGGACGGCAAGCCGGTCGGCAGCCGCAACTCGGTGCGCTATGGCTGGCGCGGCGAGCGGGACAGTCGCGGCGACACCAACTGGGTGCCTGCGGAAATGGTCGAGCGCATCGAAGTCATCCGAGGCCCCGCCGCCGCGCGCTACGGAAACGGCGCAGCAGGCGGTGTGGTCAACATCATCACCAAAAAAGCCGGTGCCGAGACCCACGGCAGCGCCACGGTCTACACGTCGTTCCCCACCCACAAGGACGAAGGCGCCACCAAGCGCATGAACTTCGGCCTGAGCGGGCCGCTCACCGACACCCTCAGTTATCGGGTGTACGGCAACGTCGCCAAAACCGACGCCGACGATGCCGACATCAACGAAGGCCACGAATCCCTGCGCACCGGCAACCAGGTCGGCACCCTGCCCGCAGGCCGTGAAGGTGTGCGCAACAAGGACGTCAACGGCATGCTCAGTTGGCGCCTCACCCCGGAACAAACCCTGGAGGTCGAAGCCGGTTTCAGTCGTCAGGGCAACATCTACACCGGCGACACCCAGAACACCAACACCAACGCCACGGTGAACAGCCTGCTGGGTCACGAAACCAACCGCAGCTACCGCGAAACCTACTCGGTCACCCATCGCGGCGACTGGGATTTCGGCACCAGCCTGGCCTACCTGCAATATGAAAAAACCCGCAACCGGCGGATCAACGAAGGCTTGGCGGGCGGCACCGAAGGTATCTTCAGCAACAGCGATTTCTACACCGCCACCCTGCACGACCTGACCGCCCACGGCGAGGTCAACCTGCCGTTGCACGCAGGCTTCGACCAGACGCTGACGCTGGGTACCGAGTGGGTCGAGCAGAAACTCGATGACCCCAGCGCCAACACTCAGACCACCACCGAAGGTGGCGCCGTCAGCGGCCTGAGCAGCACCGGCCGTGACACCACCTCCGAAGCACACATTTTCTCGGTCTTCGCCGAAGACAACATCGAACTGTTCCCCGGCACCATGCTCACACCGGGCCTGCGCTTCGACCATCACGACATCGTCGGCGACAACTGGAGCCCGTCGCTGAACCTGTCCCACGCACTGACCGACACCCTGACCCTCAAGGCTGGTATTGCCCGGGCCTACAAAGCGCCGAACCTCTATCAACTGAACCCCAACTACCTGCTCTACTCCCGTGGCCAGGGTTGCTACGGCCAGACCACCAGTTGCTACCTGCAAGGCAACGACAGCCTCAAGGCCGAGACCAGCGTCAACAAGGAGCTGGGGATCGAGTACACCTCCAACGGCTGGGTCGCGGGTCTGACCTACTTTCGCAACGACTACAAGAACAAGATCGAGTCGGGGCTGAGCCCGATCAGCAGCGCCACCGGCGGCACCGGCACCTATGCCAACGCGGCGGTGTACCAGTGGGACAACGTGCCCAAGGCGCTGGTCGAGGGGCTGGAAGGCAACCTGACCATTCCGTTGGCCGAAGAACTGACCTGGACCAACAACTTCACCTACATGCTCCAATCGAAAAACAAGGAAACCGGTGACGTGCTTTCGGTGACGCCGAAGTACACCCTGAACTCGATGCTCGACTGGCAGGCCACCAACGACCTGTCGTTCCAGACCAGCGTGGCGTGGTACGGCAAACAGACGCCGAAAAAATACGACTACCACGGCAACCGTGTGACCGGCAGCGCCAACAACCAATTGTCGCCATACGCCATCGTCGGGGTCAGCGGCACCTACGCCATCACCAAAAACCTGAGCCTGACCACCGGCGTCGACAACCTGTTCGACAAGCGCCTGTTCCGTGAAGGCAACGCCCAGGGCGTGACCAACATCGACGGTGCGGGCGCCGCGACCTACAACGAACCGGGCCGCACGCTGTACACCAGCCTGACCGCATCGTTCTGATCCTAACGAGACCGCCTGATGAACGCGTTGATGAGACCTCTGGCGCTCGTCCTCCTGTTGACCGCACCGGGGCTGGCCACCCTGGCGCGGCCTGCTCCGGACCAGCCAATGGACACGCAGATCCTGCAACGCCAGGACCTGCCGTACACCTTCAATACCCTTGATTTCGACTCCGCAGACCGCCAGCGCCACTACCGCCTGTGGATCGGCAAACCGAACCGTCCGGCGCCAGCGCAGGGCTATCCTTCACTGTGGATGCTGGATGGCAATGCGGCCGTCGGTGCACTGGATGAAGACCTGCTCAAACGACTGGCCAAGGGGCGCGCACCGCTGCTGGTGGCCATCGGTTACCAGACGCCACTGCGCATCGAACGCAGTGCGCGTACGCGGGATTACACCCCGCTACGCAACGGTGTCGCGGAACAGAAAGACCCGCTGACCAACGTGCCCAGCGGCGGTGCCGACGCGTTTCTCGACCTGTTGCAGAACCGGATGCGTCCGCAGGTCCAGGAGCAGGTGAAACTGAACGCCCATGACCAGACACTGTGGGGGCACTCCTATGGCGGATTGCTGGTGCTGCACACGCTGTTCACCCGGCCACAGATGTTCAATCACTACGCGGCGGCCAGCCCGTCGTTGTGGTGGGATGAGCCGTTAATCACTGCCGAAAGCCAGCATTTGAAATCGCCCCACGCCAGCCTGTTGCTGATGCGTGGCACGGCAGAGCCTGCCACACCACAGGCCCCGCTTGCCGCCAAGCCGGATCGACTGGCCCGGCAAATGGTGGCGCGGCTGAGCAACGTAAAAGGCCTGAAACTGGAGTACCACGCCTTCGACGGCATGAGCCATGGCGAGACATTGCCCGCGTCGCTGCGCTACGTGATGGAGCGGGCGTACTGCCGATAACGCACCCATCATCCGTTCAGGTCACCCCGCCTTGTAGCCGTTCGGCATGCCGACGGTAGCGTCCTGAAATCGCCGCCGCCGACAAACCCGGCGGCTACGAAGCGCTCGCGCCATTCGCAACTATGCTTTCTTCAGCCCTTCGCACGCGCTGGAGCGAACATGACCACCCCCTCTGACGATCCAAAGCCCCCCACTTTCTGGCAGATGCTGCACAGCGTCATGGCCGCCGCGTTCGGCGTGCAAAGTCAAAAAAACCGCACGCGGGACTTCACCCACGGCAAGCCGTCACACTTCGTGATCATGGGCATTGCCTTCACCGCGCTGTTTGCGCTGGTGTTGATGGGCATCGTGCAACTGGTGCTCTATTTCGCCGCCCCCTGATTCAACGCAACGCCTCGGTCCGCACGAAGGGGTATTCGACACCCGCCGGGCTATGACCACCGACGAATTGACGTACGTCGATGCCATAGTCGTCCTGATTATTGGCCTGCATGAAGCGCGCACTGTCGCTGCGTTCGCGAATCTCCATCGCCCGCACGCGCCAATTTCCGATGGGCTGACGCGTGCGGCTATCGGCGCGATCGTAGTCATTGAGCAAGACCAACGCCCAGCCGCCCAAGGTGAAATGACCGCCGACCACTGCGTTCAGATGCCCTTCCAGCAAGGCCTGCAACGCGGCGGTGGAGTCGTTGATGGTGCCGATCAGCACGTCCTTGCCTGGCCGCTTGCCGGTTTCCCGGACCGCATCCATCACGCCATAAGCCATCAAGTCGCTGGCGGTCCAGATCAGGCTGACATTGGGATAACGCTTGAGCAGCACCTGCGCCTGTTCATACGCCCTGTCTCGCCGCCAGCCACCGAGCACGATCTGCCGAAGACGGATTTCAGGGTGCTCCGCCAGTGCGCGGTACAAGCCCTGTTCACGCTGGAGCGACACGGGCGTGGTGTTGGTGCCGGAAAACGCGATCATCTCTACCGGCTGGTCGGGGGCAGTCGGCGGGCGGGTTTCGATCAGCCGTCTGGCGATCAGGTAGCCGCCCTCCTCGTCATTGGCCACGACGCTGCCGAGAAAGTCTGGATAACGACTGCGCAGATCACCCAGAATGCTCAACTGGTTGGCGGTAAAGGTGTTGTTGACCGCCAACAGCTTCACCCCGCTGCCCAAGGACAAGCGCAGAATTTCCGGCGCAACGTTCAGCTCGTTGGAAAACACCAGATAGTCTGGCCGATCGGTGCCCTGTAGCGCTTCACGGGCGAACGTCAGCAGCATGCGGGTGTCGCGGTCGGTGTAATGAATGGTCAGTTGCATGCCCAGCCGATCAGCCGCCGCCTGCATGAAACGTGAATAGCTGTTCCAGTAGGGGTCAGGCGCCGATCCAGGGTTCAAAAACACCACGGACGCCGCCCACGCACCCCCACCCCACACCCAGCCCACGAGACATAAAAGGCAGCCACTGAAAAACCTGATCATGGACACCGAGCCTCACCGCCCCAAAGATAACGCCGACCTTCTTCAGGCCTGCTTATACCTTATCGGCTGCTCTCGGGTAAGTTGCACCCGAACGTGAAGCGAGGTGTCCGAGTTACTGGTGACTCACCCAGAAGACGGCGGCCCCCACGACAAGAATGATGAGAAACAGGATCGCCCAAGCGTCAACGTGACTGTCGGACTTGGCAGCTTTGGGATGGGATTTGCTCATTGCATCGCCTCTTTATCGTTCTTATGGGGATCGCAGATCAAGCCGACCAGAGACGGTTGACCCTGATCGCTCCCAGAGTAAAGTTGAGGCTTGTCCTTATTACAAGTGTGGGCATAAAGACCTGACGAAGCGCTTAGCACGTTCCGTTATTTGCTTATATTCAAACATCACTTTTGCGCATAACCGAAAACAGGTAACCTCCCCCCGGCCTCGTTGGAGGCTGCGCGACCGTGCGCGCAGATTTGTTGGGATGACCTGAATGCAGGCGGCACCGCATCGCCTCTCAGTTCATCCAAGCAGCAGTGAACCGCCTGAGAACAGGACCACCATGTACGTATACGACGAGTACGATCAGCGGATCATCGAGGACCGCGTCAAGCAGTTCCGCGACCAGACCCGCCGCTATCTGGCCGGCGAGCTGAGCGAAGAAGAGTTCCGCCCGCTTCGCCTGCAAAACGGCCTTTATATCCAGCGCTTCGCCCCGATGCTGCGCGTCGCTGTGCCTTACGGCCAACTGACCTCGCGCCAGACCCGCATGCTGGCGAAGATCGCCCGTGACTACGACAAGGGTTACGCGCACATCAGCACCCGCCAGAACGTGCAGTTCAATTGGCCTGCGCTGGAAGACATTCCCGATATTCTCGCTGAACTGGCCACCGTGCAGATGCACGCCATCCAGACCAGCGGTAACTGCCTGCGCAACGTCACCACGGACCAGTTTGCCGGCGTCGCTGCCGACGAGCTGGTTGACCCGCGCCCATGGTGCGAGATCGTCCGTCAATGGACGACCTTCCACCCCGAATTCGCCTACCTGCCACGCAAATTCAAGATTGCGATCAACGGTTCTACCTCCGACCGGGCCGCCATCGAAGTGCACGACATCGGCCTTGAGCCGGTGAAGAACGCCGCAGGTGAACTGGGCTTCCGCGTGCTGGTGGGCGGTGGCCTGGGCCGTACCCCGGTCGTGGGCGCCTTCATCAACGAGTTCCTGCCATGGCAAGACCTGTTGAGTTACCTGGACGCCATCCTGCGGGTTTACAACCGCTATGGCCGTCGTGACAACAAGTACAAGGCGCGGATCAAGATTCTGGTCAAGGCGCTGACGCCGGAAGTCTTCGCCGAGAAGGTCGAGGCGGAAATGGCCCACCTGCGTGGCGGCCAGACCACCCTGACCGAAGCCGAAGTGCATCGCGTGGCCAAGCACTTCGTCGATCCTGAGTACAAGACACTGCCTGATTTCAGCGCAGAACTTGCCGCTCTGGACAAAGAACACCCGGGTTTTGCCCGCTGGCGCACCCGCAACGTCCTGGCGCACAAGAAGACCGGCTACGCAGCCGTGACCTTGTCGCTCAAGCCGACCGGCGTGGCACCGGGCGACGTCACCGACAAGCAACTGGACGGCATCGCCGACCTGGCCGACCGCTACAGCTTTGGCCAGCTGCGCACCTCCCACGAGCAGAACGTGATTCTGGCCGACGTCGAGCAGAGCCAGCTGTTCACGATGTGGGGCGAGCTGCGCGAGCAAGGCTTCGCAACGCCAAACATCGGCCTGCTGACCGACATCATCTGCTGCCCTGGCGGTGATTTCTGCTCGCTGGCCAACGCCAAGTCGATCCCGATTGCCGAATCCATCCAGCGCCGCTTCGACGACCTGGACTACCTGTTCGACATCGGCGAACTGGACCTGAACATCTCTGGCTGCATGAACGCATGCGGTCACCACCACGTCGGCCACATCGGCATTCTGGGCGTGGACAAGAAAGGCGAAGAGTTCTATCAGGTGTCTCTGGGTGGCAGCGCCAGCCGGGACGCAAGCCTGGGCAAGATCCTTGGCCCGTCGTTCGCACAGGACGCCATGCCGGACGTGATCGAGAAGCTGATCAACGTCTACGTCGAGAAACGCAACGAAGACGAGCGTTTCATCGACACGTACCAGCGTATCGGCATCGACCCTTTCAAGGAGCGCGTCTATGCAGCGAATCATTAAGAACAACGAGGTCGTTGACGAGACCTGGCACCTGCTGCCCAAGGACACCACCCTTGACGGCCTGTCCAACTGCGACGACCTGATCGTGCCGCTGGCGCTGTGGCGTGACCACGGCCACGCACTCAAGGCTCGCGACGGTGGCCTGGGCGTGTGGCTGGACAGCGACGAAGAAGCTGAGGAAATTGGCGAGCACGTCAATGAGTTTCAGGTCATCGCCCTGAACTTCCCGGCGTTCACGGACGGGCGTAGCTACTCCAATGCGCGCCTGCTGCGTGATCGCTACGGGTTCAAAGGCGAACTGCGCGCCATCGGCGACGTGCTGCGTGACCAGTTGTTCTACCTGCGTCGTTGCGGTTTCGATGCCTTCGCGATTCGCGCGGACAAAGACCCGTACGAAGCACTGGAGAGCCTGAAAGACTTCTCCGTGACGTACCAGGCGGC
This sequence comes from Pseudomonas sp. NPDC088444, assembly GCF_044900175.1. NCBI lineage: Bacteria > Pseudomonadati > Pseudomonadota > Gammaproteobacteria > Pseudomonadales > Pseudomonadaceae > Pseudomonas > Pseudomonas sp. NPDC088444. The sequence continues at coordinate 288,647 of NZ_JBJDNK010000002.1, forward strand.
GACCGACGAGCCATTGCCGCTGTTCCGTCGTCGTTGATTCGACGCTGATGGTCGAGTAACAAAAAGCCCCGACTTCTCACGAAGCCGGGGCTTTTTGTTTGGGGTTATAAATGCATTTTTGCCATGGAACAGCAACTGTGGGAGCCGGCTTGCTGGCGAACGCGGCAGTTCAGTCACCAAATAGGTGTCTGGTCGAACGCCTTCGCCAGCAAGCCGGCTCCCACAGAGCACATTAGCGCAGGCGAATTACCAAAACCGCTGCTGCATCAACCGGTTCCACCAGCCTGTCACCAAGCGATCCACCGAACCGCTGGCCGCCAGCCCTACGCGCTCTTGCAGGCTCTTGCGCTCGGCGTAGTGCAAGTGGAAAACATCAGCGGTCCTGGCCTTGTCGGCCAGGTATTCGTCGCTGGTCTTCAACTCATCCACCAGCAGTTTGTCCTTGGCCGCCATGCCCAGCCAAACCTCGCCGGTCGCCACTTCATCGATCTGCAATTGCGGTCGGTAGCTGGCGACGAAGTTCTTGAACAACTCATGAGTGATGTCCAGATCCTGCTGGAATTTCTCACGACCCTTCTCAGTGTTCTCACCGAACACCGTCAAAGTGCGCTTGTATTCCCCCGCCGTCAGCACTTCAAAATCGATGTCGTGCTTTTTCAGCAAGCGGTTGACGTTGGGCAGTTGCGCCACCACGCCAATCGACCCCAGCACGGCGAACGGTGCGCTGATGATGCGATTGCCGATACACGCCATCATGTACCCGCCGCTGGCAGCCACCTTGTCGATGCAGATGGTCAGCGGAATGCCCGCCTGACGAATCCGCGCCAATTGCGAGGAGGCCAGACCGTAGCTGTGGACCATGCCGCCGCCGCTTTCCAGACGCAGCACCACTTCATCCTTGTCGGTCGCCAGTGTCAGCAACGCAGTGATTTCATGGCGCATGCTTTCAGTGGCCGAAGCCTTGATGTCACCATCGAAATCCAGCACGTAAACCCGTGGCTTGATCTCAGCCTGCTTCTTGTCTTTCTTCAACTCCTTGGCCTGGGACTTGCGTAGCGCCTTGAGCTTTGCCTTGTCCAGCAGCGAGCCTTCCAGACGGTCGCGCAGGCCTTTGTAGAAGTCATTGAGTTTGGTCACGTGCAACTGGCCACCGCCGCCCCGGCGTCCACGGCCGCGCAGCGACGCGATCATGACCAGTACCACGATGATCGCGATGACCACCGTGACGGTTTTTGCCAGGAAACTGGCGTAATCGAACATAAACTCCACAGAGGCTCCTTACCTACATGTGAGGGCCTCACTCAAAGGCCCGATACAGAATCGCGATTGAACCCAGCATACCGTTGCACCCCGCGTGGGGCCAGCGATGGGACCGTCAAAGATCATGACAAATGACCAATTCAAACAAGCGTATGTTTTTTCGTTGACAGACCCGGCGCCCGCCCCCTAACCTCCCAACACTTTCAACGTACCGGGACGACGCGGACGTGGGCAGCATCTACCTCATACGACATGGCCAGGCCTCCTTTGGTGCGGACGATTACGACGTGCTGTCGCCCACCGGCTATCGCCAGGCTGAAGTGCTCGGTGCGCATTTGGCGCAACTGGGCCTGACGTTTGATCGCTGCATCTCGGGCAGCCTGTTTCGCCAGCGCCACACCGCCGAAACGGCGATGGCGCAACTCAACGCCGCAGGCCAGAACGTTCCCGCGCTGGAAACCGACCCGGCGTTCAACGAATTCGATGCCGAAGCGGTGATCCGCGCCCTGCTCCCGGCCATGCTGCCGGATGAGCCCGAGGCGCTGGAGATCATGCGCAATGCTGCCCACAATCGCGCCGAGTTTCAGCGTCTGTTCGCACTGATCATCAGCCGCTGGCTGGGCGGCGAGCACGATACCCCGGCCTTGCAAAGCTGGCTGGCCTTCATCGAACAGGCCCGATCCGGCCTCGACGCCATTCTCGATCAGGCAGGCCCCAGCGATCGTATCGCCGTGTTCACCTCCGGCGGCACCATCACCGCCCTGCTTCACTTGATCACGCAAATTCCTGCGCCTCAGGCGTTCGAACTCAACTGGCAAATCGTCAACACCTCGCTCAACCACCTGAAATTCAGGGGACGCGAGGTGTCATTGGCTTCCTTCAACAGCCACGCGCACCTGCAACTGTTGAAGGCGCCGGAGCTCATCACTTACCGCTGAGCCCGGCCAAATGCACCGTAAAAGGTGCCTGCAAATCACTTAATAAAAGGATGACACCATGACCTCCGTAGCCGACGCCGTACAAGCGATGAAAGCCAAGTTCGACCCAAGCGCCGCTGCAGGCCTGGACCTGGTTTTCGGTTTTCGCATCGACGAAGAAAAGCACTTTTCGCTGATCGTCAAAGACAAGACCTGCGAGCTGCAGGAAGGCGAAAACTCTGACGCACAAGTGACCCTGGTCATGGACAGCGAAACCCTGAAAGGCATCGTCAGCGGCGAGACCGACGGCATGCAGGCTTTCATGCAAGGCAAGCTGCGCGCTGAAGGCGACATGATGCTGGCGATGAAGCTGAGCGAGCTGTTTCCGTCGTAATGCCTGCGTGAAACGCAAAAAACCGAAGCTCACCGGCTTCGGTTTTTTTTGCTCTATGGTTTCTGAACACTGCGGATCAAAGCGGCTGATCGACCTGTAACACGCTCGCCAATAACGCCCGTCGTCGCTTGTTCGGCCTCTCGTGCGCGCATTAGATTAGTCAACGATCCTGATCCTCCAAAATAAACAACAGGGATAAACATGGCGCTCACCGACCAGTCCACCCAGGTTCGATCCGGCGAAGAACTCGACGCCGCGTTGATCGACCCGTATCTCAAAGCCCAGATTCCGGGCCTGAGCGGCACCGCGCAGATCAGCCAGTTTCCCGGAGGCGCCTCCAATCTCACCTACCTGCTCAAATACCCCGAACAGGAATTCGTGCTGCGCCGCCCACCCTTCGGCCACAAGGCCAAAAGCGCTCATGACATGGGCCGCGAATTCCGCATCCTCAACCAACTCAAAGACGCCTTCCCCTACTGCCCCAGAGCCTACGTGCACTGCACCGACGAATCGGTGATCGGCGCCGAGTTCTATGTCATGGAACGGGTCAAGGGCATCATCCTGCGCGCCGAACTGCCTGCCGAACTGGGCTTCGATGCCGCGCAGACCGAAGCCCTCTGCAAGAGCTTCATCGACAAGTTGGTGGACCTGCATCAGGTCGATTACACCGCCTGCGGTCTGGGTGATCTGGGTAAACCGCAGGGCTACGTCGAACGGCAGATTCGCGGCTGGACCGAACGCTACGATAAAGCCCGCACCCCGGACGCACCAAGCTGGGAAAAGGTCGCGCGCTGGCTCAACGACAAGCAACCTGCCGATCATCCGACCTCAAGCCTGGTGCACAACGACTACCGCTTCGACAACGTGATCCTCGATCCCGACAACCCGATGCAAATCATCGGCGTGCTGGATTGGGAACTGACCACCCTGGGCAATCCGCTGATGGACCTGGGCAATAGCCTGGCGTACTGGATTCAGGCCGATGACCCCGCCCCCGTGCAACTGATGCGCCGCCAGCCCAGCCACGCACCCGGCATGCTGACCCGCGATCAGTTCGTGGCCTATTACGCCGAACGCTCAGGGATTCGCATCGATAACTTCGATTTCTATTACACCTACGGGCTGTTCCGTCTGGCCGGCATCGTCCAGCAGATCTACTACCGGTTCTTCCACGGCCAGACCCAGGACAAGCGCTTCGCCCAGTTCATCCACATGAACAAGCTGCTGGAGCACATGGCGCTGCAAGTGATTGACCGCTCCACTCTCTAAGCGCTTTTTACCGATCACGATTGCGACAGGATAAGGAAAACAACATGTCCAAAACCCAACTGTTCGACCTCGACGGCAAGATCGCCTTCGTCTCTGGCGCCAGCCGTGGCATTGGTGAAGCGATCGCCAGGCTGCTGGCCCAGCAAGGCGCTCACGTCATCGTCTCCAGCCGCAAACTGGACGGGTGCCAGCAGGTGGCCGACGCGATCATCGCCGACGGCGGCAAAGCCACGGCCATCGCCTGCCACATTGGCGAGATGGAACAGATCAGCAGCGTGTTCGCGCGAATTCGCGAAACGTTCGGCCGCCTCGACATTCTGGTCAACAATGCCGCCACCAATCCGCAGTTCTGCAACGTACTGGACACCGACCTCGGCGCCTTCCAGAAAACCGTTGATGTAAACATTCGCGGATACTTTTTCATGTCCGTGGAAGCGGGCAAGCTGATGCGCGAGCACGGTGGCGGCAGCATCATCAACGTGGCGTCAATCAATGGCGTTTCGCCGGGTGTGTTCCAAGGTATCTACTCGGTGACCAAAGCGGCAGTGATCAACATGACCAAGGTCTTCGCCAAGGAGTGCGCGCAATTCGGCATTCGCTGCAACGCCCTGCTGCCGGGCCTGACCGACACCAAATTCGCCTCAGCGCTGGTCAGCAACGACGCCATTCTCAAGACCGCTTTGGCGCAGATCCCCCTCAAGCGCGTAGCAGCACCGAGTGAAATGGCGGGCACCGTACTGTATCTGGCCAGCGACGCGTCGAGCTACACCACGGGCGTGGCGCTGAATGTGGATGGCGGGTTCTTGTCCTAAAGCCACACACAAACTCTGTGGGAGCCGGCTTGCTGGCGAAGGCGGCGTATCTGCGACGGGTAAGTGCCTGACACACCGCTTTCGCCAGCAAGTCGGCTCCCAGAGTTTTTGTGCAGGCTTTAATCCTGAGGCGAATCTGAGGTTCATTTGATGGAATAAAGATTCCATCCCCGCCCCTCCGCGAATACATTTTGCGCACAACAACAATCCTTCAAGGACGTTTGTCATGCGCGAGTCTTCTCTTCCGGATCTGGGTATCGGGCTGATCGGCACCGGTTTCATGGGCCGTGCCCACACCTTGGCGTTCCACAACGCCCGCACCACCTTCGAGCTGCCAGTCAACCTCAAGCTCGCTGCGCTGGCCGACGCCGACGCCGCCCGTGCCGAACAGTGCGCGCGGTCGTGGGGTTTCGATAGCAGCCACGCCGACTGGCAACAGTTGATCAACGATCCGGCGGTCAATCTGGTGGCGATCACCACGCCCAATCACCTGCATTTCCCCATGGCCATGGCCGCTCTTGAGGCCGGCAAAGCGGTGTATTGCGAGAAGCCGCTGGCGGTCAGCCTTGAACAAGCCCGCGAGATGCACAGCGCCGCAAAAAAAGCCGGGGTCGTGACCCGTGTGGGTTACAACTACCAGCACAACCCCATTCTGGGCCTGGCCCGGCAGATGATTCAAAGCGGCGAGCTGGGGCAGATCGTCAGCTTCCAGGGCGAATTCAGCGAGGACTTCATGGGCGATGCGCAGTCGCCGTGGTCGTGGCGCTGCGAACAGGCCCATGCCGGTGGCGCGCTGGCGGATCTGGGCAGTCACCTGCTGGCCATGGCGCGTTATCTGCTGGGCGATATCGAAGCAGTCTGCGCGGATTCGCAGACCGTTCACGGCCAGCGCCCTGCGAGCAAAGGCAGCCCGGAGAACCGCCAGATCGCCATCGACGACCAGACCTACGCCCTGCTGCGCTTCGCCAACGGCGCACGCGGCACGTTTGGCACCAGTTGGCTCAAGCATGGCTACAAGAACCACCTGAGTTTCGAGATCAGCGGCACAAAAGGCACGCTGTCGTTCGATCAGGAACGCCTCAATGAATTACGTCTGTATCGTCCGGGCGTGCCGGGGCAAGATGGCTTCCAGCGCATTCTGGCCGGACCGACCCAGCCCGGTTACGCGGCGTTTTGCCCGGCACCGGGTCATCAATTGGGCTACAACGAACTGAAGACGCTGGAAGTTCATGCGCTGATTCAAGCGCTGTGCGGCAAAGGCAATGAAGGGCCGGATTTTGCCGAAGCGCTGGAAGTGGAGCGCTTGGCGACCGCAATTCGAAGGGCAGCGAAGGAAATGCGCTGGGTGAACGTCGCGGAGATTTGAACGCGCTCTTATTCAGCCTACGGCCTGCCGGCCAGAAGCAAGTCGCTACGCGTCGATGTTCGGGGCAGAATCAAAAGCCAAACACAGGGCTTACAGGTAGAATGCCGCGCTTCCGGGCAGCCATTCTGCCCAACTGCCCAGTAAGCCCTGACCCATGCCCTTCGAACTCTCCGTAGACCCCACCACATTGGTGGTGCTAGCCCTTGTCGCCTTCGTGGCCGGTTTCATCGATGCCATCGCCGGTGGTGGTGGATTGCTCACCACTCCCGCGCTGCTGACCGCCGGGCTGCCGCCGCATCTGGTGTTGGGCACCAACAAACTCAGCTCGACCTTCGGCTCGGCCACCGCCAGTTTCACCTTTTACCGTCGCAAGCTGTTTCACCCGAAACAGTGGACTCGCGCGATCATTGGCACGTTCGTCGGCGCATTGATCGGCGCCATCGTCGCGCACTACCTGCCTGCCGAGCTGCTGAACCAGATGCTGCCGGTGATCGTCTTCGGTTGTGGCCTGTACCTGCTGTTCGGCGGCACACCCAAAGCACCACTGGACAGTGACGCACCGATCAAAACCAGGTGGCAGGCGCCACAAGGCTTCGGTCTGGGCTTTTACGACGGAGTGGCCGGCCCCGGCACTGGCGCGTTCTGGACCGTCAGCACGCTGCTGATTTACCCGGTGGATCTGGTCAAGGCCAGCGGCGTGGCGCGCAGCATGAACTTCGTCAGCAACGCGGCGGCACTGACCGTCTTCGCGATCAATGGCACCGTGGATTGGGCGATTGGCCTGTCGATGGGTTCGGCCTTGATGGTGGGCGCGTTTCTGGGCGCCCGGACGGCGATTCAGGGCGGCGCGAAGTTCATCCGCCCTGTGTTCATTACCGTGGTGCTGGGACTAACTGTCCGCCTGGCCTGGCAGCACTGGTTCAACTAAGCCCAGGCGCTGGGCCAGATACAGATCGATGAGATAGCGCGCGATGGAACGGCTGGCCGGTAGCGGCGGCATCGCGTGAACGCTGAACCATTGCGCGTCTTCGATCTCATCGGCCTGGGGCACGATCTCGCCGCTGTCGTATTCGGCGTGAAAGCCCAGCATCATCGAGTGCGGGAACGGCCAGCACTGGCTGCCCTTGTACTGGATGTTCTTGACCTTGATCTGCACCTCTTCCATCACCTCGCGGCGCACGCAGTCTTCAGCGGACTCCCCCGGCTCGGCAAACCCGGCCAGCGTGCTGTAGACCCCGGTGACGAAGCGCGGAGAGCGCGCCAACAGGACTTCGTCGCCCCGGGTGATCAGCACGATCATGCTCGGCGAAATGCGCGGGTAAGCGCGCAGGTCGCAATCCTTGCAATACATCGCGCGCTCGCGGGGAACCTGCTCATTGCGCTGCCCGCAATTGCCACAAAAGCGATGCTCTTTGGCCCAGGTGCTGATCTGCGCCGCATAACCCAGCACCTGAAACAGATCGGCATCATCGCCCAGCATGAACTGGCGCAACGTCTGCCAGCGAGTGCCTTCCAACTCCACCGCGTGCTTGAGGACGTACACGTAAACCGGCTCGCCATCGAAATGACCGATGCCGTGTTCGCTGATCAGCGGCAGTTCCTGGCGCTTGAGCCATTCGCGGGGGAACATGGCCCCGTTGTCATCCAGCAGAAAACCCTGATCGCTGTGGACCACGGCCCATCCGCCGACGTCCTGGGGATCGAGCACAGCGGTGGTCCAACGCCTGGGGCGCGTCATGAAAGTTCTCCTCTGTTGAGCGACCCGCGCCGCCCAGCGCCCGGATTCAGGCTTTGGAGACAACAGGTGGCAGGCTGTTCGGTTTCACGGTCAGTTGTCGAAGACCGGCTTCTGCTTGCCCATGTGAGCAACCATTGCCAGTTTCAGATCCGCCGATTGCAACATGGCAGCGTTCCATGTGGCAACGTATTCAAGCCCGTCATCGACGCTGTGATCGCGCATATAGGCGATCATGCGCTTGCTGCCGCTGATGGCAATCGGGGACTTCTCAGCGATCTCCCGCGCAATGGCGAAAACCCCTTCCAGCAATTGCCCGGCACCCGGGAAGGTGCGATTGACCAGGCCGATGCGCAGCGCTTCGTCGGCCTTGACGGTGCGCCCGGTGTAGGCCAGTTCGCGCATCATTCCGTCGCCGATCAAGCGCGGCAGGCGCTGCAAGGTGCCCACGTCGGCGGCCATGCCCATGTCGATTTCCTTGATGGAAAACAGCGCATCGTCTGCGGCGTAGCGCATGTCGCAGGCGCTGATCAGGTCGATGGCACCCCCGATGCAATAGCCTTGAACCGCTGCCAGCACCGGCTTGCTGCACCGGTCCACGACACTGAACGAGGCCTGCATCTGCAGGATCTTGCGGCGCAGCAGCCGCGCGTTGCGCCCCACATCCTTGCCCAGTTCGTTGGCCACCGAGGCCAGCAGCATCAGGTCGATGCCCGAGGAGAAATGCTTGCCCGCGCCACTGAGCACCACCACACGCACCTCGTCGGTCTCTTCGATCCACTGGAAAATGTCGATGATCTCGCTCCAGAACGCCGCATTCATGGCGTTGATCTTCTCCGGGCGATTGATTTGCACATGGGCGATGTGGTCGGTCAGCTCGACCTTGAAGGCGCTGTAGTCGGACACGGCGATGATCCTTGTATGACCTGGGTGGGTGAAGTCCTCGAGGCCGGACTATACCAAGGGGCAGGTATCGAAACAGGCCACGGTTGCGCCATTTGCCGGACCACAGATCGTTTGAAAAAAGGAACGCTTGCACGCGACAACGGTCCAGAGCAATGGCAGCATGAGGTCAACTATATCCTGTGACCCTGCCCGTCCAGCCATCAGTGGCAGACGGCGCCAGACTCTTCCTTTACGTCACAAGAGGGCGATCCTTGACGACATCGAAAGCGGCAACCGGCATTACCGGCCTGGATGACATTCTCTCGGGTGGCCTCTCGCGAGGTCATGTCTTCCTGCTGGAAGGCGAACCGGGCACGGGCAAGACCACCGTGGCCCTGCATTTTTTGCTGGCAGGAGCAGCCGTCCATGAACGCTGCTTGTACATCACGCTGTCCGAATCCGAACGCGAACTGCGCGACGGCGCCCTGTCCCACGGCTGGGAGCTGGGTGAACAGATCGAGGTCTCCGAACTGACGCCACCTGAAGACTTGCTCGACACCGAGCATCAGCAAAGCCTGCTGTATTCGTCAGATCTGGAGCTGGGCGAAGCCACCCGGCAGATATTCGAGGTCGTGGAACGGGTCAAACCGACTCGGGTAGTGATCGACAGCCTGTCCGAAATTCGCCTGCTGGCGCAAAGTTCGCTGCGTTACCGCCGACAGATTCTGGCGATCAAACACTACTTCGCACGCTACGACGCAACAGTGATCCTGTTGGATGACCTGACGGCAGAGCAGCAGGACAAAACCGTGCACAGCGTCGCTCACGGCGTGATCCGCCTTGAAGAACTGACCCCCACGTACGGTACTGAGCGTCGGCGCCTGCGGGTGGTCAAGTACCGAGGCCAAAAATACCGTGGCGGTTATCACGATTTCACGATCGTGACCGACGGCGTACAGGTGTTCCCGCGCCTGATAGCCGCTGAGCATCGAACCGCTTACGACAGCCGACAGATCAGCAGCAACATTCCCGAGCTGGATTCGCTGCTCGGCGGTGGTATCGACAGCGGTTCGAGCACACTGATTCTGGGCCCTGCCGGCACCGGCAAGTCGTTGCTGGCACTGGTGTTCGCAGCCGCAGCAGCGAGCCGGGGCGAAAAGGTTGGGCTGTTCATCTTCGATGAAGAAAAAGGTCTGCTGATTGCCCGAATTAAGAAACTGGGCATCGATCTGGAAGTTCTTCAGCAGAGCGGCCATTTGCTGATCGAACAAGTGGACGCGGCCGAACTGTCCCCCGGCGAGTTTTCTCATATGGTGCGCAAGTGCGTCGACGAACAGCAGATCAGCACCGTGATCATTGACAGCCTCAACGGCTATAAGGCGGCGATGCCGGAAGAAAATGCGCTGGTGCTGCACATCCACGAATTGCTGCTGTACTTGAACCGGCGCGGCGCCTCGACGTTCATGACCGTGGCCCAGCATGGCCTGGTCGGCGACATGCAAGCGCCAGTCGACATTACCTATCTGGCCGACACCGTGATCCTGTTGCGTTATTTCGAGGCCCTAGGCAAAGTTCGCCGAGCGATTTCCATTATCAAAAAACGGACCGGAATTCACGAATCCACCATTCGCGAATACCGGATCAGCGGTGCCGGACTGAAGATCGGCGTACCGCTGGAAGCGTTTCAAGGCGTGCTGCGCGGCGTGCCCGATTACGCAGGCGAAGGTAACCCCCTGCTTAGGGATGAGGACGAGTGAGTACACCGGGACAACTGTCGGAACGCGCAATCATTCTGGCGCCCCATGGACGGGACAGCCAGATCGCCTTGAGAATCCTGCAGGAAGCAGGTTTCCCGGCACTCATTACCCATGATCTTGCAGGTCTGTGCCGGGAACTCATTTCCGGTGCCGGGTTGGCGATCATCGCCGATGAAGCCTTGCGCGGCGTGGACATCAACCCGTTGATGAGCCTGCTGAGCAATCAGGCCGCCTGGTCGGATCTGCCCATCGTGCTGTTGACTCACCATGGCGGCCCGGAACAGAACCCCTCTGCCCGTCTGGGCAAACTGCTGGGCAATGTCACCTTCCTTGAACGCCCTTTTCACCCAGTGACGCTGGTCAGTCTGGTGACCACCGCTGTGCGCAGTCGTCGCCGTCAATACGAAGCGCGCAGTCGCATGGAAGACCTGGCTGAAGGTGAACAGCGCCTGCAACACGCGCTCAAGGCGGGACGTCTGGGCCCTTGGCAACTGGAGGCCGAGTATCTGGAACTGGACTGCTCGGCCATCAGCCGCGCCCACTTCGGACGCGACGAGCACGCGCCTTTTACCTATCACGACTGGCTGGACGCGGTGTATTCCGAAGACCAGCCCCGCATGCAATCGGCGTTGCAACACAGCCTCGACACTGGCAGCGACTTCGTCATCGAGTTTCGCAACGTCTGGGGCGATGGCTCGCTGCACTGGGTCGACGTTCGCGCTCGGGCCATTCGTGCACGCAATGGCCGGGTCAGCCTGCTGGCTGGCGTCACGTCGGACATCACCGAACGCAAACTGGCGGAAACCCAGTTGCGGCGTCTCAACGAAACGTTGGAGCAGCAGGTCGAAGAGCGCACCTCTCAGTTGCGCCACAACGAAGAAGTGCTGCGCCAATCGCAGAAAATGGAAGCGGTGGGCCAACTCACCGGCGGCATTGCCCACGACTTCAACAACATGCTCACCGGCATCATCGGCAGCCTGGAACTGCTGCGACGGCGCATCGCCAAGGGGCGCACTGACGACCTCGACGGCCTGATCGATCTGGGCGTGACCTCGGCCAATCGGGCAGCTGCGCTCACCCACCGGCTGCTGGCGTTTTCCCGTCGCCAGTCACTGGATTCAAAGCCGGTGGAGATGAACGGACTGGTCATTTCCATGGGTGAGTTGCTGCACCGCAGCGTCAACGAAAGCGTGAGTCTGGACATGTGCCTGGCACCCGACCTGTGGACCGCTGAAGCCGATCCCAACCAACTGGAAAGCGCGCTGCTCAATCTGGTGCTCAACGCCCGTGACGCCATGCCCGGCGGCGGCATGCTGATGATCGAGACCTTCAATCGCAAGCTCGACCCAGCCTTCACCAACGCTTACGAGAACCTGTTGCCCGGCGATTACGTGGTGCTCAGCGTGACGGACACTGGATCCGGCATGCCGGAAAACGTCGTCAGCCGGGCATTCGATCCGTTCTTCACCACCAAGCCGATTGGCCAAGGCACGGGTCTTGGCCTGTCGATGATCTACGGCTTCGCCAAGCAATCTCGCGGCCACGTGGCCATCGAAAGCCAGGTGGGCCATGGCACCACTGTTCAGTTGTTCTTGCCACGCTTCAACGGTGACAAAGAAAACGAAGCCACGACACTCGATGCGCAGGCGCTGGAAGCCCGGGAAGGCGAGACGATTCTGATCGTCGAGGACGACCCCGCCGTGCGCGCGCTGGTCAGTCAAGTGCTCAGCGAATTGGGTTACGACTACCTTGAGGCGGGAGATGCGCTGGCCGCTGTGCCGATTCTGGAATCGGGGCAGCGGATTGACCTGATGATCAGTGATGTCGGCCTGCCAGGCATGAATGGTCGGCAACTGGCCGATATCGGTCGGCAGTTGCGACCGGCGCTGAAAGTGCTGTTCATCACCGGTTATGCGGAGAATGCCGGGACCCATGCAGGGTTTCTGGACGACGGTATGCAGATGATCAGCAAGCCGTTCGCGTTCGAGCAGTTGACCATCAAAGTGCGGGAAATGATCGAGGGCTGACCCAGCCCCAGCACTTGATCCTGATCTTTTTACGCGATCGCCCGGATACCGCCGAACGCGACTTGCGCTCAGTCTGCGCCCACGTCGCGTTGGGCGGTGTTTGGGCTTCCTGAGTGCGTGTGTGAGAAACCGAAGCTCAATCGTCCCATCAGTTCAATAAACGCTGAATCTGCGACTGCAAACTGTCCATGGTGAACGGTTTGGCCAGAATCGGCGCCTTGCGGGCAATCGGGCTGCCGGATTCGACGATTTCCGCCGGATAGCCACTGATGAAAATCACCTTGAGCTCCGGTCGCAGCTTCACCGCGGGTTCAGCGATCATCACCCCGGACACACCGCCCGGCAGACGGTAATCGGTGATCATCAGGTCCAGGTGAGGTTTGGTGGCAAGGATTTCGAATGCCTGCTCGCCGTTTTCCGCCTGCAAAACCCGATACCCCTCCCCCGACAGATAGTCGGACAGCAGCATCAGGATCAGCGGCTCGTCTTCGACAATCAATACGACATTTTCTGCATCAGAGCTCATGGGAACGCCTTCAATCTTTTAAATAGCTGCCATTACGACCATGGCCCGCTCTGGAGGTTGCGCAGAAAAATCAGATATTTAGCTGGACGGTCACGGGCTGTGCGACAGCAGCGTCAACCCCTCGGTCGACGCCGCTCTGGCCCGCCCATGACGGGCCATTGCGCCTTAAAGCGGCAAACTGACGCGGAACAGCGAACCGCAGCCCTCTTCGCTCTCGACGCTGATGGCGCCACCGTGGGCGGCGACGATCTGGTCAGAGATGAACAGACCCAAACCCAGCCCTGACACCGCATGGCTGGCCGACACCCGCTCGAACTGTTGGAAGATCCGTTTCTGGTTTTCGGCACTGATACCGATGCCCTGATCCTTGACTTCGACCCGCGCCTCACTGCCAGCGCTGTATACCCGCACTTCAATGGGCTTGTGGGCGCCATAACGCAAGGCGTTGGTCAGCAGGTTCGCCACCACTTGCTCGATGCGGAACTCGTCCCAGATACCAATCACCGGCTCACTGGCATGAAGGGTCACGACGCTTTCGGCAGCGGCAATCTGCGCGGCGTAGCTCTCCACCAGATTGACCACCAGTTCCGACAGGTCGAATGCGCTGGTGCGGATCGACAGTTTGCCGGTGCGAATGCGCGACACGTCGAGCATGTCCTCGATCAACCGAATCAGGCTTTGAATCTGGCGCTCATCGCGCTCGACCATGGCCTTGAGCTTGTCCATGGTGAAGGCCGACGCGTTGTCTTTGGCCAGGTGCAGTTTGCGCAACTGGGTTTCCAGAATCAGCCCGTTGAGGGGCGTGCGCACTTCGTGAGAGACGATGGACATGAAGTCATCGCGCATCCGGATCGCATGCTCAAGCTCGTTCTGGGTCGAGGTCAGTTCACGCAGCAGCGCTTCCTGTTCCTGACGACTGCGCTCCAGCTCCTCGACCTGCTCCTTCATCGCCTTGCGCTGACGAAACAGGTCGACAAACACGTTGACCTTGCTCTTCACCGCATGGATGTCCAGCGGCTTGTGCAGAAAGTCCACGGCCCCGCTTTCATAGCCCTTGAATGCGTAATTCAGCTCGCGCCCGGCCGCGCTGACGAACACGATGGGAATGCTTTTGGTCTTTTCGGTGCCTCGCATCATCTCGGCCAGTTCGAAGCCGTCCATGCCGGGCATCTGCACATCGAGAATGGCCATGGCGAACTCATGCTCCAGCAACAGCGACAGCGCTTCATCGGCCGAGGTGGCCTTGAACACCTGACGGTCTTCACGCTTGATCAGCGCTTCGAGGGCCAGCAGGTTTTCCGGCAAATCGTCGACGATCAACAACTTGGCAATGATTTCACTCAGCATGCAATTCGTTCCAGCTCAACGAGCAACAGGCCAATATCGGCCAAAGGCAGGAGAAAGTCCGGTGTGTGCAGAGCCAGCGCCGCGTCGGGCATGGCACGGGCCAATGCCTGCGCCGGGTCCTGGACCACGGTAAGACCACCGGACTCACTGATTCGTGCCATTCCTTCGGCACCATCATTGTTGGCCCCGGTCAGCAAGACCCCGGCGAGCCTGTTTTCATAGGCATCGGCAGCCGATTCAAAGAGGATGTCGACGCTGGGACGGGAGTGATAAACGCGCTCTTCCTGGCTGAAGGAAAACGTCAGATCGTTCTCCACCGACAGGTGATAGCCGGGGGCGGCGAAGTACAACGTGCCGGGCACGATGGGCTCCTTGTCGTCCGCCTCCTTGACCGGCATCGCCAGGTGTGAGCTGAACACCTCGGCCAACAGGCTGCGACGTTCGTCGGGCAGGTGCAGGACCACGATGATCGGCAAGCGAAAACCTTTGCGCAGCGGCCGGAAAATCTTCAGCAGCGCCTCGACCCCGCCCGCCGACGCACCGACGACGATGGCATCGACCTTCGGCAATGCGAGGAGATCCGAAGCCGTGCCAGGAAAGGTGGTTCTCATGATTTGCGATAGATCCGCTCTTGTTTGACCAAGGGCTCGAACTGATCCTTGTAACCGGAAAACTCCAGGGTTTCCTTGCTGCCCAGCACCAGAAAACCGCGATGACACAGGGACTCATGGAACAACCCGAATGCCCGGTCCTGCAACTTCTTGTTGAAGTAGATGAGCACATTGCGACAAGAGATCAGGTGCGTCTCGGAAAACACGCTGTCAGTGGCCAGGCTATGGTCGGCGAAGGTGACGTTTTCCCGCAGCGTCTTGTCGAAGATCGCGTAGTCATAGGCGGCCGTGTAGTAGTCCGACAGCAGCCGTTTGCCGCCCGCCTTGAGGTAATTGTCGTGGTACTTCTGCACATGCTCCATGGAAAAGATGCCCTGCTTGGCCTTCTCCAGAGAATCGGGGTTAATGTCGGTGGCATAAATGATGGTGCGATCGAGCAACCCCTCCTCACGCAGCATGATGGCCGTCGAATAGACCTCTTCACCCGTGCTGCATCCGGCAATCCAGATTTTCAGCGAGGGGTAGGTCTTGAGGATCGGCACCACTTCCTGACGCACCGCCAGGCAATGCGAGGGGTCGCGAAACATCTCGCTGACCGGCACCGTCAGGAACTGCAGCAATTGCATGAATGCCGAAGGGTCGTGCAGCACCCGCTCCTGCAAGGCGGAGATGGTTTTCAACTCGAACTGGCGCAATGCATGAGCGACGCGTCGTTTCACCGACGCGCCGGAATAATCACGAAAGTCATAGCTGTATTTCAGGTAAATCGCTTCGATCAACAGACGCAGCTCGATCTCGACGTTTCGCTCATGGGCCATCGGTAAAACCTGGTCTTTCTACGGGCGTGGTCAATTGATCCGCTCCATTCAGATACGTTCCATTTTTGGCAGCCACACGCGAATCAGCGAGAACAACCGGTCCAGATCGATCGGCTTGGCCAGGTAATCGTTGGAACCGGCCTGCAGGCAGCGCTCCTGATCGTCCTTCATGGCCTTCGCCGTCACGGCAATGATCGGCAGCTTGCGCCAGCGCGGGTCCTTGCGGATCTGGGTGGTGGCTTCGTAGCCGTCCATTTCCGGCATCATCACGTCCATCAGCACCAGATCGATGTCCTCGACCGTATTCAACTTGTCGATGGCTTCCAGACCGTTACGCCCCACTTCGACGATGGCGCCTTTGTGCTCCAGTGCGCTGGTCAAGGCGAAGATGTTGCGCACGTCGTCGTCCACCACCAGGATCTTGCGGCCTTCGAACACCCGATCGCGACTGCGAGCGGTCTTGAGCATTTTCTGGCGCTCGTTGGACAGTTGCGACTCGACCTTGTGCAAGAACAGGGTGACCTCATCCAGCAGCCTCTCAGGTGAGCGCGCCCCCTTGATGATGATGGTGCGCGAGTACTTGAGCAGCTCGGCTTCTTCCTCCCGGGTGAGGTTGCGCCCGGTGTAGACGATGACTGGCGGGAACGCACAGATTTCGTCGATGGACATGCGCTTGAGCAGTTCATTGCCCAGCATGTCCGGCAGTTTCAGGTCGATGATCATGCAGTCGTAGGCGTTGTCGCGCAGCAACTCCAGCGCGTCCTGAGCAAAACCGACGGCGGTGATTTCGATGTCGTCGTCGCCGATCAGGCGGGCAATGCTGTCGCGCTGCAAAGCGTCGTCTTCCACCAGCAACACGCGTTTCACTTTCTGCGTGAGCTTGGCTTCGAGACGGGCAAACACGTCCTTGAGTTCTTCACGGGTGGTTGGCTTGACGGCATAACCGATGGCGCCCATCTGCAAGGCCGCTTCCTGACGGTCTTCGACAGAAATGACATGGACCGGAATGTGCCGGGTCGATGGCATTTCCTTCAAACGCTGGAGCACGGTCAGGCCGGAATGATCGGGCAGGCGCATGTCCAGCAGGATCGCGTCCGGCAGGAAACTGGACGCCAGATCGAAACCTTCGTCAGCCGCGTGAGCCACCAGGCAGTGGTAGCCCAGCTCGTGCGCCAGGTCGTAGAGGATGTGGGCGAAGCGCACCTCGTCCTCAATCACCAGAATGCAGCGCTTGCTGAACGGCACTTTTTCCCGATCATCGGAAAAACGCGGCACGGTTTCGCTGGCAGGCACCGGCACGGGCACCGCCGCCACCGGAACAGCCAGTGGCGTGGTGATCGGCGCAGCCACTGTCGCTACGGGAGAGGATTCGATGAATTGCGGTTGTTCAACGTAGTTCTCCGGCAACACCAGCGTAAAGATGCTGCCCTGCCCCAGCGCACTGGTCACCGAAATCGATCCGCCCAGCAGTCGCGCCAGATCGCGGGAAATCGATAACCCCAGACCGGTGCCGCCGTAACGGCGTGCAGTGGTGCCATCGGCCTGATGGAACGCCTCGAAAATACTTTCCTGTTGATCTTCGGCAATGCCAATGCCCGAGTCGCGCACGGCAAACACGATGCCTTCGCCCGGCTGGCGCGACACTGTCAGGCTGACCGCACCGCTCTCTGTGAACTTCACGGCGTTGGACAGCAGGTTCTTCAGCACCTGTTCCAGGCGCTGGCGGTCGGTGTACAGCGAGACCGGCGTGCCAGGCTGGATTTCCACGGAGAACTGCAACTTTTTGTCCGCTGCCAGCGGCTCGAACATCATGCGCAAGTTATCGACCAGACGGCTGACGCTGCTGTTTTCCGGGCGCACTTCCAGCTTGCCCGCTTCGACCTTGGCAATGTCGAGGATGTCGTTGATCAGGTTCAGCAGGTCGTTGCCTGCCGAATAGATCGACTCGGCGAATGTCACCTGCTCGTCGGTGAGGTTGTCGTGGGGGTTTTCCGCCAGCAGCTTGGCCAGAATCAGCGAGCTGTTCAGCGGCGTGCGCAGCTCATGGGACATGTTGGCGAGGAACTCGGACTTGTATTTGCTCGACCGCTGCAACGCTTCGGCGCGGGCCTCCAGTTCGACCTGCGCGATATTCAGCTCTTCGTTGTTGCGGTCCAGCGCATCCCGTTGTTCGGCCAGCGCCTTGCTCTGCTCCGACAACTGCACGTTGGTCTGCTCAAGCTCAGTCTGCTGGGTTTCCAGATGGGCCTGGGATTCCTTGAGAATGCGTGACTGCTCTTCCAGCTCTTCGTTGGCGGTGCGCAGTTCTTCCTGCTGCACTTGCAGCTCTTCGTTGAGCTGTTGGGTTTCGGCCAGCACTTCCTGAAGCCGCTGACGATAGCGCGCGGCGTCGATGGAGATACCGACATTCGTGGCCACCAGTTCGAGGAACTCTCGGTCGCGCGGCGTCAGTTCACGCAGAAAACCCAGTTCGATCACACCATTGACCTGATCATCGTTGGTGGTCGGCACCACGATCACGCTGCGTGGAGAGCCGTCGCCCAGACCCGAGCTGACCTTGAAGTATTCCTGCGGTACGTCTTGCAGCAGGATGACTTCGCTCTGCTCGGCGGCCTTGCCGACCACGCCTTCGCCGCTGAAGATCGACTGTTCCTGCAACTCTTGCTGCCGCGAGAAACCGTAGGAGGCCACCCGCACCAGCCCGCCATGCTCCTGACGCACGTACACGGCGGCGACCACGCTGCCCAGATACTGGGCAAAGAATTGCAGCACATTGCGGCCCAGCAGGTTCAACGTCAGTTGGCCGATGACCTGTTCGGCCAGCGCACTCTGGCCGTTACGCAGCCAGGCGACATGGGCCAGACGCTCGGCGTCTTCCTGTTGCGCCTTGATGTTCGCCGCGTAAGTGTTGGACAAGGTGGTCATATCGCGGCGGCCGACCCAGGCCAGGATGCCGCTGACGATCACGATAAAGGCAATGTACAACGACACCGAGAGCAGCGTGGTGTGGGTGACGTCGGCGTTGCGGGTCAGGCGCAACTGGTGTTCGATGTTCGCCGCCTGATCGTACTGATCACGGATTTCATCAGCCAGGCGCTTGCCCTGGCGATTCAGGATGGGCGTCGCGTAATCGCCGTTGTTACGGCGCAGCGTGATCATGTTCTGCGCGAATTCGTTCCACGATTCCTGCATCGCGGCCAGGCGTCTAAAGCGGTCAACCTGATCCGGGTTGTCAGCGACCAGTTCCTCCAGGCCCTTCAACTCGGAAATGATGCTCGGCTTGGCCACTTCATACGGATCAAGGAAGCGCTCGTCCCCGGTCAGCAAGAAACCGCGCATGCCGGTTTCCATGTCCACCGACAGTTTCAACGAGCGGTTGATGTTGTTGATGACCCGGTCGGTGTGCTCCACCCACTGGATGACCGACAACAGATACGTGATCAGGATCACGAAAAACGCAGCGCTCAAAACTCCCACTGCCAAGGGCAGGCTCACGTTGCGGGTCAATAATTTGCGAAAACGTTGCTCATCGACGGCAGAGGTTTGGATCATCGCAAGTGCTCGGGCAAATTCGGCTAAACCACGGAGTTTGCCGCATTTTTTGGCAAAAAACTCCGACTTATAGGACACAACGCTGAATTTTCAGGTTTAAGTTATAGGCTAAAAACGCGCGTACTATACGATTGAGTGATTCCTTTACGCCATCTAACTCAATTGAATTGTGTTTTTGACGTCTGGAACTTGTCACAATCACCGGCTCAGTTGTCTCGCAGATCAGGCACAATCCGCCGGATCCAGTTCCCGCCATTTGAAGGAAAATGTTCATGCCCGACCCAACCAGCACGATTCTGGTGGTGGAAGATGACGACATCGTGCGCATGTTGATCGTCGATGTGCTCGAAGAGCTCGAATACACCGTGCTCGAAGCCGCTGACGGCAGTGAAGCGCTTGCGCACCTGCAAAATGACGGCGAAGCCATCGACCTGATGATGACCGACCAGGGCCTGCCCGACATGAAAGGCACCGAGCTTGCCAGCCGGGCGGCGGCGCTGCGCCCGACCCTACCGATTCTGTTCGCCAGCGGCTACGCCGAAAACATCGATGTGCCGTCCGGTATGCACCTGATCGGCAAGCCGTTCTCGATCGATCAACTGCGCGACAAGGTGACCAGCATCCTTGGCCATTGAACAACGCACCACCCACGTCCTGATCATTGGCTATGTCTGGCCGGAGCCGCGCTCGTCGGCCGCCAGCGGCCACGTGATGCAACTGATCGACTGCTTTCTCGAGCAGGGCTGGCAGATCACCTTCGCCAGCGCCGCGACTGAAGGCGAGCACAAGGCCGACCTTGCCGCACTCGGCATCGACGAAGTGGCCATCGAACTGAACAACAGCAGTTTCGACGTGTTCATCAGCGAACTACAACCCGATGTGGTGCTGTTCGATCAATTCCTGATGGAAGAACAGTTTGGCTGGCGGGTCGAGAAACACGCGCCGAATGCCGTCCGCGTGCTGGAAACGTCCGATCTGCAAAGCATGCGTCACGCCCGACACCATCAGGTCAAGGAGCTGCTCAAGGGACAACCCGACGGCGACCTGTCCGACTACTTCGCCATGCCCCGCTGCGAGCTGTTTTCGCGGATGGCGACCACTGACATGGCCCAGCGCGAGATCGCCGCGATCTACCGCAGCGACCTGAGCCTGATGGTCTCGGACATGGAAATCGAACTGCTCACCGAACAATTCGGCCTGCCCGCTTCGATCCTGCATTGGGCGCCACTGCTGGTGCACCACGTGCCAAAACAGGCGCCAGGCTTTGAAGAGCGCACGCACTTCCTGACCATCGGCAACTTCCGTCACGCGCCCAACTGGGACGCCGTGCTGTGGCTCAAGAACGCCATCTGGCCGTTGATCCGCCAGCAATTGCCGAGCGCGCAGGTGCATGTCTACGGCGCCTACACCCCGCCCAAGGCTGCCGCGCTGCACAACCCGGTCCAGGGCTTTCACATCATGAACTGGGCCGAAGACGCGCTGGAAGTGATGTCGGCTGCGCGGGTGTCACTGGCACCGATCCGCTTCGGCGCCGGGATCAAAGGCAAGATCATCGACGCCATGACCTGCGGCACCCCCACCGTCACCACCCCCATTGGCGCAGAAGCCATGCACGGCGACCTGCCCTTCCCCGGCGCCATCGCTCAGGACGCACAATCGCTGGCTGACGAAGCCGTGCGGTTGTACACCGATCAGGCGCGCTGGGAACAGGCACAACAGGAAGGTTGGCAAGTGTTGCAAGCGAGGTTTCGGTTTGTGCCGCACTGCAAAACGTTGATCGAGCGCATCGAGCAGATACGCCGTGACGTGGCGACGCATCGCGCGGAGAATTTCACCGGGGCGATGTTGCGACATCATCTGCACAAGAGCACGCAGTACATGGCGCAGTGGATTGAGGCGAAGAATCGCTGCGTTTGAGTGTGAATAGCGGAGATGAAAAAGCCCCTGACGCTCACGCGCTCAGGGGCTTTTTTCATGATGCCGTCGCTCAATCGCTCTCAAGCAATGCCCGCAACATCCACGCCGCCTTTTCATGCACCTGCATGCGCTGGGTCAGCAAGTCGGCGGTGGGTTCGTCGCTGACTTTCTCCAACAGCGGAAACATGCCACGGGCGGTGCGCACGACCGCTTCCTGGCCGGCCACCAGTTGCTTGATCATGTCGGTCGCTGCCGGCACGCCCGGTTCCTCTTCGATCGAGGACAGACGCGCGTAAGTCGAGTAGGTGCCCGGCGCCGGGAAGCCCAGGGCGCGGATGCGTTCGGCGATGGCGTCGACGGCAGTGGCGAGTTCGGTGTACTGCTCTTCGAACAGCAAGTGCAGGGTACGGAACATCGGGCCGGTGACGTTCCAATGGAAATTGTGTGTTTTGAGGTAGAGCACGTAGGTGTCGGATATCAGCCGCGACAGCCCTTCGACGATGTCCGCGCGATCCTGTTCGTTGATACCGATTTCGATAGGCATGTGACGCTCCCTTTGGTCTCTATGATTTCTCGTAATGAGGCCATTTTAGGAAAGCACTTCCGATAGCGGAAATCACCCATGGCAATCGCAGCCATCGATGCAGACTATGGGTGGCACGTTTGGCTGGCGCAGCGAAACTCTGGCCAGCCGCCCCCAAAGCTGGACGCCAACACGGACTTTTTTGGGGTCAGATCAGGGGTCCGGTTTTGCTGCGCGACCTATGACTGCGTACGATCCGGTCGTGTCAGCCCCAGTTTGTCAATGCGATAGCGCAGCATGTCCCGAGTCAGCCCCAGCAGCCGGGCCGATTTGGTGACGTTCCAGTCGGTCTTGTCGAGGACTTTGCGCACCATTTCGTTTTCCACCTCCGGCAGGTTCATGTTGCCCATGCCGTCGTTCATCGCCTGTGGGTGAGATTGGGGTTGCGGGCTGAATTGTGGCACGAAGGCCGGGGTGGTCATCGGCTCGTCCATCAGGCTGGGGCACAGGCCCAACTGGTACGGCGCGATGCAGTTGGTCTGGGTCAGCAATACCGTCTGTTCAAGCATGTTGCGCAGCTCACGCACGTTGCCCGGCCAACTGTAGCCGCGCATCAACTGTTCGGCGTCGGCACTGAACCGCAGGTCGGTCTTGCCGTAGCGCTTGCCGTGCAGTTGCAGGAAATGCCGGGCCAGGCGAATCACGTCATCACCCCGAGCCTGCAAGCGTGGCACCTTGATCGAAATGATGCGCAGGCGGAAGAACAGGTCGCGACGGAATTTGCCCTGCTGCACCATCTGTTCGAGGTTGCAGTTGGTGGCGCTGATGATGCGCAGGTCGACCTTGCGCTCCTTCACCGAGCCGATGCGTCGTACGGTGCGGTCTTCCAGCAGTTTGAGCAGTTTGGCCTGCAACAGCAGGTCCATTTCGCCCACTTCGTCGAGAAACAGGGTGCCGCCATCTGCCGCTTCCACCAGCCCGGTACGACGATCCTTGGCGTCGGTGAACGCGCCTTTTTCGTGACCGAACAGCTCGGCCTCGATCAAATGCGCGGGAATCGACGCACAGTTGAATTCCACGAACGGCCCCTTGCTGCGCGGGCCATCGAAATGCAGCGCGCGAGCCACCAGTTCCTTGCCGGTGCCGGTCTCGCCTTCCACCAGCACAGGGGGCAAGTCGCTGCTGGTCATGCGCTGCTCGGCGTCGAGCAATTGGGTGACCACATTCTTCACCGCCATCATCGCCGGGGAGTCGCCGATCAGCGCCTGCAAGCCCGAATGCTTGGCGTCGCGGTCCTGATAGAACGACAGCGTGCGCTCCAGGCGCTCGGTGGCCAGTGCCTTGTCCAGCAGCAACTTGAGTTCGGGCAGGGCGACGGGTTTGGTCAGGTAATGAAACGCGCCCTCCTTCATCGCCGTCACGGCGTCTTCGATATTGCCGTAGCCGGTCATCATGATCAGTTTGAGGTCCGGCGCGCTTTCCCTCAGCGCGTTGATCAGCTCGTGACCGCTCATGCCCGGCAGGGAGTTGTCGGTGAGCACCACGTCAGGCCGCCAGTTCTGCAGGGTCTGGAGCGCCTCTTCGGCGCAGTGGCAGACCCGCGCCTCAAAATCCCGACGCTCCAGATAGGTCTGGATATTGCTGGCCAGGAGCTCGTCGTCTTCAACCACCAGTATGCTGTGTTCCATCGAGTCCCCCTTCCGCCGCAATTTTGAACGTCAGTTTCACACGGGTACCTTCCTGCTCTCGGCTGGTCAGGGAGACCTTGCCGGAAAACCGCTCCATGATCCGCTTTACCAACACCAGCCCCACACCCAGACCACCCTGTTTGGTGGTGAAGAACGGTTTGAACACCATCGCTTCCTGCTGCCGGGACATGCCTTTGCCGTTGTCGGCGACCGTCAGGTAGACACGCCCGCTGGCAGGCTCGGACACGATGTCGATCTTCAGTTTGCCGTCCTTGGTCATGGCCTCCAGTGCGTTAGCCATGAGGCTATTCAAAATCTGCGCCAACAGAATGCGCTGGCTGATCACCAGAGGGGTCTCTGTGGGCGCAAACTCAACGCTGATGCTGGCCCGCCGCAGTTGCTGCTCGTACGACACCAGCACATCCTGCATGCAGGCCACCACGTCCACCGCCTCGGATTCCCCACTAATGGGGCGTAGCGACAACAGCAGTTCGCGCACCCACTTTGACATGCGGTCGACTTGATTGATGATGTCGTTGATGTTCTTTTGCGCGGCCGGATCGACCACTTCCAGAGCCAGCTCGGCACTGGAGCGGATGGTCGCCAGCGGGTTGCGCAGGCTGTGGGCGACCGCTGAGGACATTTCCCCCAGTGCGGCGAATTTTTCGCTGTTGATCAGTTGCCGCTGCTGGGACTCCAGCAATCTGGAGGCCCGCCGCACGATCCAGAACAGCCCCAGGTAAATCAACATGCCCCCAATTCCGGTGGAAACCCAGATCACCACGTAGCCGCGCTCGATGCTGGCGATCAGGTCTTTGGGCTCCTTGTAGATTTCGACGATGGCCAAGACGTCTTTTTCCTCGGCGTCGAACAGCGGAATGTAGTTCTCGATGAACAGGTAATCCGGTGGGTTGAGAAACTTTTGCTCGTTCTGATGGCGTTGAGTCTCGTGGTGGGCGCTGCCAGTACGCTGGCGGGAACGAAACGCGGCTTCCAGATCGTCGTTACCCAGAATCGCCTTGCCGATCAATGCCGGGTTAGTGGACCAGATGATGACGCGATCAGGCGCGTAGACGTTGACCAACAAGGCGTCTGGCAGCGAGGAAATATGGTCGAGGAATTCATCGCGGGATTTGCGCCGGGTTTCCGGGTCGACATCGGCGACCGGCAGATCACGGCGGGTGTCGAGCAGCTCGGCCATGGTCCGGCTGGTGGGAATTTCCGCGTGACGGATCTCGGCAGAGGCGATGGCGTGGACGAATTGCGAGGTCAGCAGCGAGTCGCGCTGCACCGCTTCGCTGACCACGAAACGGGTGGAAATCAGCCCCAGTCCGATGGCCACCGAGGCAATGACCAAGAGGCTGACCAGCGAGAACCAGCGCAGGAGATTGAAGCGAGGCCGTGGCTTTTTTTCTATTTCTTTGAGGCTGGCTTGAGTCAGCATATCGCTGCGCCCTATCGATCCCATGGCGGCCGTCCTGGTCACTTTTTTAGTCGGTATAGCGTAAGCCGCTGCATCGCGGTAGCGGATTTTTAGCGCCTCTCGAGACTTTTGATATCACAACGACACCACTCACCTCACCTACGCCGCGCTTAGTCCCTGATTGCCAAGGCAGTTTTACAAAAAATATTGAACTTTTTTAAACGATTGCCGTCTGTCCGACGGTTTCGCCTCCTGCGGTTTGCACCTTCCCCCAACTCTGGGGAGAGCCCCCCACTTCCCACCTGTTTCACCTGAGCAACGACCTGTCTCGACGCTGAGATTTCAGCCACTTATTACTTGAATAACAATGAGTTAAACAACTGTTCAGCATTCTGGTACAGATGTTGCGCTAGCCCTCGCAGCCTCCTGGAACCGACGCCTTCGTCCGACTCACGCCAGAGGCAGGTTCATTGCGAGAGGGAAGACAAATGCCCAGCACATTGACCCACGCCGTGACGCTGCTGACACTGATCGCAGCCGTTCACGGTTCCACCCAGGCCGCTCTGTTCGCGGTCGATCAGGGCGTCTACAGCCCACAAAACGGCAACTTTGCCCAGTGGTATCAGGACACTCACGGCCGCACCCTCGACCTGTGCCTGGGCAAAGCGCTGAGTTCCCGCGTTCCGTCCACGCCCGGTGTGCCGTCGTACATGTGTACGCTGGCCGTCGCCGCCGGGGTCTTCGATGATCAACAGCCGATGGTGTTTCCCACCAACTTCCCGGATGAAGCCTTCTGGTTTCTGGCTGACGGTGCCTTGCCCACGGCCGGCGCCGCCACGCTCAATCTGAAGTACACCGCCGCACTTGAAGCCGCGTTCAGTGGCGGCGATCCTGCCCCTAACGATCAGATCAGTTTCGCGCGTATTCGTATTCGCATGGATGCGCCGGTCGCAGGCACCTACACCATCACGCACCCTTACGGCGTGGATGTCTTCCAGATCGACACGCCCGGCACCAAAGCCATCAACATGACCCGCGACATCGGCATCGGTGCCATCGGCAATTTCACGGGTGCCTTGACGGGTGATGTCGGCCCCTTCCTGCGCAGCGTCAACGGGCCTTACACCGAAACCGACCCCACCACGGGGGTAGCCTCGCAGTACATCGGCGATCCCAACCTGACCGAGCAGGTCACGGGCAGCCCGTTCGGCACCAACTTCATCAGGGTTCAGGGCCCGAATGGTATCGATGGCCGCACCGACGTGTTCGGCATCACCGGCAAACTCTCCACCGTCGTGCGTCCGACCCCGAACGTCGTACAGCGCGCCACCTATACCCGTCGCCCTGGCGGCACCGGCAACGCTGGCGTTCAGGCACAAGAGGACGTGTTCGCCCTCGCCCCGCCGCCGCCGGGCACCGCTTCGTTCGTCGACACCGCCAGCGCGCCGATCACCATGACTGAAGCCACCGCCACTGGCGCCTGGTACGGCCAGTCTTCGGCGAACCCGACGCTGCCCGTCAGTCTGAGCGTCACCGCCGACAACCACCTGGCGATCCCCACCAGCACGCCGACCACCGTCGCCCGCGCCCTGACCGACCTGGTCAGTATCGACACCGCCACCTACAGCCTGGCGTCCGGGCAACTGACGTTGTCGGCCACGACCAGTGACGCGACCGCGGCCACCACCCTGACGGCCACCGGCAGCTCCGGCGGCGCCATCGGCACCCTCGGCGGTGGCGGGACCACGAAAACCCTGATCACCGGCATTTCGCCGATTCCACCGGCCAAAGTCACGGTGACCTCGACCAATGGCGGCAGCGATACCGAAGAAGTGGTGATCGTTCCCTGATCGCGACCACGTCTTGCTCTCGAATCTGGAGGCAACATGAACAGTTGGCCAAGTCTGATTTTCGGTGCCCTGAGTCTGATCGCAGCCACCGAGGCGGCACACGCCGGTCTCGCTGCGGTCGACCCCGGCCCCTATACCGTCGCCACAGGACGTTTCCCGCAGTGGTACAAGGACCAGAACGATCTGGAACTGGAACTGTGCCAGTCCAGAGCCGTGAGCTCGCGCGTGGCGGCCGCCGTTCCACCGGCATACATGTGCACTCTGGGCGCCGTGCCCGGCTTTTACGACGACGCCTTTCCCATGGTCTACCCGGACAACTTCCCGGACGAGATGTTCTGGTACCTGCTGCAAGCGCAGATCAGGACCAACACCAGCCCGATCGCCGGCTATGGTCTTGAGATCTACACCGCCGGGGTGGAAGCGGCGTTCGCCACCGATCCACCCACTGACGGCTCGCAACAAAGCTTCGCGCGCATCCGCATGCGCATCGACATCCCTGCCGGGCGGCCTGGGACCTACACCGTCACCCACCCCTACGGCGTGGACACCTTCAACGTCACCACCACCGGGCGCCGGGCCATCAACCTGACCCGCGACATCGGCATCGGTGCAGCGGGTGATTTCAGTGGTGCGCTGACCGGCAACATCGGGCCGTTCGTCAAAGGCATTGGAGGTCCCTACACCGAGGTCGATCCTGACACCGGTGCGGTCAACACCTACATCGGTGACCCGAATGTGCCAGAAGCCGTCACCGGCAGCCCGTTCGGCACCAACTTCGTCAAAATCGAGGGTCCGGCGGGCACGCTCATCCAGAACCTCTTCACCGTCAGTGGCAAGGTGCGCGATCCACGGGTGCAAACCCCGGTCGAAGTCAAGCGCGGCACGTACAGCCGCAACAGCTCCGGCACTCGCGTCGAACTGTTCGCCTCATCCCCGAACAGCTCCAGCCTGTGCTACCGGGAAACCCTTGCGCTGGTTCCCGGCACACCGGCTTCACCTTGCCAGTTCAATCTGCTTGGCGATAACAACGGCAACTTCTTCGTCGCCCATTCAGCCTCGACGCTGCCGCCGTTCGTGATCCTGACCGCCAGCAACCCGGTGGGCACCACCAAGCCAACGGCCGTCTCCACCAAACTGGTCGACGTGGTGAAAATCCGAACAGCCCGTTACACCTGGGACAACCACGCGCTGGTGATCGAGGCCGCGTCCAGCGACGAAACCTCGATGCCTGACATGGTTGCCCAAGGCTATGGCGCGCTGTCGAAAACCGGCACCTTGCAGCAGTTGACCGTGCCTAACCTGTTGCAGCCACCGCCTTTCGTGACCGTGAAATCGGCACGTGGTGGCGAAGACACCGAGCCGGTCACGGTGCTGGGCACTGCGCCCAACTCCGGCGCTAACCAGCCACCGGTGGCGGTCAATGACACCGGCAGCACGGGCTTCGGCGTCCCTGTGACCCTCAGCGTACTGACCAACGACAGCGATCCGGACGGCGACCTGCCGCTGACCATCAGCGACCTGACCCAACCGGCATCGGGCCTGGGCACCGTCGCGCTGAACGGCACCACGTCCATCGTCTACACCCCGCCGGCCGTGGTGAACACGCCAATCACGGCGACCTTCACCTACAAGGCCGTGGACAGCAAGGGACTGAAGTCGACCTCGCCGGCCACTGTCAGCGTCACCGTGGCGCCTAACCGCCCACCGGTCGCGGGCAATGACACCGGGGCAACACTGGCCGGGTCGCCACTGGTGGTCAACGTGCTGGCCAACGACACCGACCCTGAAGGCAACGTGCCGCTGAGCGTGACCAACCTGACGCAACCGGCGGTGGGACGCGGCACCGTGACCACCAACGGCACCACCGTGACCTACACACCACCGGCCACCGTGACCGCTGCGTTCACCGCGACCTTCACCTACCAGGCGGCGGACTCGTTCGGTGCCCTGTCGACCCCGGCCACGGTCAGCGTTTCGGTCACCGCGCCTCCGGCCGGTAACGAGACCCTGACCATCACTTCGGCGCAAGTGCAGGTGCGTGGCGGTGGCGCGCTGTTCAGTTGGGACCTGGCGGGCACCAGTTCGGTGACCACCGGCAACACCATCGTCATCACCGTGACCACACCGACCGGCGTGCAAGAGCTGGATCGGGTGACCGTACCGGCGACCGGACGCTGGAGAAGTTCGGTGGTGAACACCATCGCGCCGTCGGCCACCAACCCGACCGCGACCGCCACCTCGTCCAAAGGCACGGTGCGGACACTGCCAGTCACCGTTCGTTGAGGCAAAACGGCCCGTCTGTGCACTCACACAGACGGGCCGAACGTCCCGAAAGGCCTCGCCGAATCGGGACAGGAGAACACCATGTCGCTGTCTGACTGCCGTTTGACGAAACACCCGATCGCGCTGTTGCTGATGCTGCTCATGACCTGCCTGTCGGTTCACGCCGACGACCTGGGCATGGGCGACGAACTCGGCGAAGGTTCGGAACTGGGTGCCCCGGTCAGTTTTCCGGGGAGCGCCTTCGTCGGTCAGCAGGCGACGATTCTGCAACAGGGTACGGCCAACATCGCCAACCTGTCGCAGAACGGTACCTCGCTGCTGGGCAACATCGTTCAGGTCGGCAGTGCTCAGGAAGCCTACATCCTGCAACAGGGCGCCAATCTCACGGCGTCCATCAATCAGCAGGGCAGCGGCAACCAGGCCAGCATCGTGCAGAACGGCTCCAACAGTCAGGCCGCCATCACGCAGAAAGGCGCCAACAACAGCGCCAGCATCGAACAGACCGGTACAGGGCTGCAGAGCAGCGTCAGTCAGTCTGGAAACGGCCAGAGCGTAGAGGTTCGTCAGATACGTTGACGCGCTCGACACCTCGGCAACTCACCATCAGGAGGTCTACACCATGTTTTTCAAACTCACCCCTGTCGCTGCTGCGGTTCTGGTCCTCGTTACCGGCCATGCCATGGCGGCCAACAGCGTCTCCAGCCAATACCAGAACGGTTCGGCCAACACCGCCGACGTGCAACAGATCGATGCCGCCCAGGCCAGCGTCCAGCAGGTGCAGATCGGTGACGGCAACGACACCGCCGCGTTCCAGCAGGACACCAATTCGTTCATTGACCAGCAACAGAACGGCAACCAGAACGGCGCTTATGGCGAGCAGATCCAGGAAATCTCCAGCACCATCACCCAACGCCAGACCGATCAACGCAACACCACCCATGCCAGTCAGATCGGCGGCAACAACAACCAGATCACCACCCACCAGTCAGGCACCGGCAACTTTGTGTTCGCCTATCAGGACACCCAGTCGGGCAGCACCATCAACACCGATCAGGCGGGCAACAACAACGAAATCACCGCCGAGCAATTGTTTGGCGGCAGCGGCAACAACTCGCAAGTCATCCAGCGCGGCGACGCCAACCAGGCGTTCAGCGAACAGGTCGAGCACCTCAACGGGCAGATCCAGATCCACCAGGACGGCCAGGGCCACTACGCCTACACCGATCAGCGTAACGGCTTCGGCGGCTCGATCACGGTCGAACAGTTCGGCCAGTTGAACACCGCCCAGATGTTCCAGGACAGCCAGATCGACAGCCATTCCAGTATTTCGCAGACCGGCAACCTGAACGAAGGCATCGTCGACCAGTATCGCGGCTCGGCCAACATTGGCGCCGTCACCCAATGGGGCGACCGCAATGCCGCCAGCGTGGCGCAGTACAACGTCACCAACAGCGGCACCAACGTGTATCAAAACGGCCAGGACAACCTGCACTACAGCTCGCAAGCGGGCACCGGGCAAAGCATGACCTCGGTGCAGACCGGCAGTGGCAACAAGGTCTACGCCAACGAGTTCGAAGGCGCCAAACTGGGCGGCCAGTTCGGCAACGGCCAGACGGCGTTCCTCAACCAGAGTGGCCAGCAGAACAGCATCGCCCTTACCCAGAAAGGGCTGGGCAACCTGTCCAACCTGAAACAGAGCGGTGCGCGTAACGACGCGACGGTCAGTCAGGACAACAACTACAACGAGC
This sequence comes from Pseudomonas sp. NPDC088444, assembly GCF_044900175.1. NCBI lineage: Bacteria > Pseudomonadati > Pseudomonadota > Gammaproteobacteria > Pseudomonadales > Pseudomonadaceae > Pseudomonas > Pseudomonas sp. NPDC088444. The sequence goes on from NZ_JBJDNK010000002.1 coordinate 319,355, forward strand.
TGTATTTTGAACAGAACGGCAGCGACAACATTCTGATTGCCGACCAGCGCGGCGATAACAACTACGCTCAGGGCACCTCGTTCGGCAGCAGCAACACCACTGACATCACCCAATCGGGCACCCAGAATCAGGCGTATACCAGCCAGGACGGCGACGGCAACATCGCCACGGTCAAACAGGCCGATGCCTACAACGTGGCTTACGTGAGCCAGACAGGGAACGCCAACATGGCCAACGTCAATCAGAGCGCGACCAATCAGGCGGCGAACATCACTCAAGTGGGGAACTCGAACCAGGCGACGGTGAATCAGCGATAACCGCTCTTGCAGGACCCAGAGCCGCCGCAAGGCGGCTTTTTTATGATTCAACCGTCGCGCTCCGCATTAGAACGAATCGATTGTTTGCACACTGCGCTCCCGTTGCCGTTGCCGTTGCCGTTGCTCCGCTTTTGCTTTTCATGCGCGGTGTCTGGGCTATCGCGCATGAAGAGCAAGATCAATGGCAATGGCAATGGCAATGGCGGACATCTCTGTGTCTTGCACTGGGCCGTTACGGCGAATCCCGCGCTTCAATTTGCCAACGCTGTCCCCGCATCCCCTAACAACCGATGGTAATCACGCAACACATCCGGCACATAGCGCCGGGTCTCGGCAAACGGTGGGATCACGTTGCCACGCTTGCTCACCGCCGCAGGCCCCGCGTTGTAGGCCGCCACGGCCAGCGACACGTCGTTGCCAAACATCACCATCAATTGCTTGAGGTAGCGCGCCCCACCCTGAATGTTCGAACGGGGATCCCAAACGTTGGTCACACCCATGTCCCGAGCGGTATCGGGCATCAACTGCATCAACCCGGCAGCGCCTTTCACCGACAACGCCGAGGGGTTGTAGCCCGACTCGATACGAATCACCGCATGCAGCAACGCCTCTGGCAGATCATTGCTGGCCGCTGCCTGCGACACCTCCTGAGCATAGGGCCGCTGGCTCACCGTCATGCTCTTTTCATCACGCCCGGCCAAGGCCGGCGCGGCAGCCTGAAACGCAGGTACGGACACCGGCTCATGAAACACCCGCTGCACCTCGCGACCGGCCCGCTTGACGTTGGAAATGATGATGCCGCCGTCCGCCGTCCGGGAGATGTACACGTCGGCCTCGGCGGCCAGCGGCAGTATGCACAGCGTCAGCAATACGCCTCTGAACGCGCGTTCAACATCCATCCGTGCCTCCTCTGGCACGCTCGCTAAAACTGGGGGTTATTCCCCACTCGCGGTGCCATGGAAAGGGTCAACGCAAAGGCTGTGCCGCCCAATCCCCACCTCGCAAATGCCCGGCCCAGAAGGCTGCACGCAATCGCTCAAGGTCGCGTCTGTCGGCGCGCACGGCAATTGCATGAGCCCTCTGGACAACCCGATTTACGGAGGTGTTTATGGGGAATTTCACCCGCTGTGCGTCATCGCTCAACCCACCGTCGGGGCACCGCCGTCACGCGGGCTTCACCCTGCTTGAGCTGTTGGTGGTGTTGGTGGTGCTGGGGCTGCTGGCCGGGATCGTGGCGCCCAAGTATTTCAGTCAGTTGGGCCGCTCCCAGACCAAAGTGGCCCGGGCGCAGATCGAGGGGCTGTCCAAGGCGCTGGATTTGTACCGGCTGGAAATCGGTCATTACCCGTCCACCGAGCAGGGCTTGCAGGCGTTGGTGGTCGCGCCTGCCGAGGAATCGCACTGGACCGGTCCTTATCTGCAAAAAGCCGTGCCTCAAGACCCGTGGGGTCGCAGTTATGTCTATCGCTATCCGGGAGAAAACAGCGAGTACGACCTGCTCTCCATGGGCAAGGACGGGCAGCCCGGTGGCGAGGGCGAAGACGCTGAAATCACCAACTGGCAGTGACGACCATGAAATTTACCATCAAGGCCGTGGGCAAACGGGGGGAAGTGTTGTCGCTGGCCATGGACGCCGACAGTTCGGTGGACGCCCGGACGCTGGTGGAAGCCCAGGGCATGCGGGTGCTGAACGTTCGCGCCGAATCGCGCTGGGTGATTCGCGGGATGCGCAAGCCGGACACCTTCAATCTGGTGCTGTTCAGCCAGGAACTGACCACCCTGCTCAACGCCGGGCTGCCGCTCATCGACGCGCTGGAAAGCCTGGCTGAAAAGGAAACCGCGCCCCAGGCCCGCAAAACCCTCTGCGGTCTGGTGCGGCTGTTGTATGAAGGCAAATCGTTTTCCCAGGCGCTGACCCAATTCCCGGCGGTATTCCCCACGCTGTATGTGGCGCTGGTGCAATCCAGCGAAAAAACCGGTGCCGTTGGCGAAGCGCTGGGGCGCTATGTCTCCTATCGCAAACGCATGGACGAAGTGCGCCAGCGCATCGTCAGCGCCTCGGTGTACCCAATGCTGCTGTTGATCGTCGGCGGCGCCGTGGTGCTGTTTTTGATGGGCTACGTGGTGCCGCGCTTCAGTCTGGTGTTCGAAGGGCTGGGCTCGAATCTGCCGTGGCTGTCGCGCATCCTGATGGAAACCGGGCTGTTCCTGCACGCTCACCAGATGGACTTCGCCATCGGTTTCGTTGCGGTGGTGCTGGGTACGGCGCTGCTGGTGCGCCAACGGCGTTTTCGTCTGGCGTTCAACCGCACGCTGGAACGGGTGCCCACCGTGCATCAGCGAGTGTTCATGTACGAGCTGGCGCGCTTCTATCGCTCGCTGGGCATTCTGCTGCAGGGCGGGATTCCGATCCTCACGGCCATGGGCATGGTGCGTAACCTGCTGGGCAGCGCTTCACAGGTCAGACTGGACGCGGCCAGCGAACGCATTCGCGAGGGCCAGGCGCTGTCGATCGCGCTGGAGCAGAATCAACTGTCCACGCCGGTGTCTCTGCGCATGCTGCGTGCGGGGGAACAATCGGGAAATCTGGGGCAAATGATGGAACGCACCGCTGATTTCTACGACGAGGAAATCAGCCGCTGGATCGAATGGTTCGTGCGCCTGTTCGAGCCGCTATTGATGACCTTCATCGGGCTGTTGATCGGCATGATCGTGATCTTGATGTACATCCCGATCTTCGAGCTGGCGTCGAGTATTCATTGATGGCACGGAGAAATCTGATCGTTCCCACGCGGAGCGTGGGAACGATCATCACATCAACAACACTTCGGCCCCGCCTTCCCGCCATAACGCGCATCCTGGCGTTCCCGGAAGAATGCCTCGTACGACATCACCGGCTGGTCAGGGTGGGTCTTTTGCATGTGCTCGACGTAGTTGTCGTAGTCAGGCATGCCCACCATCAGGCGAGCAGCCTGCCCGAGATATTTGCCGAGGCGACTCAGGTCGTTGAACATCAGTGCGCTTCCGGCATGGCCTGGAACGGTGCTTCCTTGTCGCTGCGCTCTTGCTTGACCCACGCCGCACGGCCGACTTTCACCGCGTAGAACAGGATGCTCAGCACCACGAACAGGAACAATGTGGTCAGCGCTGCGTTGGTGTAAGCGTTGAAAATCACGTGCTGCATTTGTTCAACGGTCTTCGCTGGAGCGAGAATCTGACCGGCATCGGCCGCTGCGCTGTATTTCTTGGCCAGGGCGAGGAAACCAACGGCCGGGCTTGGGTCGAACAGCTTGATGAAGCCAGCGGTCACGGTACAGATCAGCAGCCACGACGCAGGCAGGATGGTGACCCACGCGTACTGCTGACGTTTCATTTTGATCAGCACCACGGTCGCCAGCATCAGCGCGATCCCCGCCAGCATCTGGTTAGAGATGCCGAACAGCGGCCACAGGGTGTTGATGCCGCCCAGCGGATCGATAACGCCTTGATACAGCAGGTAACCCCACAGCGCGACGCAGCCACCGGTACCGATCACGTTGGCGGTCCAGGACTCAGTGCGTTTCAGCGCGGGTACGAAGCTGCCCAGCAGGTCTTGCAGCATGAAACGACCGGCACGGGTGCCTGCATCGACAGCGGTCAGGATGAACAGCGCTTCGAACAGGATTGCGAAGTGGTACCAGAACGCCATGGTGTTTTCGCCAGGCAGCACCTGGTGCAGGATTTGCGCGATACCGACGGCCAGGGTCGGCGCGCCACCGGCACGGGCCAGTACGGTGTTTTCGCCGATGTCTTTGGCGGTGGCGATCAGGGTGTCAGGGGAAATGGCGAAACCCCAGCTGCTGATGGTCTGCGCCACGGCAACCGGATCGGCACCGACCACAGCGGCCGGGCTGTTCATGGCGAAGTACACGCCCGGATCGATGACCGAAGCGGCGACCATGGCCATGATAGCGACGAACGACTCCATCAGCATGCCGCCGTAACCGATGTAACGCGCGTTCTTTTCGTTATCCAGCAGCTTCGGCGTGGTGCCCGAAGAAATCAGCGCATGGAAGCCGGACACCGCGCCACAGGCGATGGTGATGAACAGGAACGGGAACAGCGCGCCCTTCCACACCGGGCCAGTGCCGTCGGTGAACTGGGTCAGGGCAGGCATTTTCAATTCGGGCGCCAGAATCAGGATACCGATGGCCAGCGCGACGATGGTGCCGATTTTCAGGAAGGTCGACAGGTAATCACGTGGCGCCAGCAGCAGCCAGACCGGCAACATGGCGGCGACGAAACCGTATCCCACCAGCATCCAAGTGATCTGCACGCCGGTAAAGGTGAAGGCGTGCGCCCATTCAGGGTGCGAAGCGACTTGGCCACCGGCCCAGATCGACAGCAGCAACAGCACGACGCCGATGATGGAAATCTCACCGATGCGGCCAGGGCGGATGTAGCGCATGTACACGCCCATGAACATTGCGATCGGAATGGTCGCCAGCACCGTGAACATGCCCCATGGGCTTTCGGCCAAGGCCTTGACCACGATCAGCGCCAGCACCGCGAGGATGATGATCATGATCAGGAAGCAGCCGAACAAGGCGATGGTGCCCGGTACACGGCCCATTTCCTCACGGACCATGTCGCCCAGCGAGCGCCCGTTACGGCGGGTGGACAGGAACAGGATCATGAAGTCCTGCACCGCACCGGCCAATACCACACCGGCGATCAGCCAGAGCGTGCCGGGCAGGTAGCCCATCTGTGCAGCCAGCACCGGGCCGACCAGCGGGCCTGCACCTGCGATGGCGGCAAAGTGGTGACCGAAAAGAATGTGTTTGTTGGTCGGAACGTAGTCCAGGCCGTCATTGTTGATCACCGCCGGAGTGGCCCGGGTCGGATCGAGTTGCATGACGTGGTTGGCGATGAACAGGCTGTAGTAGCGGTACGCAACCAGATAAATGGCTACGGCGGCGACGACAATCCAGAGGGCGTTGATGGCCTCGCCGCGGCGCAGCGCGACGACACCCAGGGCGCAGGCCCCAAGGGCTGCAACGGCGAACCAACCCAGGTGTTTGGTCAGTCGGGTCATGGTGAGTCTCCTGCCGCGGCTCATGGCAACGGCGTCATTGTTATTGTTCGATCCGGGGTAACGGAGCGTCGCCACTATCCCCGCTGTTGTCACGAAGAGAAATTCGTACTACTACGGTTCTTCCTGCGTAGTTCTACGTAGACCAGATCACGACACGATTTCTGTGGGAGCGAATTCATTCGTGATGCGGTGGAACAGCCGTACAAATGATTCGGATGTACCGGCCAATCGCGAATGAATTCGCTCCCACAGGTTGATCCGCGCATTCCGGATTTAGGTGGCAACTCCTACAGGTGTCCAGCGTGAACCAATGCGTGTCTAATACGGCCCATAACAACACCCTGCCGGACACCGCCTGCCATGCAGCTCAAACACAAGATCGTCGCCCTGGGCATTCTGCCGTTGATCCTCGCGGTCTGCGTGATCTGCGCGCTGGTCATCGTGCAAAACCAGCGTCTGGGCGAGCAGCAGGCGCAGTTGATCGAAGACAGCATCCTGGCCAGCAAGCGCGCGGAGCTGAAAAACTACGTCGAGATGGCCATGAGCGCCCTTGCACCGATCTACGACAGCGGACGCGATGACGAGCGGACCAAGCAGCAGGTGCTCGATGAATTGGCCAAACTCAGCTTCGGCATCGATGGCTATTTTTTCGTCTATGACCAGAGCGGCCGCAACCTGATGCACCCCCGGCAAGCTGCGCTGGTGGGCAAAGATCTGTGGAACATGACCGACCCCCAAGGTCTGCTGGTGATTCGCGCGCTGCTGCAAAGCGCCGAATCCGGTGACGGCTTTCAGCATTACGCTTGGGAAAAACCTTCCACCGGCCAGGTCACCGACAAACTCGCCCATGTCGTCATGCTCAAGCGTTGGGGCTGGATGCTCGGCACCGGCATTTATCTGGAAGACGTCGAGCGCGCCACGCAGCAGGCCCGTCAAGAAGTCGCCCGCGGCATTTACGCCACCATGCTCGACATCGGCGCGGTCGCGCTGATTGCCGTGCTGCTGGTGTTTGTCTGCGGCCTGACTCTGAACGCCAGTGAGCACCGGCTGGCCGACCGCAAATTGCAATTGCTCAACCAACGCATCATGAATTTGCAGGAAGAAGAACGCTCGCGGCTGTCCCGTGAGCTTCACGACGGCATCAGCCAGGTGCTGGTGTCGATCAAGTTCCAGTTCGAACTGGCGGCCCTGCAACTGGAGAGCGTGCAACTGGAAGGCAATGATCAACGGGGCCTCGACACCCTGCGCCAAGGCACCGAGCGGCTGGGCGAGGCCATCGGCGAGATCCGCACCATTTCCCACGACCTGCGCCCGTCCCTGCTCGACACCTTGGGGCTTGCGGCCGCCGTCACTCAACTGGTGGCCGAGTTCGAACAGCAGACCGGGCTGACCATTCACTACACCCACAATCTGGGGGACCTGAAGCTGGCCGACGGCGCTCCTGTGGCGTTGTTCCGCATTCTTCAGGAAGCGTTGACCAACATCGAACGCCACGCCCACGCGCAGAACGTGTTCATTGATTTACAGGGCACGAAAAAACAGGTGCAACTGACAGTGCGCGACGACGGCGTGGGCTTCCGGGTCGATGTCGCGCACTTGCAGGAGATACAGGGGGGCATCGGTTTGCGTAATATTCGCGAGCGCGTCGAGCATTTCCATGGTCAGCTCAACCTGTACTCCGTACCGGGGCACAGCGAACTGACGGTGGTCATGCCGGTCAGCGTTGCCGCCTGAATCATTCACTCAAACAGGAATCCCGTCCCGCATGAGCGCCAGCCCGACCATCCGCATCGCCCTCGTCGACGACCACTCTCTGGTCCGCGACGGCGTGCGTGCCCTGCTCTCGACCCGCCCCCTGTTCGAGGTGGTGGGCGAGGCCGAGAACGCCGCGCAAGGCCTGGCGATGTGTGAAGAGGTCAAGCCGGACATTCTCCTGGTGGACATCGGTTTGCAGGACATGAATGGCCTGGAACTGACCCAGTTGATTCGCCAGCGCTGCCCGGCGATCAAAATCCTGATTCTGAGCATGTACGACAATCAGGAATACGTCGCCACCTCGATCCGCGCCGGGGCCAGCGGCTACGTGCTAAAGAACGCGCCGTCACGGGAAATCGTCGCGGCCATTGAGGCGATTGCCACCGGCGGGACCTTCTACAGCGCGGAAGTCACCCTCAAGCTGGTGTCGAAAAAAGTCGACGACAACGAACTCACGCCCCGTGAGGTGCAGGTGCTGGTGGGGCTGGCCAAGGGGCTGGACAACAAGACCATCGCCCGGGATATGGCGATCAGCGTGCGCACCGTGGAAACCCACCGGTTGAGCATTCGTCGCAAGCTCAATATCGACAAACCGGCGGGGTTGGTGAAGTACGCGATGGAGCATGGGTTGTTGTTGCCGTGACCCAGTAACTCGACGCCCCACAGGGTACCAGGTTTATTCCTTTGGCAATCCTCGCTGCGCCGTCTCCTGATCCACCGGCAACGCAAACCGGAACGTCGCGCCCTGCCCCGGTACATCCAGCAGCTCGATCCGTCTCCCGTGCAATTGCAGAATCTGGTGCACGATCCGCAATCCCAGCCCGCCGTCCCGCCGCGCGCCGCCGATGTTGAACGGCCGCAGAAACAACCCCTCGCGCAGCTCGGCAGCAATCCCCGGTCCGCTGTCACTGACCGTCACCTCAACGAACGCGCCCTTGGGCTGCAAGGCAATGCGAATCTCGCCACCTGCCGGAGTGTGGCGCAAGGCGTTGTCGAACAGGTTGGTCAGCACCCGCTCGATCAATCCCAGATCCGCATGCACGCCCGGAATCGACGGCGCAAAATTCGGGATCAGCCTCACGCCCTTGCTTTCAGCCCCCAGTTCGAACTTCTGGAAGATGTCCTGTACCAGATCAGTCAGTGAAAAACGCTCGATCACCGGCACCACGAAGCCATGTTCCAGACGCACCAGATCCAGCAGCGATTGCGCCAGGCCACCGACCTTGCGGCTCTGATCCAGCGCGATGCCCAGATAACGTCGCCGCTCCTCCGGGCTGAGGCTGGCGTCCTTGACCGACAGCACTTCCAGATAGCCGTGCAACGAGGCCAGCGGCGTGCGCAGGTCGTGAGAGATATTGGCCACCAACTCGCGTCGATCCTGACTCTGGCGGGTCAAGGTCTGCCACTGCTCGCTCAGGCGGTGCTGCATCTGCTTGAACGTGGCGTCGAGCACGGCGATTTCATCGTGGTCGTGACGGGCGGGTTCGCTCGCCGAGGCGGGCAACGCGGCGGGGGCTGCGTTGATGTCGAACTGGCCCACCGCATCGGTCAGGCGCCGTAGAGGGCGGGTGATCCAGGCGAACGCGGTCAGGCCCGCGAGCAAGCACAGCAAGGCGATCAAGCCAATCGACCACAGCGCGGTACTCAGCGCCTCACTGGTGGCGCCGCGTTCGGCAAAACGGTCGTGGGCCTCACCCAACAGCACCACGTAGAGAAAGCCCGCGGGTTTGCCCATGACCATCAGTGGCGCGGCACTGAACACCTTGCGCGCATCCATACTGCGAGGGTCATCGCCGAGAATCGGCAGCGGGTTCCCAGCCAGCAACTGGCGAACCGGGGCCAGATCGACGTGATCGCGCAGCACCCGGTCCTTGGGCGCGGCATCACCGACAATCTTGCCCTCGCCATTGAGCAAGTACACCTCAACGCTGGGGTTGACCAGCATCAACTGGCTGAACAGCTCGCGCACGGCATCGGGTTTCAAGCCATTGGCGTCCATCAACTGAGTGTCGCGAGCGATGTGCTGGGCCAGGTCGCGGGACAGGCCCTGCACCACTTCCAGCTCATGCATCTTGTTGGAACGCACCTGCAGCAGCACCGAGGCGCCACAGCAGATCAACAGCAACAGGGCGAAGACCAGCGACAGGCGCTGGGTCAGGGTCATCTTCACGAAGCGTCACTCCCCTCACCCGGCTCGGCGAATTTATAGCCGCGCCCCCACACGGTCAGGATGCGCAAAGGCTGGGCCGGGTCGACCTCGATCTTCGCTCGCAGGCGGTTGATGTGGGTGTTGACAGTGTGCTCATAGCCTTCGTGGTTGTAGCCCCACACCGAATTGAGCAGGTCGAGACGGGAAAACACCTTGCCGGGCTGGCGGGCAAAAAAGTACAGCAGGTCGAACTCGCGGGGCGTGAGGTCGAGCAAACGGCCTTCCAGCGATGCCTCTCGGGTCAGCGGGTCGATGAACAGCCCGGCGCTGGACAGGCTGCCCGCGTCCATTTTCAGATTGCGGGCCATGGCGTCCACCCGGCGCAACAACGCTTTGACCCGCGCCACCAGTTCCATCATCGAGAACGGTTTGGCCAAGTAGTCGTCGGCGCCCAGTTCAAGGCCGAGAATCCGGTGCATTTCACTGGAACGGGCGCTGGTGATGATAATCGGCGTGTAGCGGGTCATGGCCCGGGCGCGGCGGCAGATTTCCAGGCCATCGACGCCGGGGAGCATCAGGTCGAGGATCAACGCATCCCAACCGCCATGCTCCAGCAGCCGCAGGCCCTTTTCGCCGTCGGCGCTGTGCACCACCTCGAAATATTCGTCCCGCAGGTGCAGGCAAATCAGGTCGGCGATATGGCTATCGTCTTCCACCACCAGAATGCGTTTGGGCTGATCCATCGAAAGCAAACCTTGCCAGTGCGACGTGCGCGATGCCGCCATTGTGCCGATTTTGTCGCCGTTCAGTTATCACGAATTGTTTAACTCTCAGTGAGGATTCCGGGAACAGCGGCCCCCTAATCTGGGCTCATCGCATTCATTGCCTGCGCTTGGCGGGCCATGTCGAGGAGTCCAACATGTTTTCAAGACGACAATTCATGGTGTTGAGTGGTGGCGCAGGCGTGGCGGCCATTGCGCTGGGGCTGTTGCCCAAGTTCGCAGAGGGCGAAACCATGGCCCCGCAAGACGGGCCGATAGGCAGCTTTGAAGTCAACCACAGCGACGCCGAGTGGCATGCGCTGCTCAGCGACGATCAGTTTCAGGTGCTGCGCCGCGAAGCCACCGAACGCCCCTACAGCAGCCCGCTGAACGAGGAGCATCGCACGGGCACATTCGCCTGCGCCGGGTGCCAGCTGTCGCTGTTCTCCTCGATCACCAAGTTCGACAGCCACACCGGCTGGCCGAGCTTCTGGGCGCCGCTGGACAACGCCACCGCCGTGCGCACCGACACCTCGTTCGGCGTGCTGCGCAAGGAAGTGCACTGCCGCCGTTGCGGCGGGCATCTGGGGCATGTCTTCACCGACGGACCGAAGCCCACGGGGTTGCGCTATTGCATGAACGGCTTGGCGATGAATTTCGCAGCGCAAACCGGTTAGCGGCTGACACGCCCTCCCCTGTGGGAGCCGTCTTGCTGGCGAATGGGGTTCGACAGTCAACCCATCTGGCTGACCCAACGCTTTCGCCAGCAAGCCGGCTCCCACAAGAAGGCGTCCAACCCTGGAAATTCGGCGCACATCAGTCCGTAACGTCATTTCAACTACGGGCCTACATGATTCACTTGGAAGGAATTGACCCATGCTCCTGATCATCCTCGCCTACCTCGGCGGCGTGCTGACCATCGTCAGCCCCTGCATCCTGCCGGTGCTGCCGTTCGTGTTTGCCCGCACCGGGCAGCCCTTCGTGCGCAGCGGTCTGCCGCTGCTGGTCGGCATGGCGGTGACCTTTGCGCTGGTCGCCACCCTCGCTGCCGTCGGTGGTGGCTGGGTCGTGCAGCTCAACCAGTATGGGCGAGGCCTGGCGCTGGTGTTCGTGGCGCTGTTCGGCCTCACCCTGTTGCTGCCCAAACTGGCTGAACGCCTGACCCGGCCGCTGGTGGCTGCGGGCAGTCGCCTGTCCGAAAACGCAGGCGTCGATGCCAAGCCCAGCCCGTGGGCCTCGTTCATGATCGGTGTGGCCACCGGCCTGCTGTGGGCGCCATGTGCTGGTCCGATTCTGGGTCTGGTACTGACCGGCGCGGCCCTGCAAGGCGCCAGCGTCGGCACCACCCTGTTGCTGCTGGCCTATGCGGCGGGCGCCGCCACCTCTCTTGCGCTGGCCTTGCTGGTGGGCGGCAAGGTACTCGCGACGATGAAACGCTCGCTGGGTGCCGGTGAGTGGATCCGTCGTGGCCTGGGTGCTGCCATGCTCGCCGGTGTCGCGGCCATTGCGCTGGGCCTGGACACCGGTCTGCTGACACGCGTCTCCACCGCATCGACCAACAGCCTGGAGCAGTCCTTGGTGTCGCGCTTCAAGGGCCAGCCTGAAAGCAATCTGATGCAGGGCGGCGGCGCGATGATGGCGCAGAACATCCCCGGCAAAGACGACGCAGGCACCAGCATGCAAGCCTCTGGGGCGATGATGATGGCCGCGAAAAACAGCACGCCGAGCTTGCCGGTCGAAGGCCAGTTGCCGTCCCTCGATGGCGCCGTGCAGTGGCTGAACTCAGCACCGTTGAGCGCTGAACAACTGAAAGGCAAAGTGGTGCTGGTCGACTTCTGGACCTACTCCTGCATCAACTGCCTGCGCAGCCTGCCCTACGTCAAAGCCTGGGCCGAGAAATACCACGATCAGGGGCTGGTGGTGATCGGTGTTCACGCACCGGAATTCGCCTTCGAGCGCGACGTAAAAAACGTCACCAAGGCCATGGCCGATCTGGGCATCACCTATCCCGTGGCGATCGACAACAACTACAAAATCTGGCGCGCATTCGACAACCAATACTGGCCTGCCCACTATTTCATCGACGCCAAAGGCCAGATTCGCTACCACCACTTTGGCGAGGGCGCTTACGACGAATCCGAGCGTGTGATTCAGGAACTGCTGAGTGAAGCCGGCAGCCAGAAAGTCGCCAGCGACCTGATCGACGCCAGCGGCAAGGGCGTGCAACAGGCGCCGGACATGGGTGAAGTGAAGTCTCCGGAAACCTATCTGGGCTTCGAACGCGCCGAAAACTTCGTCTCGCCGGGCGGTGCCAAAGGTGATCGCGTGGCCAGCTACAGCACCCCGCAAAACCTGTCGCTGAACAGTTGGGGCCTGGACGGTCAGTGGAACATCGGCTCCGAGCGCGCCAGCCTGAATGCCGCCAACGGCAAGATCGTCTACCGCTTCCACGCCCGCGACCTGCATCTGGTGCTCGGCCCGGGCAACGATGGCAAACCGGTGCGCTTCAAGGTCTCCATCGACGGCAAGGCGCCCGGTGACGCACACGGCACCGACGTCGCACCGGATGGCAGCGGCACAGTGACCGAACAACGTTTGTACCAATTGGTGCGTCAGCCCGGCGACGTGGCCGATCACACCTTCACCATCGAATTCAGCGATCCGGGTGTGTCGGCCTACGCCTTCACGTTCGGTTGATCTCGCCTCGTTTCAGGAGTGTCAGTCATGAAAAAGCTTAACGCTGCTTTGCCCATTCTGCGTCGCAAGGGCCTGCGTCTGTTGCTCGGTGCCGCCCTGCTGCAAACCGCCGCCTGCTCCTTCGCCGGTGAAGACGCGGTGACTATCGCGCCACCCCAGAAAGACGAAATCGTCAGCACCCCCGGCACCGAAACGGCCGTGCTCGCCGGGGGCTGCTTCTGGGGTGTTCAGGGGGTGTTCCAGCACGTTCAGGGCGTGAAGAAGGTCGTTTCAGGCTATGCCGGGGGCAAGGCCGACACCGCGCACTATGAGCGAGTCAGCGAAGGTGACACCGGCCATGCCGAATCGGTGGAAATCACTTTTGACCCGTCGCAGGTGAGCTACGGCACGCTGCTGCAAATCTTCTTCTCGGTGGCCCACAACCCGACCGAACTGAACCGCCAGGGCCCGGATCATGGCACCCAGTACCGGTCGGCGATCTTCCCGGAAAGCGCCGAACAACAAGCGGTGGCCCAAGCCTACATCGCGCAACTGGACGCGGCCAAATCGTTTAACGCGCCCATCGTGACCAAGATCGAAACCTACAACGGCTTCTACCCCGCCGAGGATTACCACCAGAACTTCCTGACCACCCACCCGACCTACCCGTACATCGTGATCAACGATCTGCCCAAGGTCGGGCAGTTGAAGCAGTTGTTCGCCACGCGTTACAGCGAACAGCCTGTGCTGCTGAAGACGGCTGAGTGACCCAAACCGTTTAGTAAAACTAAACACCCCACGGTAAATCCGGTCTTTCGAAGGGCTCGCCCTCTTCCCTACTGTTCTCCCATTCGCCGACAGCCCTGTTCTGACTGTCGGCGTTCGAGGAGAAACCATGATCGATGTTCTAGTCATAGGCGGTGGCAACGCCGCACTGTGCGCAGCCCTGATGGCACGAGAAGCCGGAGCCAGCGTCATGCTGCTCGAAGGCTCGCCGAAAATCTGGCGGGGCGGCAATTCCCAGCACACCCGCAACCTGCGCTGCATGCACGACGCCCCACAAGACGTGCTGGTGGACGCCTACCCCGAAGAAGAATACTGGCAAGACCTGCTGAAAGTGACCGGCGGGCTGACCAACGAAAAACTCGCCCGGATCGCCATTCGCGCCTCGTCATCGTGCCGCGACTGGATGCGCAGCCACGGGGTGAACTTCCAGCCGCCTTTGTCCGGGGCGCTGCATGTGGCGCGCACCAACGCCTTCTTCATGGGCGGCGGCAAAGCGCTGGTGAACGCCTATTTCCGTAGCGCCGAGCGGTTGGGGGTGAAAATTCGCTACAACGCACAGGTCAGCGACATCGAACTCAAGGACGGCCAGTTCGTCGCTGCGCATCTCGCTGAGCGTTTCGTCGATGGCCAAGCCATGCCCGCCGAACGCATCGAGGCCCGCACCTGCGTACTGGCGGCCGGGGGCTTCGAGTCGAACCGCGAATGGCTGCGAGAAGCCTGGGGCCAGAACGAGCGCGGCGAATGGCCTTCGGACAATTTCCTGATTCGCGGTACGCGTTTCAACACTGGCGTGTTGCTGCGCAGGATGATCGATCTGGGCGCCGACGTGATCGGCGATCCAACCCAGGCGCACATGGTCGCCATCGACGCCCGCGCACCGCTGTACGACGGCGGTATCTGTACGCGCATCGACTGCGTGTCGCTGGGCGTGGTGGTCAATCGCGACGGTGAGCGTTTCTATGACGAGGGCGAGGACTTCTGGCCCAAACGCTATGCGATCTGGGGCCGACTGGTGGCCGGACAACCCGGCCAGCAAGCGTATTCGATCATCGACCAGCAAGCCGTGGGCCGCTTCATGCCACCGGTTTTTCCCGGCACTCAGGCCAATACCCTCGCGGAGTTGGCGCGCAAGCTAGACCTGCCTGAAACGGCGTTCGTCGAGACCGTGGAAAACTACAACCGCGCCTGCCACGTGGGCACGTTCGATCACACCTCACTGGACGACTGCCACACTGAAGGCCTGACACCTGCGAAGACGCACTGGGCGCGTCCGCTGGTCAAACCGCCGTTCTACGCCTACCCGCTCAAGCCCGGCGTGACCTTCACCTATCTGGGCCTGGCCACCGATGAAACCGCCGCCGTGCACTTCAACGGCCAACCCAGCCGCAACCTGTTCGTCGCCGGAGAAATGATGGCGGGCAACGTGCTGGGCAAGGGCTACACCGCCGGGATCGGCATGGCCATTGGCACCGCGTTCGGCCGCATTGCCGGGACTCAGGCCGCTGCGGCGGCGGGTTTCGGCTCTACCACGTCTCAATCGGGCATCACTCAGCGGGAGTCGCGCCATGCAGTTGTTTGAACCCACCTCGGCGGGCGAGCTGATCCCGGTGCTGAACCTGCAAGAAACCGAAGTGCAGCGCCAGATGACCATCTGCAATGCCTGCCGCTATTGCGAAGGCTTCTGCGCGGTGTTCCCGGCCATGACCCGGCGTCTGGATTTCACTCAGGCAGACATCCACTACCTGGCCAACCTTTGCCACAACTGCGGCGCCTGTCTGCACGCCTGCCAATACGCAGCGCCTCACGAATTCGCGGTCAACGTGCCCAAGGCCATGGCCAAGGTGCGCCTGGACACCTACGCCGAATATGCCTGGCCCAGACCGCTGGGCAAGCTCTACCAGCGCAACGGCCTGACCCTCGCCCTCGCGGCAGGCGCCGGGCTGGCGCTGTTCCTGTGCCTGACGCTGCTGATCATGGGCAACCTGTTCACCGCCATGCCAGGCGGGAATTTCTACGGGATTTTCCCGCACAACACCTTGGCGCTGATGTTTGGCACGGTGTTCGGTTTTGCCGTACTGGCGCTGGCCATAGGCGTGCGACGGTTCTGGCGCGAGGTCACGCCGGGCGAAGCCTCGACCTCCCTGAAAACCTCCGCCGCGCTGGAAGCCAGCGCCAACGTCGCACAACTCAAATACCTCGACGGCGGCCACGGTCAGGGCTGCAATAACGACGACGACCGCTTCACGCTTTGGCGTCGGCGTTTTCATCACCTGACTTTCTATGGCTTCATGCTCTGCCTGGCGGCGACGGGCGTGGCGACGCTCTATCACTTCCTGCTGAACTGGCACGCGCCCTACCCGGTACTCAGCCTGCCAGTGATGCTGGGCATCGCGGGCGGTGTCGGCCTGCTGATCGGACCGGCAGGCCTGCTGTGGCTGAACCTGCGACGCCACCCCGAACACGGCGACGCCGAGCAGAAACCCATGGATCGCGGCTTCATCGCCCTGTTGCTGGCCTTGAGCATCAGTGGCCTGGCGCTGCTGGCATTTCGCGAAACGACAGCACTTGGCCTGTTACTGGCGATTCACTTGGGTTTCGTGATGGCGTTCTTCCTGACCATGCCCTACAGCAAGTTTGCCCACGGCATTTTTCGCAGCGCCGCGCTGTTCAAGTTCTCCATCGAAAAACGTCAGCCCAATCCCATCAATGCCGGGTCCGACTGACGGCCTCGGCTCACCGCAAGAACCGACCCCTCCAATAACAAGACCGAGCACCACAGCCATGATGAACACCTCCCATCCAAGCCCATCGAGGGGCGCGAAATTCGCGGCCATCGTGCGGGTCACCAGCGGCAATTTTCTCGAACAGTTCGATTTCTTTCTGTTCGGTTTTTACGCCACCTACATCGCCCAGACCTTCTTTCCCGCCAGCAGCGAGTTCGCCTCGTTGATGATGACCTTCGCGGTATTCGGCTCGGGGTTTCTGATGCGCCCCTTGGGCGCCATCGTGCTGGGCGCCTACATTGACAAAGTCGGGCGTCGCAAAGGCCTGATCGTCACGCTGTCGATCATGGCCTGCGGCACGGTGTTGATCGCACTGGTGCCGGGTTACGCCAGCATCGGTCTGGCCGCGCCGTTTCTGGTGCTGCTCGGACGTCTGTTACAAGGCTTCTCGGCGGGTGCTGAACTGGGCGGCGTGTCGGTGTACCTGGCGGAAATCGCCACGCCGGGACGCACCGGCTTCTACACCAGTTGGCAGTCGGCCAGTCAGCAGATCGCGATTATCCTCGCGGCCGCGCTGGGCTACGGCATCAACGCCTGGCTCGACGCCACGCAAATTGCGGCGTGGGGATGGCGCATCCCGTTTTTTGTCGGCTGTGTGATCATCCCGTTCATCTTCGTGATCCGTCGTTCACTGCAAGAGACCGATGCGTTCAAAGCTCAGGCCCATCACCCGACCGCCCGCGAAGTGTTTCGCTCGATGCGTGACAACTGGCGCACGGTGCTGGCGGGGGGGCTGCTGGCCTCGATGACCACCACGACCTTCTACCTGATCACGGTCTACACCCCGACCTTTGGCAAATCGGTGCTGCACTTGAGCACCACCGACAGCCTGATCGTCACCCTGTTCGTGGGCCTGACCAACTTCATCTGGCTGCCGATCGGCGGCGCGATTTCCGACCGCATCGGCCGTCGTCCGCTGCTGCTGGGTATCTCGTTGCTGTGCATCCTCACCGCCTACCCAGCGATGCACTGGCTGGCTCAGGCGGCGAGTTTCGAGCGCCTGTTGGTTGTATTGCTGTATTTCTCGTTTTTCTTCGGGATGTACAACGGCGCGATGGTTGCGGCGCTGACGGAAGTCATGCCGCAGAACGTGCGGGTGGTGGGGTTCTCGTTGGCGTTCAGCCTGGCAACGGCCATTTTCGGCGGCTTCACCCCGGCGATGTCGACCTGGCTGTTGCAGGCCACCGGCGACAAGGCATCGCCCGCGTTCTGGCTGATGTTCGCGGCGGTGTGCGGGCTGTCGGCGACGTTGGTGTTGTACCGTCGGCAGAAGGTGTGGGTGGCGAAACCTGTCTGACGTCGTGAGTCTCCTGTAGCAGCACGGCTTGCCTGCAGTAGCGTCCTCACAACCGCTGCCGCCGGCAAGCCGGACTGCTACAGGGTTCGTGTTGCCCCGCCCAATTGGAGTCGTTGCGTGGCGACAAAAACGGCGGAGTTACCGCGCCAGCAGCTTCGCGTAAGTATTCAAATCAATATTCCCGCCACTGATGATCACCCCCACGCGCTGCCCCTCCAACTGCGCGGCCATTTCCCGCGCAGCGGCGAAGCCCAGGCAGCCAGTCGGCTCGACCACCATCTTCATGCGCTCGGCGAAAAAACGCATCGCGTCCACCAACTGCGCATCGCTGGCCACCAGAATATCGTCAACGTCACGCTGAATGATGCCAAAGGTGTAGTTGCCCAGGTATTGCGTCTGCGCGCCATCAGCGATGGTTTTTGGGGTGTCGATCTTGACGATGCGCCCCGCACGCAACGACTGCTGACCGTCATTGCCTGCTTCCGGCTCGACGCCATACAGTTTGCAATTCGGCGCCAGTGCTCGGGTCGACAATGCCGATCCGCTGAGCAATCCACCGCCGCCCAGACAGACGAACAGCGCATCCAGCGGGCCGACCTCCTCGAACAGCTCTTTGGCCGCCGTGCCCTGCCCCGCGAGGATATCCGGGTGATCGTACGGCGGAATCAACGTCAGCCCATGCTCCTCGGCAAGTTTGCGGCCAATCGCCTCACGGTCTTCCTTGTAACGGTCATAAACCACCACCGTTGCACCGTATTCCTTCGTCGCTGCCACTTTGGCGGCCGGTGCATCGTGGGGCATGACGATGGTCGCGGGAATGCCCAGCAATTGCGCCGACAACGCAATGCCTTGCGCATGATTGCCCGAGGAAAACGCCACCACCCCGTGCTTGCGCTGGGTCGCGTCGAACCTGGACAACGCATTGAACGCGCCGCGAAACTTGAACGCCCCCATGCGCTGATAGTTTTCACACTTGAAGAACACCTGAGCGCCCAGTTCGCGATCCACCGTGCGCGAGGTCAGGACCGGCGTCTTGTGCGCATGGCCTTCGATACGCCGGGCCGCCGCGAGCACATCGTCATAGGTCGGGAGTACGAGCGTTTGCATGATCATCCTCAAAGGTTCGGTTAAACAAAGCCCTCATCAATCGAGGGCCAGACACAGGCAGCGTCGATCACTCAGGCCGCAACGCCATGGCTTCGACTTCCACCGCAAGCCCGTAATGCAACTGGGCGACACCCGCTACCGCCCGCGCCGGGCGATGATCCCCAAGCCACTGGGCATAGAGCCTGTCGAACAGCGGCCAATGCTGCATATCGGTCACGTAGACCCGCACCTGCACCAGCCGCGATTTGTCAGTCCCACCCTGCGCCAGACAGGCATCAAGGTTCGCAAACACTTGTAGCGCCTGAGTCTCGAATGGCGCATCGGTCAGCGGTCGACCTTCCCGACTCACAGGTAATTGCCCGGAAATCATCAGCAGGTTGCCCGCCGCGCAGACGTGGGTGTAATGCCCGACGGGCGTCGGCAAGTCCGGGCTGTTGCTGCATACCTTCGAATTCATCACCACAATCACCTCATCGCTCATTTGATGTAGCTGTACGCCGCCGCCCGCGATACGCCCAGATGTTGCGCCACCACTTCCATGGATTTGCGAATGTCCAGATAACCCGCCTCTTTTAGCTCCTGGAGCAATTGCCGACGTTCGGGAGCCTTGAGGGCGCGGGGTGTGCTGGCCAGTCGGGCCGCAAATTGATCGATGCGCTCGCGAATGCTGTCGGCGCTGCCGGTCTCCAGCGTCTCGCTGACCTTGGCTTCGACACGGGTGAATTGCGCCATCGCCGATTGCAGGCTTTGAAACAGGGTCAGGTCGATATTCAGGCACAGCGCGGCAACGTACTGGCCGTCCTCTCCCTTGATGCCAATGGACGTGCTTTTCGCCTGACGTCCATCAGGGAAACGGTTGGCGTAGTTGGCGATGATTTCCGGGTATTCCGGGTCGGCGATGCGAGCCAGCCCCAACTCAGTGGTCGGATCCCCCGGCTGACGCCCGGAAAGATTGTTGTGAATCGCTTGAATCGAATGCTCAGTGTCCTTGAGGTCATGAACCACCACCTCGCAGAACGGCGCGAAGGTTTCGGCCAGCCCTTCGGCGACCCGTTTGATCTGCTGCAACAAATGTTGATCGCCTTCGCGAGACGTTTTCATGGGCTGTGGTGACCTGTGATTCAGTGATTCAGTGATTCAGTGATTCAGTGATTCAGTGATTCAGTGATTCAGTGATTCAGTGATTCAGTTCAGGACACATTATCCAGATATTGTCATTTAGTCTACATCTGGACATTTTGACAGACGAGTGACGTAAGCCGGTGTATTCCGCACGCAGATCCATAGTCCGAGCGGCCATCACGTTGTTTTGTGAACGTCTACCTGGCGCCAAAGGCCCGATTTCACTGACTTTGTAGTCACGAACGGACCTTTGTGTATTGGAACTACAGAAAATGTAGTTCTTGAAAATATTCACTACAAAACGGTTGACGAAGTCTTTTCGCGATTGCATAGTGAGGCCGTCTCCCCGATCGGGAGAGCTGGCAAAAGTATTCCGGGACCGTTCGACATAGCCGTCGAACAACCTCTGGATGTGTGCTGCCCACAAGGCAGATTGATGAAGCTGAACCGGCATGATCGACCCATAGGCCGAGCGCTGGCGAAACGTCCTCATGACACTTGTGGCCGACCACGATACGTCGCCAGTGTCCGCTGACGTCCGCTGTTTCTCCCCTGCGTTTCGCCTCATCCC
Source organism: Pseudomonas sp. NPDC088444 (assembly GCF_044900175.1). Classification (NCBI taxonomy): domain Bacteria; kingdom Pseudomonadati; phylum Pseudomonadota; class Gammaproteobacteria; order Pseudomonadales; family Pseudomonadaceae; genus Pseudomonas; species Pseudomonas sp. NPDC088444. Next base: position 339,753 of record NZ_JBJDNK010000002.1, read on the forward strand.
GTAGCAGCCCTCCATCATCACTACATCCAGTGCGCCCGGCTCTGATTCCGGCTCTGTTTACCGATGTATTCGTGCATCAAGGAGTCCAGTTGTCAGCGTGTGGAATGACTGCGGATCGACGGACGATTCGCCGCTATGTATACGAACCGTGTGTGAACTAACCAGATAGCTAACAAATGGGCAAAAAGGGGTATCCAATCATGAATCTGAACAATCAACCCACCATTGATCAATTGGCTCGACTGTTCGCGGCGCAGAAGGACTCCCTCGATAGCCACATTCTCTGGGTCTGCGAAAAGGGTGATGTCCACATGGACGGCCTGGGCGCCTGCACCGAGGAACAAGAGTTCGTTGATCAGCACCCGCACATGCGTGCGCGGCTGAAGATGTACCGCAAAGGCCAGGGCTACGTCGGCAAGAAAGCGGCGGCCGACAAGCAATTCCTGGGGCAAGTGCTCGACACCCTCAGCAGTGAGTGGGGCAACGCGCGACATCAGGATGGCGTTCGCGTGATTGACCGGCTCTGCTAAGCAAAAACACCACGGCCCGCCTGAAGATTCAGGCGGGCCGTGGTGTTTGACGGGATCTGGGTACGCATCAAGGGCAGCGCATACAGTGTCCTGCTAGTCCCGCCCCACCAGCGCCAGACGGCACGCCAGACCCAGAAACACCGTCCCCAGAATCTTCTGCATCCAACGCGCCGCACGCTCGCTGCTGCCAATGCGCTGCCCCAGTCGGCTGGCCATGAGGATCACCGCGCCGTTGGCGATGACGCCGACGACGTTGAGCACAGTGGCCAGCACCAGCATTTGAACCACGATGGACCCGGCATTCGGGTCGATGAACAGGGGAAACAGTGCGAGCACGAACAGCGCCATTTTCGGGTTAAGTACGTTGGTCAACAGGCCCTGCCGAAAGATTTGCAGCCGCGAGTAGCGTGGCAGTGATGCGTTGGCCGACAGTGCAGTGCCGGTGGAGCGGAAGGTTTTGAACGCCAGGTACAGCAAATACGCTGCGCCGATGAAACGCACCGCGTCGTAGGCGACCGGTACCGTGACGAACAATTGCGACAGCCCCAGCGCGGCGGCCAGAGCGTGGCAATAAGTGCCCAGTTGAATCCCTGCAAGGGACGCGAATCCCGCTGCCTTGCCTTGGCTGGCGCTGCGCGAGGCGATCAGCAGCATGTCCGGGCCTGGGGTGATGGCCAGTGCGAGGCAGGCACCGGAAAACAGCGCGAGGGTCGAGAGCGCGAGCATGGGACGTCCGTTCGAGGTCGGGCAGAAAGAGCGTCAGTTTAAGCGGCACGCCATGGATTGACGAGCCGCGTATCGCTTGTGAATCAGAACGCCAGCTTGTAGCCGATGGCGATCAGCATCATCGCCAGACACGGGCGTAGCACGGCATCAGGCACGCGCCCCGTCAATTGACTGCCCATGTAGATGCCGGGAAGTGAACCCATCAGCAGAAAACCCAACATCGCCCAACTCATGTTGCCCATGCTCGCATGGCCCAACCCTGCGATCAGGGTCAGCGGCACGGCATGGGCGATCTCGGTGCCTACCAGCCGGCGAGTGTCGAGGAACGGATACAGGATGAACAAGGCCACAGTGCCTAGCGCGCCTGCACCGATAGAGGTCAGGGCGACCATGACACCGAGCACCACGCCCGTGACCACGGTCAGCACATTCAGGCTGCGGTCGCGCAGGCGATAGTGATCACCGGCATGCCGTTGGGCGAACGCCAGCAGGCGCTTCTTGAAGAAAATGGCCAGAGCCGTCAGCAACAGGACAATACCCAGCCCCTGCTTGATCACGGCATTCATCGCATCAGGCGCCGTGTGCAGGGTGCTGAGGAACCAGAGGGTCAAGCCCGCCGCAGGCACGCTGCCCAGGGTCAGCCAGCCCGTAATGCCCCAATCGATGTTGTCGTTCTTCTTGTGCACCAGCACACCACCACTTTTGGTGATGGCGGCGTACAGCAGGTCGGTGCCGACGGCGGTCGCCGGGTTGATGCCGAACCACAACAGGATCGGGGTCATCAGCGACCCGCCACCCACACCGGTCATGCCGACGACGAAACCAACGGCCAGACCTGCCACGACGAAACCGATATTGCCAAAATCCATTGTTCTGCCTGATGCGCACGAAAAAACTGGCGCGCAGGATAGCGATATTTCGTCTAAAGCCCTCACTTTTTCTTATATAGGTCGTAGACCGAATGGATCTATGGTTATAACCAAAACCACATCACCAGGATGACTGGGCCGATCAAGGCTCGCCGTCCCAGTAATCCAGCGAGACGTCCGTGCGCTGCACCGCCGTGAAGGCCCGGGCGCCGTTGATCGTGACCATCGCCTGATACTTGCCCGAATCCGGGTACTCGCAGACCTCCGGCGTTTCACGGGTGCTGATTGACAGGTATTTGAGTGGCGCCTCGGAGGTGTTGATGATCTGGTGAGGGTATTCAGGGCCTGGGGGGATGAAGATCACGTCGCCAGTCTTGATCGGCAGAAGCTCACCGGCCACCCGCAGGCTGCCCTGCCCTTCGATGACCACGAACATTTCTTCCTGCGTATGGTGAAAATGGTAAGGGCACGAGCGCTTGCCCGGCGCGACGATGTCCACCGACGCGCCCAGTTTCCGCGCCGCGGTGCCTGTCCCCAACCTGGCCGCCTGGCTCTGGTACAGCGGGTCACGGCGCTCGTCCTGCAAAGGTATTTCTTTGAAGTTGCGGATCAGACGCTCAGCCAGCGTCGCTTCATTTTTGTTCATTTGTCACCCCGGTTTTAACCCATCGGACGCCACGCTTGTGGAAGCTTCCATGTTGGCTCCCACAAGGATCGTGCCATTTCCAAATGTCGTGCTCGACGCCAAACCTGCGAAAGCCAACTGGACGGCGAACCCTGACGCTCAGCGCCTGGCCACAATGAACAGGCGCGGAAATGGCAACAGCACCGAGCCATCGGCCAATGCGGGGTAAGCCTGTGAAATCGCCTTGAGATAGGCGTCAAGAAACGCGGCCTGCTCGCCGTCATCCAGCTTTTGCAGATACGGTCGCAACGCCGAGCCCTTGAACCACTCGACCACAGCCCCGTGACCGCCCGCCAGCGGGTGATGATAGGTCGTGCGCCAGACATCGACTTGCGTGCAATGAGGTTGCAGCAGTTCGAAGTAATAGGCCGCCGGATGACGATCCGGGTGTTTCACCGAGCCAATCTTGCTCGACCAGGGACCACTCGCGGCGATCTCTCTGGCCAGACGGTGTGCCGGCTCTTCCAGATTGTCGGGGGTCTGCACCGCCAGACTACCGCCGGGGTTGAGCAGACTGACCAGACGCGGGTACAGCTCGGCGTGATCCGGCACCCATTGCAGCGACGCGTTGGCGAGGATCACGTCGTAGGTTTTCGCAGGCTTCCATAAACCGATATCGGCGAGTTCAAACGAGATATTCGGCAAGCGCTGTCGAGCATCGCCCAGCATGTCTTCGGAGCTGTCCAGCCCTGTGATCACGGCGTCTGGAAAGCGCTCGATCAGCACCTCGGTGGAGTTACCCGGCCCGCAGCCCAGGTCAATGGCCGTGTTCACCTGCTCGGTGGGAATCGCGGCGACCAGATCACGGACCGGGCGCGTGCGTTGCTGTTCGAACATTGAATACTGCTTGGCAGACCAACTCATCAGGCATTCCTTTTGTCGTGAAAGGCATGCCGTGGAGCGTAAGGCCTGAACGAGCCGAGTACAAATGAAGGTCGTGCATGCTCAACGCGCCACGCGACGGGTCAAATGTCCGCCCGGAATGGAATACGACACGTACAGCCCCGAATCGACCTGCGCTTTCGAGGCCCGCGCGGCCCCCCGCACTTTTTCGGCAGCCGCGAGCAGCTGAGCCTCGGCGAGCTGACCGTTCTCAACCGCCTGAACGATGGACTGTGCCAGCGCGTCCAGCCCCGACTCGCTGGACACCAGCAGCAGATGAGCCCCCGCTCGCAACGCGTTGACCGCCGTCACCGCCAGGCTGTCGCCGCGTAGAATCGATACAGCATCCAGGTCATCGGACACAATCAAACCCTCGAAACCCAGACGCCCACGCAACAGACCGATGACCTTCTCCGAGGTACTGGCCGAACGTTCCGGATCCAGCGCCGGAAACACCGCAGGACCCGGCATGATGGCCTGAACCCCTGCCGCAATGACTTCACGAAACACCTTCAGGCCCTGCGCAAAGTCTTCAGCCGAATCGGGCACGCTGGCGAGCGCCTCTGTCGGATCATGCTCGGTCTGGTGGTGACCGGGAAAGTGCTTGGCAGTGGCGATCACGCCAGCCCTTTGCACGCCACGAATGAAGGCGCAGGCGATGCGCGAGACCTCAGCCGGGTCGGGCCCCAGGTTGCGCTGGTACAACCAGGGGTTGCTCCCCGTGACGACGTCGACGATGGGAGCAAGAAACAGATTCACCCCCATGACCCGGGCCGCACTGGCCATTTCGTAGCTGCGCGCCTCGATCTCCTCAGCACTCAGGTGTGTCAACGCCTGCGCCGAGGGCAACCCCGGAACCAGCCGATGCAGGCGCTGTATGCCGCCCAGTTCCTGATCCACCGCCACCAGAATCGGCGCGCCGGCACACACGGCAGCAGCATCGGCAATGCCGGTGAAGTGCGCGTGGGTTTCCGTGCGCCGACGTTCGAAACTCATGTTCCGCGCCAGGTATTCCTCGCGGGTCTCGCCCAACAGGATCGAAACCCCACCTCGATTGAGATAACGGCGCACCGTCTCATCCAGTTCCAACCCGGCAAAGGCTGGCAGCAGGACTGCATAAGCAGCCCGTTGCAGTTCGCTCGACATTTCTCACCCTGCGATCGATTGACTGGAGCAATGCTCGCTAATGAACGATTAGCGATCATAATTGCTCGATTTAGCTCACTCTATGCTTATAACGAGCAAAGTCAACGAAATAAATGGCTTTAACTGCGCGACAACCGAGCAATCTGCTTCAGTAACGAGCATTGGCAGTCAGCGTGTGCCATGACGCGCAAGCCTGAGGGCCGCATCCACCGGATGGCCTGCCTACATCTGGTGCCCTTCATGCCCGGCGTGCACGTCGTGCCCCGCATGAGGATCTTCACCCGCCATGTGAATGTGCGCGTGCGGTTGCTGCCGGTCGGTCTCGTCCTGCAAGTAACGCAGCACTTCGGCGATGTCGTTGTCGGCCATGCGCAGGTTGGGCATCGCGACCTTGTTGTAGGCCTCGTACAAACTCGCCGCCAGCGGGTCTTTCTCGGCCAGCATCACGTCCGGTTCCTTCAGCCAGCGCCCCAACCACAGGCCATCGCGCTGGCGCGTCACGCCCAGCAGATCAGGCCCGACGCCGCGCAAACCGGTCGCTTCTTCACCTTCATGCCCAAGGGTGTGACAAGCGCTGCAACGGGTGCGGAAAATCTGCTCGCCCAGGCTCGGCGCACGCACTTCAGGCGCGTTGGCGTAACTGTCCTGTTGAGCGCTGGCGACTTTCCAGTTCTGCAGGCTGTTGCCCAACTGGTCGGCCAGGATGTAGGGATTCTCGAACGGCGAGGCCTTCATCCAGCGACCGGTGCTCTGGTTGCCGACGATCAGGCTCAGGTTGTGATCCGTCGTGCGGCCGTTGTCGACGCCCTCGATGAACAGCCCCAGCTTGCGCCGTAACTGATCGATGTCGTCCTTTTTGCCGGTCAGGAACTGCCAGCCCGGCGCCACCTTGAACTTGGCCGCGTACTGTTTCAGGACCGCCGGGGTATCGGTGTCCGGGTCGATGCTGATGGAGTAGAAAAACACGTCACGACCGACCCGATCCCCCAATAGGCGCTGCACCTGCCGCAGCCGCGCAGTCTCCAATGGGCAGGAATCCGTGCAGGAGGTAAAGATGAAGTTGATCACTACCACCTTGCCTTTGATCAGGTCGTCGTAGAAATGCACCGGTTGTTCATCCTGATTGACCAGCGCCGTATTGGGGAAGAAATCCTCCCCCCACGGGGTGGCCGACGAGGCGTCGGCGGCCACCCCGGGGAGGCTGCCCCAGACCATGGCGATCATCGACGCGGCCCCTGCAATGACCGCCTTGCGAAGCATCTGGAACATGACAGCACCCTCCGCGATTCTTCAGATCGCTATTTGCCTTTGCCCGAACCCGACGAACCTGAACCACCCGACGAGCCGGACCCGCCAGAGGAACCCGAGCCGCCTGAAGAGCCAGACCCCGAACTCGATGTGGACGTGGCGGCGGTCAACTTGACCGTAGGGCCTGCGCCGTCACCGTCGTGGTAGGTAGGCAGTGCGGCGGAGCTGACGTAAGTGACACCGTCCCAGCTCGGCATCGGCGTTGGCATCAACTGGAATTGCCCCGGATGCTCGATGTCCCAGCGCAGCAGCATGGAGTTGTCTTCATGTTGCGTGTTGTGACAGTGTTCCATGTAGGTCCCGGCAAATTCGCGGAAGTGAATGGCCATTTCCACGTTGTCGCCGCTGTCGGTGCCGATGCGATAGACGTCCTTGCGCGCCCATTTTTCCCACTCAGGCGGTGCCTTGCCGCCACGACTGAGGATGATCCCTTCCTCGAAATGGACGTGCACCGGGTGGGTCCAGCCATTACCACCGTTCTGAATTTTCCAGACTTCCAGGGTGCCCGTGCCTTGATAGCCCGCAGGTTCAGGACCGTTGGCCAGGTGCATGCCCGCCGACAGCCTGCGAGGGTCCATGTTGAAGCCCAGGCCACCGTCGGTCTTGATCGTCCAGGGCACCGAGTCCGTACCGTCGGAACGACCGAAGATGAAGGTGCGGTGGCGTGCCTGATTCAGCAACGCGATGTCGCTGGCGTTGTCGCGGTGCAGGGTCAGCGGAATCATCACCTTGCCTTCTGCCTTGCCGGGTTTGGCCGGTTCATACAGCGACGGATCCATGGCCAAATCCTGGCCGGAGTAAGGCTTGACGTTGATCTGCATGAACAGGCCGACCACCGGGTCTCCCCTGTCCCACTGCGGCCCTTTGCTGCCCTGTTTGATCACTGCCTGATACTTGCCGGATAGCACATCGGCCAGCGGCACTTCGCCTTTCGGTCCTTTGCCGGTTTCGTGTTCCATCACGTTGACGAAATACAACTTGTCGCCGACCTTGATGCCGTTTTTCGCGAAGTTGACGATGATGTCGTAGCGTTCGGCGATGCCTTGGGTCGGCAGGATGCCGAAGTTGTTTTTCAGATCCCCGTCACCGTCCAGGTCCATGGTGCCGTCGAACGGTACGGCATGTTCCATGATGTTGCCGTCGTTACCGATCATGTGGAACGGCACGCGGGCATAGGACACGCCCGAGCCTTGCGGGCCGGGGAACTCGCCGCTGTTGCCCTTGATTTCACGCACGATGGCGATCTTCACGTAGCGCGACACCGAACCGTTGAGAATGCGGAACCGATAGCTGCGGGCACGGACGTCAAGGAATGGTTTGTAGCCCCAGTTGACGACCATTTCGTCGCCCAGGAAGCCGTCGGTGTTGAACGGGTTGAACCACAGTTGGCCGTTCTGATCCCAGGCCTTGTCGGCGACGGTCAGGTTGACGTCGTAGTCGCGGTTGCCCCAGGCCAGGTACGAGCCGCTGGGGAAGCGCAGGTTGACGCCATCGTCGATGGCCTCATTGCCGCGATCCAGCGCGCTGTAGTAGTTCATCATCGCCGCGTTGCCCTTGTAGACGTTTTGCGCGGTGAAATCCATCATGTGGTCGTGGAACCAGTGAGTGCTCATGGTTTCGCGCCAGTCGCCACGAATCTTGATAGTGCCGTGATCGCAGGTTTTGAGGCTTGGCGAGTCGTCGTTCACCCACAGGGTTTCACCCGGCGCGCAGGGGAATGCGGCGCGAGGATCCTTGGCGTTGGTGTTGATGGTGTCGTAACCGGCCAGTTGCATTGGCCAGCGATAGTCGTAGTACTGCCCCGGAAAGAAGAACGCGTTGGCATAACCGTCGCTTTCGGCGGGGTTATGACCGTTGTGTTCGTGGGTGGAAATGGTATGCAGACCAAAGCCCTTGTTGGCCGACGGGTCGATGGGCAGGCCGTTGTAGTGACGCATCAACACCGGCTGGCCGTAACGCACCATCAGCAATTTGGGCGGCAGCGTGCCGTCGAAGGTCCAGATCGAATTGTGGTCCTGCACCGGCATCAACGGGTGAATACGCACGCCGATGCCTGACGCGGTTCCGCCATGGTTGGTGCTGCCATCGGGGTAGTAATTCAGCCCGCCCGGCCCCCACTCCCCACCTTTGTAATCGTGCAATTGCAGGTGATCACGAAAGCCGCTGTTGCTGTGGGCGCCGGTCTGCACGGTCTTGTAGGCGATCTGTGGGTAGAACTCGTTCCAGCGCTGGTGCGACCAGCCTTTTCCCGGCGGACGCCCTTCAGCGGGCGCATCGATGTGGCGGTTAAGGAAGCCTTCGATCTGCGACTGCCAAGGGTTGCGGTCCAACGAGTTGGCGAACTGCGTAGGAAATGGCGTCAACCCTGGTTGAGCGAGGAAGGCGGCCAGCGCATCCGGTGAAGGACCGCTGCGGGCGACGTTGGTCGGATCCTGCGCCGGGCCAGGGCCGAGCGTGGGTGCCGGGAACGGAATCAGCGAAGGAGACTGGGTCGGGTCCAGTTTGGTCGGCCCGAACTCCTCGAACAACAGCACCGGCTGGGTGAACGGTTGAGCGCCGAACAGCGGGCTGGGTTTACCGTTGGTGGGAAAGTTGAAACTGGTTTGCGCCGACGGCGGCAAGACGTTTTCCACCCGGGTGCTCGCACGATCGCCTTGAACGCCGTTGGGCAGATCGAGCGCGCCTTCGTTGGCTTCAGGCAACGTCAGCAAGTTATTGAGCGCCGCGGCCGGGTCGGCAGGCGGATCGTTATAGGCCGACGGGTCAGTGGGCGGTGGTTGATCCTCGTTGTCGACCGGTGCGGCACTGACACACGCAAAGCCCAGACTCAGGGCAATCAATACGGCGGAGGATCCGCGCAAAAGCTGAAACCCGTGGATGGGGGGAAACTTTAAACGCGCAGGTTGTTTCATGGTGGTTCACCTTCAACTCATGCACAGGGGCATTTGTGTTTCATCCGACTGCCCTGGTGAAGCGTCGCGCGTCAGGGGTATTTGGGGCCGCACATCGCGCGAAACGCCTGCAGGTGATGGGTGAAGGGGCAAATCCCTTGCCAGAGTCAAAACACGGGAACCGTAGAAGCAAAACAGTGGCGCGCCACGCCAGATAACTCGCGGCTTTCAGTGAAAGATGCCGTAACAATTCAGCAAGAAAAGTTGGCACGCTAAGTGATAGGGCCGGGGATTGGCCCCCGCTGCCGGTGGGGAAATTTACAAGATATTGGGGATTGAACTGAAGGTGAGATCCCGTGAATGAAGCCGCTTTGCGCGGCTTCCTCCACCGGTTGAAAGGCTGTCAGACGCGGCTGTCGTCACCTGCCTCGGCGTGTACGCCACGACGCCCGCCATGGTCATCACCACGGTCATGATTACCGCGGTCCCGGCCATGATCATCGCCCGCACGAGCCTGATCGCCCGCGTGAACACCGTGATCATCACCCGGTTCGGCGTGTGCACCGCGACGCCCGCCATGGTCGTCTCCGCGATCATGATTGCCGCGATCCCGGCCATGATCGTCGCCCGCGCGAGCCTGATCGTTGCCGCGATCATCCCCTATCTGGGTGTGATCGGCCGCGTGGTTACCGTGATCATCGCCAACATCGTGATTGCCCCGGTCATTACCATGGTCATCGCCTCGGTCGTGATTGGCGCCGTCATGGTTGCCATGGTCATTGCCATGATCGTTGCCAGCATGGCCGCCACCGCCAGAACCTCCGGAGCCACCACCGCCCGAACCGCCACTGCCGCTACTGCCGCCACCGCCGCCGGAGCCACCGCCGCCATGGCCACCTCCACCGCCGCCGCTACCGCCACCGCCGCCTCCTCCACCACCCGAACCGCCACCGCCACCGCCACCATCTTTGGCGTACGCGCTGGAATGGGAAAACGTGTCAGGAATCAGCACGGTGGATGCCGACAGCACCCCACCGATGGCCAGGGCCAGAATCGCTTGTTTGAATTGCATCACTACCTCCACCTTCTTGTTCTGGTTATCGAACCGCAAACAGAGCCGGTGCAAAACGAAGGCCATTGCCCAGGGCAATCGAAGCTTCAGCACATCTCGAAAAAGCACACAAAACACGGCAGGCACACAGCCCGTATCCGCATGTACCGCGAGACCCAGCCACCGATGTAGCGTTGGCACACCCGGGGCCGGACGGGGTTCATCAGGTGAACACGTCAATGAGAATTAATATTCGTTTTTGCCTACCAACGGTCATCGAAGATATTTCACGGGATGCTCTTTTCATTTGCGCCCCGTCTCGTCAACATACGCACCAACTCATGAAGTGCTAACGCTTCATTAATGCAAATGATGGTAGCTCCCAACACTGCTCGTTATTTAACCCTTATAAAACAATCGCTTCTGAACGCCTGCTGAACACGTCTTCAATGATATTGAATTGATATGGCGTATGATCCTGCCGCCTTCTAAAGTGACCCCCATTCTTTTTTCAGGACGAAAGAGATGCGTCTTTTACTGCTGACCAGCGCACTCGCGCTGACCCTCGCTGGCTGTGGCTCGACCCCGAACAATCCTTCGGTGGATCTGGAATCGCCTAAAACGGCGAGTGACTATGTGCAATGCGTACTGCCCAAATGGCAGGCGCTCAAACCCTCGACCACGATGACCGAAAGCAAAGGGCACTATAAATTGCTGGTCACGGGCAAAGTGTCGCAAGACGACATTCTCGAAGTGTTCAAAGGCAACCCCAATACCCGAGTGTTCCTGTATCAGCGCGCTCCACTGGCCTCGGCCTTCGGCAAAAGTGCGCTGGAGAAAGCCGCTCGCGAATGTCTGTAAGCGCTTCGCTGCCCTGCCTCGCATGACCGGATTCAACGCCGGTCATCCCCTCTGAAAATATCCGCAACCCTCCTCCGTTTCTTCGGTCGATAACCTCAGGCCTGCGTGATCGCAGAAATATCGATACCGCGCTAAATTCATTGGCGACTCGAACGTCTTTTGGCTAACCCTGAATACGCCCGAAAAGCCTCACCAGAGCGGGAACACGCGCAATGCAACCGATCAAGAACCGGGCCGAACCCGGTGACGACACACTGGGCGGCGGTATGCCCAGTGCCAGCGTCGCCCTGCCTCAGACGGGCCACTGGCTCAAGCGGTTGCTGGCATTCACCGGCCCCGGCTACATGGTCGCCGTCGGCTACATGGATCCTGGCAACTGGGCGACCGACCTGGCCGGTGGTTCGCAGTTCGGCTACCTGCTGCTGTCAGTGATCCTGCTGTCGAACCTCATGGCCATCGTGTTGCAGGCGCTGTCTGCCCGACTGGGCATCGTCACCGGCTGGGACTTGGCCCGAGCCTGTCGCGAACGCTATAGCCGCCCCATCTGCATCGCACTGTGGCTGGCCTGCGAAATCGCGATCATCGCCTGCGACCTTGCCGAAGTGATCGGCACTGCCATCGCCTTGAACCTGTTGTTCGGTATCCCGCTGGTGTGGGGCGCGGTGATTTCAGCGGTGGACGTCTTTCTGATTTTCCTGCTGATGGGCAAGGGTTTCCGTGCGTTGGAAGCATTCGTCATCGCCTTGCTGCTGATCATCTTTGGCTGCTTCGCGATCCAGATGGTCCTGGCACGGCCGGACATGGCCGAGCTATTCGCTGGTTTCATTCCCAAGGCTGAAATCGTCACCAACCCGGCGGCGTTATACCTGGCCATCGGCATCATCGGCGCGACGGTCATGCCCCATAACCTCTATTTGCACTCGTCCATCGTCCAGACCCGCGCCTACCCTCGCACCGAAGAAGGCCGCCGCGTTGGCCTGCGCTGGTCTGTGACGGACAGCACCATTGCCCTGACGCTGGCGCTGTTCGTCAACGCTGCGATACTGATCACCGCCGCCACGGTATTCCACAAGGCCGGTCGGACCGACGTGGTGGAGATCGAACAGGCTTATCACTTGCTCTCTCCGATGCTGGGCGTGGGGGTTGCGTCGGCACTGTTTGCCGTGGCGTTGCTGGCGTCCGGCATCAATTCCACCGTCACGGCGACCCTGACCGGGCAAATCGTCATGGAGGGGTTTCTCCGGCTGAAACTGCCCGGCTGGGTGAGACGGCTACTGACTCGGGGGCTGGCGATCATTCCCGTGATCGTGATCACCAGCCTGTACGGCGCCGAGGGTACTGCGAAACTGCTGGTGCTCAGTCAAGTGATCCTGTCGATGCAACTGCCGTTCGCGATCGTGCCGTTGGTGAGCTTCGTGTCGGATCGCAAATTGATGGGCAACCTGGTGACCGGCCCCGTATTGACCGCGCTGGCATGGGTCATCGCCCTGTTGATCATCGGCTTGAATGGGGTGTTGCTGGCGGGGATGTTTGGGGATTGACGCCCTGCGGTTACGGAAAATTCCAGGTTGGCAGGTCAATCGCCTTCGCCACCAGAGGCGGCTTCCACAGGCGCGGTATCGAACACAAGGAATGGATCCGACGCGATCACAGTGGGAGCCGGCTTGCTGGCAAATTCGTCGGATCAGTCACATCGACGTTGAATGAGAACATACTCTCGACAGCAAGCTGGCGCCCACAATAGCTGCGGTACTCAGAAGAAATCGTCCGTTATGGACAATCTCTCACTCACCTCAACTCCCGGCGCCGTGATCGTGCCCCATGTCCATCGATGCTTTCATCGAGCGCGCCGGGGCCGTGACGTGCAGTGTCTCTCGCACGCCCTTGTCGTTCTCGACCGTCAGGGTCAGCGGCACCTGATCGCCGTCCTTGATCTGCCCTTTCAAGCCCATGAGCATGACGTGATAACCGTCCGGGTCCAGCGAGACGGTCTTGCCCGCAGGCAATGCCACCGAGTCGACCGGCCCCATGCGCATGACGTCGTTGGTCATGCTCATCTCATGAATCTGCACGTCGCTGGCCACAGGCGAACCGACACTCAGCAGCTTGCTGTCGGTGTCTGCCGTGATGCGCATGAACGCACCTGAAGACGGCTGGCCCGGCACCGTGGTGCGCACCCAGGCGTCGTCGACCCTGGTTTGAGCCATGGCAGATGCACTCACGCCCGCCAGTAGCGACACCGCCAGAAAACGGCGCAACGCCGAACGGGAAACGACAGATGAAAACAGACCGGTCATCAGCAGACCTCCATGACAGTGAGCAAATCTTCCGCGCATTGCTTGGCGGACAGCGACGGCGACAGCCCCAGACGCAGATTGCCGCGCGAGTCGAAGACAAAACTGGTGGCCGTATGGGACATGGTGTACGTGTTGCCAATCGGTTCTTTTTGATAGAACACGCCGAACTCCTTGGCCACCTGTTGCGTTTGCTCCAGCGTGCCGCGCAGGGCAACGAAGCTCGGATCGAACTGTTTGACGTAGGCGTCGAGGATCTGCGGCGTGTCACGCTCAGGGTCGACGGTGATGAAGATCACCTGAAGGGTCTTGCCATCCTCGCCCATGATTTTCTTGATCTGGGCCGCACGCGCCAATGCGGTTGGGCACACCGAAGGGCACTGGGTGAAACCGAAGAACACCATCGGCATCAGGCCACGGTAACTGGACAGGGTTTTCACCTCGCCGTCAGTGTCCGTGAGTTTGAAGGTACGGCCACGGATCTCGTTGCTCAAATCCTTGCCGTATTTGAAATTCAGCGCGGTGGTGGAACCGTCGCAACCGGTGAGCAGGCCGAGGCCCAGAATGCCCATGCCGCCCAGCAACTGGCGACGGGTCAGTAAATCATTCATGTGACGAACTCTCTGAAGCGGTCAGCGTTGACGCCGACCTTTGACCATCCCGGCACCCTACTCAAAAGGCGGCTGCGGGATGACGCTAAACAGTGTGCGAGTGTTACAAGGACAAATCAGGGCGCCTGGGGCGATAGCCCGGGAAAGGCCTGCCGGGGCGGTTTACGCAACCCGTCATCCGAACGCGTCAGCAACCTGCGCAGGCGACGTGCCAACCAGCCCAGCCCGATGAAAAACACCAACGCCAGCGCCAGCGTGCCCGCAAAGGCACAATCGGTCATCGACAGCTTCATCAACTGGGCGTGGTCGCTCATCTGCGCCATGTCCGGATGCCCGGCCAGGTCGTGATGCTCACTGCACGCCACGCCGGGCGCCATCTGGTTGAACGCCCGCAACATCTGTCCGTGGCTGAGGCTGCACACCAGCCCGCTGAACAAGATGAAGCCGTACAACATCCAGGCGATGAGCGATTGATGGGTTCGGACGAATTTCATGGGGCGCCATTCTACATCGTTGCGTCACGGCCCATGGACAGGGTCCGGATTGCCGGGTGCGACAAAACCGCGCAGGTCGACACTTCAGTGAAGACGCTGACGCTCTTGCACGAACAGGCGGGCCTGGCGGGTCAACTGGTCCAGGTGCCGGTCACGCTGTTTCTCGGCATCGGTCATCGCCCGCTTGCCATGCTGATTCAACAGATAAGCGTGAATCTGCCGCACTTCCACCGAGCTGTAGATCGGCGCGATATCCAGCACCGCCAGTAAGCCCTCGGTCTGATAATCGCGGGTATTCATCAGCACCTGCGGGCCTCGCGCACTCAACACTTGAAAGCCCATGGCCGCAAAATACGGCACTTTGCTGACGAAGCAGGCCAGCTCGGCGTGGGGGTAGCGTTCAAGCATGTTGCCCACCATGGCCCGAGCGATACCCTGACGACGCCGATCAGCCTTCACCGCCATGTACGCAACCGAACAGGCCTGGAGGTCTCCTTGCACCGGCAGGTACAGCAGAAAGCCGGAAACGATCGAGGGATCTTCGGCATCCAGCGCCACGATCAGTTCCACCGCGAAGCCCCGCGAACCGTCCATGGCCTGCACATACTGGTGCACCTCATGCCCGACGCCGTATTGATACAGCGGGTACAGCGGATTGCTCGGCGCGATGCCGACCCTACTGATGTCGGTCACATAATCGACCACCATCTGCATGATCTGGCTGTCGATGGATTCGGGCGGCGCGGAGTCGAGGCGGGTGATGGTGAACATGGCATTCCTGATTCGCTGAAGGCAGCCCGGCGTCGCACGCTCGGAGGCCAGGCCGGCGCATCATACCCTGTTCCGGCGATCCACTGAGCACGCCATCGACAAGGCGCGCAGATTCAACGATTCGGGTATCGTGGCGCCTTGTTCAC
The DNA here is from genome assembly GCF_044900175.1 of Pseudomonas sp. NPDC088444. Classification (NCBI taxonomy): domain Bacteria; kingdom Pseudomonadati; phylum Pseudomonadota; class Gammaproteobacteria; order Pseudomonadales; family Pseudomonadaceae; genus Pseudomonas; species Pseudomonas sp. NPDC088444. Next base: position 355,018 of record NZ_JBJDNK010000002.1, read on the forward strand.
CTCTCCCTTTTTCCAAGGACGTCAGCCGCCATGTTCGACTGGGACGATCTGCGCTTCTTTTCGACGTTCGTGCGCGAAGGCAGCCTTGCCGCCGCGGCCCGAAGCCTTGCAGTGGAACACGCCACCGTGGCGCGCCGCATTGCGTCGCTGGAAGCGGCCCTGGACCTAAAACTGGTGGACCGCCGGGGCCGGGTCTACGAGCTGACCACCGACGGTGTGCGAGTGGGCGAGTTTGCCGAGCACATGTCCAGCACCTCTTTTGCCCTGCAACGTTTTGCCGGGGGCGAACATGACCGCATCGAAGGCGAAGTGGTGATTTCCTCCCCGCCCGCGTTCCTCGCCACCCTGGTCGCGCCGCATATCGGTACCCTGCGCGAGCGCTACCCGGGGTTGCAGGTGCGGCTGGTCGGTTCCAAATCCATCGCCTCGTTGACGCGCAAGGAAACCGACCTTGCCCTGCTCTACGCCCGACCTGAAGAGGCGCAAGTGGTGGCCAGGCACCTCGCGGACCTGCCGCTGGCGCTGTACGCCAGCGAGGACTATCTGGCCAGCCATGAGCGCGAGGCCTACGTCTACATCGGCTACGACCAGAGCATGGAGCAGTCGCCCCATCAGCAATGGTTGAGACAGTATCTGGCAGGCCGCAAACTGACGATCACCAGCAATGACCTGCGCGTGCAAGCCTCTGCGGCGGCAGGTGATGGCGGGGTCGTGTTGCTGCCCGCGTTTCTCGCCCGCGAATATCGACTCAAGCGCCTTCAGGGCTGCGAGGTGGCGCTGACGTTGCCGGTCTGGCTGGCCTACCACGAGGACCTGCGCAGCGCCGCGAAAATCCGCGCCGTGCTGGACGTCCTCATCGAGTGCCTGACGTCGCCCGACGCACTGTGAATTTTTTCACATGCCGTATGCGTCGCCCGCCAATTCTCGCCCTCCTCTCGGCTCTCTATCCTCGGCAGCAATAGAGACATTGCCAAGAGGATTCGTCCATGAGCCAACCATCGCAAGCCAGCGGGACACTGCCCATTCTTCGGGCCGCCTGGATCGTCACCGCCGTTTTCATCCTGTCCAACGCCGCCACGCCGCTGTACGCCCATTGGCAGCAGGCGCTGGGTTTCGCTTCGGGCACCCTGACCGTAATTTTCGGTTTGTACATTCTGGGCCTTCTGCTGACGCTGGCCGTGGCCGGACAACTGGCTGACCACTACGGACGCAAGGCCTTGCTGGTGCCCGGCGTGGTCATTGCGATCATCGCCGCCGTGCTGTTCGAACACGCCAACAGCGTGGCAATGCTGATGCTGGCGCGCCTGCTGAGCGGCATATCCGTCGGCATCGTGGTGTCGGCGGGTATGGCCAACGTGGTCGAGCACGCCAGCGAATCGCGCAAGTCCTTCGCCTCACTGATCGCTTCGGTGTCGATGGTGCTGGGCGCAGGCACGGGGCCGGTGCTGGCCGGGGTCATCGCCCAATATGTCGCCGACCCGATCGACTGGGTCTTCAATGCCGAAATCGTACTGCTGGCCCTCGCGCTGGTGGTGGTATTGCGCCAGCCGAACCGTAAACTCGGCAATGGACGCTTTCGCCCGAAACTGCCTTCGGTGGCTCGCCAACATCTGGCGGTGGTCGCACGAGGCGTGTCGTTCTTCGGACCGGGCCTGACCTCCACCTGTTTCGTGCTGGCGTTGGGTCCGAAACTGCTGGCGACCCTGCTCCACGCCAACAGCCCATTGATTGCGGGCGCCATGGCCTTCGTGATGTTCCTGACGGCCGTGGGTGTGCAGTTTGCCGCGAAAAAACGCCCCATGACCCAGTTGTTCGTGCTCAGCGGAATCTCGACCATGCTGGCAATGGCCGGTCTGTGGCTCGCCTTGCACGTGGGTTCTGTGGTGTGGCTGGTGGTCGCAGCCCTGCTCGCAGGTGCCGGACAAGGCCTGGGACAACTGGGTGGTCTGACGCTGATCGCGCGGCACATTGCTCCGCAGCGTCGCGCCGAAGCCAACGCCATCTTCAACATGGGCGGCTATGTGCCCGCAGGCATCCTGCCGGTAGCGACCGGCTACCTGATCGACCTGTTCGGGGTTCACATCGCGATCAGCGTACTGGCCGGGGTGATTGCGCTGCTGGCACTGGCAGCGTTGACCGCGTTGCAGCGCAACGGGACGGGTCAGGCATGTGACGCCGGGCAACCCGCGTGACAAAACAAGGGCGGAGTCCTGAACAAAAAGCCCGCCCTTGAATTGCCCTGCCTGTCACTAGGTTCTGTGCGAAAAGTCTTGGTACTCGGTCATGCTGCGTTGAAAACAGCCTCGGAATGCTCATTTAGGCCCCTAAAGTCGCCCGCGACCCCGGCCGTTCCTCGGCTGTTTTATTCGCTGGCGCTCTCCCTGCGGGCCAGCCTGCGGCTGTTACTCGCGAAGCTCGTTTCGCCTTGCCTTACCTTCGTCCCAAAACATTTCGTACGGAACCTAGGCGGCAGCGTCTTTACTTCGGTGCAATCGCGGCATCCACCAACACCTGAGCCTCGGCCACCAGACGCTTGAGGTGATCCTCGCCCTTGAAGCTTTCGGCGTAGATCTTGTAGATGTCCTCAGTGCCCGATGGACGTGCAGCGAACCAGCCGTTTTCGGTCATGACCTTCAGACCACCGATGGCCTGATCGTTGCCCGGCGCCTTGCTCAGAATCTGCTCGATCTTCTCGCCAGCCAGTTCGGTCGACGTGACCTGCTCCGGCGACAGCTTGCTCAGCAACGCCTTCTGCTCGAAGTTGGCCTTGGCCTCGACACGGGTCGAAACCGGCTCACCCAGTGCGTCGGTCAGTGCCTTGTACATCTCACTCGGATCGCGGCCTTTACGCGCACGAATCTCCGCAGCCAGCAGTGACGGAATCAGGCCGTCCTTGTCGGTGGTCCAGACCGAGCCATCGCGACGCAGGAACGACGCTCCCGCACTCTCCTCGCCGCCAAAGCCCAGCGAGCCTTCGAACAGACCCTCGGCGAAGAACTTGAAGCCCACCGGCACTTCATACAGGCGGCGGCCCAGACGCTGAGTCACGCGGTCGATCATGCCGCTGCTCACCACCGTTTTGCCGACGGCCGCATCAGCCCGCCACTCAGGACGATTCTGGAACAGATAATCGATGGCCACCGCCAGGTAGTTGTTCGGCGCCAGCAGGCCACCTGTCGGGGTGACGATGCCATGGCGGTCGTGGTCAGGGTCACAGGCGAAGGCCACCTGGAAGCGGTCTTTGAGACCGATAAGCCCCTGCATGGCGAAATTCGACGACGGGTCCATGCGGATCTTGCCGTCCCAGTCGACGCTCATGAAACGGAACGTCGGGTCGACGTGCTTGTTCACCACGTCCAGATTCAGGCCGTAATGCTCACCAATCGCCGACCAGTAGCGCACGCCCGCGCCGCCCAACGGGTCGACACCCAGACGCAGGCTGGCGCCACGGATGGCGTCCATGTCGATGACGTTTTTCAGGTCCGCCACGTAAGTGTTGACGTAGTCATGGCGGTGAGTGGTTTCGGCGCGCAAGGCCTTTTCATGGCTGACGCGGCTGACGCCGACGATCTTCTCGGCGAGCAGTTCGTTGGCCTTGTTCTCGATCCACTTGGTGATATGAGAATCGGCCGGGCCACCGTTGGGCGGGTTGTATTTGAAGCCGCCGCTTTCCGGCGGGTTGTGCGAGGGGGTGATGACAATGCCGTCAGCCAGGCCAGAGGTGCGGCCCTTGTTGTAGCAAATGATCGCGTGGGACACCGCCGGGGTCGGCGTGTACTCGTCACCCTCAGAGATCATCACGTTGACACCGTTGGCCGCCAGCACTTCCAGCGCCGACGCCGCGGCCGGGGTTGACAGCGCGTGCGTGTCGGCGCCGAGGAACAGCGGGCCGTCGATGCCGTGAGCCTGACGGTAGAGGCAGATCGCCTGACTGATCGCCAGTACGTGCCACTCGTTGAAACTCAGGTCGAACGAGCTGCCACGGTGACCGGAGGTGCCAAAGGAAACTCGCTGGGTGGCAACCGAAGCATCAGGCTGCCCGGTGTAATACGCCGTGACCAGACGAGGAAGATCGACCAGCAATTCTGCAGGCGCCAGTTTGCCCGCGAATGGACTGATACTCATGCGAAACCTCCGTGGATGGAAAAACGTAAAAAAGACATTCGATGAAATAAAAAACGGCTGCGCGGCAGTTTACTGGCAGTTGGACCGTCCTGCTCGGGTATTGATCCGTAAACCCTTGAGACAATTATCGGCCAGGGCATGATCGAACGACGCCCCCCTCTATGGAGTTTCATGGCCCCATGCCGAAACGGGCGTCTCGACCCCGGCGGTAACGCGGTCAAAGCTGCCACCACGTTGGCAACAGCCGCTGAATCCGACTCTCGGCAAAACGATCGTCGATCAACATCACCACGCCGCGATCATCCTGCCCGCGTATCACTCGCCCGGCCGCCTGCACCACTTTCTGCATGCCCGGATAAAGATAGGTGTAATCGTAACCGGCGCCAAACAGCTGGCCCATGCGCTGCTTGAACTGCTCGTTGACCGGGTTGAGCTGCGGCAACCCCAGGGTCGCGACGAACGCCCCGATCAATCGAGCGCCCGGCAAATCGATGCCCTCCCCAAACGCACCGCCCAGCACCGCGAAACCGATACCGCGGCTGTCGGGCGTGAAACGGTCGATGAACTGCTGACGGTCAGACTCGGCCATGCCACGAGACTGCAGCCACAATGGGACGTCCGGGTAATCCGACTGCATCCTCTCGGCAACCTGTTGCAAGTAGTCGAAGCTGCTGAAGAAGGCCAGGTAATTCCCGGGTCTGGAATGAAACTGCTCAGCCATCAACGCCGCGATGGGTTGCAGCGACGCCTGTCGGTGGTTGAACCGAGTAGAGATTCGGCTGACGATGCGCACCTCCAGTTGCTCACGCTGAAACGGAGATTCGACGTCCACCCAGGCGGTGTTGTCTGGCAACCCCAGCAGATCACGATAGAAATGCCGAGGATTGAGCGTGGCCGAAAACAGGACCGTGCTGCGGGCCGCACTCAATCGGGGGCGCAGAAAACCGGCAGGCACCACATTACGCAAGGTCAGTCGTGACAGTGTTTTAGCGCTGCCCCACTCACGTTTGCCGATATCGAACAAAAACGAATCATCGAACAGCTCGGCAATGCGAACGAACTGAATCGCCTCGAAGTAGAAGCGTTGCAGCTCGCCGAGGGCCGCCTGCGGGTGATCATTGAAATAGTCACCGAACGCAGCGATGCACAGGTTCAGGCTGTTGAGGAATTTGCCCGGCGCGGCGGCGTAGGCCTGATACGGCGGAACCTGGGCCTTGTTGAGCACGTTCCACTCGCGGTTGAGCCGTTGAAGCGGTTTTTTCAAGGTATCGGGGGCACTCGCCCGGACCTGATTGAAGGTGTACTGATCCAGCCCCGCGCTGTACATCGATCGCGCTCGCTCGACCATGTTGTGCGCTTCGTCCACCAGCACGGCCACGCGCCACTGGTTGAGCTGACACAGGCCGAACAGCAACGCGCTCAAATCGAAGTAGTAGTTGTAGTCGGCGATCACCACGTCAGACCAGCGCGCCAGTTCCTGGCTCAGATAGTACGGGCAGACCTGATGCTGCAAGGCGATCTCACGCAACCCCGCCTGATCGAGCCAGCGCTGCGTCAATGCCGCGCTGCGGGCCGCGTGCAGTCGGTCGTAAAACCCTTTGGCCAATGGGCACGAATCGCCATTGCAGGCGTTGTTCGGGTATTCACAGGCCTTGTCCCGCGCCACCATCTCCAACACCCGCAGTCGCACCTCTGGCGCGCTGTCCCCGATCACCCGCAAGGCGTCCAGTGCCAGGTTGCGGCCGGGGGTCTTGGCGGTCAGAAAGAACACCTTGTCCAGCGCCTGGCCAGGTGTCGCCTTGAGCATCGGGAACACCGTTCCGATGGTCTTGCCGATCCCGGTGGGCGCCTGAGCCATCAGGCAACGCCCTGTGCTGACGGCCTTGTACACCGACTCGGCCAGGGTTCGCTGGCCGGATCGAAAATCAGCGTGCGGAAACGTCAGCCCGGTCAATGCCCGATTGCGCTCCTGCACATGGGCCATTTCCTGACGCGCCCACGCCAGAAAACGCTCGCACTGCGCTTCAAAAAAAGCGCGTAACCGCCCGGCACTGCAACGCTCGGTGATCAGGCTTTCCTGTTCGGAAACGATGTCGAAATAAACCAGCGCGACATCGATTTCCGTCAGTTCCAACTGCTGGCAAAGCAACCAGGCGTAGACCTTGGCCTGTGCCCAATGCAGTTGCCGGTGGTTGTCAGGCAATTTACCGAGATCGCCACGGTAGGTTTTCACCTCTTCCAGACGATTGAGCACCGAATCGTAACCATCTGCCCGCCCCCGTACGTTCAGTTCGTGATACTGCCCGGACAACGACACTTCGGCCTGATACCCCTGGCCTCGCCGTGCCGCCACCGTCCGGTGCCCTGCCATGCCTTCTTGCGCCGTGGGCGACGGTGTGAAACGCAGGTCGAGATCGCCGACCTTGGCCGTGAACTCGCACAGTGCGCGCACGGCAATGGAATATCCGGCGGGCGGAGTGGCCCGCGCAGGTGCATGGGAAGGGTCGCCGGATGAAACGGGAAGAATGGAGGTCACTGCTGAGACGTGCCAATGGGCTGAAATACTGGACAGGCATACAGATACCAGCCGTATGCCGTGTCTGGCAAATGGAATTGGATCGACGGTGCTCGACCCGGCTCAGCTCAGCCGTTCCTGCAACAGCGCATTGCGGATGATCACCAGCGTGGATTCGATGTCCTGACCCCAGTCTGCGGCCACACTCAGGCACAGACTCTGCTGGTGCAGCCCACGAACGCTGAACAGCTCTCCTGGCGCAATGACGATGCGCTGCTCCAGCAGCCGTTCGAACACCCGCCCCATGTCAACCCGGAACTGGCAATCCAGCCACAGCGTCGCTCCACCGTGAGGGTGCAGAAAACGGACGTCTTCACCGAGGAAACTGTCCACCATGTGCGTCAGATGGCTCATTCGCTCGTAAAGCGCTCCACGTAGCCGGTGCAGGTGACGATCCAGTTGCCCGGAACCGTACAGGCGCGCGATGGCCTTCTGGCGGATCGGCGGCAGACGGAAAGAGCGCAGCAACATCTGCTGATGCCACAGCGACCGCGAATGACGGCTCAGCAGATAGCCAAACGGTGCCTCCAGACCGATGGTCTTGTCGAATGCCCCCAGAATCAGCAGCCGCTCCGGGTCGATCAGATCACGCAAGGGCACCGACAGCCCGTCGGCGCATAGCCCGCCGTGACTGTCGTCCTCCAACACCCACAGCGCGTGCCTGTTCAGCACCTCGGCCAGTTGCTCGCGTTGTACCTGATCCCTGATACGCCCGTGCAGCGGCGTCAGGCGTGACGACAGAACCGCCAGTTTCACGTCATTGCGCTGCAGCACGGCTTCCAGCTCGGCCGTATCCATTTCGCCGTCGGCGGCAGCGCTCCATTCAATCACCCGGATACCGAACGATTGCAGCGTGCGCAACACACTCCAGCCACAGGGCGTCTCCACCAGCACGGCACAGTCACGCAATTGCAGGGTCTTGAGCACGGTTTTCAGCACCCCGGTCTTGTCCGGGCCGACAAACACGTTGTCCGGGTGCCAACAGCATGCCGTGGAGGTGGTGTAGTAGGCCGCCAGCGCCGTACGCAACTCGATATCGCCGAACGGCTGGAATCGGGGGTCAGGCTGACAGGGATAGTGACGCATGAGGTCGCGCTCGATACTCAACAGTGTGCTGTCCAGCGACTGCAGCAACGTCGGCTCGTCGGCACCGAACACGAACATGTCAGCACGTCGCGTGCTGGCCTGGTAACGCTCCAGCAATCCCTCGCCCTCGCAGTGAACGTCATTGCACGGCTGCGGCAGTGCGTAATACCCGGACTTGGGCACGGCGCAGATGCGGCCTTCTTTTTCCAGCAACGAGTAGGCGTTCTGCACCGTCGAAATGGACACTCGCAGACGCCGCGCCAACAGCCGTAACGACGGCAGTTTGACCGCCGGTCCCTGGGGCAACTCATTGGTCAGCCTCGACAGGTAGCGGTACACCATCTGGTAAGCGAAATCGGTCTTGTTGTTTTGCATCGGACACACCCCATCCATGCGCAAATCGCAGGGTCATTGAAAGGAATCACGGGTGACCGCCAAAGTCGCACACGCAATAGGCGTCACCTTGAACGGTAGAACGGTCAGCGACCGGAGATCACCTCGGACACCGGCTGACCGGTGTGCGGATCAACGGTCGTCACTCGCCCTTTGTCCGGGTCGCTGGCGCGCACGCGTGCAATGATTGAATGCTCGTCATTGAAATCCACCCGAGACCTGACGTAGAGATTCTGCAATCCTTTGAGACTCAGGCCGCTCACGTCCACCAACCACTGGATGACCTGATCCGGTGCAGGCTCTCCGGACAACGCTTTGTGCAGTTCCACCAACGCAATCAGCATGCCGGGGTGGCATCGACGTAAAAAGCCCTCAAGCCGCAAACCGCCGTCGACGAAAGGCGCGAACATCAGGCACACCAATTGGGCTTCGCTCAGTCCGAATGCTTCCTGCGCATACCCCGCCGCGAGCACTCGACGCGCCTCAAGCCGCTCAGGCCCGTCGTAAGCGGCCATGGCCTGGTTGATCAACCGCTTGGGCATGCGTTTGCGCCGCATCATCCCCACCGCCAGTTCGAGGTATTCGGCAATGCCATCGGCGTACTCACGGCCCTGCACGAACTCCGCCTTAAGCCCGCGCATGTGGGCCATCAGCAAGGGATTGGCACAATCGGACTCACTGAAGCTGAAGGCCAGGTCGTCGAAGCGAAAACCCAGGAAATCAGTCAACAGCGCCCATCGCTCTTCCAGACGGAAACCGATGAGATCGGCCACCGTCAGAAATGTCGGCGCCAGTCGTAGGTTCGCATACAGCGGCGGCCGTGATATGAACTCACTCGCTGTGGGTTCTTCGCCGTACAGCTCTTGGTAGTAACTGCGTCCTATGGTATCGATGGTGCTCAGCGCCGCGCTGAAACTGAGGGTGTGCCAATGCTCGATCAACAACCCATTGTTTTTGGCCAAGCGCATCACCCAGGTGGCGTACTGCTTTTGCTCTCTCAATGAATCGCCGCTGAGCACTGCATCGACACCGTCTCCCCACGACACCGCACGCCCGAGAAAATCGGCGACGCCCAGGTAGCAGCTGTTACAGAACGTGGTACGGGCGTCCCCTTCGGTCAGATGTCCACCCAGGAGCATGTCAGAACGATTCTGTTCCCGCCCGGCGGTGGAGAACGGCAGATCCGGATCGAACCCCAGAACAGACTCATGATCCACCACTAGCAGTTCCACTCTGGGGTCGTCGTGCAGGAACAGCGCCGAGTAACAGCGATGAATGTTCGCCATGACCGCCGATGTCATCCCGGCATGGCGCATGCTGGCAACGCGCAGATGGAACGTCGTCGGCGCCCGCGCCGCAATGCTCAGTTGGGCGGCCCGCAACAACGCCACCGTATACGCGCTGTCCTTACCGCCACTGAATGCTACGAGTACGCGATAGTCGCCAATACGGTCAATACCCCCTGCCGCAACAACCAGACGTTGTATCAACAACTGCAACGCTGTTCGCTCCGCGCGGTTCAAGTAACTTAGCAGCCGCTGTAATACTTGCTGATAGACATAGTTCATAGCCTGTTCGTGTAGAGAACCCATAACCACACACCTGAATAATATTCGATCCTGCGAAAACCTGAGCCCGACACACGAATGAGCATTCGCGCACACTCACAGTTATCGTTTGTTTGAACACCGCCGGGACGCCCGAGAGGCGTCAACAACTGTCGGGCATGCAAGCGGTTCGCCACGAAGTTGCTGAATGTCTCGCCGCGTGCGGCGTCAAGGGGCGCGAAGGGTGTGTTTCAAGCCGAAGATCGGGTATGAGACGGCGTGCGGCGCCGCAAGTTGAATAACCGGCGGAGACGAACGGCGAGCGCCGTATAAAAGTCGGCCACAATAAAGAAGGGGGCATGACTCGTTCCTTGAGTATGAAGTACCCCGCCATTATCAAGAGCCATGAGTGGAATTACAAGACACAGATATTCAACGCTTTGCCCGTCAGCAACGCCCTAAAATGAGCACATGATTAAACAACGCTGTTTATAGTTGCTCGACCCCTATTAGTTAATCGCTCTGGCGCGCCACTTCAATAACGGTCACCCGCGTTTAATCAACTTCGCGCCATAAACAAAAAAGCCTTCCAGAATCCTCGGGAAGGCTTTGTCGGGCGTTGCGTGGCCGATGAATGACGGGACGGACACCTGAACCGGTGAACGTTTCCTCTACGTCGACGCCTGGCCAGAGGCGCCGCACAGTCTACGAAGCGCGGTGAATTGCGCTCAAGCGGGTTCGACCTCAACCACCACGCGACCACCCACCGGGCAGCCATCCATCACGCGGTGCGCGTCCACGATCTGCTCGAACGGGAACACTTTGGTCAGTTGCGGCAACAACAGCTTGTCACGGGTCAGCTCGTTGATCTTGAGCAGTGCGCGTTCGACGGCTTCTTTGTCTTGCGGAATGCCCAGCTCCGGCTTGCCGGTAAAATTGCCCACACAGTGTACAAAGAACTGAATGTTTTTCTGGAACGCAGCACAGGCCGGGAACTGAACCTGATTGCCACCTTGCAGACCATAAAGAATCAGGCTGCCACGCGGTGCGAGCACGTCGCCGAGAATCGACATCTGTGGGCCGCCCAACCCATCGAGCACCACGTCCACACCGCGCTTGTCGGTGTATTTGTTGACCGCCATCAGCAGGTCCTGCTCTTCGGTAACCACCACCTTGTCGGCGCCCAGCGAAGTCAGGTACTTGCGAGACGTCCCCTCTTCGTCGTCGGTCTTGATGGCCGCGATGACCTTCAAGCCCAGTGCCTTGCCCAGTTGCAAAAACGCCGGACCTGCACAATGACCGGCATCGGTGACCAATGCCACCTGACCCTCTTTGACCCGCGCCAGCTCAACGTACGCAAAGTACGCCACCAGCATGGGGGTGTAGTGAACGGCCGCCTGATTGGGCGTCAGAATGTCCGGATATTTAGTGACCGAGGTGCGCGGCAACACGATCTGCTCGCCGTAGACCGGGTGCACGTTCGGGTTGGCAGACGGGAAGCTGGCAACCTTGTCGCCCACTTTCAGATCGCTCACGCCTTCGCCGACGGCGGTGATCACGCCGGCCATTTCAGAACCCAGACCCGCAGGAAGCTGCGCCTGGGAAGAAGCCAGATTTTGACGCCACAGCACGTCGTACCAGGTGACACCGATTGCCTGGACGCGCACTTGCACCTCGTCGGGTGCGGGCTGCGCTACTGGCAGCTCTTCTACTTTGAGCACCTCGGCCGGGCCGAACTGATGAAAACGGATCGTGCGGGACATTTCGAACCTCGCCTTATGAACCTTGATGCCATGAACTCTATCCGGGCGCTGCCGGTAACACTATCAGTGGCTATTAATAGTCGACATGCCTGTCATCGATTCTGTTGTTGAAAGGCGTTCATTAGATAACCATCGAATGCTCACGTATTCAAGGCGGTCATTGTTCTTTTCTCACCCGGACATTGCAACCCGACGGGCGATTTCCGGATGAACGTACAGGCTCCGGGCGCGACAGATGCCAACGCTGTTGCGGGTTTCGGCGCTCGGTCCTGCTCAGGATTGGGTCACTGCCCGACGCTCGAGGTTCAGCGCACATTATCAACGGTCGTGATGACCAACACGTTTGTATGCTTGCACATGCATTTAACGGTGTGGAGAATCGCCGTTTACCCTACTATGCGTTTCCGAGCTGAACACAGGCCGTCGCTCTGACGGTCAACGTATCGACCCATGTCTCCGAGACCCCCGTCATGAATCGCAACGACCTGCGTCGCGTCGACCTCAACCTGCTCATCGTGTTCGAGACCCTCATGCATGAACGCAGCGTCACGCGCGCGGCGGAAAAGCTGTTTCTCGGCCAGCCTGCCATCAGTGCGGCACTTTCCCGCCTGCGCGGGCTGTTCGACGACCCTCTGTTCGTGCGCACCGGGCGCAGCATGGAACCGACCGCTCGTGCGGTCGAAATCTTCGGCCTGCTCTCCCCTGCGCTGGATTCCATTTCCACTGCCGTGAGCCGCGCTGCCGACTTCGATCCTGCCACGAGCACGGCCGTGTTCCGCATCGGCCTGTCCGACGACGCCGAGTTCGCCCTGCTGCCGTCCCTGCTCAAACGCCTGCGCTCCGAAGCACCGGGCATCGTGCTGGTGGTGCGTCGGACCAACTACATCCTGATGCCATCGCTGCTGTCCTCGGGCGAGATTTCCATCGGCGTCAGCTACACCGACGATCTGCCCGCCAACGCCAAGCGCAAGGTCCTGCGTCGCAGCAAGCCCAAGCTGCTGCGCGCCGACTCAATGCCTGGCCCCATCACCCTCGATGACTTCTGCGCACGCCCCCATGCGCTGGTGTCGTTCGCAGGCGACCTGGGTGGTTTCATCGACGAATACCTCGAAAAGCTGGGACGCAAGCGTCACGTGGTCCTCGCCGTGCCGCAATTCAACGGGCTGGCGACACTGATCTCCGGTACCGACATCGTCGCCACAGTGCCGGACTACACTGCTGACGTGCTTACCGCCGCAGGTGGCGTTCGCGCCGAAGAACTGCCGCTGGACGCACGCACCTTCGAACTGCACATGGCTTGGCGCGGCTCGCAGGACAACGACCCGGGCGAGCGCTGGTTGCGGTCACGGATTCAGATGTTTTTCGGGGATCCAGACAGTCTGTAATGAGCGCCTTCTCGACTGAAGAAAAGGCCGCCATTGCGCCCTTTTTGACGCCTGCCCCGGCCCGATGCGGCTTGCGCCTCGTCAGGCCCCGTCCCAGAGCGTTTGTAACTGGAAATATCATTCCCACTGATATTTACCTTCGCCGTATTCGATTCGTGCAATAGAACCCCCGGGAACAGAATCCGCCAATCTCAATAAACATCGGCGGATTTTCCCATGGTTCAGTCACTTACTCCTCTGCGCTACCCCCTTGCCGCGCTGGCACTGGTGGTGCTCAGTGCGTGCGGTAAAGGCCCTGAAACGGCAGCGCAAGCCCCGGCGGCGGCCAAGGTCAATGTGGCTAAGGTGCTTGAGCAGCCCGTCAACGAATGGGACGAGGTCACGGCACGCCTGGAAGCGCCGGAAACCGTGCAGGTTCGCCCTCGCGTTTCCGGCCAGATCGACGCAGTGGCCTTCACCGATGGCGATCTGGTGAAAAAAGGCGATCTGCTGTTCCAGATCGACCCGCGCCCGTTCGAAGCCGAAGTGCATCGCCTCGAAGCCCAACTGCAACAGGCCAAAGCGGCATCGGTGCGCAGCAATAATGAAGCCCAGCGTGGCGAGCGCCTGCGCACCAACAACGCGATCTCCGCCGAACTGGCTGACTCGCGGACCACCACCGCGCAAGAGTCCAAGGCTGCTGTCGCTGCCATTCAGGCGCAGCTGGATCTGGCGAAACTGAACCTGAGCTTTACCCGCGTCACCGCACCGATCACCGGCCGCGTCAGCCGTGCGGAAATCACGGCTGGCAACATCGTCACCGCTGACCAGTCGATCCTCACCAGCCTGGTGTCCACCGACAAGGTCTACGCCTACTTCGACGCCGATGAACGTGTGTTCCTGAAATACAACCAACTGGCCCGCGACGGCAAACGCGGCTCGACCACCCCGGTGTACATGGGCTTGTCCAATGAAGTCGAAAACCCGCACCTGGGGCAGATGAACTTCGTCGACAACCAGGTCAACCCACGCACTGGCACCATCCGGGGCCGTGCGGTATTCGACAACAGCAAGGGCGAATACACCCCTGGCCTCTACGCCCGTTTGAAACTGGTCGGCAGCGGCACCTACAACGCCACGCTGATCAAAGACGAAGCGGTCGGCACCGACCTGGGCAAGAAATTCGTGCTGGTGGTCGACAAGGACAACAAGGCGACCTATCGCAACGTTGACCTGGGACCAAAACTGGAAGGCTTGCGCATCGTGCGTAGCGGCTTGCAGAAAGACGACCGTATCGTCGTCAGCGGCCTGCAACGCGTACGTCCAGGCTCTCCCATCGACCCGCAAGATACGCCGATGGCCAGCCCAGAGACCCTCACGGCCTTGCAGCAACAACGCCAAGCCCTTGAAGCCAGCAACCAACCTCAGGCCCAGAAAAAACTGGACGCCAAGGTGGCTGCTGCCGCTACGCCACGCGGTTAAGGAACACACCCAATGAATTTTTCCAAATTCTTCATTACGCGACCGATCTTCGCAGCGGTGCTGTCGCTGCTGATTCTGATCGGCGGCGCGATCTCGCTGTTCCAGCTACCGATCAGTGAATACCCGGAAGTGGTTCCGCCGACCGTCGTGGTGCGCGCCAACTTCCCCGGCGCCAACCCGAAAGTCATCGGCGAAACCGTAGCGGCTCCACTGGAGCAGGCCATCACCGGCGTCGAGAACATGCTGTACATGTCCTCGCAGGCCACCGCCGACGGCAAGCTGACCCTGACCATCACCTTCGCGCTGGGTACCAACCTGGACACCGCGCAAGTGCAGGTGCAGAACCGCGTCACGCGGACCGAACCGAAGCTGCCTGAAGAGGTGACGCGCATCGGTATTACCGTGGACAAGGCCTCTCCCGACCTGACCATGGTGGTCCACCTGACTTCGCCGGATCAGCGTTACGACATGCTGTACCTGTCCAACTACGCCGTGCTCAACATCAAGGATGAGCTGGCGCGTCTGAACGGTGTCGGTGACGTGCAACTGTTCGGTATGGGCGATTACTCGCTGCGTGTCTGGCTCGACCCGAACAAGACCGCGTCGCGCAACATCACGGCCACCGACGTGGTCAACGCCATTCGCGAGCAGAACCGCCAAGTGGCCGCCGGTCAACTGGGCGCCCCGCCCTCGCCGAGCGCCACCAGCTTCCAGATGTCGATCAACACTCAAGGTCGCCTGGTCACCGAGGAAGAGTTCGAGAACATCATTGTCCGCGCAGGCGACAACGGTGAAATCACTCGTGTCAAAGACATCGCTCGCGTTGAGCTCGGCTCTAGCCAGTACGCCCTGCGCTCGCTGCTCAACAACCAGCCCGCAGTAGCAATCCCGATCTTCCAGCGCCCTGGTTCCAACGCCATCGACATTTCCAACGAAGTGCGCGATGAAATGGAACTGCTGAAGAAGAACTTCCCGGAAGGCATGGACTACAGCATCGTCTATGACCCGACCATCTTTGTACGCGGCTCCATCGAGGCGGTGATTCACACCCTGTTCGAAGCGCTGATTCTGGTCGTGCTGGTGGTGATTCTGTTCCTGCAAACCTGGCGTGCGTCGATCATCCCGCTGGCCGCTGTGCCGGTGTCGCTGATCGGTACGTTTGCGGTGATGCACCTGTTTGGCTTCTCGCTCAACGCGCTGTCGCTGTTCGGCCTGGTACTGGCCATCGGTATCGTGGTGGACGACGCCATCGTGGTGGTGGAGAACGTCGAGCGGAACATCGAACTCGGCCATCCGCCGATGGAAGCCACGCAGATCGCCATGCGCGAAGTGACAGGTCCTATCATCGCGACGGCGCTGGTGCTGTGTGCGGTGTTCGTACCCGCAGCGTTCATCTCGGGCCTCACCGGGCAGTTCTATAAACAGTTCGCGTTGACGATCGCTATTTCAACGGTGATCTCGGCCTTCAACTCCCTGACCCTGTCGCCAGCGCTGGCGGCGGTATTGCTCAAGGGTCACGACACGCCAAAAGACGGGTTCTCGCGCTTCCTCGACAAACTGCTGGGTGGCTGGCTGTTCCGTCCGTTCAACCGTTTCTTCGTCAAGGCCAGTAACAAGTATGTCGGCACCGTGGGCCGCGTCATCCGCATCAGCGGCGTGGCACTGGTGGTGTATGCCGGTCTGATCGTACTGACCTGGCTGGGCTTCTCCACCACCCCGACCGGTTTCGTGCCGCAGCAGGACAAGCAATACCTGGTTGCGTTCGCGCAACTACCGGACGCCGCCAGCCTTGACCGCACTGAAGCGGTCATCAAGGAAATGTCCGACATCGCCTTGAAACAACCGGGTGTAGCCAACTCGGTGGCCTTCCCTGGCCTGTCGATCAACGGATTCACCAATAGCCCGAACTCCGGCATCGTGTTCACCCCGCTCAAACCGTTCGATGAGCGCAAGGACCCGAGCGAATCCGCCGGTGCCATCGCTGCTGCGCTGAACCAGAAGTTTGCCGGTATTCAGGACGCCTACATCGCGATCTTCCCACCGCCGCCGGTACAGGGCCTGGGCACCATTGGCGGTTTCCGCCTGCAAATCGAAGACCGTGGCAACCTGGGCTATGACGAGCTCTATAAAGAGACGATGAACATCATCGTCAAGAGCCACAACGTGCCACAACTGGCGGCTCTGTTCACCAGCTACACCGTGAACGTGCCGCAAGTGGACGCCGCCATTGACCGTGAAAAGGCCAAGACCCACGGCGTGGCCATCAGCGACATCTTCGACACCCTGCAGGTGTACCTGGGTTCGCTGTACGCCAACGACTTCAACCGTTTCGGTCGCACCTATCAGGTCAACGTTCAGGCTGAACAGCAGTTCCGTCAGGACGCCGAACAGATCGGTCAGTTGAAAGTGCGCAACAACCTGGGCGAGATGATTCCGCTGGCGACGCTGATCAAGGTCACCGACACCTCGGGTCCGGACCGCGTGATGCACTACAACGGTTTTATCACCGCTGAAATCAACGGTGCCGCAGGCCCAGGCTACAGCTCGGGTCAGGCACAGGCGGCGATGGAAAAACTGCTGAAAGAGGAACTGCCCAACGGCATGACCTACGAGTGGACCGACCTGACCTACCAACAGATCTTGTCGGGCAATACCGCACTGCTGGTCTTCCCGCTCTGCGTACTGCTGGCGTTCCTGGTGCTGGCCGCCCTGTATGAAAGCTGGAGCCTGCCGCTGGCGGTCATCCTGATCGTTCCGATGACCCTGCTGTCGGCCATTGCCGGTGTGATCATCGCGGGGAGCGACAACAACATCTTCACCCAGATCGGCCTGATCGTACTGGTGGGCCTGGCGTGTAAAAACGCGATCCTCATCGTCGAGTTCGCCAAGGACGAACAGGACAAGGGCAAGACCCCGCTGGAGGCCGTACTGGAAGCCTGCCGTCTGCGTCTGCGTCCGATCCTGATGACCTCGGTGGCGTTCATCATGGGCGTGGTGCCGCTGGTGCTGTCCAGCGGTGCCGGTGCCGAGATGCGTCATGCGATGGGTGTGGCGGTGTTCTCCGGGATGCTTGGCGTGACCTTCTTCGGTCTGCTGTTGACCCCTGTGTTCTATGTGCTGATTCGTAACTATGTGGGGCGTAAAGAGGCGCGCAAGGCAGCCAAAGCGGCTCGCGTTCAAAACATCGCTCCGGAGGCTCATTGATGAAGGCTGCAAAACTCTTTCTGCCGAGCCTGCTGGTCCTGGCGCTGGCGGCCTGTGCCGTCGGCCCGGACTACAAGAAGCCGGACACTGCGGCGGCCAACATTCCGGCCGCCGTTCAGGGCAACTATGACCGCAGCCGCACGGAAACCATCTGGTGGCAGCAGTTCGAAGACCCGACCCTGAACAAGCTGGTCGCCCAATCGCTGCAAGGCAACCGTGAGCTGCGCGTGGCGTTCGCCCGCCTGAAGGCCGCGCGCGCCATTCGTGACGACATCAGCAACGACGCGATGCCGGTGGTGACCAGTCGCGCCAGCAGCCAGGTCGGCCGCGCTCAGGTGCCGGGTGAAACCGAGCACCGCGTCAATCAGGAACGTTACGACCTGGGCCTGGACATGGCGTGGGAGATCGACCTGTTTGGCCGTATTCAGCGCGAACTGGAAGCCAGCGAAGCCGATCAGCAAGTGGCCGAAGCCAACCTCTACCAATTGCAGGTGACCATGATCGCCGAATTGGTGGATGCCTATGGTCAGTTGCGCGGCGCACAACTGCGCGAAGACATCGCCCGGGCCAACCTGAAAAACCAGCAGGAATCCCGTGGTGTAACCGTGCAATTGCGTGACGAAGGCGTGGGCAACGAAATCGACGTGGTACGTGCCGATGCGCGCCTGGCGGCGGTAGAAGCGACCATCCCGCAACTGCAAGCCGAGCAGGTCCGCGAGCGCAACCGCATCGCCACCCTGCTGGGCGAACGCCCGGACGCCATGACCGTGGATTTGAGCCCGGCCAAACTGCCTGCGATCTCCAAGGCGCTGCCGATTGGCGACCCGGCGAAATTGCTGGAAAACCGCCCGGACGTGCGCAGTGCCGAGCGTCAACTGGCCGCGCAAACCGCACGAATTGGCGTGCAGACTGCCGACCTGTTCCCTCGTGTCAGCCTCAGCGGCTTCTTGGGCTGGACCGCCAGCCGAGGTTCGCAGATCGGTTCAGGCGCGGCTCAAGCGTGGGGCCTTGGCCCGAGCATCACCTGGGCCGCGTTTGACTTGGGCAGTGTGAAGGCGCGGATTCGCGGCGCCAACGCCGACGCCGAAGGTGCACTGGCCAACTACGAGCAGCAGGTATTGCTGGCGCTGGAAGAAACCAACAACGCCTTCAGCGATTACGACAAGCGCCAACAACGCCTTGTGTCGCTGGTGCGCCAAAGTGAATCCAGCCGCAAGGCCGCGGACCTGGCGAATATCCAGTACCGCGAAGGCACCGCTGACTTCCTTGTGCTGCTGGACGCCGAGCGCGAGCGCCTGGCCGCCGAAGACAGCCAGGCCCAGGCCGAGATCGACCTGTATCGCGGCATCGTGGCCATCTACAAAGCGCTGGGCGGTGGCTGGCAACCCAACGCCTGACCCAGCGGTGTCCTGAGTGGGGTAGCGTTATCCCCTACCTTACTCAAGCCCCGAACTCACAAGGTTCGGGGCTTTTTATTTACGGCCAGCGTTTGACACTCGCCAATGACTCCTCGAAGCTGCTCCTTCGCAGAAACGGAATCCGGTATGCCCAACGCGCCTGTTCAGCCCTCACCCGCCCACTCCAAAGCACGTCGCCGCTGGCGGATCGTGATCGCGACGGCCGCAGGACTGCTGATCGTCGGACTGGCACTGCTGGTGCGTCACTGGAACGCCCCGCCCGCCCCGCCCGTGGTCAACCACAGTTACGCAGAAGCGCTGGAGCAGGCGCACAACGGCAAGCCCGGCGCTGCCCGCGTGCTCTATCAGCAATTGAGCCGCACGGATCTTTCAGACATTCGCCGCGCCGGGCTGCTTGCCGAGCTGGTCAACTACCCCAGCGCGCAGGCATTGAAAATCCTCGACGGCGACCTCAAACGCCCCGTGCCACTGGTCCAGCAAGCGGCAATCGATGCCGTGGTCGCTCTGGTGCCCGAAGCACAGCGCAGCGTATTGATCGGCCCGCTGCTGGACGATGCCGATCAAAGCGTTCGATATGGTGCGGTGCGCGCTCTGCTGGGACTGACGCCCGATGACGTCGGCCTGTATTACGGTGCACTGCAAGACACCGCAGCCGACTATGAAAACTCACTGGCTTCGCAGCCGCCCAGCGGACAGAGCCAGTTGCAACTGGCCAGACTGTTCGTCAATCGGGGCGACATTCATAAAGCCTTCGACGCGCTGGATCTGGCGCTGAAGCTGGAGCCCAATAACGTTCAGATCGAGCTGGCACTCATCGACTTGCTGGACCGGCAAGGCCAGACCGACCGCTCGCGCCAGCAACTGGCTCAATGGCTGGAAAAACACCCTCAGTCATCCCTGTTGCAACATGCTTTGGGGCAATGGCTGTTGCGCCATCAACAGCACGAATACGCGCTGCTGGCCTTGGCCAAGGCCGTGGAACTGGAACCTGAAAACACTGCGTACCGCTACGACCTGGCGGTCGCCTTGCACGATTTGCAGCAACTTGAACCGGCGCAACGCCAGTTGGAGGACATCCTGCAGCGACAACCGGCCAATCGCAGTGCGCGGATTCTGCTTGTTCGTTATTGGAAAGAATCGGGCCAACTGCAGAAAGTGCAAGTGCTGCTGGCCGAGCTTGAACAATTGAATCCAGATGATCCGGCCCTGCAACAGGGCCTGTAATCGTCTGCAGGCAAGAAAATCCGGGGAGTTTGGATATTTTCCGCTCACGACATAATTTAGGAAATTACTTACAAGGTCGTTCTCCTGTGTCGTAATCTTTTTTGAGGCCGATTATCTTTCCCGGCAAGTTTCATATAACAAATGTGCTCTACCTGTTTTCCAACTCGAAAAAAACGTGCATTATTTGCCCGTAGTGACTCACAACTCCCCCGCGACCGATGAGCCGTTGACAACACGTGTTAGTTTATCCACGGGTGACACCGCCAGGCGCCGGGTAGTGAATAAATGAGCACAGGACCTGAATCGCATTCCCGAACCACGTCCATGTTGCTTGCGTTGGGCTGACAACAGCCAAATACCGCCGGAGTATTATTTTGTCCAGACTTGCCGAGTTTCGCGCCGCAGAAAAAGCCCTTCAGGAACAGCTGGCCCAGCTGGAGAACCTGAAGAATGATGCCGGACTGAAGAAGGAGATCGAATTCGAGCAGAAGCTCCAGGCGCTCATGAGCACCTATGACAAGAGCCTGCGTGACATCATCGCCATCCTCGACCCCAACCCTTCGGCTGCGCTGGCCGCCCCTGCGGGTCCAAAGCGCCGTCGCGCACGAGTGGTCAAGGTTTACCACAATCCGCACACAGGTGAACTGATCGAAACCAAAGGTGGCAATCACCGTGGCCTGAAAGCCTGGAAAGAGCAATACGGGGTCGAAGCCGTCGAATCCTGGCTGCGCGGTTGATCCGGATTCGCCGTTCTTCCCGTGTGTTATAAAAAATGCCCCGATCTTCGGGGCTTTTTTATAAGCGTAATAAGCGCGCCGCGAAAGATCAAATACGCGTTTGATTACGCGACCGAGTTTCCTGCCCCGCGCCACAGGTGCCGAGAATGAACTTCGTTTTCGCCACGCTCTTTCTTCGGCGTGCACGCAATACCGTGGCAGCGCCTCAATATCTCTACAAAGCAATAATCCATTGGTGTTATTAGTCGCGCCGAGACTCAAACAGTCCCGCGCGCCCTCCTCGCCAAAATGAAGATAGACGACCGGTCAGTCAAATGGCCTCGGCGGCGATCAGAGGAAAGGCCCGTTCACGATTTTTTCACAGGGTGTTCTACAGGATGAAGACTGCTAATGGATGAGCACCCCATGCCCGCTTCGGCGGGCTTCTTTATGCCTGAAGATCCCTGATCACGGAGATACGTTAAGGCGCAGGCTGTCCCGAATCCTTAACACTTCATCCTTGTTTGCGGCGTACCCGTCCTTCGAGCCTGCGTAGGACAACGACCAGGCCAGTTCCTTGTTGGCCGCCGCCACCAAAGTCTGCGTCATCACGTGAGCGCCATTCTGGGTGATCGTGCAGGTGGTCTCCATCGCCGGAACGTCACTGAGGGTGCTCGCCTTCATCTGCGTGCACACGCTCTGAAAACCGCTGTGCACGAAATTCAACTGAATGGCCTTGCGCATCTCCAGCAGCACGCCCTGCACATTGACCTCATGCCCCGGCTGAAGGCGAGTCTGGGTCAACTCCACGACCATCGCCGGATCGCCACTGGCATCATGCTTGACTGCACGTTGGCGAATCTGGACCGACGTATCCGCCTGAGGCAGCGCCTCAACTTCCCAGTCGCTGGGCCAGATGATCATCGAATCGGCCGACCAGGCATTGCCTAGACACAGCGGGAGAAGAAGACCTGCAAGACGGTAAATGCGCAACCTGAACACCCTGACCGATGACCTGACGATAGAGCGCAAAGTGTGGGCCACAGCGCGCGCCCTCACAAGGCCTGCGACAAGTGAGCAGCACTTTCGGGTTTGGCTCGGGCGCTGTGTCCCGTATCATTGCGCAACATTTACAGGACCCACCCGGAGTCATCATGAGCCTGAACGAACTGAACACTTTCCCCGGCGTCACCGCCCAGCCTGACGCGGCCACCGCGCAATTCGTGTTCAACCACACCATGTTGCGGGTCAAGGACATCACCGCATCGCTGGATTTCTACACCCGCGTACTGGGCTTTAGCTTGGTCGAGAAGCGTGATTTCCCCGAAGCGGAATTCAGCCTGTATTTCCTTGCGCTGGTGGACAAGGCACAGATCCCGGCAGACGCCGAGGCGCGCACGGTCTGGATGAAAGGCATTCCCGGCATCCTGGAACTGACCCACAACCACGGCACCGAGAACGATCCTGCGTTCAGCTATCACAACGGCAACACCGACCCGCGCGGTTTCGGCCATATCTGCATTTCGGTGCCTGACGTGCATGTCGCCTGTGCGCGTTTCGAAGCGCTGGGTGTCGATTTCCAGAAACGCCTGACCGATGGCCGCATGAAAAGCCTGGCCTTCGTGAAGGATCCGGACGGTTACTGGGTTGAGATCATTCAGCCAACGCCGGTCTGATCACCACCAGGAACGACTGCTGATCACCTTGTGGGAGCGAATTCATTCGCGATTCGGTATTTTGGGCCGTACATGTGCATCGACTTGGCCGACGTCTCGCGAATGAATTCGCTCCCACAGGAAACACGTGATAGCCGCCGGGTTACGGCGACAACTCCGCGAACGCAATAGCCCCACTCATCCAACAAAAAAACCTCATGATCGCTCATGAGGTTTTTTTGTTTTTCAGCGACAGATCAAGCAGCAATCACGCCGGGGCGCTGGTGCGGATCAAGTGATCGAACGCACTGAGCGATGCTTTGGCGCCCTCACCCACGGCGATCACGATCTGCTTGTACGGCACAGTGGTCACATCGCCCGCAGCGAATACACCAGGGATCGAAGTCTCACCGCGGTTATCGACCACGATCTCGCCCCGTGGCGACAGCTCGACAGTGCCCTTGAGCCATTCAGTGTTTGGCAGCAGGCCGATCTGCACGAAGATACCTTCCAGCTCGACAGTGATTGCTTCGCCAGTGGTGCGGTTCTTGTAGCGCAGGCCATTGACCTTCTGACCATCACCGGTCACTTCAGTGGTCAACGCACTGGTCAGCACGGTCACGTTCGGCAGGCTGTGCAGCTTGCGTTGCAGCACGGCATCCGCACGCAGCGAACTGTCGAACTCCAGCAGGGTGACATGGGACACGATGCCGGCCAGGTCAATGGCCGCTTCAACGCCCGAGTTACCCCCGCCGATCACCGCAACGCGCTTGCCCTTGAACAGCGGGCCGTCGCAGTGCGGGCAATACGCCACACCCTTGTTGCGGTATTGCTGCTCGCCCGGCACGTTCATTTCGCGCCAGCGAGCACCGGTCGCCAGAATCACGGTCTTGCCCTTGAGCACGCCACCGCTGGCGAATTTGACCTGATGCAGCGCGCCATCCTTGCCAGGGATCAACTGATCGCCACGTTGCAGATTCATGATGTCGACTTCGTATTCCTTGACGTGCTCTTCAAGGGCAACGGCCAGTTTCGGGCCTTCGGTGTGTTGCACCGAGATGAAGTTCTCGATGGCCATGGTGTCCAGCACCTGACCGCCGAAGCGCTCAGCCGCGACGCCGGTGCGAATACCCTTGCGTGCTGCATAAATGGCCGCTGCAGAACCTGCCGGGCCGCCACCGACGACGAGGACATCAAAGGCTTCTTTGGCGTTCAGCTTCTCGGCTTGGCGATCACCTGCACTGGTGTCGATCTTCGCCAGGATTTCTTCCAGGCCCATGCGGCCCTGGCCAAACAGTTCGCCGTTCAGGTAGATGCTCGGCACCGACATGATCTGGCGGTCGGTGACTTCTTGCTGGAACAGACTGCCTTCGATAGCCACGTGCTGCACGTTGGGGTTGAGCACGGCCAGCAGGTTCAGCGCCTGAACCACGTCAGGGCAGTTCTGGCAGGTCAGCGAGAAGTAGGTTTCAAACTTGAACTCACCGGTCAGGCTACGGGCCTGCTCGATGGTTTCCTCGGTGGCTTTGGACGGGTAGCCGCCCACTTGCAGCAGCGCCAGCACCAGCGAGGTGAATTCGTGACCCATTGGCAGACCGGCAAAACGCAACTTGATGTCCTGACCCGGGCTGTTCAGGGCAAAGGATGGCGTGCGTGCATCGGTGCCATTGGTATTCAGGGTGATTTGATTGGAGCTGCTGACGATGTCGTTGAGCAGGGCCAGCATTTCCTGAGATTTCGCGCCGTCATCAAGGGACGCGACGATCTCGATCGGGCGAGTGATTCGCTCCAGGTACGATTTCAACTGAGCTTTAAGATTGGCGTCCAACATGATTCGGCTTCCTTTTCTTCACTTGCAGAGTCTAGAAAAAACAACGCCCAGGCGATGACCGCCCGGGCGTTTTGTGGGGGCGATGCGGTTTACGTGCTTATGGGCTCAGCGCCCCCGATCCGGTCATGAAGACTTAGATCTTGCCGACCAGGTCCAGGGACGGAGCCAGAGTGGCCTCGCCTTCTTTCCACTTGGCTGGGCAAACTTCACCTGGGTGAGCTGCGACGTACTGAGCGGCCTTGATTTTGCGCAGCAGCTCGGAAGCGTCACGGCCAACGCCGCCATCGTTCAGTTCAACAATTTTGATCTGGCCTTCAGGGTTGATCACGAAAGTACCGCGGTCCGCCAGACCGGCTTCTTCAATCAGCACGTCGAAGTTGCGGGAGATGGTCAGGGTTGGGTCGCCGATCATGGTGTACTGGATTTTGCCGATGGCTGGCGAGGTGTTGTGCCAGGCAGCGTGAGCAAAGTGGGTGTCGGTCGAAACGGAGTAGATTTCAACGCCCAGTTTCTGGAAGGCGTCGTAGTTGTCAGCCAGGTCTTCCAGTTCGGTTGGGCAGACGAAGGTGAAGTCGGCTGGGTAGAAGAACACCACAGACCATTTGCCTTTCAGGTCAGCATCCGAAACGTCAACGAAAGAGCCGTTTTTGAAAGCGGTAGCTTTGAACGGTTTTACTTGGCTGTTAATGATAGGCATCGGGTGGATCTCCTTAGGGTTGAATAGAACGTGTTTGATTCGATGGGGAGGAGCTTACGCACAATCCCCGGTAAGGTCTCATTGGCAAACCTGATGCCGGTGATTGGTTTTCGCTATAAAAGAACTCTTATATAGAAGAATTCGGTGACACCTTCGCGAACATCGCCTGCCCTCCCCGGCGTCAGGCAACACTGAAGCACCGTCAGCCTAACGAGTTCGTCCTGCTCAATTCAACCGCCCCGAGGCAGCCGGACGAGCAGACAGAAGCGAAAAAATGACGCACAATGCACACTTTTCATGGTACGTAACATCGCATACGTATTCGGTATCGAATAACAGGAATCCGCATGTCCCGCAGCGGCATCACCAAGACAGACGTGCAGACTGCACGCCTTTCACTCATCGCACGGGGCGAAAACCCCAGTATTGATGCAGTACGAATAGAACTGGGCAATACAGGTTCGAAAAGCACGATTCATCGTCTGATGCGCGAGCTGGATGCGACCGAAGGTGAGCGATCCGACACCCTGATCGACGAAGAGTTGAACAGCTTGGTGGCACGCCTTGCCCACCGACTCAAAGGCCAGGCGCAGGAGCACATCGACGCTGCCCAGGCCCGGCTCGACGCCGAAAAGAAAGAACTGCAAGACGCGCTTCAGGCGACACAACGCCAGCTTGCCGACCTGATCGAGCGCCATGCCGCGCAAACCACCAAACTGGGCACTCAGACGGCCACGCTGCTTGGTACTCAGCAAGACCTCCAAAAAGAACAGAAGGACAATGCGCGACTGAGCCAGGCGGCGCTGGATACGGCCTCACGACTGCACGACAAGGACCGGCAAATCGACGCCCTCAAAGCTCAGCATTTGCAGGCCCACACTCAATGCGCCCTGTTGGAGGAGCGTCTGCACAACGCCCAACACGAGAGTCAAAAGCTTCAGGAGCGCCTGACCGAGCGGGAACAGCAGAACCGCGTGCTGGAGTTGATTCTGATCAAGACCGAGGTCGCGCTGGAGCATGCGCGCTCCGGCCAGCCTGCCCCCGCACCCGATCAGGACTGAGCGGACGGCCTCTCGATCAGCCCTCGCACGCGCTGCGCCAGGTCGTCGATGCTGAAGGGCTTGGTCAGCATGTCCATGCCACTTTCCAGGAAGTCCCCTCGCACCTGCGCGTTGCGGGCATAACCGGTCATGAACAGCACTGGCAGACCAGGTCGATGCTGCCGCGCGATGTCTGCCAATTGCCGCCCATTCATGCCCGGAAGCCCGACATCGGTGACCAACAGATCCATACGTCCGGTGTCCTGGATGAACGGCAGCGCTGCTGCACCGTCCGATGCCACCTCCACCGAGTAACCCAATTCACGCAACACATCGACCACCAACATGCGCACTTCCGGCTCATCCTCCACCACTAGCACCCGCTCACCCTGACTGGCCCGAGGAGGTGCCGAATCCGAGGCCGTTGTCGTGTCCGGCTCGATCACTTCAAAATGGCAGGGCAGGTACAGGTCGATACGCGTCCCTCGCCCCTCGACGCTGTCGATCAGCACCTGCCCACCGGTCTGATTGATGAACCCGTAGACCATCGACAAGCCCAGGCCTGTGCCCTGCCCGATCGGCTTGGTGGTGAAAAACGGGTCGAAAGCCCGGGCGATCACCTCGCTGGACATGCCACTGCCGGTGTCCTGCACGCTGAGCCGCACGTAATCCCCCGGCACCAGCGAGTCGTGCAGCACGGCGATGTGCACCACTTCGGTCTGAATCAATAGCCGCCCGCCGTCAGGCATGGCGTCCCGCGCATTAATGACCAGGTTCAGTAACGCATTTTCCAGTTGATGCTCGTCGGTGTTGGTCAGCCGCAGCGCGGTGTTCAAGTCGACTTCCAGCTCGATACTTTCACCGATGGTGCGCCGCACCAGTTCATCCATCGAGGCCACCATCCGGTTGACGTCCACCGGCTGCGGGTTCAACGACTGGCGACGGGCAAACGCCAGCAAGCGATGGGTCAACGACGCCGCACGATTGGCCGAGCTCATGGCCGCATCGATGTATCGATCGATCTCCGAAACACGCCCGGCCGCGACACGCCGCTGAATCAGGTCCAGCGCACCCAGCACGCCCGTCAGCATATTGTTGAAGTCATGGGCGATCCCGCCGGTCAATTGGCCTATGGCGTCCATCTTCTGGGCGTGACGCAGCACCTCTTCCGCCTGCGCACGCTCGCTGATTTCGACCTGCAAACGCTCGTTGATCTCTGCCAGCTCGCGGGTCCGCTCGGCCACCCGCCGCTCCAGGCTCTCGTTGAGCTCCCGCAACGCGTCCTCGGCCTTCACTTGCGCCGTGATGTCCGTGCTGGTGCCCAGCCAGTAGGTGATATTGCCCTGTGGGTCGCGAATGGGCAGCGCACGGGACAGGAACCAGCGATAGAGGCCGTCCTTGCCTCGCAGCGGAAAGGTGTCTTCCCAGATCGAGCCGGTCGCAAAGCAGCGCTGCATGCGCGTATTGACGCGCTCCAGATGATCAGGATGGTGCAACGACCGCCATCCCAGCGCCAGCATGGCTTCCAGCGATGTGCCGGTGTAGCTGTACCATCGCGCGTTGTACCAGTGAATCTTGCCCGTCGGGTCGGCGATCCAGGCCAACTGGCTCATGTTGTCGGCCAGCGTCCGAAACTGCCGCTCACTGTCGTGAAGGGCTTCGCTGCGCAAAGGATCCTGAGCGCCGGGCTGCCGATCTTCAGGTGCAATGGGATTGAGGGGCATGTCTGCCGAAAAGCTCTTGCTGGTCAAAAAAGGGTCCTTCCCTTGAATACGATGGCAAACCGCCCCCTTCCGTGGGGGCGGTATCAATGGTCAGCGCGTCACGGTACGCATCGTGACGAACTCTTCCGCCGCGGTCGGGTGTACACCGATGGTGTCGTCGAATACGCGCTTGGTAGCGCCCGCCTTGATCGCGATGGCCATGCTCTGAATGATTTCCCCCGCGTCAGGCCCCACCATGTGACAGCCCAGCACACGGTCGGTCTTGCCGTCGACCACCAGCTTCATCAAGGTGCGCTCCTGATTGTCGGTCAGGGTCAGTTTCATTGGGCGGAAGCGACTTTCGAAGATTTGCACCTCGTAACCGCCCTTCTTCGCCTCTTCCTCCGTCAACCCCACCGTGCCGATATTGGGCAGGCTGAACACCGCCGTCGGAATATGGTTGTAATCCACCGGGCGATACTCTTCGGGCTTGAACAACCGCCGCGCCACAGCCATGCCCTCTGCCAGCGCGACAGGCGTCAGCTGTACACGCCCGATGACATCGCCGATGGCGATGATCGACGGTTCGCTGGTCTGGTAGTTACCATCGACCTTGATGAACCCCTTGTCGTCGAGGTCGACACTGACCGTTTCCATGCCCAGGTTGTCGAGCATGGGGCGACGCCCGGTCGCATAGAACACGCAATCAGTGTTGAACGCACTGCCGTCGTTGAGGGTCAGGTCGAGGGTGCCGTCGGCGCGCTTTTCGATCTTCTCGATCTGCGCGTTGAACTGCAGTTTCAGGCCGTGCTTGGTCAGTTCGTCACGCAAATGTTCGCGCACGGTGCCGTCGAACCCGCGAAGGAACAGCTCGCCGCGGTACATCAAGGTAACGTCGCTGCCCATGCCGTTGAAGATCGAGGCGAATTCGACCGCGATGTAGCCACCGCCCACCACCACGACCCGCTTGGGCAGTGTCTTGAGGAAAAACGCTTCGTTGGACGTGATCGCGTGCTCACGACCAGGGATGTCCGGAATCTGTGGCCACCCACCGGTGGCGATCATGATGTGCTCGGCGGTATGCACCTGGCCGTTGATTTCCACTTCATGAGGGCCGCGCAATTTCGCATGCCCTTCCATCAGGGTCACACCGCTGTTGTTCAGCAGGTTGCGGTAGATGCCGTTCAGGCGACTGATTTCCTGATTCTTGTTGGCGATCAGGCGTGACCAGTCGAATTCCGTCTCTCCCACCGTCCAGCCGAACGACCGGGCATTTTCGAAATCCTCGGAGAAATGCGCACCGTAGACCAGCAGCTTCTTGGGCACACAGCCAACGTTGACACAGGTGCCTCCCAGATAGCGGCTTTCGGCGACGGCAACACGGGCGCCAAAGCCCGCTGAAAATCGAGCGGCGCGCACACCACCGGATCCGGCACCAATGACGAAAAGGTCGTAGTCGTAGGTCATGTCTGTCTCCTTGGCAGGAGGGCTAGCATAACCGCTTCAGCGCGCCGGGCAAGGGCTTGCCCCCAGAAACGACAAGCCACCCGAGGGTGGCTTTGTGCTGCGATGCAGTTACTTGGCTTTGTGCGGTGCAGACACCGGATCCAGCGATGTACCTGTTTTGTAAAAATGCTCGAAACAAAAATTGGTCGCCTCGACGTAACCTTCGGCGCTACCGCAGTCAAACCGCTGCCCCTTGAACTTGTAGGCCAACACGTCACCCTTGGCCGCTTGTTTCATGAGGGCGTCAGTGATCTGAATCTCGCCGCCCTTGCCTGGCTCGGTCTCTTCGATCAACTTGAAGATGTCTGGCGTCAGGATGTAACGACCGATGATCGCAAGGTTAGAGGGCGCATTCTCAGGCTTCGGCTTCTCGACCATGTGAGAAACACGGATCAGCCCTGGCTTGATTTCTTCACCGGCAATGACACCGTACTTGTTGGTTTCATTCGGGTCGACTTCTTGAATCGCCACGATCGAGCATTTGTACTTTTTGTACAACTCAACCATCTGCGCCAGAACGCCATCACCCTCGAGGTTCACACACAGGTCGTCCGCCAATACAACCGCGAACGGCTCGTCGCCGATCAGAGGGCGACCGCTGAGAATGGCATGCCCCAGACCTTTCATTTCGGTCTGACGGGTATAGGAAAAGCTGCACTCATCGATCAGTTGACGAATGCCGACCAGGTATTTCTCCTTGTCGGTACCCTTGATCTGATGCTCCAGCTCGTAGCTGATGTCGAAATGGTCTTCCAGTGCACGTTTGCCACGACCCGTCACGATGGAGATTTCGTTCAGACCCGCAGTCAGCGCTTCTTCCACGCCGTACTGGATCAGCGGCTTGTTGACAACTGCCAGCATCTCTTTGGGCATGGCTTTGGTCGCTGGCAAGAAGCGAGTGCCGTAACCGGCTGCAGGGAACAAGCATTTCTTGATCATATAAGTCCTTGATGGGGCTTGGGGTGTTGCGGCGCAGTCTAATCAGGAGGCGATCACCTTACAATGCCCCCCGCCACTGGCCGTTCGCTGAGTGGGTAGAGGAATAGTTACACAGATAGTTCCGCACGATTTCCGACATTGCGACCACTGAACATTCCCACGTGGCCCTCCGGACACGCGCAAATGGTTGTAAGACTGGTATCCGCTAGCTGCCAGAAGCATCACTCGTGAGGGGTCATCCCATTCCCCAAAACGTCCGCGCAATGACAGAACCAAGCGTAGTCGCGTTCATTCGTTTGCGGGCCTTTGCGTGGAAAAATAATACGCACACCCCGTATCATGCTGACTTGAATCAATAATCGAGACAGGTCGATGGCGGAAGTCAAAGTTGTAAACGGGTATCAGATCAAGAAATTGCAGGATGGCCAGTGGTGGCTGGTGGGCCATGACAGCGAAGCGGTCGCAGGTCCCTTCCCGAGTGAAAGCCTGGCCTGTGAAGTGGCAGCCGTGTTCGAAGACACACCGGCGCCCCGTGGACGCAGCGACAAAAAATCCTGACGGATCTCTGTTCAAGCGCCGGGCCACCGGAGCTTGAACGCTTCACCGCATGAAAAATGTTTCAATGATGCCGGAACGATGGCACAGCCGCTCAGTCTGAGAAGGGCTGATTAATCAACCCGGCCCCTCACCGCGAAGCATCCGAAAATGACCAAGATTTTGTCCATCATCGCCGTACTGGGCCTGACTGGCTGCGCCACCGCACAAAACACTTATCTGAAAAACGGCCAACAGGCGCTGAGCATCGACTGCTCGGGCGAAGCCATGTCCTGGGCGGCCTGTTACGAGAAAGCCGATGCCTCCTGCGCCGGCACCGGCTACAACATCGTCAGCACCAACGGCACCCCGCAACCCAAGGAGTCGGACAAAACCCTGGGCGTGGACGTGGGCAATTACAAGACGCGCAGCGTGCTGGTTGTGTGCAAATAGTCGTTGACTCACTCACCGGAAATGCACGCGGTCACCGCGTGCTGAATGTCCTTGGGCCGCAAAGGATTGTTACCGCCACTCTCGAACAGCCGGATTGAACTGCCGCCTGAGCGCTTCTCGATGACGACGACCGCGGTAGGCGTGCCGCTGGAAAATTTCTGAGGAACGATGACCCGCAACCCCTCTCGATGAGGTTCGACCTGCGGAGGCTTGCGGCTGTCAGCGATTCTGGCGACGAAACATTCGGCATATTCCTGCGGATTCTTACCCGACATCACGTTCATGGTCGCTGGCGTATGCTCGATGTCCGCCACGCTGGCGCAACCACTCATCGCCAATGCCAAAACAACAACAGCCCGTTTCATACAATCCCTCCAGTAAAGGTGCTACGACAGGCTTCGCCGGGATTAGATCCCCGGGCGCCACCTTTTTTCAGCGCCGTCGTTGTAATAAAAGCCCGGGCGGCGATCAATGCCGGGGCGCGTCATGATATCGTTTCGGATTTTCAAGCATGCCCGTTTCCCGGAGACACCCATGAAATTCGTACACCAGCGCGAGCACCTCAATGAAGATGATATGGTCGTCATCGAGTGCTCCCAGCTCTGCAACATCCGTCTGATGAGCGACGCGAATTTCCGCAGCTTCAAAAATGGCGGGCGTCACACCTATCACGGTGGCGCCTTCGATCGCTTTCCAGCCAAGATCACAGTGCCCAGCAGCGGTTTCTGGAACATCACCATCGACACGGCCGGTCGCAAGATGGACAGCCATGGCGGCCGCAAGACCACCTTCACCCATTCGATCAAGATCGTTCGCCGCACCGCGTCGCGCCTGAGCTGATCCCCATTCAACAGCGGCAGGCGTCAAGGTTTCGTATTGTGCGCCCTGCCCCGATCGTTTTTAAGGAAATGTTCATGACTCCGTCGACCCCGACCGTCAAATACGCCATCAGCTACAAGCTCAACGGCGAGCGCCGCTTCGAATTCGCGCTCTTGCAATCCCCTTCCGCTGAAGAAGCCCTCGCCGCGCTGCAGAAAATGCACAGTGGCAGCGACGATGTCATCAGCGATGTGAAAGTCAGCAAGGCGCTCTGAGCCGGTTTTCCAGCGCGATGATGCGACGTATAGGCACAACACCCACGACGCTCGACCTGTTCGCCAACGAGGCAGCGCAACCCTCGGCGGCTGAGCGGATAGGCCCTCAATCGTTCGTCTATCGCGGCTTTGCCTTGTCCTGGGTGGATCGTTTGCTGCCTGCGCTGGAATCGGTCCTGACCCGCGCCCCTTTCCGTCACATGGCCACGCCGGGAGGCCACACCATGTCAGTGGCACTGAGCAGTTGCGGGCGCTTTGGCTGGACCACCGACCGCAACGGCTATCACTATTCTCCCACCGATCCACACACGAGCCTGCCTTGGCCCGAAATGCCCGCAGTCTTCCTCGAATTGGCGCACAGCGCGGCAGAAGCGGCAGGCTTCAAGAATTTCATCCCCGATGCCTGTTTGATCAACCGCTACATTCCAGGCGCAAAACTGGCGCTGCATCAGGACAGGGACGAGCGGGATTATCAATGGCCGGTCGTATCGGTGTCGCTGGGCATTGCCGCAATGTTTCTCTTTGGCGGCCATGCGCGTAGCGATGCCACGCAGCGCGTGCCGCTGTTTCATGGCGATGTCGTGGTCTGGGGCGGTGAGGATCGCTTGCGCTATCACGGTGTGATGCCGATCAGGCAGGCCGAGCATCCGCAGCTGGGTGAGCAGCGGATCAACTTCACCTTTCGCAAGGCGGGTTGAACGCACTCGGTCCCGGCCCCACTCCAGCGGTGACGCTCCCACAAGTCAGGCTCTGTACGAAAAGTTTTTGTGAACCTCAATCTTGTGCGCTCTGCGCCGCCCGAGCTTTCACCGGGCACACCACCCGGTGCAGGTTCAGCGCGGTGTTGATGATGCCGATGTGGCTGAAGGCTTGCGGGAAATTGCCCAGCATGCGGCCGGCGCGAGGGTCGTATTGTTCGGCGAGCAAACCGACGTCGTTGCACAAGCCGCACAACCGGTCGAACAGGTCACTGGCCTCCTGCTCCCGACCTTGCAGCACGTACACATCCGCCAGCCAGAACGAGCACACCAGAAACGTCCCTTCGCTGCCCGACACGCCATCGACGCTGCGCTCGCTGTCGTAGCGCAATAACAAGCCGTCCTGCATCAGCGTTTTTTCAATCTGCGCCACCGTGCCGGTGACCCGTGGATCATCCACTGGCAGAAACCCGGTCAGAGCAATCTGCAACAGACTCGCATCCAACGCCTTGCCGCCATAGGTCTGGACGAAGCTTCCCAACTCCGCGTCGTACCCATGAGCACAGACGTCGGCATGAATGTCGTCGGCTATTTGCCGGTAGTGCCGCCCTCGCTCGCGCTCTTGCGGGTTGTCACTGCGCACAAGCACCCCGGCGTTGCGATCAAACGAGACCCAGGCCATGACCTTGGAATGGGTGAAGTGCCGAGGTTCAGAGCGGATCTCCCAGATTCCGGCATCCGGCAAATGCCAGACACTTTCCAGAAACGGCATGATGACTTTCTGAATTTCCGTGCTGCGGGGCAAACGCGGCAGGCCACTTTTCAGGGCCTGGGTCATGGCGTCGGCCACTTCTCCGTAAACGTCCAGTTGCATCTGAGTGGCAGCCGCGTTGCCAATTCGCACCGGGCTGGAATGCTCATAACCGCTCAGCCAAGGCAGTTGATACTCAGGCAAGCGCCGCTCGCCCCCCAGACCGTACATGATCTGCACTTGCTCAGGATTCCCGGCCACAGAGCGCAACAGCCAGTTACGCCACGCCGTCGCTTCTTCGTAGTAACCCAGGTTCATGAACGCCAGCAACGTCATGGTCGCGTCGCGCAGCCAGCAGAAGCGGTAATCCCAGTTGCGCTCCCCACATAGCTGTTCCGGCAGCGACGTCGTGACGGCGGCAACAATGCCACCGGTGGGCGCGTAGGTCATGGCCTTGAGGGTGATCAGGGAACGCTTGACCTGATCGCTCCAAGGGCCAACGTCCGGGCAGCGATCAGAGAACTCGCGCCAGAAGACCTCCGTCTGCTGAAGCGCCTGCTCGATGTCGAACGCCTCGTGCACCGGCTCATGGGACGCTTGCCAGCCCAACGCAAATCCCAATCGCTGACCCGCCTCGACGGTGAAACGGCTTTCGGTGTGATGGTCCATCGGGTGCAATTCGGTGGGCGTGCGCAGCACCAGCATGTCAGGCCCGGCCACAGCGGTCAGGGTGTGAGGCTCACGTTTTTCCACCCACGGCACGGTGCTGCCGTAGTCGAAGCGGATCGCCAGGTCCATGGAAAACGCCACGCGCCCTTCCAGACCTACGATGATTCGGACCACACTGTTTTCGACGTCCATGGGCATGAAATCCAGCAGCATCGCGCGACCAGAATCCGTGGTGACGAGGGTTTCCAGAATCAGCGTACCGTCACGGTATTGGCGTCTAGACTCGTACTGCGCGTCTGTGGGTGCGATCTTCCAGCGACCGTTGTCGCTGTCGCCCAACAAGGCGGCGAAACAGGCAGGGGCGTCAAAGCGCGGAAAACACAACCAGTCCAGCGACCCATCGCGGGCCACCAGCGCTGCAGTGCGGCAATTGCCGAGCAGCGCGTAATCCTCAATCAATACAGCCATGGGGTGATGTGACCTCC
Organism: Pseudomonas sp. NPDC088444; assembly: GCF_044900175.1. NCBI lineage: Bacteria > Pseudomonadati > Pseudomonadota > Gammaproteobacteria > Pseudomonadales > Pseudomonadaceae > Pseudomonas > Pseudomonas sp. NPDC088444. The sequence goes on from NZ_JBJDNK010000002.1 coordinate 389,970, forward strand.
TGGTGTATACAAAGGCATTGCCCGCTCAGCGCGGCAAAATGTAACGGCCGATGGCCGTGGCCAGCCCATCCTCCAGATTGCTGCCGGTGACGTAATGGGCCTTGGTTTTGACCGCGGTCTCCGCCTGCCCCATTGCAATCGACAACCCCGCGCGCAGAAACATCGCCACATCGTTGCCCGCATCGCCAATGGCAGCGGTTTGCGCCAGAGGAACACCCAGCGCCTCGGCGATCGTCGCCAGCGCAGAACCCTTGTTGGCATCCAGCGCCGTCACGTCGAGGTAGTAGGACTGAGAGCGAGCCGCCCGTGCGGTGTCGGCGATCAGCGGGTTGAGTCGGCTCTCCAGACGCTTGAGCAGCTCGAAGTTCTTGCTGGCGGCGACGATCTTGTCGATGCGTTCGATGTACTCATCGAAATGCGTGACCTGCACGAAGTCATAACCCAGGGTATGGCGTTCATGCTCGACATAATCCCCTTGGGGGTCGAGCAGCAGCCACTGATCGTCGGCGAACACCCACACCGAGACCTCTTCTGCGGCGAACAGCTCTAGGCTGGTGCGCGCCGCAGCAGCGTCGATGCGATGCGCCCTGAGCAGGCTGCCATCAGGATTGACGATATTGGCACCATTGAATCCTACGGTCGGCAAGTCGATGCCCAGGGCTTCGATCTGCTGGCGCATGGCGCGCGGCGGTCGACTGCTGGCAACCGAGAAGTGAATCCCGGCCTCCCGCAGCCTGCGCACCGCCTCGATGTTGGCCTGGCTCAGGCTGTGATCGGGGCGCAACAAGGTGCCATCGATGTCGGACAGCATGAAACGGATGAGGGGTTGCGACGCTTCACTCATCCCAGGCGTTGCCAGTGATAGCCATCCCGCGCCAGCAACTCATCAGCCGCCACCGGACCGTCTTCGCCCGCCTTGTAGAATTCGACATGCGGATCCTTGGCCCAGGCGTCGATGAACGGCTGAACGGCACGCCAGCCGTTCTCGATGTTGTCGGCTCGCTGGAACAGGGTCTGATCCCCGGTCAGACAGTCGTAGATCAGGGTTTCGTACCCGGTCGACGGCTGCATCTCGAAGAAATCCTTGTAGGCAAAGCCCAGCTCGATGGTTTGCATGTCGAGGGTCGGCCCCGGCTTCTTCGCCTGCAGGTCGAACCACATACCTTCATCGGGCTGAATCTGGATCTTCAGGAAATTGGGCTCCACCCGATCCACATCGGTGTCGCGAAATTGCGCGTATGGCGCAGGCTTGAAACAGATGGCAATCTCGGTGTCACGCACGCTCATGCGCTTGCCGGTACGCAGGTAGAACGGCACGCCGACCCACCGCCAGTTGTCCACCATCACCTTTAGCGCCACGTAGGTTTCCGTGTTGCTGTCCGGTGCCACCCGGTCCTCTTCACGGTATCCGGCAACGCTCTTGCCGCTGATGGTGCTCTCGGTGTATTGACCGCGCACCGAGTTGGCCAACGCCTCCATTTCCGACCAGGGCCGGATGGCACCAATGACCTTGGCCTTCTCGCCCCGGACCGCGTCCGCGCCGAACGCAGCGGGTGGCTCCATCGCCACCATCGCCAGCAACTGGAACAAATGATTGGGCACCATGTCCCGCAACGCGCCCGTGGTTTCGTAGAAACTGCCTCGCGTCTCGACCCCCACCGTTTCAGCGGCGGTGATCTGCACATGATCGATGTAGTGATTGTTCCAGAACGACTCGAACAACCCGTTGGAGAAACGGCTGACCAGAATGTTCTGCACCGTTTCCTTACCCAGGTAATGGTCGATCCGGTAGATCTGTTTCTCGCTCATCACCTTCAGCAAGCAGTTGTTCAGCGCCACGGCACTGGGCAGATCGTGGCCGAACGGCTTTTCGATCACCACGCGCCGAAAGTAGTCATCACTTTCCACCATCAGGCCTGACGAGCCGAGCCGTTTGGTCACTTCACTGAAGAAGCGGGGCGCGGTCGCCAGGTAGAACACGGCGTTTTGCGTGCCGGTACTCTGGATTTTCTCGTCGATGGCCGTATAAGTGCCGTCGTCGAGAAAATCCCCGGTGATGTAGGTGATTCGCTTGGCCAGGCTGCCCCATAACGCCGGGTCCAGAGGCTCCTCTCCACCCTGGGCGACCTTGTTGGCCGCCTCTTTGCGAATGAAATCTTCCAGCTTCTGCGCGAACTCGGCGTCGCTGACCGTGTTGTGGTCAACGCCGACGATGTGCAGGTCCTCACCCACCAGCCCGTCACGGAACAGGTTGTAGAGTGCTGGCATCAGCAACCGCTTGACCAGGTCACCGTGGGCGCCGAACAGGAACAGCGTGGTCGCCGGGGCGACCGGGGCTTTCTGCTTGCTGCGGGATAAACCCATGGGGGAGGCTTCCTTATTTATTTAGGTTCTTTGTGGCCACCAAATCCGAAACGCATGGCCGAGAGCATTTTGTCGCCGTAGGTACTTTGTTGACGGGAGCGGAAACGCGCGAACAGCGAGCTGGACAGTACCGGAACCGGCACAGCCTGTTCGATGGCCGCTTCGATGGTCCAGCGACCTTCGCCGCTGTCGGCAACGGAGCCGGAGTACGCGTTGAGTTGTGGGTCGGTAGCCAGCGCGTCAGCAGTGAGGTCCAGCAGCCAGGACGACACCACGCTGCCGCGACGCCAGACTTCGGCGATATCGCCCATGTTCAGGTCGAAACGCTGGTCGGCAGGCAGGCTTTCCGAGTTCTTGGTCTTGAGGATGTCGAAGCCCTCGGCGAAGGCCTGCATCATGCCGTACTCGATACCGTTGTGAATCATCTTGACGAAGTGACCGGCACCCGGCGGGCCTGCATGGATGTAGCCTTGTTCGGCGCGCGGGTCAGCATCCTTCGCGCGATCTTTGGTGCGCGGGATGTTGCCGATGCCGGGGGCCAGGGTCTTGAACAGCGGGTCGAGACGATCGACGACTTCGGTTTCACCGCCGATCATCATGCAGTAGCCACGCTCCAGGCCCCAGACGCCGCCGGAAGTGCCGACGTCGACGTAGTGCAGGTTCCTGGCCTTCAGTTCGACCGAACGACGAATGTCGTCTTTGTAGTAAGTGTTGCCGCCGTCAATGATCACATCGTCCGGCTCCAGCATTCCGGCGAGTTCGTTGATGGTGTCTTCCGTAGGAGCGCCGGCGGGCAACATGACCCAGACGGCACGAGGTTTCTCCAGTGCAGCGACCAGTGACTTGAGGTCATTGGCTGGCGTCGAACCTTCGTTGGCGAGCACGGTGCGAGACTGCTCATCGCGGTCGTAGACCACTGTGGTGTGGCCATCGAGCATCAGTCGGCGCGCGATGTTACCGCCCATGCGGCCAAGTCCAACAATCCCGAGTTGCATGTAGAGGTGCTCCTTAAATCGAAAACAGGGGTGCCTCATTTTATAGCCCAGTGCCGCTTATTGGGTTAGTCCGGAGAGGCAAACGAAGGTTTCCCGGTGAAAATAGTTTCATCTTGGTGCGTTAACCAGCTCTAAATCGCCGTTCGTCGCTGGAGGCGCACCTTAGCGACAATTCAAAAATAAAAAGTTCCCTTTTGCGTCAAAAGAAATCAGAATCCGCGCCGACAAAGGTAGGAAGCATAGGCAAGTCGTGTAGCGATGCCGCATTGCTTGAACCTTAAGACGTTGAATCCCGCCATTTGCGAGGTGAAGCAATGGGCACAGTACTACCGGCAAACGCTCCACAGACCTTGTACGTTACCGTTCGTCGCGACGAGCTGCGCCAGCTCAAGGAAGAACGTGACCAGCTGCACAAGAAGGTCGCTCAACTGACGCTGATGTTGCAACACGCTCAACTCGCAAGCCAGGGCACTGCGCTGCCGGCCTGATTGATCCCCCGCCGTGTCTAATGAGAGGCAAGCCTGATTCGCTGGCTTGCCCTTCTGCAACATCTCCCTCCCCAGCCTCGAATTTTCTGACCTGTTGATCGACTTCTTGTCGGACTCGACATATCCGGTATCGTTCCGCCCCCCTTGCCACATGCCGTTCCTGGCCTTCAACACACCGCTCACGCTGCGCTCACGTTTTTTTCACGTATCCAAAAACATACTCCCGCCCCTCTGTAGAGCGTCTCTTGAGCTGCCCAGCCACGCAGTTCGCGCTCTACGACCCACGCGGCGGCCAAAGGGTCGCCCGAAAGATCCATAGCGGGAGCGCCTGATGGCAACAACGAAACGGAGCACCACGACTCCGAAAGGCTTCGACTGGACTGGCCTGATCTGGCTTTTCGTCTTCTTCTGGTACTTTTCCGGCATCACCCAACTGTTGATTCAACTGACCGGCATCACCGGCTTCTCCGGGTTCCGTCAGGCGTTCGTGATGAGCGGCATCTGGCTGGCACCGATGCTGCTGTTCCCCAACAAGACCCGAATCATGGCCGCCGTTATCGGTGTGGTGCTGTGGGCCTGCTCGATGGCCAGCCTGGGTTACTTCTTCATTTATCAGCAGGAGTTCTCGCAAAGCGTCATCTTCATCATGTTCGAATCGAACATCTCGGAAGCCGGCGAGTACATGACCCAATACTTCGCCTGGTGGATCGTTCTGGCCTTCGTCGCCCATACCGCATTCGCGATCTTCCTGTGGACCCGCCTGCGCCCGGTGTACATGCCGCGAGGCCGCGCGCTGGTCGCCGCAACCGCGTTGTTGGTGGCGATTGTCGGCTACCCGCTGGCCAAACAAATGTCTCGCTTCGACACGACCGAAGCCGGCCTTGAAGCCTTCGAATCGCGCATCGAGCCCGCCGTGCCCTGGCAAATGCTGGTGGCCTATCACCGCTACACCCAGCAATTGAACAGCATGCAGGACATGCTCACCACCAGCAGCAACATCGCGCCGCTGAAAAACCTCAAGGACCAGCAGGCAGGCTTGCCGACAACGCTGGTGCTGGTGATCGGCGAATCGACCAACCGTGGCCGCATGCATTTATATGGCTACCCGCGGCAGACGACGCCAAACCTGGACGCGATGAAAGACGAGTTGCAGGTCTTCAACAATGTCATCACGCCGCGCCCCTACACCATCGAGGCATTGCAACAGGTACTGACCTTCGCCGACGAAGAAAACCCGGACCTGTACCTGAAAACCCCGTCCATCGTCAGCGTGATGAAACAGGCCGGTTACAAGACCTTCTGGATCACCAACCAGCAGACGATGACCAAACGCAATACCATGCTCACGACCTTCTCCGAGCAGGCCGACGAGCAGGTGTACCTGAACAACAACCGCAACCAGAACGCTCGCCAGTACGATGGCGATGTACTGGAACCGTTCGCCAAGGCGTTGACCGACGCAGCACCGCGCAAGTTGATCGTCGTGCACCTGCTGGGCACGCACATGAGCTATCAGTACCGGTATCCGCAGGAATACGAGAAATTCACCGGGCGTGACGGCGTCCCGGCAGCCATCGACGACAGCAAACTTGAGTTGTACAACAGCTACGACAATGCGGTGCTGTACAACGATTTCGTGGTATCGAGCCTGATCAAGACCTACAGCAAGGCCGACCCGAATGGCTTCCTGCTGTACCTGTCGGACCACGGCGAAGACGTCTACGACTCACCCGGCCATGACACCCTGGGTCGCAACGAGGCCAAACCGACGATTCCGATGTACACCGTGCCGTTCATTGCCTACGCCTCGCCCAAATGGCGTGAAACCCACAACTGGAACTTTGACAGCATCCACAACCGCCCCTATAGCAGCTCCAACCTGATTCACACGTGGGCGCAACTGGCGGGTCTGAGCTTCGATGAACTGGACACTACCAAGAGTTTGGTCAGCTTCGACTTCGTGGCACGTCCGCGCTTGATCGGTGATCCGTATGCTCAAAAAGGTTTGAGTGATTTTGCGGTGATGGAGAAGACCGCCAAGCAGGAAAACCCAACGCCCGAAGTGGCTGCCAAGTAATAACGCCGTGAGCACCAAGGGAGGGCTCTTTGTTTGACCTCGACCTGTGGGAGCCGGCTTGCTGGCGAACGCGATATTTCAGTTAACTATCAATGACTGACACGCCGCTTTCGCCAGCAAGCCGACTCCCACATTGGAACGGGGCGGGCAGCGAAGTCGTTACACGCCCGCCTTGCGCAACAACACCTGCGTCACCCGCCGCTCTTGCACCTGAACCACCTTCAGGTCCCAACCGTCGCACTGCACCTGATCACCGACCACCGGCAAACGGTCCAGCAGGCTCATGATCAGCCCTGCCAAGGTTTGATACTCATCACTGGCAGGCGCCCTGAAACCGATGCGCTCACGCAGATGGCTCAGGTTCATGGCGGCATTGGCCAAAACACCCTCCCCCTCCTCGACCAGATCCGGCGCTTCGGCCTCACTGGCATCCGGCAGTTCACCAGCAATGGACTCCAAGATGTCGGTCATGCTCAGAATGCCGACAAAATCGCCGAACTCGTTGACCACAAATGCAATGTGCGTCGACTCGGCGCGCATCTGGTCCAGCGCGTTGAGAATCGAGAAGCTATCCAGCAGGTTGATCGCGTTGCGGGTCAGGTGCTCAAGGTTGGGTTCAGCGCCCGCCAGCAGGGCGTTGAGAAGTTCCTTTTTATGCACGAAGCCCAACGGCTCTTCCACGCGGCCATTACGGATCAGCGGTAAACGCGAGTAGGACGACGCCATCAGTTGCTGACGGATCTGTGTTTCATCGTCCGCCAAGTCGATCATGTCGACGTCGTTGCGCGCGGTCATCACGGTGCGAATCGGGCGCTGCGCCAGTTGCAGCACGCCACTGATCATCACCCGCTCGCGACGCTCGAACACCGGTTCTTCACTGTCGCCTTCCAGCATGTCGACGATGTCCTCGCCCACCTCTTCCACACCCGGCTTGCGGCCGCCCAACAGACGCAACACGGCATGTGCCATCCGTTCACGACGCGGCAAATTCCCTTTCAGGCTGCGTTTGCGCCGCGAGCGGGCAATCTGGTTGAACACCTCGATGAGGATCGAGAAACCGATCGCCGCGTACAGGTAGCCCTTGGGAATATGAAAACCCAGGCCATCGGCGGTCAGACTGAAACCGATCATCATCAAGAAGCCCAGACACAGCATGATCACGGTCGGGTGGGCATTGACGAACGCCGTCAGCGGCTTGCTGGCAACGATCATGATGGCAATGGAGAACACCACAGCGATCATCATCACCGACAGTTCATCGACCATGCCCACGGCGGTGATCACAGCGTCGAGTGAGAACACCGCATCGAGTACCACGATCTGCGCGACGATCGGCCAGAACAGCGCATACGTCGTGCTGCCCGAGTGTTGAGCGACCTGGCCTTCCAGTCGTTCATGCAACTCCATGGTGGCCTTGAACAGCAGGAAAATGCCGCCGAACAGCATGATCAGATCACGCCCGGAGAAGCTTTTGCCGAAGACATCGAACAGCGGTTCGGTCAGGGTCACCATCCACGAAATACTGGCCAGCAGGCCAAGGCGCATGATCAACGCCAGCGACAGGCCCAATACACGGGCGCGGTCGCGCTGCTCCGGTGGCAGTTTGTCGGCAAGGATGGCGATGAACACCAGGTTATCGATACCCAGTACCAGTTCCAGCACGACCAGGGTCAGCAGGCCAAGCCATGCTGTGGGGTCCGCAAGCCATTCCATGGGTCAGTGTTTCCTTGTCAGAGGCAAGACAACGGGCACAGCAAAGCGCGACACACGTGAACGCGGGTCGGCAGCAGGGATCGTCATCGAGGGGAAGCGCGACGCGGCGCCACGGATAGAGAGAAAGGCATCACTGTTCAAGGAACAGGAGGGGCAACTGGGAGGTTCCAGTGAAGGAGACATGAGGGTCCTGAAATCAATACGGGAGGCGATCCTACATCGCCCTCTGAATCGTCTTACAGGATAGAACTGTTACAAATGTTTTGGATGGTGTTGCTCGGGCAACAGCTTTCGTCGGAACGCCGCCCGCACCAAGGCGGCTCCCACAAGGATCGCGCCAAGCCTAAATCTCGTGTGCGACGCAGAAACTGTGGGAGCCGGCTTGCTGGCGAAGGCGTCGTGTCAAAAACATTAACGTTGACTGACACGCCGCATTCGCCAGCAAGCCGGCTTCCTACAAAGACTGCGCACCACCAGTGCCAGTCGTTGTGCTCTTTCCTGAAGCAGCCTTAAAGCGCCTTTTGCCAGAACAGCGCACGGCCCATCTGCGGGTCGAGTTGGTAATCAGAGAAGCCCATCTTGCGGTAGGCGCCTTGCGCCACTTCGTTGCCTTCGAGCACTTCCAGCGTGATTTTGCAGCAACCGCGCTGACGGGCGATTTCTTCGACCTTGGCCAACATTTTCTGGCTGATGCCCTGACCACGCGCCGAACCGATCACAACCACATCGTGAACATTCACCAGCGGACGGCAGGCGAAGGTCGAAAAGCCTTCGAAGCAATTGACCAGCCCGACCGGCTCGCCGGAGATGAACGCCAGCACACTGAACGCGTGGGGACGCTTGGCCAGTTCAATCGCCAGTTGCTCACGGGTGTCCAGCGACAGGGACTGCCCACCGCCCATGGCGTCTTCAGCGTATTGATTGAGCAGGAAACCGATGGCTTCCGCGTGAACCGGGTTGCTATAGCTGGCTTGCAGGACCAGCACCTCAGGGGCTTGCATTGACTTCCTCTACCTCGGGGGTTATCAGGCAATGGATTGAACATCCGACTGCCGCGTGGTCCGGATTCTACCGTGGTGTGCACTAAAAGATCCCGAGACAAAAGTAGGAATTTTCTCGCCATGCACAGGAATCGGTCTCTGCTGCACCGAGAAAAGGCGACACGAGACAGAGCGTGACCGACCAGTCGCGAAAAACCCACGAACAGCTATGCTCCTCCAGCCACTATGGCTTGATTGTCGAACAATCCGACCGACGGTTTGAAACATCGGAATACGATGCTTGATGCGCCAGAACAGCGCATTCAGCTGTCAGAGAGATGCTGTAGTGATCTGCATTTTTCCCTACAAAAAACCGCCATGCCGCATGCCAGACATTTCCTTGAAAAAAAGTCGAAACTTCTGGCGATCGCCATGGGTCAGGTGATTAGAGCGCCTATGCTATTGGATGAAGCCCGAGCAGAGGCCGCTTTCACCCTGTCCTTCACTATGCAGTCGGTAAATGGGTATCGATTTTGCGTAGGTCTTGTGTGCCTGGCCATAGGACATGGCCAATTACAACTCAAGTGCTGTACCAACACTGCGTATCGAATGGGAGAAAACGATGATTAGTGCCGCTGTCAAAACCCAGAAGGGAGAGAGTTTTAATCAGCCGGCCAGCGAGCTGACCCATCTGCCGGTCTTCGCAACGACGAGCGCACCTGTGCTGCAACTGCCCCCTGTACAACCAGGCATGTCCATGGCGAACCGGAAAAAGATCCTGTTCGTCACCTCGGAAATGGCCGATCTGGTGAAAACCGGCGGACTGGGTGATGTGTCTGCTGCACTGCCGCGCGCCATGCGCCACCTGCACGATGTACGCGTGCTGATTCCCGGCTATCCACAGGTCATCAATAGCGGAAACCCGATTCACATCATCAGCCAACTGAGCGGCCATGCCGCACTGCCTCCCTGCAAGATCGGCCGTATGGACATGAAAGACGGCCTGGTCATTTATGTGTTGATCTGCCCGGAGCTCTATGAGCGCGAAGGTACGCCGTATGGCGACAACCATGGCCGCGACTGGTCTGACAACCACATCCGTTTCGCCCGCCTGGGCCTGGCCGCTGCCGATTTCGCAGCCGGTGCCGTGAAAACCCAGTGGTGCCCGGAGCTGGTCCACGCCCACGACTGGCCTGCCGGTCTGGCCCCTGCCTACATGAAGTGGCGCGGGCAGAACACGCCGAGCATTTTCACCATTCACAACCTGGCCTACCAGGGTTTCGTCAGCACCGCGTCGAGCCGCGAACTGGGCATTCCCGATGAAGCGCTCGGGCCGGACGGCATGGAGTTCTACGGTCGTCTGTCGTTCATCAAAGCGGGCATGGCCTATGCCAGCCACATCACCACCGTGAGCGCCACCTATGCGAAGGAAATCACCACCCCGGATTTCGGCTGCGGCCTGGAGGGATTCCTGCAAAGCAAGGCCAATCGCGGCCAGCTAAGCGGCATTCCCAACGGCATCGATGAAAGCTGGGACGCGGCCACCGACGACCACCTGATCTGCAACTTTGCCCCGAACGAGTGGACGCGCAAGGAGATCAACGCCGACCACGTACGTGAGTTGTTCGAGCTGGAACCCTCCACCGGCCCTCTGTTCGCCGTAGTGTCGCGTCTGGTCTATCAGAAGGGCCTGGACCTGACCATCGGCGTGGCTGAGCACATCGTCAACAACGGCGGCCAGATCGCGATCATTGGCCGTGGCGAGCCGGATGAAGAAGACGCCATGCGCGCCCTCGCCGCCCGCTTCCCCGGTCAGATCAGCGTGCGTGTCGGTTTCAACGAAACCGACGCCCGTCGCATGTTCGCGGGCAGTGACTTCCTGCTGATGCCCTCGCGTTACGAGCCCTGCGGCCTGAGCCAGATGTATGCCCAGCGCTTCGGGTCGCTGCCGGTGGCCCGTCGTACCGGTGGCCTGGCGGACACCATCGAGGACGGCTGCACCGGTTTCCTGTTCGACGAATCCACTGTGGAAAGCTACACCGAAGCGCTGACTCGCGCCTTCAACGTGTTCGCTAACCCGACGCTGCTCAACGCCATGCGTTGCCGCGCCATGGCCGCGCCGTTCGATTGGCACAAGGCCGTTGAACCCTACGCTGATCTGTACCAGGAACTGCTGAAAAAGAACGTGGGGACTGCACTGCATTATTGATTCATGAACCGAAAAAGGGGTAACGGATGCCTTCGCGCACGGATGAGAAGTGGCGCCACGGCGCCGTCTTGCTGGATCCCGAACACACCCGGTTTGCCCTTTGGGCACCGGACGCCTACCACGTCAGCGTCGAGATAGAAGGAGGGCCTTCACGGGCCCTGCTCCCGCAGGAGGACGGCTGGTTTGTCCTGGAAACTCGATGCTCGGCAGGCTCACGCTACCGCTACAAAATTGATGAAGACCTTCTCGTACCTGACCCGGCTTCCCGGGCTCAGGTCAGCGAGGTGCATGGCGCCAGCGTGGTCGTCGATCCGCACGCCTATTCATGGCAGCACGCGGGCTGGAGCGGACGGCCCTGGCATGAAGCGGTCATTTATGAGTTGCATGTCGGTGCCCTCGGCGGCTTTGCCGGGGTGGAACAGCGCCTGCAACATCTGGTGGACATCGGCGTCACCGCCATCGAACTGATGCCCATCGCGCAGTTCCCTGGCAATCGTAACTGGGGTTACGACGGTGTACTGCCCTATGCACCGCAGTCCTCCTATGGCACGCCAGAGCAGCTCAAGCACCTGATCGACACCGCCCATGGCGTGGGTCTGGCGGTGATTCTCGACGTCGTCTACAACCATTTCGGCCCGGACGGCAATTACCTGGGCCGCTATGCCAAACACTTCTTTCGCAGCGACAAGAAGACCCCGTGGGGCGACGCCATCGATTTTCGTCGTCGGGAGGTGCGCGACTTCTTCATCGACAACACCTTGATGTGGCTACAGGACTATCGCTTCGACGGACTGCGTTTCGATGCCGTGCACGCCATCGAGGACCCGACCTTCCTCAAGGAGCTAGCCGAGCGTGTTCGTCAGGACATCCCGCCGACGCGCCACGTCTGGCTGATGCTGGAGAACGAGTTCAACCAAGCCCATCGCCTGGAACAGGGCTACGACGCGCAATGGAATGACGACGGCCACAACACCCTGCACGTGTTGCTGACCGCCGAAACGGACGCCTACTACACCGACTTCGCTCAACAACCGACCCATAAACTGGCGCGCCTGCTGGGAGAAGGGTTTGTGTATCAAGGCGAACCCACTCGCCACGGGCACACCCGAGGAGAACCCAGCGCGCATCTGCCGCCCACCTCATTCGTGCTGTTCTTGCAGAACCACGACCAGATCGGCAACCGCGCGCTGGGCGAGCGATTGGTGCAACTGTGCGCCCCGCAAGCCTTGCAAGCGGCCACTGCTCTGCTGCTGCTGTCGCCGATGATCCCGTTGATGTTCATGGGGGATGAATGGGGCGCCTCCGAGCCATTCCTGTTCTTCACCGATTTCCATGACGAACTGGCCGATGCCGTGCGCGAAGGTCGTCGCGGGGAGTTTGCCGATTTCGCCGCGTTCGCCGACCCGGCCCAGCGCGAGCGGATTCCCGACCCCAACGCCTTGCAAACCTTCGAGGCCTCACGCCCGGCTTTCGATGCCCTGCTGCTGGAAACCGACAAGGGCCAGGACCACCGCAACTGGCTGGCGCTCTACAAAACCCTGCTGCAAGTTCGCCAGGATCACCTTGTCCCGCGCCTGAAGGGGGCGAGAGCGTTGGGCGCTGAGGTACTGGCCGACAAGGCTGTCAGCGCGCGCTGGAAAATGGGCGATGGTTCGGTGCTGCGCATCGACCTGAACCTGGGCGCTCACGCCGTGGAAATCGACCCGCACCGCGTGCAACAGGTTCTTCATGAATCACACCCAAAATCGGCAGAACTTTCCCAACGCGGCACCCTCAATCCCTACACGGCCATTGTCAGCCTGATATCGAGTGATGTGGTGGAGGAACAGGATGAGCAATGACCCACTGGAAATGCTGGCCGCTGAGGCCGGACTGTCAGTCGACTGGAAAGACGCCAACGCCCGCCCGCAACGGGTCAGCCCCGCGGTACTGCGCAAAGTGCTCGACGGCCTGGGCTACCCGGCCGAAAACGACGCCCAGATCGCCGAGAGCCTGAGACGCCTGCAAAGCGAAAGCCTCTCGGCCACCCCGCCACCGCTGTTGACGGTGGACCACGGCAGCAATCTGGACCTATCGGCGTGGTTCAAACCCGAGACGCCCTTCGTGCTGGAGCTGGAAGACGGCTCGCGGCTCGACGCCAAACTGACCGCCAACGCCGAGTTGCCCGCACTGGCGACCGTGGGCTATCAGCAACTGGCCATCGACGGCCAGCACCTGACCATTGCCGTCGCACCCAAAACCGCCTACACCCTGGCGATGGCCAGCGACGTCAGCGTGCCGCGCACCTGGGGCCTGACGCTGCAACTCTATTACCTGCACCGCGAAGGCGATGGCGGCTTTGGCGACACCCAGGCGCTGGAAGCCTTCGTGCGCTCGGCGGGTGAACGCGGCGCGGCAGCCGTCGCGATCAGCCCCGTGCACGCGATGTTCGCCAACGACAGCCAGAATTTCAGTCCTTACTCCCCGTCCAGCCGCTTGTTTCTCAACGCCCTGTATGCAGCTCCCGGCGCCATTCTTGGTGAACGCGCTGTCCGCGCGGCCATTGAACAAACCGGCCTGAGCGAAGAGCTGCATCGCCTCGAAACCCTGCCCTTGATCGACTGGCCCGCTGCCGCTGCCGCCAAATGGAAGCTCTATCGCGCGCTGTACGCAGCGTTCATCGGCGGCGCTCATCCGCTGCACGAGGACTTCAACAGCTTCCGCCATGCCGGTGGCGAAGCGCTGGAAAATCATTGCCGTTTCGAGGCCCTGCGTGACCAGCGCGAAACCCTGGGCATCAGTGGCAACTGGCATGAATGGCCTGAGCAGTACAAGAACCCGCGCAGCAAGGCCATCGACACCTTCGCGGCCCTGAACAGCGCGCAGATCGGTTTTCACGCCTTCGCTCAATGGTTGATCGCGCGAGGGCTGGAACGGGCGCAGACCGCCGCGAAAAGCAGCGGCATGAGCATCGGCCTGATCGGTGATCTGGCGGTCGGCGCCGACGGCGCAGGCAGCCAGGCCTGGAGCCGTCAGGACGAACTGCTCTCGGCACTGACCGTGGGCGCGCCGCCCGACATCCTCAACCGCGCAGGCCAGAGCTGGGGCATCTCGGCATTCTCACCCACGGGGCTCAAACGCAACGGTTTCCGCGCCTTCATCGAAATGCTGAGGGCCAACTTCGCCCACGCGGGCGGTCTGCGCATCGACCATGTGATGGGCCTGCAACGGTTGTGGGTCGTGCCGCTCGGCTCGCCTCCCAGTGAGGGTGCGTACCTGAATTACCCGCTGGACGACATGCTGCGCCTGCTGTGCCTGGAATCCTGGCGGCACAAGGCGGTGGTCCTCGGCGAAGACCTGGGCACCGTGCCTGACGGCCTGCATGAGAAGCTTTCCACTCGCGGCATTCTCGGCATGCGCGTGCTGTTGTTCGAACAGGACAACGGCCACTTCAAACCGATCATCAAATGGTCCGACGACGCGCTGGCGACCACCAGCACCCACGATCTACCCACCCTCACTGGCTGGCTCAGCGAGCTGGACATCGACTGGAACAAAACCCTCGGCCATATCGATGACGACACCGAGCGTCACTGGCGTGAAGGCCGTGAACGAGAATGTCAGGGTTTGCGGGCTGCGCTGCGGCAGAACTACGGCATGCATGACAGCAACGACAGCGACATCATCGACGGCAGCGTGCGTTATCTGGGCCACACCCGCGCGCCGCTGGTGCTGCTGCCCATCGAAGACGCGCTCGGGGTCGAGCAGCAGGCCAACCTGCCGGGCACCATCGACAGCCACCCCAACTGGCGGCGACGGTTGCCGGGGGACAGTGCCACATTGCTGGACAGCGCCAATGCCACCCGGCGGCTGGAAATCCTTGCACTGGCGCGGCGCCAAGCAGCGGAGCGTGATCAATGAGTGCTTCCGTCAACCCCCCGCTCAAGTCACTGCGTGCCACTCAACGCCTGCAATTCCACAAGGACTTCACCCTCGACCACGCCACGGCGCTGGTCCCCTACTTCGCGGCACTGGGCATCAGCCATCTTTACGCGTCCCCCCTGCTCAAGGCCCGCGCCGGTTCGATGCACGGCTATGACGTAGTCGATCCACGCATCATCAACCCCGAGCTGGGCGGTGAACCCGCGCTACGGCGTCTGGTGGCCGAACTGCGCAAGCACGGCATGGGGCTGATTCTGGACATTGTGTCCAACCACATGGCCGTCGGCGGCGCGGACAATCCCTGGTGGCTGGACCTGCTGGAATGGGGGCAACGCAGCCCGTATGCGAAGTTCTTCGATATCCAGTGGAACTCCCCTGACCCGCTGCTCAAAGGCCAGTTGCTGCAACCGTTTCTGGGTACCGATTACGGCACCGCGCTGCAAAACGGTGACGTGCCGCTGCGCTTCGATGCCGAGCAAGGCAGCTTTCGCGTCGAGCACTACCAGCACCACTTCCCAATCAACCCTGGCACTTACACGCCGTTGTTGAAGGCGGCGAAAAGGCCGGAGCTGGATGAGCTGGCCGAACGCTTCGCACACCTGGACAGCCAGCCTGATGCCTATGGACTGGCATTGATTGCCAAAGCGGATCTGGCCGCGTTGGTCAAGGCCAATCCGGCGTTGGCCGAGGCCATTGAAACCGGTCTGGCGCAGTTCGACTCCCGCGAGCCGCAGGGCTTCACGCGCCTGCATCAGTTGCTTGAGCGCCAGGATTATCGCTTGGCCAGTTGGCGCACTGCAGGCGATGACATCAACTGGCGGCGCTTCTTCGACATCAACGAACTGGGCGGACTGAAGGTCGAGCGCTCGCAAGTGTTCGAAGCCACCCACGGCAAGATTTTCCAGTTGATCGCCGAGGGCCTGGTGGACGGTTTGCGTATCGATCACATCGACGGTCTGGCTGATCCGCGCGGTTATTGCCGCAAGTTGCATCGACGCGTCGACAGTCTGCTACGCCTGCGCCCGAAAGGCACAGAGCTGAACCATGTGCCGATCTTCGTCGAGAAGATTCTTGGCGCTGACGAACAGGTACGTGCCGACTGGAACGTTGACGGCACCACCGGCTACGAATTCATGAATCAGGTCTCGCTGCTGCAACACGACCCGAAAGGTGAATCGGTGCTCGGCGAGCTATGGAGCCGCATCAGCGGGCGCACCGCAGACTTCAACCAAGAGGTGCGCGAGGCCCGCGATCTGGTGCTGCACGGCACTCTCGCCGGGGATTTCGAGAACCTCGCCCAAGCCTTACTGCAAGTGGCGCGCAGTGACGTCATGAGCCGCGACCTGACCCTCGGTGCGATCCGCCGTGCATTATTGGCGCTGGTGGGCAACTTCCCGGTCTATCGTACGTACATCACCGCCTGCGGGCGCTCGGATGAAGACGAGCGATTTTTTCAGCAGGCCATGGAGGGTGCACGAGCCACCCTCAGCGAAGGCGACTGGCCAGTGCTGGATTACCTGGCTCGCTGGCTTGGCGGCGAAAGCCTGCGTGATTACCCTACAGGTCCGTTGCGTGAGATGCGTCGCAAGGCGTGCAACCGCTTCCAGCAACTGACCTCCCCGGTGGCGGCCAAGTCGGTGGAAGACACCTCGTTCTACCGCAGTGCCGTGCTGCTCTCACGCAACGACGTGGGCTTTCATCCGCAACATTTCAGTGCACCCGTCGAGGCATTTCATGCGGCGTGCGTCGAACGCGGTGCACACTTCCCGAATAACCTGCTGACCACCGCCACTCACGATCACAAGCGCGGTGAAGACACGCGAACACGTCTGGCCGTGCTCAGCGAACATGCGCCGTGGTATGCCGAACAGGTCGAGCGCTGGCTGCAATTGTCCGCGCCCTTGAAGACCGGCGAGACACCGATCAGCCCCGGTGACGAGTTGATGCTGTACCAAGCGATTCTTGGCAGTTGGCCGCTGAACATGGACGGTGAAGGCGCTTTTGAGGACTACGCAAAACGCCTCACCCAATGGCAGGAAAAGGCCCTGCGCGAAGCCAAATTGCACAGCAGTTGGAGCGCGCCAAACGAGGCTTACGAGACGGCGTGCCGCGAGTTTCTGCAGACACTGCTGCTAAGCCCTGACGCCCTCGCTTTGCGCCAGTCCATCGGTGCCACAGCTAACCGGATTGCCCCGGCGGGCGCCTTGAACAGTCTGGCGCAAACTTTGCTGCGAATGACCGTGCCCGGTGTCCCTGATCTGTATCAGGGCACTGAATTCTGGGACTTCAGTTTGGTGGACCCGGACAACCGTCGTCCGGTGGATTACCCCGCTCGCCAGCGCGCGCTGACCGACGCCACGCCGCTCACCGAGCTGCTCGCCCAGTGGCAGGACGGCCGCATCAAACAGACGTTGATTGCGCAGGTGCTCATGCTGCGCAATCAACACCCGACCCTGTTCAGTGACGGCCACTATCAACCCCTTGAAGTGATCGGTGAAAAAGCCGCCCACGTCATGGCTTTTGCCCGGATAAAGGAGGATCAGCGGGCTATCGTTGTGGTTCCACGTTTGCCGGCTGAACTATTGGGCACCGCGCAAACTCCATTCATCAACGCGGCAAATTGGGGCGATACAAGAATCATCCTGCCGTTCGCTGATTCGAATCCAAATTGGAAGGGACTTTTTGCGCAAGCTACAGTCACAACCAACAAGGAATTGTCGCTCAGCGCAGCGCTCAAGGATTTTTCCGTCAATCTGCTTTTTCAAACCTTGTAATACCTGGGAGTGTCGAGATGAGTGCCGACGAAAAACGAATCAGCGAGCTAGCCCACCAGATCTGGGAATCCGAGGGTAAGCCCCACGGTAAAGATGCCATCCATTGGGAGCAGGCCCGCAAGCTGGCGGAGGCGGAAGCCAAGGCGCCGAAGAAAGCCGCGGCTCCAAAAGCCGCTAAAGCCAAGGCCGAACCTAAAGCGGCAACTGCAAAACCTGCGGCCAAAGCAGCGGCCAAACCTGCTGTGAAAGCGGCGGAAAAGCCAGCGGCAAAACCCAAGGCGCCCGCCAAGCCGAAAGCGGCCGCCAGCAGTGCCGAAGCAGCCCCCAAACCGGCTGCCAAGCCTGCCGCCAAACCCGCAGCCAAACCTGCTGTGAAAAAGGCCCCGGCCGCCAAGCCTCCCGCGCCTTGACTCGCTCACGGCGACGCTTCGCAGCACAGCAGACCTCTACCGCAGGGATCGCCTGAAAACGATCGTCTGAACCTGCGGTAACCCCTTTGCCCGTTTCAACCAATCACGCAGTTCCGGCCGCCTGCCCGCCGCCTGCGGTATAGGTGTTGTTCGCCTTCAGGAAATCATTCGACCGTCAGGAATCCCCATGAGCAAGCAAGACAAAAACACCGCCCCCAAGAATGACTCCAGCAAGGCCGACGTGCCGGAAATCAACCCCTCGCGCATTCGTGAAGGCCTGCCCTTCCCCCTCGGCGCGAACTGGGACGGATTGGGGGTCAACTTCGCGATTTTTTCGGCCAACGCGACCAAGGTCGAACTGTGCCTGTTCGACTCTTCCGGCGAGACGGAGCTTGAGCGCATCGAACTCCCCGAATACACCGACGAGATCTTTCACGGCTATCTGCCTGACGCCCACCCCGGGCTGGTTTACGGCTATCGCGTGTACGGTCCCTATGACCCGAAAAACGGTCATCGCTTCAACCACAACAAACTGCTGATCGACCCCTATGCCAAGCAATTGGTGGGCAAGCTCAAATGGTCAGAATCGCTGTTCGGCTACACCATCGGCCACCCGGATGGCGACCTCAGTTTCGACGAACGAGACAGCGCCCCCTTCGTGCCCAAGAGCAAGGTGATCGACCCGGCCTATACCTGGGGCCGGGATCAGCGGGTCAACGTGCCATGGGAAAAAACCATCCTATACGAGACCCATACCCGTGGCTTCACGATGCGGCACCCTTCGGTGCCAGATGAACTCAAAGGCACGTTTTCCGGGTTGATGGTCGATGAGGTCATCCAGCACATCAAGGGGCTGGGCGTGTCGTCCGTGGAACTGCTGCCGATTCATGCCTTCGTCAACGACCAGCACCTGCTGCAAAAAGGCATGACCAACTACTGGGGCTACAACAGCATCGCCTTCTTCGCCCCGGATCCGCGCTACCTGGCCCACGGCAAGATCGCCGAGTTCAAGGAAATGGTCGCGCATATGCACCACGCAGGGCTGGAGGTGATTCTCGACGTGGTCTACAACCACACCGCCGAAGGCAACGAGCTGGGGCCGACACTGTCCATGCGGGGCATCGACAACGCCTCGTATTACCGATTGATGCCTGACGACAAGCGCTTCTACATCAACGACTCCGGCACCGGCAACACGCTGGATTTGAGCCACCCGTGTGTGCTGCAAATGGTCACCGACTCCCTGCGCTACTGGGCCAGCGAGATGCACGTGGACGGCTTTCGTTTCGACCTGGCAACCATCCTCGGTCGGTATCACGACGGTTTCGACGAGCGCCACAGCTTCCTCGTCGCCTGCCGTCAGGACCCGGTGCTGCGTCAGGTCAAATTGATCGCCGAACCGTGGGACTGCGGCCCGGGCGGCTATCAGGTGGGGCACTTTGCGCCGGGCTGGGCCGAGTGGAACGACAAATTCCGCGACACGGTGCGCGCTTTCTGGAAAGGCGACGAAGGCCAGTTGGCGGACCTCGCCAGCCGCCTGACGGCCTCCGGCAACCTGTTCAACCAGCGCGGCCGCAGGCCGTTTGCTTCAGTCAACTTCGTCACCGCTCATGACGGCTTTACGTTGCACGATCTGGTGTCGTACAACGACAAGCACAACGAGGACAACGACGAGAACAATCAGGACGGCAGCAACGACAACCGCTCCTGGAACCATGGCGTCGAAGGCCCGACCGACGACCCGGAAATCAATGCGCTGCGCCTGCGTCAGATGCGCAACTTCTTTGCCACCCTGCTGTTCTCACAGGGCACGCCGATGATCGTGGCCGGGGACGAATTCGCTCGCACCCAGCACGGCAACAACAACGCCTATTGCCAGGACAGCGAGATCGGCTGGGTCAACTGGGACTGGGACGCTGACGGCACCGCGCTGCACACTTTCGTCAAACGCCTGATCAAGTTGCGTATCACCTACCCCGTCCTGCGTCGCGGGCGTTTCCTGGTGGGCGATTACAACGAAGAGCTGGGGGTCAAGGACGTG
This sequence comes from Pseudomonas sp. NPDC088444, assembly GCF_044900175.1. NCBI lineage: Bacteria > Pseudomonadati > Pseudomonadota > Gammaproteobacteria > Pseudomonadales > Pseudomonadaceae > Pseudomonas > Pseudomonas sp. NPDC088444. The sequence continues at coordinate 409,942 of NZ_JBJDNK010000002.1, forward strand.
ACCTGGCTGGCGCCAAACGGACAGGAAATGAGCATCGAGCAGTGGCACGACCGCAATGCGCGCTGCCTGGGCATGCTAATCGACGGGCGCGCGCAGGAGACCGGCATTCTGCGTCGTGGCGCTGACGCGACCATGCTGCTGGTGGTCAACTCGCACCATGAAGGGGTCAACTTTACCCTGCCGGAAGTCCCGGAGGGGGTGAACTGGATCAGCCTGATCGACACTAACCAGCCGGACATCAAAGGCAAGGACCGCTTCGAATTCGGCACCGAATACACCGTCAGCCCGCGTTCGCTCCTGCTGTTCGTACTGCACAAGGAAGATGAGGCTTAAGGCAGCGGCCTTCCTCTCTGCACATGGCGGGCGACGAGGGCATGCACTCGCCGCCCGCCATTGCGACACACTCTGCAACACCTACTACACTGAGCCGTGACCACGTCCCCCCTCCGCCCTCCTGACCGGGTGCCTGTCATGACCACACTCCCGCTCGTCGCTGCACGCCGTGGCTGGTCTTTCTGGTGGAAACCGCTGCTGTTCTTGCTGGTCGCCGCCGCTGGCCTGTACTACGTCAAATGGTCGCCGTACTACCTCAAATCCTTCGTTGCCGCCGACACCCACACCATCGGCGGCTCAATCATCAACGACAACCCCGCCAATCCATGGGCCGCAGCACTGGCCTATGCGCAGGTGTATTTTCTGGCGATCTGGAAAGCAGCCGTGCTGGCGGTGATTCTCGGCTCGCTGTTGCAAGTATTGATTCCCAGAGACTGGCTGCTACGCCTGTTCGGGCGCGCCGGGTTGGGCTCGACGATACGCGGCGGTCTGTTCGCTCTGCCCGGTATGATGTGCAGTTGCTGCGCCGCGCCCGTCGCGGCCGGCTTGCGCAAACAAAGGGTCTCGGTGGGGGCTGCGCTGGCGTTCTGGATCGCCAATCCTGTGTTGAATCCGGCCACGCTAGTGTTCATGGGCTTCGTCCTGGGCTGGGGATTCACTGCGCTGCGTCTGGTGGCGGGTATCGTGCTGGTCATCGGTGTGTCCCTTGTGGCGCAACGCATTGCCCCACCGGAAGTGCCGCCGGAAGAAGCCCTCGATGCCGTGAGCGACGCCGAGGCGCCGGACCATGGCAGCCTGCTCAGCCGCTGGGCCAAGACGCTGTGGCAACTGTTCTGGACCACCATCCCGATCTACGTCATCGCCGTGTTGGCGCTTGGCGCCGCCCGGGTCTGGCTGTTTCCCCACGTGGACGGCGCCATGGGCAACAGCCTGTTGTGGCTCGTCCCGCTGGCGATTGTCGGGACCCTGTTCGTGATTCCGACAGCGGCGGAAATTCCCATCGTGCAGACCTTGATGGCGCTCGGGCTGGGCACCGCCCCCGCCGTCGCACTGCTAATGACCTTACCCAGCGTGAGCCTGCCGTCACTATTAATGCTGCGTAAATCTTTCGACAGCAAGGTGCTGGTGACCGTGGGTGTGCTGACGATGGTGATTGGTGTTGTCAGCGGACTGGTGGGCGCGGCGATTCTGTAAAGGAAGCGCCTGACGGTCAACGCCGCCTGCCCGGCGGCGTTACTCTGCGCGGCGGATCAGAACACCTCGACCGCCAGCGACCCTCGTTCGACGAACTCGCCAATGGGCGACAGCGCCAACCCCAGCTCGCTCGCCATCGCCAAAAAGGCAGGTTCTGCGCCAGGCTCGACCGCCAATAACAGCCCGCCGCTGGTCTGGGGATCACAGAACAGCCATTTTTGCAGGTCGGTCAGTGGGCCGATGCGCTCGCCATAACTGTCGAAATTGCGATGAGTACCGCCAGGAATGCACTGTTGCTCGATGTACCCGTCAACATGGGCCAGACGCGGTACGGCCGAGGCATCAAGGCGCGCAGTGAGTCGGCTGCCATCGGCCATTTCCACCAGGTGCCCCAATAGACCAAAACCGGTCACATCGGTCATGGCCTTGACGCCGACCAGTTTCGAAAACCGGCTGCCGGGGGTGTTCAGGGTGCACATCACATCCCGCGCCACCCCGACGTCGGCCTCGCGCAACAGCCCCTTCTTCTCTGCGGTGGTGAGGATGCCAATGCCCAAGGGTTTGGTCAGAAACAACTTGCAGCCTGCAATGGCGGTGTCATTGCGCTTCATGAAGCGTTTTTCGACCAACCCGGTGACTGCCAGGCCGAAGATCGGCTCGGGCGCATCGATGGAGTGCCCACCGGCCAAGGGGATACCCGCCGCATCGCACACGGCGCGACCACCTCGGATGACCTCCCGGGCAATCTCCGGGGCCAGCACGTTGACCGGCCAGCCCAGAATGGCAATGGCCATCAACGGATTGCCGCCCATGGCGTAAATGTCGCTGATGGCGTTGGTGGCGGCGATGCGCCCGAAATCGAAAGGATCGTCGACGATGGGCATAAAGAAATCGGTGGTGGACACCACGCCCTTTTCATCATCGATCGCGTAAACCGCTGCGTCGTCTCGGGAGGCATTGCCCACCCAAAGGCGCGAATCGAGGTGCTGAGCGCCGGAACCGGCGAGGATCGTTTCCAGCACTTTTGGAGAAATCTTGCAGCCACAACCGGCGCCGTGGCTGTATTGGGTCAGACGAACCGAATCGCTCATAAATGACCTCCCGAGGTAGCGAGGCACTGAAGTTTATCAGAGGCTACACAAAGCGAAGGTTCGCCACCAAGGCGCAGAGGCAAGATCAGGATTGCGCCTTGATCAGTGCCTCCAGTGAGGTGTCGAACTTCTGCAGGGCGTTGACCTGAACAGCACGTTGTTCATTGATCTGTGCCGCAATTTCGGGGGCGCGTTTGGTGTGCGCCCAGATCGGCGACATGGATTTGGCATCGCTGCCTTCAGCCTTGCCGATGAACTTGAAGTTGCTGTCGAAGAACTCGGCGCTGATGCTCGCTTGCACGTCGGCGCTGCGTTCGGTGATCAGCGTGTTGCGGGTGTCGAGCAGCACGATTACATCAGGCCGTGCGGCCACGACGTCGTCCAGGTTTTCGTAGAACGCGACTTTGGAGAACTGCTTTTCCAGCGATTGCGCGAACCAGTTGATCGCCAACTCCGGATCGGAACTGTTCACGTAGGCCTCAGTAATGCGGCTGTCCGTCAGCTTCGCCACCAGACCGCTCTGAGCCGCAGTGTTGTAGCTTTTCATGTAGGCCAGGTTGGCAACCGTGTTTTCGGAGAAAATCACGCCCACGGTTTGCGTGCGCTTGAGGGTCACGCCCGATGCGACACCGGAAGCGTGGAACGGCGCGTCTGGCGCATTGGAATAACGGGGCGCACCGGGCACGGCACAACCGGCCAACACAGCGACAAGGGCAATCAGGGCAGCCATTTTGATTTTCACGGGGGAGACGTCTCCGAAACAGGGGCTCAGGGCATGGGGCCATGCTGAGCCTTTGTCGGGGAAATCAGAACTTGAGCGGGTCGATGGTGAACATTGATCAAAGCGATAATGCCGAGCACGTTTCGCGGCTCAGAACCTGGAACCGCCGAGCCACGGCAAAACGCTCACATCATAGGCGCCACCATGCTCACGACCCGCAACGCCAGCCCCTCATAAGCGTCGAGGGTGATGGTGAATTCGCCTTCTTCGGTCAGATCCCCTTCGACCCGTTCGTTGATGATGTCCACTACCGGCCCCGGTGCGATGCCCGGCAGGTGCAGGGTTTCGACCAACGGCTCGGCGCTGAAGTTGAGCGCGGTGATTTGCGTGCCCTTTCCCGCCGGGAGTTCATGAACCATGATCAACAGCCCCGGATGCTCGACATCGGGGATCAGGATCTGGCGACTGGCGGCGATGTCGTAGGCACGGCGTACAGCGAGGATTTTCTTCAGTTGCGAGGCGAATGAGTCCGGCTTCTGCAATTGCTCGGTGAGGCTGCCATACAAGGTCTTCGCGCGAGGCATGCCGCCTGCCGAGCGTTCGTTGTCGGGGTCCAAGTCCACCAGATCGTAGGCGCCTCGGTGGATCCAGCGGGTGTCACCATCGCCCATCAGGTGCTCGACCTGCTCGGCGGGCAGTGGCAAGGCGCCCACCAGGTCCCAGCCGGAGAGCGCGAAGACGCCCGGCTGCATGGCGTTGAACATCACCAGCAGCAAATGAATGTGGCGGATCCGTTCAATGTCGCTCAACGTGATGGCGTCCAGATCGCGAATGCCCAAGGCAGCAGTGATGATGCTGGCCGTGGTGCACGACACCCCGTTAGTGACGAACTTGAGGTTGTACGGCGCGTGTTCCCCTGCCAGTCGCTCGTACATTTCCTCGCGGATGTGCTCGCGCAGGATGTTGCCGGGAAAGGTCTGGCCCATGTACAGATACTGATCGTGGGCGTGCAACGTCCAGAAATGCACGAGTTCCAGGGTCAGTTCGTCGTGATTTTGCAGCGCATGAATCAGCGAAGCCGGGTCGATGCCGAATTCATGCACCTGGCGCAGCATCAGGCGTAGAAACTCGGTGCGCCCGGTCAGTAACGCGTGCTGATACGCCGGGCGCGTGATGAAGTCGTAAGACAGGTCGGCGCCGCCATGGGACATCGCGGCAATGTCATCGATGGTCAGGTTCAGCTCCTGAAAACTGAAGCCCCCTGCCTTGCGAATCGCCCCGGCCAGCAATTGGTTGCCGGTGATCGACAGCGGATGGCTTTCCGACCACGCCGTGCCTTCAGCCTTGCGCTCGACGCCGAGAAACCCGTTGGCATCCAGACGCAGAACCCGCGCGCCCATCACATCGATGGCGTGCAGGGCATCGCCGATGATCATCTGTTGCGCGGCGAAGCTGGGATCAAGCCAGTTCAGGGACGGCTGCCCTTCTTTGAAATAATGCAGGTAGACCCAGCGCCGGTCCTTGCCGTCAACTCCGGTGATCACCGGCGTAGCGCTCCAGTCAGTCTCCTTGACGCCCGGCTCGAAGAAGATCACCCGTTGCAGCTGGCCGACGATGTAATGTTTGTCCCGCAACGCATCGACGGTCGCCGGCGGCAAGTTCACCGCGTCACGTCCCGCTGGAACATCAGGCAACAACGGCCAGTCTTCTTCCTTGATCTCGACCATGTGGTACAGGCCCGGATAATCCTCGTACGCCAGTTCGGCGAGGCGGAAGTCGGCACCTTTGCCCGTGTGAGACGGAATGACGTCGTCGACGATCACGGCGTTGTGGGCGGCGGCGATGCGGCTGAGGTTGAGGAACTGGGCATCGGTGCCCAGCTCGGCATCGACCTCGAAGCTGATGCGGTCAAAATTGCCGTCAATGCTCGGGGTTTTCTGCCTCCCTTTGAGGCCACCGGAGGCTTTCAATGGGCCGTTGTGGATGCCCTGAATGCCGATTTCGGAGAGGGTGTGCCAGAGCTTTTCGTCACCCAGCGCCTCCAATACCGAGCCGCCATCGCGGGTAATGATCGACGCCGGATAAGCCGTGAACCAGACGGAGGCAATCGCCGAGGCGTCTCTAGGTCTGGCCTGCGCATAGGGCCGTTGCCAGAGGCGCCCCTGACCGCCATAGAGTTTTGCCCGTTGTTTTGCGGCGTTGAGCATCGATTGCCCAACCAGCCACTCCACGTACTGCGTGTCCGGTGTGGTCATGGGGTCTCCGTCTTCAAGAAGTTCGAACAGGCCGCCCGTCGTGCTCACAAAGTGGCTCGGAACGATCCTGTCTACGCCGTTGCTTATGTCTATGAGCACACATGGCCGTAAACGTTCGGCGCTTGAAGAAAGCGCAGCGAACGATGATTGTCCCTAGCATGAGGCTGGAGGACCTTGTGACCGATTGCGGATCTCTTATGAGAGCCGGCTTGCTGGCGAAGCGCTGTGTCTGTCAGCTCAGGTGTCGCTGATGCGCCGCAATCGCCACCAAGGCGGCTCCCACAAGGGCACGGCCATACCGGATATCGGTGTCAGGTGTGCGCAGCGTTGACGATGAACTCCCGATAACCGGACACCATCACGTACACCGCGAAGTAGCAGAAGATCGCTGCCGACACCCAGTAGGAATACTTCAGTAAGCGGTCGCCCAACAAACGACCGCCGTGGCTAGCAGCAAAGCAGATGAACGCGCACCAGGCCACGCCTGCGCTGAAGAAGCCAGACAGAAAAAACGCTGTGCTCAGGTTGCCGTGGCCGCCCGCCCGGGAAATCAGCGTGCCGCCCACCGCCGCGAACCAGAGAATGGCCGTGGGTGACGACACGGCCAGGAATATCCCTCGCGAGAATTCTCGCAAGCCGGATCGGTTGTCCGCGTCGCCCGCCACGGCCAGCTCGCTGTGGCTGCTCATGGCCGACAGGATCATCTTGATCGCAAACCCGATCAGCAGAACTGAACCGCCCAGCCACATCACCCAACGTACCCAGTCGTATTGCAGCAACACGGTCATGCCTGCCAAGGCGAGGACCGCGTAGAACAGATCACCGAAACAGGTGCCCAGCCCCAGCCAGAAACCCTGCAAATAGCCGCGCTGCATCGCCAGGGTGATCATTGCGATGTTGGCCACGCCAATGTCCAGGCACAGGGAGAGACTCAGTAAAAAGCCGCTGGTGAATTCCATATCGGGTATCCGTCGAGCTGCACGTCAAAGGGAACGAAAAACCGCGCGCAGGATAACGGGATTGACCGGTTTTGCCGATGGCGAAGTTGCCACTAACGGCTCGCATCGGCTGCGGTCTAGAATTCGATTCGCCCGTTTTGACCCTCGGATGCTGGAGCGCTGTGCGTGGAACTTCATATTGTCATTCATGGCCGCAAGGACCTGGCCAATCAGCTGTACGAACAATTGCGCGAAAGCATCGAATCAGGACGTCTTGCGCCCGGCGTGCAGCTTCCGCCAAGTCGGCTGCTCGCGGCCCAACTGGGGCTGTCGCGCAAGACCATTTCCGACACCTACAGCCGTCTGACCTACGAAAACTACCTGGTGGGCAAGATCGGCAGCGGCACCTTCGTCAACACCCTGAACACACCCTCGCCCCGCAACCAGAGCGCCACGCATCTGGCCAGCCAGAAGCGGGTCGACGCCTGGCAGAACCTCTCCCTGCCCCTGCGCCACCCGACGCGTGAAGGCACGTTGCGTTGCGACTTCATTGGCGGCGCGACGGCCAAGACTCAATTTCCTCTCGACGAATGGCGGCGCTGCACCCAGTACGCGTTGCGCCAGATGGCTCAGGCGCGAGGGTTCTACAGCCAGCCTGAAGGCGTCCCTGAGTTGCGAAGCGCGATCGCGGGACACATCGCGTTCGCGCGCGGGGTCAGGTGCGTGGCCGACGACATGGTGGTGTGCAACGGCGCACAGCAGGCACTGGACCTCGTCGCCCGGGTGTTGATCGAACCGGGTTGCACCGTGGCGATGGAAGACCCCGGTTACACGCCCGCCCGCCTGCTGTTCGCTGCACAGGGCGCAAACGTGGCGAGCATTCCAGTGGACGCTGAAGGCATCGTCGTGGAGCGCATCCCCGAAGACGCCCACGTGATTTATGTCACCCCGTCGCACCAAATGCCGTTGGGCATGCCCATGAGCCTGGCCCGGCGTCAGGCGTTGCTGGAAAAGGCCAGCCGAATCGGCGCGATCATCATCGAAGACGACTACGACAGTGAATTCCGCTATGAAGGCCGTCCGACCGACTCGTTGCAAAGCATGGACGCCTTTGGCGTGGTTGCGTATGTCGGCACCTTCTCCAAGACGCTGTTACCCGAACTGCGGCTGGGCTATGCGGTGCTGCCGAAGGCGATTCGCGAAGCGGTGATCAAAGCCAAGCAACTCAGCGACTGGCACACCAGCACCCTGCCCCAATGGGCGCTGGCCAAATTCATCAGCGACGGGCTGCTGAACAAACACATTCGCCGCTGCCATGGCGTCTACGCCGGGCGTCGCGAGCGAATTCTGGCGCGCTTCGCCAGCGACCTGTCACCGTGGATGGAAGCCATACCGTCCACGGCTGGCTTTCACATGGCGGTAATGTTCAAAGTGCCCGTCGATCTGCCGCTGTTGATCTCGCTGACCCGCAAAGTGGACATCGGCTTCTATTCGCTGACGGGTTTTTATCACGAAGTCACGCCCCGCAACGGCTTGATTCTGGGCTTCGGCGCCATTGAAACCCTGGACATCGACCCGGCGCTGGACCGGCTACGGGATGTACTGACGCAAATCACCTGAGCGCAATACGCCCGAACAGCCACCGGTTGCGGGCAAAAAAATGCAGTTGTATGATGTCCGTCAACAAAGAATGACCGACTTCCTTCCCGGTCATTCTTCACGCTTCATCCAACCCATCGATTGTCTTTCAGGCCACTGCCTGATGGCTTTGATCCAACAATCGTTTCGACCCAACAATAACAGGAGAAGCAGATGCCTAACGTTCTCGGCCAGAACTTCATCGGCGGCGCCCGCAGCGGCCTCGGCGAAGCCCGTCACAAGAGTCTGGATGCCACCACGGGCGAAGCCCTGCCTTATGCCTTCCACCAGGCAACCGACGGCGAAATCGACGCCGCCGCCCTCGCTGCCAAAGAAGCCTTCGCTGAATACCGCCAACTGAGCCCCGCTCGTCGCGCGGAATTCCTCGACGCCATCGCTGACGAACTGGACGCACTGGGCGATGACTTCGTTGCCCTCGTTTGCCAGGAAACCGCTCTGCCAGCGGGCCGTATCCAGGGCGAACGTGGTCGCACCAGCGGCCAGATGCGCCTGTTCGCCAAAGTGCTGCGCCGCGGTGACTTCCTCGGTGCGCGCATCGACCAGGCCCTGCCAGATCGCAAGCCGCTGCCTCGCGTTGACCTGCGTCAGTACCGCATCGGCGTCGGCCCGATTGCCGTGTTCGGCGCCAGCAACTTCCCGTTGGCGTTCTCCACCGCTGGCGGTGACACCGCTTCGGCACTGGCCGCCGGTTGCCCTGTGGTCGTCAAAGCCCACAGTGGCCACATGGCAACCGCTGATCTGGTCGGTCAGGCCATCGTCCGCGCCGCCGAGAAAACCGGCATGCCAAAAGGCGTGTTCAACATGATTTTCGGCAGTGGCGTCGGTGAAGGTCTGGTCAAGCACCCGGCCATTCAGGGCGTGGGCTTCACCGGTTCCCTGCACGGCGGTAACGCCCTGTGCAAACTGGCCGCCGAGCGTCCACAACCGATTCCGGTGTTCGCCGAGATGTCCAGCATCAACCCGGTGGTCCTGCTGCCAGGCGCACTCGCTGCCCGTGGCGCAACCATCGCTGGCGAACTGGCCGCGTCGGTCGTGCTGGGCGCAGGCCAGTTCTGCACCAACCCAGGTGTGGTGATCGGTATTCGCTCTCCAGCCCTGACCGCTTTCACCGAACAGCTAAAAGAGCACATGGGTGGCCAGGCGCCGCAAACCATGCTCAACGAAGGCGGCCTGCGCAGCTACAGCAAAGGCGTGCAGAAACTGCTCGCGCACCCGAGCGTCACGCACCTGGCCGGTAAGGCGCAGGAAGGCCGTCAGGCGCAGGCACAACTGTTCAAGGCCGACGTGAGCATGCTGCTCAACGGCGACGAACTGCTGCAAGAAGAAGTGTTCGGTCCGACCACCCTGCTGATCGAAGTGGCTGACGACGCTGAACTGAAAGCCGCGCTGCTGGCCCTGCGTGGCCAACTGACCGCGACGCTGATCGGTGAAACCGCCGACCTGCAAAAGTACCAGTGGCTGGTGCCGATGCTGGAAGAGAAAGTCGGCCGCATTCTGGTCAACGGCTACCCGACCGGTGTGGAAGTCTCTGACGCCATGGTCCACGGCGGCCCGTACCCAGCGACGTCCGACGCACGTGGCACCTCGGTGGGCACGTTGGCCATCGATCGCTTCCTGCGCCCGGTCTGCTACCAGAACTACCCGGACAGCCTGCTGCCTGCTGCTCTGCAAAACGCCAACCCGCTGGGACTCAAGCGCCTGGTCAACGGCGAATGGAGCAGCGACGTCATCGCCTGATGAGCGTCCGATGCGCCAATAAAAACGGCACGCTCTGAACAGGGCGTGCCGTTTTTTCATTCCAGAGGCGTTGTGCCCTATGCGCTCAATCGAGAAATCACATCATTCAACCCCACCGACAATTCATGCAGGTCCTGACTCGCGGTCTGGGTGCGCTGCACGTTGCTCTGGTTGGTCGTTGCAATGGCGGTGATTTCAGTGAGGTTGCGCGAGATGTCTTCGGCCACCGAGGTCTGCTCCTCTGCCGCCGTGGCGATCTGTCGGTTCATGTCACGAATCGCCTCCACCGCCTCGGTAATGCGTGCCAGCGAAGAACCGGCCAAGGCCACCTGATCGACACTTTCCTGACTGCGCGCCTGACCGCTTTCAATGGCCAGCGCTGCATCCACGGCACCGGTCTGCACCGAACTGATGATCTGATTGATTTCAGCCGTCGAGGCCGCCGTGCGCTGGGCCAGGGTGCGTACTTCATCCGCCACCACGGCAAAGCCGCGACCGGCATCCCCCGCCCGCGCCGCTTCAATTGCGGCGTTCAAGGCCAGCAGGTTGGTCTGCTCGGCGATGCCGCGAATCACTTCCAGCACCTTGCCGATGCGCCCGCTGTCGCTTTCCAGACGACGAATCACCTCCGCCGTGTTGCTGATCTCGGCGCGCATCTGACTGATCGCGGAGATGGTCGCACTCATGACCTTGCCGCCGTCCTGAGAACTGCGATCTGCCTCATCCGCGGCATTGGCCGCCTGCGCCGCATGACGCGCCACTTCCTGTGCCGTGGCAGACATTTCGGTCATCGCGGTGGCAACCTGATCGGTGCGCTCGAATTGCTCGTGGGTGCCCTGCGCCATCAATGCAGCGATGGCTTTCAACTCTCCACCGGCACTGTCCAGATCCGTGGTGCTGCGCTTCAGGCGAGTGAAGGTGTCAGCGAGGAAATCACGCAGGGTATTGGCGGCGACCGCCAGGCGCCCCAGTTCGTCCTGACGGGTCACGTTCACTCGGTCACTGAAACGCCCTTGGCTCAATTGCGCCACGTACTCGATCAACATGCTGATCGGGCCAACAATGTTGCGGTTGACCATCCACAGCGTCAGCACGCCCACCAGCAACGCTGAAGCTAGCATCACCAGGGTACCGATGAGAATGGTCTGGTCGGCGGTGCTGCTGATCACGGTCGCTTGCACATCGCTTTGTTTGCGCAGACTGACCACCAGTTCGCTCATCTGGTCACTGGCGGCGCGGTCCACACCTTTGACCGCCTGATCGCCCGCGACCGGGTCACCGCCAGCGGCCACGAAGGCATCACGGCCCTTGCGATAGGCCACACCCAGCGCCCGGTGCTCGTCACGCAGCTTGTCGACCTGATTTTTGGTAGCAGCATCCAGATCGTTCATCGCACTCAAACGGCCCAGCGTGTCCTGCACCTGACGCTCCTGATCCTCGAACTGGCCCCAGAATTTGTCGCGATCCGCCGCCTGTTTGCCACGCAGCAGCACGTTCTTCCACTCCTGCACCTGAACCTTGAACTGAAGATTGGCCTGATCGACCAGTTGGGACGCCTGCAGCGGGCCATCCAACAGGCCGCGATAGGCGTGAACGTTACTGGAGAGGAATTGGAAACAGGCCAGCGCGATCAACAGCACCAGCACCAGGCTGGCGCTGAGCAGCGCGAGGATCTGCAATCTCAGGGATTTGAACATATGGGGAATCTCGTCAGGGAGGACTGCGGTCTTCGGTCTGCCGGTATGGCAGTTGCCGAAAGTTGCCTGCTGGCCACATCCCTGTGCCGCCGTTTCAGCAACGCTCAAAACGGTGGGCTTACACAGGCTGATTCGACTTCGCGCGGGGGTTCTTTAAGCGCTGTGGGCGAGATCCGACAGGCGGTCTGAAAGCGTCAAGGGACAGTCGAAATGTGCAGTCAACAACCTGACGCGCCCCGCCCTAACGTGTTGAATTCAAAGCGATCGGCTCTGCACGCGTCGACAGCCAAACAGGTGTCGCCGGTTTATGCATCCTTCTGCCCAAACACCTGCGATGGCCTGCGCAGCACCGGGTCAAACGGATTGATCTTCTGCCCGATGGCGGCCGCTTCCCGTTTGAGCATCTCGACCACGGTCGGCATGCGTTCGGCGTTGAGCCGGTCGGTGATGGTCGCCACGCTCAGCGCCGCCACTGCACGCCCTTCTCGATCAAGAATCGGCACCGCGAGACCCGCCATGCCCTCCAGCACCCCGGTGTTGCGCGCGGCATAGCCCAGACGTCGGACGTTGTCGATTTCCGAGCGCAGCATGACTTCGTCGTACAGGTGAAAATCCCGCAGCCGTGGCAAGTTGTAGCGGATGACGGTGTCGCGCTCCTCCTCGGGCAGAAACGCCAGAATCGCCAAGCTACCCTGCCCCACCCCCAACGCCACCCGCCCACCGATGTCGCCGGTAAAGGTGCGAATCGGGTACGGCCCCTCGCTGCGGTCCAGGCACACCGCATCAAACCCGCTGCGCGCCAGCAAAAACAATGAATCCCCCAGCGAGGCCGACAGGCGCAGCAGGCTCGGCCGCACCACATCCCGCAGGTTACCGGTCTGCCCGGCTCTGGCAGCCAGCGCGAAGAATTCAAGGCTCAGGCGATAGCGTTTGCTGCGAGCGTCCTGCTCGACCATGCCTTCGTCCATCAGGCTGCGCAGCAGCCGGTGAGTCGTGGGTTGCGACAGGCCGATCTGCTGCGCCAGTTGCGTCACCCGCTCGCCGCCTTCAGGGCATTCGCCCAGGCAACGCAGCACCGCGAACAGTCGCGACACCGCGCCCACTCCTGTTTCTTTCGTTTCTTCATTCCGATCAGTGGAATTCATTTTTCACTTTTTCCTTTTTCTATCCATTGAGTGAATAAACTTGAAAATACTACTCGCTCAATGAAATTCGTCGTTGAGCCCATCCTATTCTTCGACCTAGGATCAGTCCACAGGGCGATTTGAACAACAGCGGCAGCCGACACCAGATCGAGCGCCAGCGTCCAGAGTGCTTCGACGTTGAAGTGACGTCGCAACGCGCATGTTTTCTCTCTTCGCATCTGCCCATAAAAAACGCATGCCGACGGCGTGCACGAACAAGAGGTGGAACGCAGCCATGGCATTTCTTCAGCTCCAGGCACTCTGCAAACGTTACGGCGCCGTCGACGCGGTGGTCGCCACGGATCTGTCGGTGGAACAAGGCGAATTCGTGTCCTTGCTCGGCCCTTCCGGCTGCGGCAAGACCACCACGCTGCAAATGATTGCCGGATTCGTCGACGTCACCTCGGGCAAAATCCTTCTCGATGGGCGCGACATCACCCACGCCAAACCGGCCAGCCGGGGCCTGGGCGTGGTGTTTCAGTCTTACGCGCTGTTTCCGCACATGACCGTTCGCGACAACGTCGCGTTCGGCCTGAAGATGCGCAAGGTGCCAGGCGCCGACATTCAGCGCCGCGTGGCACGGGTGCTGGAGCTGGTGCGGCTGGACAGACACGCCGAGCGCTACCCGCGCGAATTGTCTGGCGGCCAGCGCCAGCGGGTGGCGCTGGCCCGAGCGCTGGTGATCGAACCGCCGGTGCTGCTGCTGGACGAACCGCTGTCCAACCTTGACGCCAATCTGCGTGAAGAGATGCAGTTCGAGATCCGCCGTATTCAGCGCGAAGTGGGTATTACCACGCTGATGGTCACCCACGATCAGGCCGAAGCGCTGTCGATCAGTGACCGCGTGGTGGTCATGCAGGCCGGGCGCATCACCCAGATCGACGAGCCGTACAAACTGTACGAGCACCCGCGCACGCGGTTCATTTCCGGCTTCGTCGGCAAGGCCAATCTGCTGCGTGGCGATCGCGATCACAGCGGCGCGGCGCAAGTACGGGAGCAACATGGCGACGGCGAACTGACCCTGAGCCTGCGTCCGGAAAAGATCGACCTGGTGAGTGCCGGTGAAGGCCGTTTGCAGGGACGGATCATCACCCGCTACTTCCTCGGCAGTCAGTGGCTCTATCGCATCGAAACCCCGATTGGCGAGTTGACGGTGGTGCGTCGAAACAACGGCGATGCGCCCATGATCGAAGGCACCGCCGTGGGCCTGGACTGGCCCGCGCAACTGCTGCGGGTGCTCAGTGCTGACGAGGTGTCGGCATGAGTGCCACAACCCTGATGCGCGACAGCGGTCGCGGCTACCTGCTCTCGACCCCGGCACTGGCGCTGTTCGTCGGCCTGCTGGTGGTGCCGTTGCTGTTGACCCTGGTGCTGTCGTTCAACGTGTTCGACTACGAAGTGGGGGTCAAGGGCAATCACTGGACCTTCGCCCAGTACCTGAACCTGATCACCGACTCGTACTTCTACGAGATCTTCTTTCGCACGTTCTGGATCAGCGCACTGGTGACGCTGCTCTGCGTGCTGATCGGCGTTCCCGAGGCCTACATCCTCAGTCGCATGGGCACGCCGTGGCGCTCGATCTTTCTGATTCTGATCCTGACCCCGCTGCTGATCTCAGTGGTGGTGCGCGCCTTCGGCTGGAGCCTGTTGCTGGGCGCCGACGGCTTGATCAATCAGGCAATTCAGGCCTTGGGCGGGCGCCCGCTCAAGCTTCTCTATACCCCGTTCGCGGTGGTGCTGGCGCTGGTGCACGTGATGCTGCCGTTCATGATCATTCCGGTGTGGACCTCGTTGCAGAAACTCGACCGCTCCGCCGAGCAGGCCGCCCTGTCACTGGGCGCCAGCCAGGCCACAGTGATGCGTCAGGTGGTGCTGCCGCAGGTCATGCCCGGTGTGTTGTCCGGCACCCTGATCGTGTTCGGCCTGTCGGCCAGCTCCTTCGCGATCCCCGGCCTGCTGGGCGGTCGCCGTCTGAAGATGGTCGCCACCACGGTGTACGACCAGTACCTCTCGGAACTCAACTGGCCCATGGGCGCCGCCATTGCCGTCGCGCTGTTGCTGATCAACCTGCTGGTGATGCTGTCGTGGAACCGGCTGGTGGAAGGCCGCTATAAAAAATCCCTGGGGGAATGACCGATGTCCAAGAACGGCCCTCTGGCCCTGTCTTTTCACGCCCTGATCGTGGTGTTCATGCTAGCGCCGCTGCTGGTGGTGTGTCTGGTGGCGTTTACCCCGGAAAACACCTTGAGCCTGCCGTGGCATGGCTTTTCCCTGCGCTGGTTCCGTGCCGTTTTCGAACGCGCCGATTTCATTCAGTCGTTCTACAACAGCCTGATCCTGGCCGTGGTCGCTGCGACCCTGGCAACCCTGATCGCGGTCCCCGCTGCGCTGGCGATCACCCGCTATCAGTTTCCGGGGCGCGACTTCCTCAACGGCCTGTTTCTGTCACCGATCATCATTCCCCACCTGGTGCTGGGCGTGGCGATGCTGCGCCTGTTCGCACTGATGGGGGTCAACGGCAGCTTTGTCTGGCTGATGCTCGCTCACGTCGTGGTGATCACGCCCTATGTGCTGCGTCTGGTGATCGCGGCCGCCATCGGCATGGATCGCAGCGCCGAACAGGCGGCTGAATCGCTGGGTGCCAGTCGCTTCACGCTGTTCCGCCAGATCACCCTGCCAATGATCCTGCCAGGTGTGGCGGGTGGCTGGCTGTTGGCGTTCATCAACAGTTTCGACGAAGTGACGCTGTCAATCTTCGTCACCTCACCCTCGACGCAAACCTTGCCGGTGCGCATGTACGTCTACGCCACCGAATCCATCGACCCGATGATGGCCGCCGTGTCGGCGCTGGTCATCGCCCTGACGGCGGCCACGATGATCATCCTCGACCGGGTCTACGGCCTGGACCGCGTATTGGTGGGGCGTCACTGATGACCGACCTTTTGAACATTCACCGCTGCAGGGGCCTGAAGGGGAACGCACCATGGCATTACTGAAACGACTGGCCGAACACGACCGCCAGATTCTGTCCTTCACCCTCGACGGCCAGCCCGCCCACGGCCTGCAAGGCGATACCCTGCTGACCGCCGTGTTGACCTGTGCCGACCATCTGCGCGGCAGCGATTTTAGCGCCGAACCCCGGGCCGGGTTCTGCCTGATGGGCGCCTGTCAGGACTGTTGGGTCAGACTGGGCGATGGCCGCCGGGTGCGCGCTTGCGCCACACCGCTGGAAGCCGGACTCACGGTGGCCCGCGAACCGGGGCGCTGCCTATGAACGGATCGGACATCGTCATCGTCGGCGCAGGCCCTGCCGGTATCCGTGCCGCACAAACCCTGGTCGCCTACGGTATGCGCCCTTGCTTGATCGACGAAAGCCTGCGAGGCGGCGGCCAGATCTATCGGCGTCAGCCGGAGAACTTCAAGCGCTCGGCCAAAGCGCTCTACGGCTTCGAAGCGGCGAAAGCGCAAGCCGTGCATTCGACGCTGGATCGGCTGGCGAACGACATCGACTACCGCCCTGAAACCCTGGTGTGGAATGCCGAAGCGCAGACGCTGGACACCCTGTCGAATGGGGTCGCCACGCAGGTGAGCTACCGGCGCCTGATCGTCGCGACCGGCGCCACCGACCGGATATTGCCGGTGCCGGGCTGGACGTTACCCGGCGTGTACAGCCTCGGCGCTGCGCAGATCGCGCTGAAGTTTCAGGGCTGCGCCATTGGCGAGCGCGTGGTGTTCGCGGGCAGCGGGCCGTTGCTCTACCTGGTGGCGTATCAATACGCCAAGGCCGGTGCGAAGGTTGTCGCCGTACTCGACAGCTCGCCGCTGTCCGCCCAGACCCGCGCCCTGCCCGCGCTGCTGGGACAACCTGCCACGCTGGCCAAGGGCGTCTATTACCGAAGCTGGCTCACCGCCCATGGCATCACCGTGCATCAGGGCGTTGCGCTGGACAGCATTCAGGGGCAGCAACGGATCAACAGCGTGCAATGGCGCGAGGGTGAGCAACTCAGACGTCTGGATTGCGATGCCGTCGCGTTCGCCCACGCCTTGCGCAGCGAAACCCAATTGGCCGACCTGCTCGGCTGCGAGTTCAACTGGAGCCCGTTGAATCGGGCCTGGCTGCCCCGTCGCGATGCACAAGGCCGCAGCAGCCGGGAAGACGTTTATCTGGCGGGAGACGGCGCAGGCATCATGGGCGCCGACGCTGCGGAAATGGCCGGTGAACTGGCCGCGCTGACGTTACTGGCTGACACCGGGCATCAGACCGACAAGGCCCGCAGCGAGGAACTGCAACGCAAGCTCGACCGTATCCAGCGTTTTCGCCACGGCCTGGAAACCGCGTTCCCCTTCCCCGAACACTGGGCGGCCAACGCACCGGACGAGATGACCGTGTGCCGCTGCGAGGAAGTCAGCGCGGGGGACATTCGTCGCACCGTCGCCGAGGGGCATTGGGAGGTGAATCGGGTCAAGGCCATGTGTCGGGTCGGCATGGGCCGCTGTCAGGGGCGAATGTGCGGGATGGCGGCGACTGAGCTCGTCGCGCAGGCGTCGGGCAGGGAGATCTCCAGCGTTGGGCGTTTGCGCGGGCAAGCGCCGATCAAACCGCTGCCGTTTGGCGTGGAGATCGAACCATGAGTCGGCCACTCGAAGTGGATGCTGTGGTCATCGGCGGCGGCATTGTCGGTTCATCGGCTGCGCTGTTTCTGGCCAGAGCGGGCAAACGCGTGGCCTTGCTGGAACGGGATTTTTTCGGCTCGCACTCCAGCGGCGTCAACTATGGCGGTGTGCGGCGCCAGGGACGCCCGTTGTCGCAATTACCCTTATCGCAACGCGCTCACGGTCTCTGGACCGACTTGCAAAACCTGATCGGGATCGACGGCGAATACCTGCGCTCCGGCCATCTGAAGCTGGCACGCAGTGACAAGGACATGGCCGCGCTGGCGGCCTATGCACAGGCCTCGCGAGGCTTTGCCCTGAACCTGCAATTGCTGGATCGCGCGCAACTGCGCGCGCGCTTCCCGTGGGCAGGCGACGTCGCGGTGGGCGCCTCACTGTGCGCGGACGACGGCCACGCCAACCCGCGCCTCGTTTCTCCAGCGTTCGCCCTGGCAGCACGGCGGGCGGGGGCGCAAGCCTTCGAACAGGCGCACGTCACCAGCGTCAGCCATGACGGACACACCTTCGATGTACGCACCGCCAGCGGCCAGAATTTCCGCGCACCGTGGCTGTTGAACTGCGCTGGCGCCTGGGCGGCTGGATTGGCCGAACAGTTCGGCGAGCCGGTGCCGATGCGCTCCGGCCATCCGGCCATGCTGGTCACCGAACCACTGCCGATGTTCATGGACGTCAGCACGGGGGTCGAGGGCGGTGGCATTTACGCCCGGCAGGTGGCGCGGGGCAATTGCGTGCTCGGCGGCGGTCAGGGCTTTGCGCTTGATCCAACCCGGGCGCGGCCAGGCCAGGCGGCAATTCTGGAGATCCTGCGCAACGCCGTCGAACTGTACCCGCCGCTGGCGGGCGCTCAGGCGATTCGCACCTGGAGCGGCACCGAGGGTTACCTGCCGGATCGCGAACCCGTGCTCGGCGCCAGTGCTACGCAACCCGGTCTGTTGCACGGTTTCGGCTTTGCCGGTTCGGGCTTTCAGATTGGCCCGGCGGCAGGAGAAGCGCTGGCGCAGATGGTCTGCAAGGGCGCGCCGGACATCGCCCTCGATGCCTTCTCGATCACCCGTTTTCAAGCGGTACAGCCTGCCACTGCCGCGCCTCAAAGCGCGGACAACGTTATCCCTTTGCTCAGAGGAAGATCGCAGCCATGAACACCCTGAAAAAAATGAAACGTCTGGCCCTGACCGGCCTGCCACTGGCCGCCGCCACGCTGGCAGCGGCCACCGCCCACGCCGAAACCACGCTGTATCTGGGTATGAACGGCGGCACCATGGAACGCCTCTACGCCGATCAGGTGCTGCCTGCCTTCGAGAAGGCCAACAAAGTCAAGGTGGTGATCGTGCCGGGCACCTCCTCGGACATCCTCGCCAAAGTGCAGGCCAGCAGGGACAACCCGCAGATGCACGTCATGTTCCTCGACGACGGCATCATGTACCGGGCGATTTCCATGGGGCTGTGCGGCAAGCTGCAACCGAACGCAACCCTGGCCGACATCCCGGCCAAAGGCAAAATCAAGGACGAGGCAGTGGCCGTGAGCCTGGGCGTCACGGGCCTGGCCTACAACACCAAAATGTTTCAGGAAAACGGCTGGAGCGCACCGACGTCATGGGCGGACATGGCCGACAAGCGCTACAAGGACAAACTGGTATTCCAGTCACTGGCTTCCAGCACCTTCGGCCTGCACGGTTTCCTGATGTTCAACCGCTTGCAGGGCGGTAACGAAACCAACGTCGAACCGGGCTTCAAAGCCTGGCCGAAAACCGTCGGCCCGAACGTGCTGGAATACATCGCAAGCTCGGCGAAAATTTCCGAGATGGTCCAGACTGGCGAAGCCGCGCTGTTCCCGCTGACGCCGACCCAAGTGACGGCATTGAAGCTCAAGGGTGTGCCGGTGGAATACGCCCCGCCCAAGGAAGGCGGTGTGGTGTTGAACGTCGCCGAATGCACCATCGCCAACAACGATCAGCCGGAACTGGCGCAGAAACTGGCCGAGTTCCTGCTCACCCCCGAAGCCCAGGCTCCGGCGCTGGAGTTGGGCGACCAGATCCCGTCCAACCCGAAAACCCCGACCAGCGACCGCACCCGTGGGCAGGTCGAAGCGATGAACAAGTACCTGGAAACGGCCGTGACCATCGACTGGGATCAGGTCAACCAGATCCGCCCGGAATGGAACGCCCGCTGGAGCCGCACGATCGAGCGGTAGATCAGCGAGTGGAGATCCAGCAAGGCCCGGACACCTACACCGGCTCGCCTGTCCGGGCCTCGCGGGCTTCCATGATTCGTGGCAGATTCTGCTCGATCCAGGTGGTCAGCCCGTCAACCTGCACCGCCACTTCCTTGCCCAAGGGTGTCAGGCTGTACTCCACGTGAGGCGGCACCACGGGCAGGGCCTTGCGGTCGACGAAACCGTCCTGCTCCAGACTTTGCAGGGTTTGTGAGAGCATTTTTTCGCTCACCCCGCCAATCTTGCGCCGCAGTTCGCTGAAGCGGTGCATGCCGTCCAGCAACACCACCAGTACCAATACGCCCCAACGGCTACAGACGTGGTTGAGGATTTCTCGCGACGGGCAATCCCGCGCCAGGACTTCCCCCATGCGGATGCGCTCAAGCAGTGAAACGCTTTCGGGAGAGGGGCTGGACATATCGTTCATGGCACTTACCTTTTTGTGCGTACTTACGAAAGGTTAGCATGCGCTCTATGCTGGATGCACATCCCAACTCACTAAAGGAACTCCACATGATCGTCATCACGGGTGCATCGGGCCAACTGGGCCGTCTGGTCATCGAACGATTGCTGAAGAAAGTGGCGGCGTCGCACATCGTCGCGGCCGTGCGCAGCCCGGAAAAAGCGGCTGATCTCGCGGCGCTGGGCGTTCAGGTGCGCAAGGCCGATTACTCGCAACCTGACACGCTGGACGGTGCCTTTGCCGGGGCCGAGAAGGTGCTGCTGATTTCTTCCAGCGAAATTGGCCAGCGCTTTGCTCAACACAAGGCCGTGATCGACGCCGCCAAACGGGCCGGTGTGAAATTGCTGGGCTACACCAGCGTGCTGCGCGCCGACACCTCGTTGCTGGGGCTGGCCGCAGAACACCATCAGACGGAAATTGCCCTGACGCAATCCGGAGTGCCTGCGGTGGTGCTGCGCAATGGCTGGTATCACGAAAACTACACCGCTGGCATTGCGGGTGATCTGGCCCACGGCGCGCACTTCGGCAGCGCCGGTGAAGGTCGCATCAGTTCGGCAGCGCGGGCCGACTACGCCGCCGCAGCGGTTGCCGTGTTGACCGCCAGCGATTCACAGGCAGGCAAGACCTATGAGCTCGCAGGGGACAGCTCGTACACCTTGAGCGAATTCGCCGCTGAAGTGGCCCGACAAGCCGGTAAACCGGTGGTCTACACCGACCTTCCCGAAGCCCAGTACAAAGCCGCGCTGCTGAACGCCGGGTTGCCCGAGTTCGTGGCCGAACTGCTGGCCAACTCCGACGCGGCCGCTGCCAAAGGTGCGTTGTTCGATGACGGCCACCAGTTGAGCGCGTTGATCGGCCGGGCGACGACGCCGTTGAGCCAGAGCGTCGCCGAAGCGCTCTAACCCTCTCTGTAGCAGCCCGGCTCGCCGACGGCGGCGATTGAGAGGCCGCCGCCGCAGGCAAGCCATGCTGCTACGAATCCGATGCGTGCTCCTTCTCTCTGCAACACAAATCCCTTGTAGCCGTCCGGCTCGCCGGCGGTGGCGCGCTGCCGATGGCTGCCAACCGCTCTGGCTCAGTCCTCCGCCGACATTAAAATCTCGTGTCAAGGGCGAGAAAGGTTGGACGCTCACGATTTCCGACTTTAATCTTTGCCGCTTGTTTCAACGCGCGCCTTTCGAAGCCGTTCGTCAACGCCCCTTCTTAAGCGTCCCCTCCGAGAAAGCCCGAGCCGAGATTCAATGTCTTCCGTTTTGAACGTGCTGTTGCCCATCTTTGCCCTGATTCTGGTCGGTTATCTGTGTCGTCGCACCAACCGCCTTGGCCCGACCGCCGCGTCGGAGATCAACCGGATGGTGGTCTGGCTATGCCTGCCCGCGCTGCTGTTCACCGCCACGGCAACGGCCACTTGGGAGCAGATCTGGCACCCCGGTTTTGTCGCGGTCTTTACGCTGTCGACAATGGCAATGTTCGTCGTCACCCTCCTGCTGCTGCGCAAGAAAGCCGGCCATTTTGCCGACGCCAGCATCGACGCCTTGAGCGCGTCCTACGCCAACACCGGTTACATCGGCATCCCGCTGTGCGTAATGGTGCTCGGGCAAAGCGGGCTTGAACCGGCGTTGATCGCATCGTTATTGGTGGTCTGCGTACTGTTCGGTATCGCGCTGATCTGCATCGAGATTGGTTTGCAGAGTGAAGCCCATGTACACCGCATCGTGCTCAAGGTGCTGACCGCGCTGGCGAAAAATCCACTGGTCGTTTCGCCCATCCTCGGTGCCTGCTGGGCCTCAACGGGGATTCCGTTGCCCGGTGCACTGGACAAGTTTCTCAGCCTGCTCGGCGCGGCCACGACGCCCTGCGCACTGATTTCCCTCGGTCTGTTTCTGGCCCATAAACAAGAAGGCCCGCGCCATGGCACGAGCCTTCTTGTGCTGATCAAACTGATCGCCCATCCGTTGCTGACCTGGTTTCTGGCGTTCAAGGTCTTCCACCTGCCGCCGCTGTGGGCCAACAGCGCCCTGCTGCTCAGCGCCCTGCCCACTGGGACCGGCCCGTTCATGCTGGCCGAATACTACAAGCGCGAGGCGTCGGTGGTGTCCAGCACGATCCTGATTTCGACCATTGGTTCGCTGGTCACCCTGTCGCTGTGCATCTATTACATCAACGGATAAGCACCCTCACAGTCTGGATCAGACGAACATGCCGCCCGACGCTTCGATGCGCTGGGCGGTGATCCAGCGACCACCGTCGCCCAGCAACATCGCAATCGCCGCGCCGATGTCATCGGGCACGCCTGCACGCCCCATCGCCGTATTCGCCGCCACCCACGCGTTGACCTCAGTATTGTCACGCACCGTCCCGCCGCCGAAATCGGTCTCGATAGCGCCAGGAGCCAGGGCGTTGACGGTGATACCGCGAGGCCCCAGTTCGCGGGCCAGGTAACGGGTCCACACCTCGATCGCCCCTTTCATCGACGCATACGCCGCGTAGCCGATGGGCGAAAAGCGCGCCAAACCCGACGACACGTTGACGATGCGTCCGCCATCCGCGATCAGGGGCAAGAGCTTCTGGGTCAGGAAAAACGGCCCTTTGAAGTGGACCTTCATCAGTTGATCGAACTGCGACTCGGTAGTGTCCGCACAACTGGCGTACATCCCGACGCCAGCGTTGTTCACCAGAAAATCAAACCGCTCGGCCTTGAAATACGCGTTCAGCACAGCCGCAACCTGAGTGGCGAACGTGTCGAAACGGCTGCTGTCACCGACGTCCAGTTGCAGCATTTTTGCCTTGCCACCCAGCGCCTCGATTTCGGAGACGACCTTGTGCGCGTCGTCTTCGCGGCTGTGGTACGTGCCGATGATGTCCACGCCCTGACGTGCCAGATGCAGTGCAGCGTTCTTGCCCAGCCCGCGGCTGGCGCCAGTAATAATTGCGATCTTGTTGCTCATGTATCACCTCGAATGGGTTGTTTGCAGTTCATGAGGCGCACTGTATTGTTCGCAACTGCCCTAGATAAACCGGTGCAATTCGACAGCACTGATCGCACAGGCCGAACAATCAGGCGTAAGAGCATGAACACACTCGACTTGCTGAAGACCTTTGTCCGGGTCGCCGAACTGTCCAGTTTCACATTGGCCAGCGCTGCGCTGGGCCTGCCGCGCTCCAGTGTGTCCGAGCAGATTCGCGCCCTTGAGCAACTGCTCGATACGCGTCTGCTACAACGCACCACGCGCAAGGTCCAGACCACCCCGGACGGTCAGGCACTCTACGAACGCAGCAAGGATTTGCTGGCGCAAATGGATGAACTGGAGAGTCTGTTCCGTCAGGACAGCGCGGCGCTCTCTGGCCGCCTGCGGGTCGACATGCCCACCGCCGTGGCGCGTCGGCTGGTCATGCCACGGCTAGGTGAGTTCCTGGACCGCCATCCATTGATTGAAGTGGAGATCAGCAGCACAGACCGCCGCGTCGATCTGATTCGGGAGGGCTTCGATTGCGTGATGCGCGTCGGCGAATTGCCCGACACTTCACTGGTGGCCCGTAGCGTCGGGCATTTTCGGATGATCAATTGCGTGAGTGCCGAGTACGCGCAACGCTATGGCGTGCCGCAGACACTGGACGACCTCCAGCAACACCGGCTGATCAACTACGTGTCGGCCTTCGGCGCCAGCCAGGCCAGGTTCGAATACCATCGCGAGGGTAAAGACCATTACGTCACCATGCCCTGCAGCGTCACGGTCAATTACATCGAAGCCTACGAAGCCGCCTGCCTCGGCGGGCTAGGCATCGTGCAGGTGCCCTGTCTGTCCCATGATTACCAGCTTCGGCGCGGCGAACTGGTGGAAATCCTGCCTGACTTCCAACCTGCGCCGATGCCCGTCTCACTGCTCTACGCCCACCGCCGCCATGTGCCGCAACGCTGCCGGGTGTTCATGGACTGGATGGAAGCGTTGTTGCTGGAATACGGCGTTTTGCCCTGAAATCCCGGGACAGGGTGGGAGATGACTGTCGCTTCGGTGCAGCGTTGTGGCGCAGCAGACACGTAACCCTGTGGACGCGAATTCATTCGCGAAAGCGGAGTGCCAGGCGACTTAATAATGTCGCGGGTACCCACGCCTTCGCGAATGACTTCCCACAGGGGCTCATCTCACCAGCGTTCAAATCGCCCGGGTCTGCAAGGCATCGGCAATGAACTCCGCTTGCCGAATCGCCAGGGTCACGATGGTCAGCGTCGGGTTCTCCCCAGCGCTGGTGGTGAACTGGCTGCCATCGGAGATGAACAGGTTGGGAATCTCATGGCTTTGGCCGTGCTTGTTGCACACGCCATCCTGAGGCTTCTCACTCATCCTGCAGGTGCCCAGGTTGTGCGTCGAGGGGTATGGCGGCACCCGGAAGGTGTTCACCGCCCCCACCGACGAATACAACGCCTCCCCTTGTTTGAATGCATGCTCGCGCATGGCCACGTCATTGGGGTGATCGTCGTAATGCACGTTGGGCACCGGCAATCCGTACTTGTCCTTGACGCTGTCGTTGAGGGTGATGCGGTTGTTCTCCTGCGGCATGTCTTCGCCGACGATCCACATCCCGGCCAGCTTGCTGTATTGCTCCATCACGTCGGTGAAATCCCGCCCCCAGGCGCCCGGATTGAAGAACGCCGCAAGGAACGATGGCCCCAGGGAAATGGTTTCCATCTCGTAACCACCCACGAATCCGCGGTCCGGTTTGTGATGGATTTCGTCACTGATGATTCCGGCCATGATGGTGCCGCGATAAAAATGCACATCCTCCTTGAACGACGCGTAAACGCTGCCCGTGGTGTGGCGCATGTAATGCTTGCCCACCATGCCCGAGCCATTGGCCAGCCCATGAGGGAATTGGCTGCTGGCCGAATTGAGCAACAAGCGCGGCGTTTCGATCGAATTGCCCGCCACGGCCACGACCCGCGCTTTTTGCCGCTGCTCCTTGCCCAGACCGTCGAAATACACCACGGCGTTGACCCGGCCCTTATCGTCGTGCTCGATCTTCGCCGCATGGCATTGGGTGCGCAGCTCCAGTTTGCCCGTGGCCTCGGCGGCGGGGATTTCCGTGTACAAGGTCGACCACTTTGCACCCATCTTGCAGCCCTGGAAGCAGAAGCCCAGTTGCTGGCAACCGGCGCGACCTGCACGGGGTTTGCTGTTGATCGCCATGTGGCCGGTGGAGCACTCGGTGTAGCCCATTTTCTGCGCACCGTTGTACAGCACCTTGAAGTTATTGTTGCCCGGCAGGCCATCGATGTTATTCGTCCGGGTTACGCCCATCTTGTCTTCGGCGCGGGCGTAATACGGCTCCATTTCGGCGAGAGTGATCGGCCAGTTCAACAGGTTCGCGCCCTGCACTTGCCCATAAGTGTCCAATGCGCGGAATTCATGCTCCTGAAAGCGCAGGCTGGCACCCGCCCAGTGGGTGGTGGTGCCGCCGACGGTCTTGCAGATCCAGGCGGGCAGGTTCGGGAAATCCCTGGCCACCCGCCACGAGCCTGACGTGGTGCGCATGTCGCCCCAGGACAGTTGCGAGAACGAAGGCCATTCATCGTTGATGAACGTGCCCGGCGATTGCCGCGCTCCGGCTTCCAGCAGCACCACGGGTATGCCTTTCTGGCACAGCTCGTTGGCCAGCGTTCCGCCGCCTGCGCCCGAGCCGATGATCACCACCACTGAATCGTCGTCCAACGTGTAAGTCGTCATGATTGCGCTCCTCAGGCAGGCACAGCGGGACTGGCATCGACCGGCGGGTTCGGCAACCACTTGAGGTCGTTGAAACCGCGATGGATATAGCCGCCATGGGGGAAGGAGGCGCCTTCATAACCGAAGTGTTTGTAGGCCAGTTCGTTGCTGTACAGGCTGTTGACGGAGACCCCGCGTACCAGCGCGAAAAATGGCTCGCCCTGTATTTGTTTGAGCAAGCCCACTTGCTGGTCTTCGGGCAGCTTGCTCCAGTCGCCCCCGGCGCGCTGATCCAGATCGGCCAGGCCCTTTTTCAAGAGGTCGGCGATGCCGGGGTCTTGGGAGGCTTTTTCATCGAGGGCTTTGACGGAGAACGCATAGACAGCGTCTTCCATGGTGTCGTGGGGGAAGATGCGCCGGATGACCAGCAGCAAGCGGCTGCCGGTGGCGCTGTCGAGGGTGTTCATTTCCAACGCCCAGGTTCGGCTAGGCGCAAGCAGTGCAATGGGTCCGGAACCAAACAGCAGTGTTCCCAACAACAGCCCGCCGCTTCCCTGCAGAAAGCGGCGACGATCGAGCGTCAGGTCTTTCATGGCTTTTGTCCTTGTTATTTTTTTTGTCGGTGCATCAAGCTGTTTTGATAGTAGTCGGGCGAAAATCGGGTAGGTAATAGCGACCTACTACGTGGTTATAAGCCCGAAAATTTCATGATCGGGCACGGGATTAATGGATTGCGCCACCCCCTCTGTAGCAGTCCGGCTTGCCGGCGGTAGCGATTTGATGGGCGCTACCGCGGCAAGCCGGACTGCTACAGAGGCGGTGGAGTTCTTGTTCGTAGTAATCCGGTATTACCCGCTGCGCCCATGGGCTTTCTAGACTGGCGTCTCTTTCAATACGAGCGCCCTGCCATGTCTTTCGTCAGCGAAACCCAACCCGGTGTGTGCCTCACGCCCGATGCCGTCACTCAGGAGTACGTGTTCAACCACACGATGTTGCGGGTGAAGGACCCCGAGCGCTCGCTGGATTTCTACACGCGGGTATTGGGCATGCGGCTGCTGCGCAAGGTGGACTTTCCCGAGGCGAAGTTTTCGTTGTTGTTTCTGGCGATGACCCAGGGCGAACCCGTGCCAGACGACACATCAAGCCGCATGAGTTACACCTTCAGCCGCGAATCGGTGCTGGAACTGACCCACAACTGGGGCACGGAAAGCGATGACTCTCAGTACCACAACGGCAACAAGGATCCGCGTGGCTTCGGTCATATCTGCTTTTCCGTGCCGGACATCGAAGCGGCGTGCGCACGCTTCGAGTCGTTAGGCGTGCCCTTCGTCAAACGTCTGGATAAAGGCATGAAACACGTGGCCTTCATCAGCGATCCAGACGAATACTGGGTGGAAATCGTGCAGGCTGACCTGCTCGGCAACCTGGGGCAGTAAGCTTATTTCACCGCCTCGACCACCGCATCGAAGAACGCCAACGGCGCGATGAGGTTTCTGCGCAACGGTTTGGGCTGGTCACCAAAGGTCACGATCACCACCTGCTGCGCAGGGTTGATGTAGATGTTCTGGCCCTGCATGCCGATGGCCGAGTACGCACCGTCCCGAATCGATGCCTCGGTCTGAGCGGGCCACCACATGTAGCCATAATTCAGCGGTTTGCCGCCCTTGAGGGTCGTGGGCGATGTCGCTTCCTTGACCCACCCGTCCGGCAGGATCGACTGCCCGTTGATCTTGCCGCCATTCATGAAAAACAGCCCGAAGCGCCCAAAATCCCGCAGCGTGGCGCTGATGCCGCTGCCACCGATTTCCATGCCACCAGGCGAATCCAGCCACCATTTGGCGTCGTGTTCCATGCCAAAAGGCTGCCAGATTTTTTGCGTCAGGTAATTGGCCAACGGCATTTTGATCGCGCTGTGCACCACCTCGGCCAACACCTGACTTTCACCCGTGTTGTAGTTATTGGCCGCGCCCGGCTCGGCGATGCGAGTCAGACTGGCCATCAACGCCATGACCGAGCCGGGCGTCTGCGACATCTGCGCCCTGAGCAGCGCTCGGCGGTCCGAATCCGGATTGGTGAACGCTTCGGTCCACTTCACGCCTGAGGACATCATCAACACGTTGCGAATCGTCACGCCGTCGTACGCGCTGCCTTTGAGTCGCGGCACATAATCGACCACTTGTGAATCCAGGCTGTTGATCGAGCCGTCGTGCAGCGCGGCAGCGGCGAGCGTGGAGGTGATGGATTTGGCCATCGACATCGACATCCAGCGGGTCTTTTCGGTGTTGCCGCGCTGATAGGTTTCGTAGGCGATCTTGCCGTTCTTGAGCACCAGCATCGCGGTGACGCTGTCCAGCGCGACATAGTCGAACAGATCGTACTTTTTGCCCTGCCAGGTGAAGGCCACGTTTTCCAACTGCCTGGGCGCCA
Source organism: Pseudomonas sp. NPDC088444 (assembly GCF_044900175.1). Classification (NCBI taxonomy): domain Bacteria; kingdom Pseudomonadati; phylum Pseudomonadota; class Gammaproteobacteria; order Pseudomonadales; family Pseudomonadaceae; genus Pseudomonas; species Pseudomonas sp. NPDC088444. The sequence goes on from NZ_JBJDNK010000002.1 coordinate 438,229, forward strand.
TCGGCAACGGATAAGGGTGATTTCCTGCCGTAATGGTGCGCGTCGGGAACAGTCGGTCGATGTTGCGGTAGGTGCTGACCGCCAGATCCGGCAACATCGTGCCTTCGTACAACTGTTCCACGGTGCCGATGGGTTCGTGGGCATGAGGGTATTCGTAATCATCGGCCCAGGCGTCGAAGGCGGCACCGAGGGTCAATACACTCAAGGAAAAGGTCAGCGGCTGCATGCGTTGCAGGGGGCGGGATACTGCTCGTGCGAACATAAAACATCCTTGCTTTGGCCTGTTTGTCGGGCAGGTGCCCGCTGAAGGCGTGAATGGTGGGAGCCGGCTTGCTGGCGAAGGCTGTGGGTCAGTCGGCTCAACTGTGTCTGATATACAGCAATCGCCAGCAAGCGGAGCGCCACCCGGCCGTCTCCCACAAGAACGGTGTCTGACCGAGGGAATGTGATACTCCAAAACAAAACCACCGCCTGTTGGCGGTGGTTTTTTATCGCTTGCCGTTCAGGCTCAGACCTTGACGACCCAGCCCGCCGGGCCTTCGATCTCGCCGAACTGGATGCCGGTCAGCTCTTTGTACAGACGCTGAGTCACCGGGCCGACTTCAGTTTCACTATGGAACACGTGCAGCTTGTCTTTGTAGCTGATACCGCCAATCGGCGTGATCACGGCGGCGGTGCCACAGGCGCCCGCTTCCTTGAACTGGTCGATCTTGTCGATAAACACCTCGCCCTCGGTGACTTTCAGGCCCAGACGGGTCTCGGCCAGCTCGATCAGCGACAGGCGTGTGATGCCCGGCAGCACGGAAGGCGACTTCGGCGTGATGAACTGGTCATCGTGGGTGATGCCGAAGAAGTTGGCCGAACCGACTTCCTCGATCTTGGAGTGGGTCAACGGGTCAAGGTAGATGGCGTCGGCGAAGCCGTTTTTCTTCGCTTCGCTGCCCGGCATCATGCTCGCCGCGTAGTTGCCACCGACCTTGGCAGCGCCGGTGCCTTGCGGCGCAGCGCGGTCGTAGCTGGAGATCACAAAGTTGTGTGGCTTCATGCCGCCTTTGAAGTACGGGCCGACCGGGATGCAGAACACCGAGAAGATGAATTCCGGTGCCGTGCGAACGCCGATGTTGTCACCGACGCCAATCACGAACGGACGCAGGTACAGCGCGCCACCGGTGCCGTAAGGCGGGATGAAACGCTCGTTGGCGCGCACCACTTCCTTGCACGCTTCGATGAACTGTTCAGTCGACACGTGCGGCATCAGCAAACGCGAGCAGCTGCGCTGCATGCGCGCGGCGTTCTGGTCAGGGCGGAACAGGTTGATCGAACCGTCTTTGGCGCGGTAGGCCTTCAGGCCTTCGAAGCACTGCTGGCCATAGTGCAGCGCGGTGGAGCCTTCGCTGATGTGCAACACGTTGTCGTCGGTCAGGGTGCCTTTGTCCCACTCACCGTCGCGCCAGTGAGCCAGGTAGCGCTTGTCGGTCTTGATGTAGTCGAAACCCAGCTTGTCCCAGTTAATGCTTTCGTTACCCATGACACCCTCTATTTCCTGGCCAGCGCGCCCGTCGAACGCAGGGGCTGGCGTTTCATCAATATGGTCGTGAAGGCTCGGCAGAAGGCGCAGCCCTCACCGATGTTGCGCCATATTACTGATTTTTTGCCTGACAAACTGCCTCCAACGCGCATGCCATGAAAAAGAACGGCGAGCGGGTGAATCCAGCCCTTCAAAAAACTTCGCCAACCTGCGAGTCTTCCAGACTTTCCCGTTGATCGAGGCACCGGAGATGCTCAGGAAAGTTGCAGACCAGTGGTACGCGTTCAACACGATCGACGACGCCATTACCCTGATCACCGAACCCCACGTCACCCCATGGCTGCGCTGCAACATCTGGCACATTCGCGGGCGCGATCAGGACGTGGTCGTCGATACCGGCATGGGCATTTGCAGTTTGCGGGAAGCGGCGAAACACGTGTTCGGGCAGCGCATCAGCGCCGTCGCCAGCCATGTGCACCTGGATCACGTGGGCTGCCACCACGAATTCGACGAATGCCTGGTGCACAGCTCAGAGGCTGAGGGCCTGCGCACATCGGACGGCTATTTCACCCTGGTAGAGCCGGATTTCGACCCCAACGACTTCAGCCTGGCCACGCTGGGCGGGGAAAAGCTCGGCCCGATCATCAGCGCCCTGCCCTCACCCGACTACGACCTTGAGAGCTGGAAAATCCAGGCTGCCCACGTCACTCGGACGCTGGAAGAAGGCGACATCATCGACCTGGGCAACCGACATTTCGAAGTGCTGCACCTGCCCGGCCATTCGCCGGGCAGCATCGGTCTGTGGGAAGCCTCGACCCAGACGCTGTTTTCTGGCGATGCCATCTATGACGGTGAGTTGTTGGACAACCTTGCCCACTCCTCAATCGACGACTACATCCGCACCATGCAGCGCCTGCGCGAATTGCCAGTGCGCGTGGTGCATGGCGGCCATTGCAACAGCTTCGGCCGCGAGCGTTTGATCGAGCTGGTGGACGCGTATTTGAAGAAGTTCGACGAATAACCCTGAAAACAACCGATCAAGGAAGAGCCATGACTGAATCTGCCCCCTCGTTGCCCAAACACGGCGCCGTGCTCTTTGCCAAAGACCTGCCTCGGGTGGCCGCGTTTTACCGCGAACTGCTGGGAATGGCCCAGACCGTTACGGAAAACCGCCTGATTGTGCTGGAGTCCGAGGTATACCAACTGGTGATTCACGGCATTCCGAAAGCAGTGTGCGACCGAATCAATATCACCGACCCACCCGAACGCCGTGAAAACACGGCCCTCAAGCTGGTGTTCCCGGTGAAAAGCCTCGCCGAAACCCGCGCGGCGGCACCTGCGCTGGGCGGACACGTGGATGCGCCGTCTGGCCAGTTTTCAACCCGGGGATTTACGGCGTGTGATGGGTTTGATCCAGAGGGCAACGTGGTGCAGTTTCGCGAACGGGCATGAGTTTGCCGCACATCATTGTGGGAGCCGGCTTGCTGGCGAATGTGTTGTGCCAGCTATGAAAATATTGGCTGACACAACGCATTCGCCAGCAAGCCGGCTCACACAGTTACAGCGTTGGACACGCGATTTGGGGTCGGCGCGATACTTGTGGGAGCCGCCTTGGTGGCGAAAGCGGTTGATCAGGCGACATAGAATCTCCCACACGTTGGCGGTTATCCAGCACCCTGTGTGTCACCATCCTGCTATCTGTGGAGCCTGTATCAAAACCTGATCACCCGACGTGCAGATTCGCCAATCTTGCCTATGGTGTTGTAAGTCAGACGAAACAGGAGCAAGGCCATGGGCATCGAGCAACTCTTCGCGGATTTGGGCAGTCTTCCGAGCATCCCCAAAGTGGCTCAGGACCTGATTCAACAGTTCGACAACCCGTCGTCGAACCTGGAAAACATCGCCCGCAACATTGAGAAGGATCCGGTGATTTCGGCAAAAATTCTGCGCCTGGCCAACTCGGCGCGGTTTCGGGGGGCGCGGGAGTCGTCGAGTATCGAGGACGCCGCCATGCGGCTGGGCTTCAACACCCTGCGTACACTGGTGCTGGCGTCGGCGGTAACCGGCGCGTTCAAGGCCAGCGCCAGCTTCGACCTCAAAGGCTTTTGGCTGAAAAGCTTTCAAGTGGCCGGGATTGCCCGTCTGCTGGCCAAACAGTCCAAATCCGACGCTGAAATTGCCTTCACCTGTGGCGTCATGCATGACATTGGCGAACTGCTGATCCAGACCGGCGCGCCACAGGTGGCCGAGCGCATCAACAGCGTGACCAAAACCGGCACCACCAGCCGCGCGGCGCTGGAAACGTTGCAACTGGGCTTCGGCTACCCGGAAGTCGGGGCGGAACTGGCGCGGCGCTGGCAATTGCCACCCGTGATTCAACACGCCATTGCCTATCAGGCGCGTCCGATGCAGGCGCCCGGCGATGCGACCCATGCGCGGATCGTCGCGCAGGCCATCCTGGTTTCCGATGCCCTGGAAAACAACGGCGGCGCCACACCACAGGCGCAGCAAGCCGTCGATGGGCCGCTGTTCGAAGGCGTTGACCTAGACGCGCTGTTCGCTGCATTGCCTGCGGTGCTGGAGGCCGACAAGGCGTTTGCCGAGTTGTTGAGCTAAGCGGTGCACCCCGTTCCTGCGCCTGACCGCTTGCCCGGTGGGAGCGATTCATTTGCGATAGCGGTGAGTCAGCCTGAAGCGACGCTGGCTGTCCGGATGCAATCGCGAATGAATTCGCTCCCACGAGAGTCTGCAGCTGTCCTTGAAAGATGAACCCGCTTTAACCAGCGCTGACACTCCTCGTTTAATATCAGCCCACCCGCCGTATTCACGAGGCCCCGCCCATGCTCGACACGCCCACCCCCTCCAGCGTCGAATCCCTCTTGCACTGGATGAGTGACCGCTCCTTCGCCGTGCTGACCGGCGCGGGCATCAGCACCTCATCGGGCATCCCCGATTACCGCGACAGCGAAGGCGTGCGGCGCGGGCGCCAGCCCATGATGTTCCAGGAGTTCCTCAACGCGCCCGAAGCCCGTCGTCGGTATTGGGCGCGCGCCATGCTCGGCTGGCCTCGGGTGCGTGCCGCGCAGCCCAATGCCGCCCATGAGGCACTGGCGACCCTGGAGCAACATCGCGTGATCAGCGGTGTCATCACCCAGAATGTCGATACGCTGCACGATCAGGCCGCAAGCCACGACGTCATCGAATTGCACGGCAGCCTGCACTGGGTGCTGTGCCTGGATTGCCGCCAGCGCACCGCGCGAGACGTAATCCAGCTGACGCTAGTGGAACAGAATCCCTATATGGCTAAGGTCGCCGCGGTACAGGCCCCGGACGGCGACACCTTGCTGGACCCTGCCTTTGAAGAACACTTTCAAGTCCCCCATTGCCCCTACTGCGGCGGCCAGCGGATGAAGCCGGACGTGGTGTTCTTCGGCGAGAACGTTGCCCCAGCCACCGCCGCCAAAGCCATGGCCCGGGTTCAGCACGCCGATGGGCTGCTGGTCGTCGGCTCATCGCTGATGGCCTATTCGGCGTTTCGCCTGTGCCGCGCGGTGATCGATCAAGGCAAACCCTTGATCGCCATCAATCAGGGCAAGACCCGCGCCGATGAACTGCTGAATTGGAAAGTCGGCGATCCGTGCGAAGTGTTACTGCCGGAACTGGTGCAGCGAATCGTCGGACCGTCCACTGCCCGATAGCCTCATGGCATCGCCTGCCTGCCCCCACTTTCCGCACGACTCATCCCCCTCGAACACCGTCAAACCTCCGGCGCATCAAAAATGTTACAAAAAGGCAGCTTTTTGGCACATTTCTTTCAAGTGGAACGCCCGTACCACGAATAGCGGCCCAAACAGGCCGCAAAATCGTGGGTTAAGGCTGCCCACCGGTGCGCAACACGCACCACGGTGCAGGAGATGGACATCACCCTGTCCAATAACAGTGCAGGACGCTCACCAAAAGTTTCGCGTCCGTTCGATAAGGAATTCGATTCGTGTCTGACCTGTTCTCGCCATTTGCTGTACGCCTCCGCTGCTCATCACTGCCAGGATCGGCACGGGAAGCCTTGATCCTGCTTCAGCGCACCGTTTTGCCCTTCGCCGAAGGCATCCGCCAGCCTTAACGCTATACCCTCCGATTTTTTCTCATATACCGCCCGCCACGGCTTCGGCTTTCGCGGGACGTGATGCGTCTTTTTTATTGCCGTCACTGATATTCGTCCGTATTGGCCTCATTGAGAAACAAGAATAAGACGACCTTTTAAAACTTATACATTCGGGACATTCCCGTACACCTTGCGACAACAAAATATTAAATAGCCATCAATATCCGATGGACGCTGTCGCTCGCCCTTAAAAACAATATTCACAACCCTGTGACCCATAAGTCACATAACAAGGACTTTCTACGCATGCACTCTTAATTCTTTGACGCACCATTTCGAGTCTCAATTAACACGTTTGGTGCATTGATCATCGGCCTTCCAGGACCGGACTCTTTCGAATTCACTTCGTTCAGTTCGACGGGCAGGCTCATCCTGCGTTTTTTAATGAAGGCACTCGACAACCCTTATGAAACAGCCAATGAATCGTGAGATCGGTAAAAAATTACAAGAATGCGACATTAACGCCGAATCGGTGGAAACCCGCGCACCAGAGGCCCGTAGCTGGCATACCGGTTGCTAAATCAGTCCTGTAACCGTTGAAACACGGTCTCGTACATGAACGTACACAACAAAAATCAGGACATCGTCATGCCATCTTCTTAATCGCTTCACCGACACTCTTTCTGACCTGAAGCTGACCCGTATCCGTCCGCTAATGGATAACTTACGCCTGGTCATTGCGCAGGCGTCATGCAGTCGAACATTCGTGAAATGTTCGAACGGATCCGTATTGCCCTTCCATTTTCCGAGGGAGCTTTAATGAACGACGCGGTAAACATGAAAGCCATACCCGGGCCGCCCCCGAATGAACTTATTGCGGGGTGGCCGAGTATTCCTTTCAAGGAAAACACGTCGCGACCGGGCGGTTTGAACAGGTCGCACGTGTTGCTATTGATCGCAGCGTCAGTGCTCATTCACGGGGCCATCTGGTGGTATATGCAAACGGCAAAGGCCGATGTTCCGGAAGTTGCGCCGCAAGTTCCGGAAATGACCGTTGAACTGACCAGCCCGACGCCGCCGACACCGGAACCACCCCCTCCGGAACCGCCGCCGCCACCACCGCCACCGCCCCCGGAACCGGAGCAGCCCGTGGAGGATCCGGACGCGGTCAAGCCACCGCCCAAACCGGTGGAAAAGCCGAAAGTCGAGAAACCCAGGCCCGTCAAGAAACCGGAGCCGGTGAAAAAGCCGACACCGCCCGCGCCGCCCCTTCCGGCTGCGCCGAGCACGCCAGCCCCGCCGGCGCCGACACCTGCGCCACCCGCTCCCGCTGCGCCTGCCGCGCCGGCTGCCCCGGTCAAGGAGTCTGCAGCGATTTCAGGCCTCGCCAGCCTGGGCAACCCGCCGCCGGAATACCCCGGTGCGGCACTGCGCAAGGGCCTGGAAGGCCGGGTGATTCTGCGCATTAAGGTGTTGCCCAACGGCCGCGCAGGTTCAGTGGAGGTCACCAAGTCCAGCGGCAAACAGGTGCTCGACGATGCGGCCGTGGAAACGGTGCGCAACTGGAAATTCATTCCGGCCAAGCGCGGTGACACGCCCATTGAAGGCTTTGCGACCCAGACCATCGACTTCAAATTGCCGGAATGACCCGGCCAACCAACAGACAACTTTTATAGAGCGGGTGAGGTGTAACCATGAACGAATCGCTTTCTTCCATGATTGTTCCCGGTGTGTTGTGGGCGCTGGTGCTGTTCAGCGTGCTGAGCTGGGCCATGTTGCTGATCAAGTCGGCGCAGTACATGCGTCAGAAAACCCAGAACCGGCAGTTCAGCAAAGTGTTCTGGACCGCACCGGACCTGCTGACCGCCGCCGAGCACGCCAGTCAGTATCCGGGGTCGCTGGCGCGCATCGCCAACAGTGGCTTCGAAGCCATGTCGGTGGACGAACACCCACGCACCACCCAGCAACTGGCCCACACCATCAATCGTGCTGATCGCCTGGAGCGCAACCTGCGCCAGCAGATCCAGAAAGAGCGCCGGGCGCTGGAAGCCGGGCAAGCCATCCTCGCCAGTATCGGCAGCACCGCCCCGTTCATCGGCCTGTTCGGCACGGTGTGGGGGATCATGGAAGCGCTGCAAAGCATCGGCGCCAGCGGCTCAGCCAGCCTGGAAACGGTTGCGGGTCCCATCGGCCATGCGTTGATCGCCACCGCCGTGGGTATTGCGGCGGCGGTGCCCGCGGTGCTGATTTACAACTACTTCCTGCGTCGTCTGAAAGCCGCCGTCGGCGACATGGATGACTTCGCCCACGACTTCGACGCCCTCGCCCAGCGCAGCGCCTTCGCCGTCAACCGCCAGCCCATCGCTCAGAAGAATGGTCAGGCCGTTCGGGAGGCGAGCTGATGTCGTTTTCTACCCAAGACAGCGATGAAGTGCTCAGCGAAATGAACGTCACGCCGCTGGTGGACGTGATGCTCGTGCTGCTGGTGGTGTTCATCGTTACCGCACCGCTGATGACCAACGCCATCAAGGTCAACCTGCCGAAAACCGACGCCGTCGCCCCCGCAGAAAAGAAAGACCCGGTGGTGGTCAGCGTCGATCAGGACGGCAAGTTCTACCTGGCCAAATCCGAGATCGCGCCGGAGTCGCTGGAGCTCAGCCTCAAGGACGTCAAGGCCAAAGACCCGGAGGTGCGCGTGCAGTTGCAGGCCGACACCAGCGTCAACTATGGCCAGGTGGCGAAAGCCATGGCGTCCATCGAGCGCTCGGGGATCACGAAGATTTCCGTGATGACCTCCAAATGACGCCCCCATGAAGCAGGGCTGCGTCTGACGCGGCCCTGCTCACCCAACTCCCGATGTAACGGCCGTCCGTGGTTTTGCCATGGAGGGGAGCGGCTTGCTTGAAAAACGGAATTCCCGACCGCCACCACCGCGTCGGAGCAACGAGGGCTCACAAGGCCATTTCAATAACATCTGGAATAAGTCGGAAATTACCATGCTGATGAGTTTTCCCGGTTTTACCCTCAAGCCTTTGGTTCTGGCCGTACGACGGCAGCCTCGCGCATTGATCTGCGCCCTGGCCGTGGGCATCAGTCCGGCGTACGCCGCCGAGAGCACCGAAAGCAGCGTCGAAGCCGCGCCCGCCAGTGAGGCCGCCGTTCCGGCCGCCGCTGCCGTGCCTGCGACCACGCAGCTCAAACGGGTCGAAGTGACCGGTTCGGCCATACGCCGCGCAGATGCCGAAACGGCCGTGCCGGTGACGGTTCTGCGGGCTGATGAGCTGAAAAAGCAGGGCGTGACCACCACGGAGCAATTGGTGTCGCGGATCACCGGCAGCCAGTCGCTGTACAACAGCTCCGGCTCCGTGGGGGCTTCCACCGGTGGTGCCTCCTATGCCGACATGCGCGGCATCGGCGCGAACAAGACGCTGGTGCTGCTCAACGGACGTCGGCTGGCCAACAACGCCTTGTCTGGGGTCGGCACGCCCAATGGCAGTGCCATCGACCTGAACATGATTCCCTTCGCCGCCATTGACCGTGTAGAGGTGTTGCGCGACGGCGCGTCGGCCCTGTATGGCACCGACGCCATCGGCGGGGTGATCAACTTCATCACCAAAAAATCCCTTACCGACGGCACCCTCAGCCTGGGCGGCGATACTCCGACCGCCAGCGGCGGCGGTGCCAGCAAGGACACGAGCGCCAGTTGGGGCTTTGGTGATCTGGACGAAGACCGCTTCAACGTGATGGGCGTGTTCAACTACAGCAAACAGCAGAATCTGGACGCCAATGATCGCTCGTTCGCAAAAGACTACGTGCCCGGTCGCGGACTCAACCAGACTTCCGGCACCGCCTACCCCGGCAACTACTACCAAAACGGCAACGCGGCCAACCCGCTGGGCCCGAACTGCGCAGGCCCAAGTCTGGTCGGCGTCGACGGGATCTGCCGTTTCAGCACCCGCGAATACATCGACCTGATCCCGCAAACCGAGAAGACCTCGTTCTTCGGACGCGCCACCGGCAAGCTGGCCGAAGACCACAACGTCAGCCTCGAATACTTCTGGGCACGCAACAACAACGCTACCAGCATCGGCCCGGCGCCATTGACCGGGCTGAGCGTCGACCCGTCGTCGCCGTACTATCCGGGTAACGGCATCACTCCGGCGCCGACCAACTTCGCCCTTGACCCGACACAACCGGTGGACACCGCCTGGCGTGAAACCGCCGCAGGCCCGCGCGGCAGCAAGGACGAGAACACCAGCCAGCGCTTGCTGTTGACCTTCGACGGTAACGTCGGCGGCTGGGACTACAACGTAGGTGCCTCCTACAACCAGAACAAGGTCCTGTCTTCGGTGACCTCCGGCTACGTCAGCGACTCCGCCCTCAGGTCAGGTCTGGCCAGCGGCCTGCTGAACCCGTTCGGACCACAATCGGCCGCTGGGCAGCAGTTCATCAATGACAACACCTACCACGGCCAGTACTCCAGTGCGGTGGGCCGCGTGTACGGCTTCGACGGCAAGATCAGCCGTGAAATCGGTGACTGGTTCGGCGCAGGTCAAGCCGGGCTGGCGCTGGGCGGCGAGTACCGCAAAGAGAAGCTGCATCAGGACTACGAGGCATTCGTCGACGACATCAGCAGCCTGGGCCTCGACTCGGCGGGCAGTGTATCGGGGGATCGCAGCGTCAAAGCTGAATACGCCGAACTGAACGTGCCGGTGCTCGACAGTCTCGAACTGACCGCCGCGGTGCGTCACGACAAATACAGCGACTTCGGCAGCACCACCAATCCCAAATACTCGTTCCGCTTCCAGCCGTTCAAAGAACTGGTGATGCGCGGCGCGTACAGCGAAGGTTTCCGTGCACCGTCGTTGTATGAGCTGTATGCCCCGCAAAGCCTGAGTTACAGCCAGGGTTACTACGACGATCCGGTGCTGTGCGCCGGGGGCACCGTGCAGCCCGGCGGGCAGGCCGGGCGCGACTGTAATCAACAGTTCCTCAACTTGAGTGGCGGCAACCAGAACCTGTCGCCGGAAAAAGCCCGCAACGTGACCTTGGGCTTTGTTTATCAACCGACCAACAGCCTGTCCATGGGGCTGGACTTCTGGTGGATTCACATCTCCAACCAGATCCAGTCGTTCCCGGAATCCACGGTGTTCGATCAGGCCGACCTGTACGGCGACCGCATCATCCGCAATGCCGACGGTTCGATCGCCAATATCGTCACCGGCAACGCCAACCTGGGTATCGTCAAGACCAACGGTGTGGACGTTACGCTGGACTACCGCTTCCCGAACACCCCTTACGGGCAATTCGGTCTCGGCCTGACCGGCACCTACGTCGATCGCTATGACTTCCAGAACATCATCGATGGCCCATACACCGACAAGGTCGGTGACTTTCAGGGTGATGGCGTGATCGCGCGCTGGAAACATGTGCTGATCGGCACCTGGAACCTGGGCGACAGCCGCGCCTCGCTGACCAACCGCTTCACCACTGGTTACAACGACTATGACCGGTCCGCCAACGACCGCGTCGCGTCGTATTCGGTCTGGGACCTGTCGGTGGGCCACACCTTCGACAAGGTGCTGGACATCGACGCCGGGGTGCGAAACCTGTTCGATCGCGACCCGCCGTTCAGTAACCAGGCCTACAACTTCCAGTCCGGCTATGACCCGCGCTACGCCGACCCGCTGGGACGTACCCTGTTCGCCCGCGCCACGTACCACTTCTAAGCCTCCCCCCTGACGCGTTGTGCTCCGGCGCGTCAGGGTCATTTCTGCGAAATCGCGCCCCCGGCAGCTAGGTCTCATCCACCTTCCCCGGCCGGGGGATTTTTTCTCAGCGCCAGGCGTTGTACGAACCGTTGTGCGTCGACCCGTACCCCAAGGACTGTCCGACCATGTGCGTCTCCCCCCTTTCATTGCGACGGCTGCTGCCCGGCATCGCACTGCTTTACACCGTGGCGTTTTTCATCGCGTTTCTCAGTGGCGTGCCGCTGGCGATTGCCGCCCCTCAGCACGCCTTGACCGTGTACGGCGAGCCGCCGAAATACCCGGCGGATTTCAAGCATTTCGACTACGTCGACCCCTACGCGCCCAAAGGTGGCTCGCTGAGCCGCGCTGCCGAGGAAATCGGCCAGTTCAATTACCTGTCGCCCTACGTCGATCAGGGTATTTCCGTGAGCCAGATCGACGCCTGGGTTTACGCCCCACTGGCCTACCGCTCGCTGGACGAGCCCTACACCGTTTACGGGCTGGTGGCAGAAAAACTCGAACGCGACCCGAACAACCTCTGGGTGCGCTTCTACCTCAACCCCAAGGCACGCTTTGACGACGGCACACCGATCACCGCCGAAGACGTGCGCTACACCTATCAGACCCTGATCACCCAGGGTAGCTTCAGCTACCGACCGCTGTACGCCGACGTCAAGGACGCGGTGATCGAGGCCCCCGGGCAAATCCGTTTCGACTTCAAGAACAACCTCAACCGCACGTTGGCGCTGGACCTGGCCAGCATGCGCGTGTTGCCCGAGCACTGGTGGAAAACCCGCGACTTCACCAAAGGCGGTGGTTTCGAGCCGCTATTGGGCAGCGGGCCGTATCGGGTGTCGCGCGTCGATGCCGGGCGCAGCGTGAGTTTTCAGCGGGTGAAAGACTGGTGGGCCAAGAATTTACCCGTCAGCCGCGGGCTGTACAACTTCGACAGCTTGACCGTGAACTTCTACGGTGACACCGACGTTGCCCGGCAACTGGTGCAAGCAGGCACTTTCGATTACAACCGCGAGTTCTCATCGGCCGGTTACGTGGTTGGCTACACCGCACCGACGCTCGCGGACGGCCGCCTGCAAAAGACCATTCTGGCCAAGCAGCGCCCCGTCGCCGGGCAAGGCTTCGTGTTCAACCTCGATAAACCGATGTTCCAGGACCGTCGCGTGCGCGAGGCACTGGCGATGCTCTGGGACTTCGAATGGATCAATGGTCAGATCATGCGCAACTTCTATGTGCGCGAAGAAAGCTACTTCCCCAAAAGCGACATGGCGGCCACGGCGCTGCCCGACGCTCAAGAGCTGAAGATTCTGGAGCCGTTGCGCGGCAAGGTGCCCGACGAAGTGTTCACTCAGGTCTGGCACGCACCGAAAACCGACGGCAGCGGCTACATCCGCGACAAGCAGCTCAAGGCCCTGAAACTGCTGGCCGACGCCGGGTGGCACGCGAAAAACAACCGCCTGGTCAATGCCGCAGGCAAACCGCTGGAGTTCACCTTTCTCGATGGCCAGGGCGGTTTCGAACGGCTGGTGCTGCCCTACAAACGCGTGCTGGCGCAGATCGGCATCACCCTGAACTTCCGTCGTGTCGATTCGGCGCAGTACATGAACCGGCTCAACGCCCGCGACTACGACATGATCGTGGTCAGCCTGCCCAACAACGGCAACCCGATCCTTTCGCCGGGGCGCGAGTTGTACAACCTGTTCGGCTCACAAAGCGCGCGGCAGATAGGCAGCTCCAACGCCATGGTGCTGCGTGATCCCGCCGTGGACACCCTCATCGACGGCCTGGTGGCCGCCAACAGCCGCAACGACATGCTGCATTACGCCCGCGCGCTGGACCGGGTGCTGCTCTGGGGTTTCTACATGATTCCGAACTACTACTCGCAAGGCACCCCAGTGGTGTACGCCAACCGTTTTGGCAAACCAAAGGTCGAGCCGATCTACGACGTGGGGCTGGAAAGCTGGTGGCAGGTCAGCCCGGTGCCGCTGACCGATCAGCAGATGGCCGAGCGCATGGCCCCGCAAACCAGCGCGCAGCTCAGCGTGCCGTCCACCTCCGCCTCGGAGGAGCACTGACATGCTGGCGTATTCATTAAGACGGTTGGCGCTGATCATTCCGACGCTGCTGTGCATTCTGGTGGTCAACTTTCTCATCGTGCAGGCCGCACCGGGCGGTCCGGTGGAGCAGGCCATTGCGCGCGTCCAGGGCTTGGGGCCCGCAGGCGGTGTGGGCGGTGGTGGCGGCGAAATCGCTGCATCCGGTACGGTCAGCCGCAGCGCACAGGGGCTGGATCCGGAGTTGGTGGAAGCCATCAAACACCAATATGGCTTCGACAAACCGATGCACGAACGCTTGTGGCTGATGCTCACCCACTACGCACACCTGGACTTCGGCAACAGCTTCTTTCGCGGCACCACAGTCACCGGCCTGATCGCCCAGAAACTGCCCGTAACCCTGTCACTGGGCCTGTGGGCGACGCTGATCACCTATCTGGTGTCGATTCCGCTGGGCATCCGCAAGGCCGTGCACCACGGCAGCCGCTTCGATGTCTGGAGCAGCTCGCTGATCATCATCGGCTACGCCATTCCCGCGTTCCTGTTCGCCATTCTGCTGATCGTGCTGTTCGCCGGTGGCAGCTACTGGAGCTGGTTTCCGGCACAGGGGCTGTTTTCCGACGATTTCGACAGCCTGTCGACGCTGGGCAAGTTGCGCGACTACTCGTGGCATCTGGTGCTGCCGGTCAGCGCGCTGGTGATCGGCGGCTTTGCGACCTTGACCCTGCTGACCAAGAACAGCTTCCTCAACGAGATCAGCCGCCAATACGTGGTCACGGCGCGCGCCAAGGGGTTGAGTGAACGCCGGGTGCTGTACGGCCATGTGTTTCGCAACGCCATGTTGCTGGTGGTGGCGGGGATTCCGCAGGCGCTGATCGAGGTGTTCTTCGCCGGTTCTCTGTTGATCGAAACCATCTTCGGCCTGGATGGCATTGGCCGCATGAGCTACGAGGCCGCCGTGTCTCGGGATTACCCGGTGGTGTTCGGCACGTTGTTTCTGTTCACCCTGTTCGGCCTGTTGATCAAGCTGGTGGGCGACCTGTGCTACACGCTGGTCGACCCGCGCATCGACTTTTCCGCGAGGAGCGCCTGATGTTCGAGTTTTCTCCGCAAAGCAAACGGCGCATGGCCCTGTTCAAAGCGAACAGACGCGGCTGGTGGTCGCTGTGGGTCTTCGTCGCGCTGCTGGTGGTCTGCCTGTGTGGCGAACTGATCGCCAATGACCGGCCCCTGATCGTCAGCTATCAGGGCAACCTGTACTACCCGACGCTGCATCAATACCTGGAAACCGATTTCGGCGGGGAATTGCCCTTCGAACCCGACTACAGCAGCGATTACGTGCGCAAGCTGATCGCCGACAAAGGCGGCTGGATGCTGTTCGCGCCGATCCCCTTCAGTGACGACACCGTCAATTACGACCTCAAGGCACCTTCTCCCAGCCCACCCAGCGCCCGCAACTGGCTGGGTACTGACGATCAGGCTCGGGACGTCATGGCTCGCGTGTTGTTCGGCACGCGGGTGTCGATCCTGTTTGCCCTGGCGCTGACCCTGATCAGCACCGTCATCGGCGTGATTGCCGGTGCGATTCAGGGCTATTACGGCGGGTTGGCCGACCTGATGGGTCAGCGCTTGCAAGAGATCTGGTCCGGCCTGCCGGTGCTGTACCTGCTGATCATTCTGTCCGGGTTTGTCGAACCGAATTTCTGGTGGTTGCTGGGGATCATGGCGTTGTTCTCCTGGCTGGCGCTGGTCGACGTGGTGCGCGCCGAGTTCCTGCGCGGACGCAACCTTGAATACGTGAAAGCGGCCCGCGCACTGGGCCTGACCGACAGCGCGCTGATGCTGCGCCACATCCTGCCCAACGCCATGACCAGCACCCTCACCTACCTGCCCTTCATCGTGACCGGCGCCATCGCCACGCTGACCGCGCTGGATTTTCTCGGCTTCGGCATGCCCGCAGGCAGCGCCTCACTGGGTGAGCTGATTGGCCAGGCCAAACGCAACTTGCAAGCCCCCTGGCTGGGCCTGACCGCTTTCTGCGCGCTGGCGTTGATTCTTTCCCTGTTGGTGTTCATTGGCGAAGCCTGCCGTGACGCTTTCGACCCGCGAACCTGAGGCCTCTTGCGATGGATGAACAACACTCTGAAACCCTGATCGACATCCGCCAACTGCGCGTGGCCTTTAACGGCGCTGAAGTGGTCCACGGCATCGACCTGACCATCCGGCGCGGAGAGTGCCTGGCGTTGGTGGGTGAATCCGGTTCGGGCAAATCGGTCACGGCCCATTCGATCCTGCGCCTGCTGCCTGCGAAGAAAGTCAGCACCCAAGGCCAGATTCGCTACAACGGCGTCGACTTGTTGCACGCCACCGACCGCCAGTTGCGTGAACTGCGCGGCAACCGCATTGCAATGATCTTTCAGGAACCCATGACCTCGCTCAATCCACTGCACACCGTGGAAAAGCAGATCAACGAGATTCTGGCCCTGCACAAAGGTCTCAAAGGCAAAGCCGCCCGCGAGCGCACGCTGGAACTGCTGGAACTGGTGGGGATTCAGCAACCGCTCAAACGCCTCAAGGCCTACCCCCATCAACTGTCCGGCGGCCAACGGCAGCGGGTAATGATCGCCATGGCCCTGGCCAACGAGCCGGACCTGCTGATCGCGGATGAGCCGACCACCGCGCTGGACGTCACGGTGCAGCTGAAAATCCTTGAACTGCTCAAGTCGCTGCAAGCCCGGCTGGGTATGTCGCTGCTGCTGATCAGCCACGACCTCAACCTGGTGCGCCGCATCGCCCAGCGGGTCTGCGTGATGCGCAACGGCGAAATCGTCGAGCAAGCGGATTGTCAGACCCTGTTCACCGATCCTCAGCATGAATACAGCCGCCTGCTGATCAACGCCGAACCCGACGGCGAACCGGTGCCGAGCCAGCACCCTCACACGCTGCTGTCGGTGGATGCGCTGAAAGTCTGGTTCCCGTTGCCCAAATCGATGTTCAGCCGTGAACGGCAGTACATCAAAGCCGTGGACGGGGTCAGCTTCGAATTGCTCAAGGGCAAGACACTGGGGATCGTCGGCGAATCCGGCTCGGGCAAATCGACGCTGGGTCAGGCGATCCTGCGGTTGATCGATTCCGAGGGCAGTATCCGCTTTGCCAACAAGGAATTGAGCCTGCACAGCCAGCACCTGATGCGCCCGCTGCGCAAACGGATGCAGGTGGTGTTTCAAGACCCGTTCGGCAGCCTCAGCCCGCGTATGACGGTGCAACAGATCATCGCCGAAGGCTTGTTGACCCACGGCATCGGCACGCCTCAGGAACGGGAACAAACGGTGATTCGCGTGCTGCGGGAAGTGGGCCTCGACCCGGGCAGCCGCCATCGCTACCCCCACGAGTTTTCCGGCGGGCAGCGCCAACGCATTTCCATTGCTCGTGCGCTGGTGCTGGAGCCAGAGCTGATCCTGTTGGACGAACCCACCTCAGCGCTGGACCGCACCGTGCAAAAGCAGGTCGTCGCCCTGCTGCGCGATCTGCAAATCCGCCATGGCCTGACGTACCTGTTCATCAGCCACGACCTGGCGGTGGTCCACGCACTGGCCCACGACCTGATCGTGATCAAGGACGGCAAAGTGGTCGAACAAGGCGCCTCACGAGAGATCTTCGCCCGCCCGCAACAGACCTACACGCAAGAGCTGCTGAAGGCGTCGGGGTTGGTATTTGGCGACGATGCAGTGCACTGACCTTGGCCGACCAGGAAAACGAGGGCACAGAAACCTCAACGGTGCCGGATAAACCGCTTTCGCCAGCAAGCCGGCTCCCACAGGTTTAGCGTCGAACAAAAATTCTAAATCCGACGCAACCTTTGTGGGAGCCAACGGGCTGGCGAAAGCGGCTGACCAGACAGCATAGAATCACCCACAGATACCCTGTCGGCCCGGAATCTTCGGTCCGACGCCATCGTTGTGGGAGCCGGCTTGCTGGCGAAAGCGGTGGGTCAGTTACACAGTGGACTCATCCCTCTGGCGGCCCGCCCCTACCCCGCAAACGCCTCCACAATCACAATCTCCGCATGCGCCACGCCCAGCCGGTGGCTCATCGCTTCCTGGTACTCGGCCGAGTGATAACAAGCCAGCGCCTGCTCGTAGGATTCAAACTCGATGATCACCGTACGCTGTGGGGTCTTGCGCCCTTCCAGTGCTTCGGCGCGACCGCCACGGGCGAGAAACTTGCCGCCGTATTTGGCGAACGCCGCAGGGCCGCGCTGGGTGTATTCGGCGTATTGCGTTGGGTCAGTGATATCTACGTGAGCAATCCAGTAAGCCTTCATCGCACTCTCGCTGTTTGATCAATGGGTGGTTTCAAAACGGACGAATCTGTGAAATATTCTGTCTTATGGTATACCACGAAAAACCAGTGTAAGCATCTACACCACTGCACAGAGATCCCGAGTATGGCGTTCGACCGCATCGAAGACATCATCGAAGACTACCGCCAAGGCAAGATGGTCCTGCTGGTCGACGACGAGGACCGGGAAAACGAAGGCGACCTGCTGCTCGCCGCCGACCGTTGCACCGCACAGGCCATCAGTTTCATGGCCAATGAAGCGCGGGGCCTGATCTGCCTGACCCTGACCGACGAACACTGCCAGCGTCTGGGACTCGAACAGATGGTGCCGAGCAACGGCAGCGTGTTCTCCACCGCATTCACCGTGTCCATCGAAGCCGCAACCGGCGTGACTACCGGCATTTCTGCCGCCGACCGCGCCCGCACCGTGCAAGCGGCGGTGGCCGCCAATGCCACGGCTGAGGACGTCGTCCAGCCTGGCCATATCTTCCCGCTGCGCGCCCGCGAAGGTGGCGTGCTGACTCGCGCCGGTCATACCGAAGCCGGTTGCGATCTGGCGCGGCTGGCTGGTTTTACCCCTGCGTCGGTGATCGTCGAAGTTATGAATGACGACGGCACCATGGCCCGACGCCCGGACCTTGAGCGTTTCGCAGCGAAACACGGCATTCGCATCGGCACCATCGCCGACCTGATCCACTATCGCCTGAGCACCGAACACACGGTCGTGCGCATTGGTGAACGTGAGCTGCCGACTGTTCACGGCACCTTCCGCCTGATCAGCTACGAAGACCGTATTGAAGGCGGTGTGCACATGGCGATGGTCATGGGCGATGTGCGTCGCGACGAACCGACGCTGGTGCGGGTCCACGTGGTCGATCCTTTGCGCGACCTGGTGGGCGCCGAGTACAACGGCCCGCCCAACTGGACGCTATGGGCTGCCCTGCAAAAGGTCGCCGAGGAAGGTCGGGGCGTCGTCGTGGTGCTGGCCAATCATGAATCGTCTCAGGCACTGCTGGAGCGTATTCCGCAGCTCACGCAGGCCCCACGCCAGTACACCCGTTCCCAGTCACGGATTTATTCGGAAGTCGGCACCGGGGCCCAGATCCTGCAAGACATCGGCGTGGGCAAGCTGCGCCACCTAGGCCCACCACTGAAGTACGCCGGCCTCACCGGGTACGATCTGGAAGTGGTTGAAAGCATTCCGTTTTCGGTCTGAAACGACAGCTCATCAAAGCGGAAGCCTTTCACCGGTCAATACGGATTTGGCCCTGTAAACACGGGGTCGAATCCTACAAAAAAAATTTAAAAAACGCGGTTTACGGAACGGCAAAATGCTTGCAGAAAGTTTGGAATACCATAATATGACATTCCGTAGGCCTAAGCATTTGTCGTCAGGTGCGCCCGCGAGGGACAGCACAAATAAAAGCCCCTGACAGGCCCCGTTTTTTCAAGGTCCGAGGATGTCACCGTCCAGAGGCCCACTGCTCCCGACAGGCGGGCAATTGAAAGCCCGCTCAAAAACACAACAAATGAGGGCGTGAAAATGGTGTTGATTCAACGTGCAACAGCGGTCCTGACAGCAGGTGTGTTGGCGCTCTCTTGTCACGCAGCCATCGCTGCCGACAGCGTCAACTTCGTCAGTTGGGGCGGCTCCACCCAGGATGCGCAGAAAGAGGCCTGGGCCAACGCGTTCACCAAGAACACCGGCACCGCCGTGGTTCAGGACGGCCCGACTGACTACGGCAAACTCAAAGCCATGGTCGAGAGCGGCAACGTGTCGTGGGACGTGGTCGATGTCGAAGCCGACTTCGCCCTGCGCGCCGCCAGTGAAGGTCTGCTTGAACCGCTGGACTTCAGCGTGATCAAGAAAGACCGCATCGACCCGCGCTTCCAGTCCGACCACGGCGTCGGTTCCTTCTTCTTCTCCTTCGTGCTCGGCTACAACGAGAACAAGCTCGGTAGTGCCAAACCGCAAGACTGGTCAGCCCTGTTCGACACCAAGACCTACCCCGGCAAACGCGCCCTCTACAAATGGCCAAGCCCTGGCGTGCTGGAGCTGGCCCTGCTGGCCGACGGCGTACCCAAAGACAAGCTCTACCCGCTGGACCTGGACCGCGCCTTCAAGAAACTCGACACCATCAAGAAAGACATCGTCTGGTGGGGCGGCGGTGCGCAGTCCCAGCAACTGCTGGCCTCCGGTGAAGCATCGCTGGGTCAGTTCTGGAATGGCCGCACCTACGCGCTCAAGCAAGACGGCGCCCCGGTGGGTGTGAGCTGGAAGCAGAATCTGGTCATGGCGGATTTCCTCGTCGTGCCAAAGGGCGCGAAGAACAAGGCCGCCGCCATGAAGCTGATCGCCGAGGCGTCCAGCGCCAAAGGGCAGGCCGACTTCTCCAACCTGACCGCTTACGCACCTGTGAACCTGGACAGCGTGCAACGCCTTGATTCGACGTTGGCGAAGGATCTGCCGACCGCCTATCCTGACGATCAAATCACTCTCGACTTCGCGTACTGGGCCAAGAACGGTCCGGCCATCGCGACACGGTGGAACGAATGGCTGGTCAAGTAAAAATGACGGCCCTCGCGACCCGTCAAACCCAGCCAGCCGGTGGTGCATCCAGCACCGCCGGCGCGGTACCCGCTCAGGCCGTGGCGATGAAACAGACGCCCTCTTTGTCGCAACGCTGGAAAGGCAGCCGCAACCTGCTGCCCGCCCTGCTGTTTCTCGGCCTGTTTTTCTTCGCCCCTCTGATTGGCCTGCTGTTGCGCGGCGTGCTGGAACCGACGCCGGGCCTGGGCAACTACGAACAACTGTTTGCCAATTCGGCCTACGCCCGAGTGCTGTTCAACACCTTCTCCGTCGCCGGTCTGGTGACCCTGTTCAGCCTGCTGCTGGGCTTCCCGCTGGCGTGGGCAATCACGCTGGTGCCCCGTGGCTGGGGCCGCTGGATGCTCAACATCGTCCTGTTGTCGATGTGGACCAGCCTGTTGGCGCGGACCTATTCGTGGCTGGTGTTGCTGCAAGCGTCAGGCGTGATCAACAAGGCCCTGATCGCGATGGGCATCATCGATCAGCCGCTGGAAATGGTGCACAACCTGACCGGTGTGGTGATCGGCATGAGCTACATCATGATCCCGTTCATCGTGCTGCCGTTGCAGGCCACCATGGCGGCCATCGACCCGATGGTGTTGCAGGCCGGTTCCATTTGCGGCGCCAGCCCGTGGACCAATTTCTTCAGGGTGTTCCTGCCGCTGTGCCGCTCGGGGCTGTTTTCCGGGGGCCTGATGGTGTTCGTGATGTCGCTGGGTTACTACGTGACCCCCGCCCTGCTTGGCGGCGCCCAGGACATGATGCTGCCGGAGTTCATCGTTCAGCAGGTGCAATCGTTCCTCAATTGGGGCCTGGCCAGTGCCGCCGCCGCGTTGCTGATCGTGATCACCCTGGTGCTGTTCTACTTCTACCTCAAGCTGCAACCGGAATCGCCGGTCGGCTCGAACCACGCGAGGTAAACCGCCATGCTCCTGACACCCAATGCCATGAGCCCGCGCCTGCGCTGGGGCCTGTATTCGGTCACAGGCTTGATCGCGCTGTTTCTGCTGTTGCCCATCGTGTTCATCGTGCTGTTGTCGTTCGGCTCCTCGCAGTGGCTGGTGTTTCCCCCGCCGGGCTGGACGCTGAAGTGGTACATGCAGTTCTTCAACAATCCCGAGTGGATGAGCGCGGCGCTGGCCAGCCTGAAAGTCGCGGTGCTGACCACGATCTTCGCCGTGCTGCTGGGCCTGCCCACCGCCTTTGCGCTGGTGCGCGGGCGCTTCCCCGGTCGCGACATGCTTTACGGCCTGTTCACCCTGCCGATGATCGTGCCGCTGGTAATCATCGCTGTGGCGGTCTATGCGCTGTTCCTCAAACTCGGCTACACCGGCACGCTGTTGTCGTTCGTGGTCAGCCACGTCATCGTCGCGTTGCCGTTCACCATCATCTCGATCATCAACTCGTTGAAGTTGTTCGATCAGTCCATCGAGGACGCTGCGGTGATCTGTGGCGCGTCGCGGATGCAGGCCGTGTTCAAGGTGACCTTTCCGGCGATTCGTCCGGGCATGGTCGCCGGTGCCCTGTTCGCCTTTCTGGTGTCGTGGGATGAGGTGGTGCTTAGCGTGATGATGGCCAGCCCCACCCTGCAAACCCTGCCCGTCAAGATGTGGACCACTCTGCGCCAGGACCTGACCCCGGTGATTGCCGTCGCTTCGACGCTGCTGATCGGCCTGTCGGTGTTGGTCATGTTTATCGCCGCGACCCTGCGTCGCCGTAATGAAGCGAGGATGCCTAAATGAGTGCCGTGATCAAAGATGCCAAGCAACCCGCCCAGACCCTGGTCAGCCTGCGTAACCTGAACAAGCATTACGGCGACTTCGCGGCCGTGGACAACATCTCGCTGGACATCCAGGACGGCGAGTTCCTGACCTTCCTCGGCTCCAGCGGTTCGGGCAAAAGCACCACGCTGTCGATGCTGGCCGGTTTCGAAACACCCAGCTCGGGGGAGATTCTGGTGGCCGGTCAGTCGCTGGTGAACGTGCCACCGCACAAGCGCGACATCGGCATGGTGTTTCAGCGTTATTCGCTGTTCCCCCATCTCTCGGTGCGCGACAACATCGCCTTCCCGCTGACCATCCGCAAGCTGGCGGCGGCAGAGCGCGACAAGCGGGTCGACGCCATGCTCAAGCTGGTGCAACTGGACAAATTCGCACACCGCCGCCCTTCGCAACTGTCTGGCGGCCAACAGCAACGGGTCGCCATCGCCCGCGCGCTGGTCTATGAACCGCGCATTCTGCTGATGGACGAACCCCTGGGCGCGCTGGACAAAAAACTGCGCGAAGACCTGCAGGACGAACTGCGTCAACTGCATCGTCGGCTGGGCATCACCATCGTCTACGTGACCCACGATCAGGAAGAAGCCATGCGCCTGTCCCAGCGCATCGCGATCTTCAGCCACGGCAAGATTGTCGGTCTGGGCACCGGCTATGAGCTGTACCAGAACCCGCCGAATGCCTTTGTCGCCTCGTTCCTCGGTAACTCGAACTTCCTCAAGCTCAAGGCCCAGGGCAATGGCGTGGCAACGTTCGAAGGCCAGCCGCTGTCGATTCGACTGACCGCCGGACTGGTGATCGATCAGGATGTGCTGCTGATGATCCGCCCGGAAAAAGCCCAGGCGCTGAGCGTCGAACAAGCGAATGCACAACCGCTGCAAACCGGTTGGAATGAAGTCAGCGCCAAAGTCGGCGAAGTGCTGTTTCTGGGGGAAAGCCAGACTTGCACGGTCATGACCACAGGCGGCACCTCAATGACCGTCAAGGCGCTTTCGGCGGCGGGCATGCCGCTCAAGGCCGGCGATCAGGTGCGCGTGCGCTGGGCAACGGCGGACGCCTGCGTGTACACCGAATGGGCGGAAAGCGATTTGAACAAGGCGGCTGGCGCGCACTGACGCACCGCCCCGCCATCTACGACATTCGGGTCGCTGCCAACAGCGACCCGAACGTGTTTTGGCTTACCGCTTCCAGTCGCCCCCCTCGACGATCACCGCCGCCGGATCGGTGCCATCCGCCAGTTGGCTGCGCACGTACTGGTCGTAGAGTTTGAGCAGGTATTTTTCCTTGCCCAGCGTGGCCAGTTCGGTGTTCACCCAGTCCCGCAGCTCGACGTTACCCTTCTTGACCGCAGGCGCGATCGGCGCCTCGTCACCGAGTTTTTGCGCCAGCACGCGGTAACCCGGATTCTGTTTCGCCCAACTGAACAGCACCAGATTGTCTTGCGCGTAGGCATCGCCACGGCCGTTGGCCAGCGCCTGCAGCGATTCGGAGTTTTTCTCGAACTTCAGCAGTTTCCAGTCCGGGTGGTTCTTGGTCAGCCACAGATCAGCGGTGGTCCCGGTGGTAACGATGGTGGTCTTCTTCGCCAGGTCATCCAGCGTCTTCACGTCGCTCTTTTCAGGCACCAACGCCTGCACGGCCACGCGCAGATTCGGGTGGGTGAAGTCCACCACCTGAGCGCGCTCCGGGGTGACGGTCATGTTGGCCAGGATCAAATCCACCTTGTCGCTTTGCAGGAACGGAATCCGGCTGGCGGGCTCGACGACCACGAACTCGATCTTCTTCTCGTCACCGAGCAAGTCCTTGGCGAAACGACGTCCCAGGTCGGTGTCGAAACCAACGTAATCGCCCTTCTCGTTGACGAAGCCGAACGGCGGTTTGTCGCTGAACACCCCGACAATCAGCTTGTCGCGAGCTTTGATTTTGTCCAGATAACCGTCGGCGTGGGCAGTGACACCCGCCAGCAAGCCGATGGCCAACAGAGGAAAAGCGAGGGCAGTTTTAAGATTCACGAGGCGTTCCTTTTGGGCATGTTTTCGACATAGGAAAATTTCTCCAGAAACTGCTGCGCACGTGCGGTCTGCGGGGAGCTGAAGAAGGTATCGGGATGGCCCTGTTCGACGATACGGCCGCCGTCCATGAACAGGATCCGGTCCGCCACGGCACGGGCAAAGGCCATTTCGTGGGTGACGATCAACAGGGTCATGCCGCTGCGGGCCAGGTCGAGGATCACCTCCAGCACTTCCTTGACCATCTCAGGGTCCAGGGCGGCAGTGACTTCATCGAACAGCATGACTTTGGGATTCATGCACAAGGCGCGGACGATGGCGATGCGTTGTTGCTGACCACCGGACAATTGGCGAGGAAAGGCGTCGCGCTTGTCCAGCAAGCCGACTCGCGCCAACAACGTCTCCGCCTGTTGGAGTGCCTCGGCCCTGGGCCGTTTCTGCACGTTCACCGGGCCCAGCAGAATGTTGTCGAGCACGCTCATGTGCGGGAACAGGTGGTAACTCTGAAACACCATGCCGATCTGCTGACGAACCCTGCGCCAATCGGCGTTGGCGCCCAGCTCACGGCCCATAAACCGGTACTGCCCGGCGTGCCCCGACTCCAGACCGTTGAGGCAGCGCAGCAACGTGCTTTTGCCACAGCCACTGGGGCCGAGGATCACCAGCACCTCGTCTTCCTTGACGCGCAAATCCACGTCCTGCAACACCAGTGCATCGCCAAAACGCTTGCTGAAACCGGACAGTTCGATCAATGCACTCATGAATGACTCCAGCGTCGCTCAAGCACACGGGAGGCGGCCGAAAGCGGGTAGCAGACAAAAAAGAAAAACAGGAACAGAAAGCCGTAGATCAGCACCGACTCATAGGTGCGTTCGATGATCTGCTGGCCGATCTTGATCACCTCCACCACACCGATCAGCACCGCCAGCGAGCTGGTTTTGATGAGGCGGGTGAAGACGTTGATCATCGGCGGTGTCATGCGCTGCAACGCCTGAGGCAGCAAAACCCGGCCGTACAGCCCCGGCAGCCCGAGACCGATGGCCAACCCGGCTTCGCGCTGGCCTCGGGGAATGGAGCGCAATGCGCCACGCACCACCTCGCCGGTTTCACTGATGCCCCACAGCGACAGCACCAGCACCGCACACCAGAACCCCGGAAGGCTCCAGCCGAAGAAAATCGGCAATCCGAAAAAGAACAGGTACAGCCACACCAGCACCGGGATGGCCCTGAACGCCTCCAGATAAATCGTCAGCACCACGTCGACCCAGCGAACACCCAGATTGCGCAGCACGCCATACACCACACCGCCCAGGCTGCTGAAGACGATGGCCAACGCGGAAATGCCCAGCGTACGACCGACCCCCGTGAGCAGTTGCGGCGCGGACACCCACAACAACTCAAGACCCGAACTGGCCATGCTGAAGCCTCCTTTCGATGACCCGCAACAGCACAGACAGCGGCACGAACAACAACACGCAGAGCGCGGTCATGACGGCGAGCATTTCGTAGGTCTTGTAGTACAGCGCGATGTAATTCTTCGTCGTGTAGAGGATTTCCGGCACCGCCACGGCCGAGACCACTGTGGTCTCCTTGAGCAGAAACACGAAATTGGCGAATAACGCGGGCAGGCTGAGAATGCCCGCTTGCGGCAGGATGACGTGACGCAGCAATTGCCAGCGCGACAGGCCAATCGATAAACCCGATTCGATTTGCGATTTGGGCACCGCTTCCACCCCGGCGCGCAGGATTTCGGTCAGGTAGGCGCCGCCCAGAAACGTCATGGCGATCACCGCCGAGGTAAACCCGGAAATGCGAATGCCGATGCTCGGCAGCGCGAAATAGATGAAGAACAGTTGAATGAGCAACGGTGTATTGCGTGCCAGTTCGACATACCCGCGCACCAGCGGTTTGAGCACCGGCACGTTGAACACGCTGATGGTGGCATTTAACAGTGCGACACACAGCGACGTGGCAATGGCGATCAGACCGACCTGCAACGTCACGCCCACGGCGGTGACGAAAGCAGGCAGCGTAGACAGCGCGAAATCAAGATCGAAGTTCATCGGCGCCCACACTGATGCGCAGGGCCTGAAAGGAAAACGGTGGTCAGCACTGCTGCTCCTGAACGTAAAAACGGTATCAGGCGCTTTTGCAGGCTTTGTGCCATACGCGAATCCCCGTCTTCAGCAGACGAAAGCAGCCTCTGGCACACGCTAACTGATTGTTTTAAAGCGAAATTGCTGAACCCCTGTTGCTCCAGAAACAGTCGGATCATGGCGGGGGATACGGCTAACGAGAACGTCGCAGCAAGACTCGGTCCGTAACAGCATGGCTTGCCTGGGCGGCGCACGAGAGATCGCTGACGCCGGCAAGCCGGACTGCTACAAGGAGGCGCGTACGCCAGGTGCATCGCAGCGCGCCTCGGTCCGTAGCGGCGTTGACTCAGATGCGGAACGTCCCCACCAAGTGCTGCAAACGTGCGGTCTGGTGTTCGAGGTGGGAACAGGCGTCCAGCGTCGATTTGAGGTTGTCGACGCCTTCCTGGTTCAACGTGTTGATTTCGGTGATGTCGACATTGATCGACTCGACCACGGCGGTCTGTTCTTCGGTGGCCGTCGCCACGGACTGGTTCATGCCGTCGATTTCACCAATGCGGCGAGTCACGCTGTTCAGGCGCTCACCGGCCTGGTTGGCGATGGTCACGCTGCTTTCACTCTGGCGCTGGCTTTCGGTCATGTTGGCCACCGCATCGCGCGCGCCCACTTGCAGTTCTTCGATCATGCCCTGCACTTGCTGGGCCGAATCCTGAGTGCGGTGAGCCAGGTTGCGCACTTCATCGGCCACCACCGCAAACCCGCGGCCCGCTTCACCCGCACGGGCCGCTTCGATGGCCGCGTTCAGCGCCAGCAGGTTGGTTTGTTGGGAAATACCGGTGATTACTTCTAGAATCTGGCCGATGTTGGCGGTCTTGGCGTTCAGCGTCTCGATGTTGGCGCAGGATTCGCTGATCTTGTCCGACAGCTCGTTCATCGCCTTGATGGTCTGGGTCACGACACCCTGCCCTTCGCTGGCCAGTTGCGTGGCTTCGCTGGAGTGCTGCGAAGCCAATGCGGCGTTCTGGGCGATTTCCTGCGCAGCGGCGCCAAGCTGATTGATCGCTGCGGCAACGCTACTGGTACGGCTGGACTGCTGATCCGAGTTGCCCATGGACGAGTTGGACGCGCCCACCACGCGCGCTGCCACTTCGCCCAGTTGCCCGGCGGTGGACGCCACTTCGCGGATCGATCCGTGAATCCGTTCCACGAAGCGGTTGAACGACAGCGCCAGTGCGCCGAACTCATCCTGCGACACGATCGACAGGCGTTTGGTCAGGTCACCCTCACCGTCGGCGATATCCTGCATGGCGCGACCCATCTGGTGCAGCGGCTGCATCAGCACGCGGATCAGCAGGCCCAGCAACAGCATGATGATCGCCACCACAATCACCATCGCGGTGATCGCCGAGGCGCGGAACTCGCTGAGCATCGAGTAGGCGGCGTCGCGGTCCAGGACCAGCGCCACGTACCAGTTCGCAGAAGACAAGCCCTCGACTTTGGTGAACGAGATGAACTGTGCCTTGCCCGCCGACTGGATTTCCGCGACGCCCGGCGCGATCTTCGGCGCACCGTTGGGGTAGGCCTCGCTGACGTTTTTCAGGATCAGCTTGCTGTCCGGGTGAATCAGAATCTTGCCATCGGCGCTGACAATGTAGGCATAGCCATGGCCACCGAAATTCAGCGAGTTGATGGTTTTGGTAATGGCCTCCAGGGAAATATCGGCCCCCGCCACGCCAATCATCTGGCCCTGCTGGCGAACCGGCGTGGCCAGGGTCACCACCAGCTTGCCCGACGATGCGGCGATGTACGGCTCGGTGACGATGGTGCCTTGCGCCGCATCGGCGGCCTTGTACCAGCCCCGTGCACGCGGGTCGTAATCGGCGGCGCGGTTACCCGCAGGCACCGAGAACATCAGGCCGTCCTTGCCACCGAAGTAGCTCAGTTGGAAATTGTCCGGGTACACAGGCAGGCCCACAGCGCGCTTCAGGTTGTCAGGCGACGGGCCATCGACGGCGATCTGCTGCGCCATCGAATAGAGCAATTGCGTGCGGCTGTCGAGCCAGGTCTGAATGTTTTGTGTGGTCAGACTGCCCAGTTGTTGCAGTTCGGTGTCGACGTTGTTTTTCAGAGTTTCACGCTGACGGTAATCATTCACCAGAATGAAACACGAGAAAGCAACAACAACTATCAGTGCAGCGGCCAGCAGGATCTTTCTGCTGAAGCCCAGACTTTTGATCATATGATTGTGTCCATAACCAAGAATGACAGCGACGGGAATGCGTGGCCGATCAGGCGCGCGCCGCGCTTTTTACGGGGTTGTGCGAAGAAAGGGAAGACGCGGCCTGAAATATCTTTCGGCCGCTTGAACGCGAAGTTGAATACCGGTCGTCGAACCGTGTTAGTTGAAGTTGGCCGATGTTTTAGAACAAACGGTTAACGTAACTAGATCAGGATCCAATACGGCGCACTTAGTGCACCCATTAGGCGTGAGGTCGCTCGCGCCTAATGGGTCATGGAAACGATCAGCGGAAGTTAGTCTTGGCCAGTTCCAGCACCTGATCCGCCTTGCCGCTCATCACAGCCTTCAACATGAACAGGCTGAAACCCTTGGCCTGGGCCAGTTTGATTTTCGGCGGCAGGCCCAGCTCCTGTTTCGCCGTGACCACGTCCACCACCACCGGGCCGGGATGCTCAAAAGCCTTCTTCAACGCGTTGGGCAGGTCGGCGGAATCCTCCACGCGAATCCCCAGAATTCCGGCACCAATGGCGATGTTGGCGAAATTGGTGGCATGGAAATCGGTGTCATGGGGCACATACCCGCTGGCCTGCATTTCCATGGCGACAAAACCCAGCGAGCTGTTGTTGAACACCACGATCTTGATCGGCAGGTTGAGCTGGCGAATCGTGAGCAGGTCCCCCAGCAGCATCGACAAACCGCCGTCGCCACACAACGCCACCACTTGGCGCTGAGGAAACGCCGCCTTGGCGCCCAGCGCCTGGGGCATGGCGTTGGCCATGGAGCCGTGGTTGAACGATCCCAACAATGAACGCTGGCCGTTCATGGTCAGGTAGCGCGCCGCCCACAAGGTTGGCGTGCCGACGTCCACGGTGAAAATCGAGTCGGGATCGGCGTACGCGTCCACCATACGCGTCAAATACTGAGGATGGATCGGCTCACCGTGAGGCGACGGTGTGGCCAGTTCATCCAGTTCTTCGCGGGCCTTGGCATAGTGATCCAGCGCTTTGTCGAGAAACTTGCGATCGGTGTGCGCCTTGATCCGGGGTAACAGCGCAACGATGGTTTCGGCGATGCCCCCTTCCAGCCCCAGCATCAGAGGCGTGCGCCGACCGAGCGCAGCGGCGTCGATGTCGATCTGCACGATGTTGGCTTTTTCCGGATAGAAATTGCGGTATG
The DNA here is from genome assembly GCF_044900175.1 of Pseudomonas sp. NPDC088444. NCBI lineage: Bacteria > Pseudomonadati > Pseudomonadota > Gammaproteobacteria > Pseudomonadales > Pseudomonadaceae > Pseudomonas > Pseudomonas sp. NPDC088444. The sequence continues at coordinate 467,904 of NZ_JBJDNK010000002.1, forward strand.
GAAAATTGCTGCCGAGGATCAACAGCGTGTCGCAATTCATCATGGCGTGATAGCCGGAGCTGAAACCGATCAGCCCGGTCATGCCCACGTCGAACGGATTGGCGTACTCGATGTACTGTTTGCCGCGCAGGGCATGCACCACGGGGGCTGCGAGCTTTTCCGCCAGGGCGACGACTTGATCATGGGCCTCGGCGCAGCCTGCACCGGCCAGAATGGTCACGCTTTTGGAGGCATCCAGCAGCTCGACCAGCCGCAACAGGTCTTTTTCAGCCGGGATAACCCGCGCAGCGACGGGTTCAACCCAAGCAGGCTTGACGTCTGGCGCAGGCAACAAGGCGACATCGCCGGGGATCACGATCACCGCCACGCCACGTTGGCTGATCGCCGCACGCATCGCCCGTTCCAGAACACGGGGAAGCTGCTCGGCGCTGCTCACCGCCTCGACGAAGTGGCTGCACTCTTTGAACAGTTGGACGGGATGGGTTTCCTGAAAGTAATTCAGGCCTATTTCCGACGAGGGGATCTGCGCCGCGATGGCCAGTACCGGCACTCGGCTGCGATGGCAATCGTACAGGCCGTTGATCAGGTGCAGATTGCCCGGACCACAACTGCCTGCACACACCGCCAGTTTGCCCGTGGTGGCGGCTTCTGCGCCAGCAGCGAAGGCCGCCACTTCTTCGTGACGGGTGTGCATCCACTTGATCTTGCCCAGCCGCTGAAGGCTGTCGGTCAGGCCGTTCAGGCTGTCGCCACTGACGCCCCAGATCTTCGAGACGCCCGCGGCGGCGAGGGTGTGGGCAAGGTAATCGGCGATGGTTCTGCTGGACATGGGGCAGGTTCCTTGTCGAGTCGAATGGACCGCACGTTGCAACCTTCTGCAGCGCGCGTCGTTTCAAATCGACCTGTAGCACCGGTCAACAGTTCAGTGCTTGTCGGAATGTGCGAGTCTGCGGCGATCGTGACAGCGTCCAGTGTTCGCCCCGCCCCTCGTTGACAACGGTCTGCGGCTCATCAAGGCTGGCGGATTCCAACCCGGCAGGAGCAGGCCATGGCGAGCAAGGCAGAAATCGCGGCGTTTATCGCGCAAGAGTTTCCACAGACCCGGATCGTCGTTGAGGACGTGGGCGATCAGCGGGCGACGATTTCTCAGGTGGTCGATCAGTCGGACTTGCGCCCCGGTGGCACGGTGTCCGGGCCGACCCTGATGGCAGTGGCGGATGTGGCCTTGTACGTGGCGGTGCTCGGTGTCATCGGCATTGTGCCGCTGACGGTCACCACCAGCCTGACGATCAACTTCTTGCGCAAGCCCGAAGCCGGGCGGCGGATCATCGCGCAGTGTCAGTTGATGAAAGTCGGCAAGACCCTGGCCATTGGCGAGGTTTCGCTGTACTCCGAAGGGTTGGCCGATGCCGTGGCCCACGTGGTTGGCACTTACGCCATCCCGCCCCACCCCCTGCGCTAAGCCGGGCAAAACAGGGACGGGGAACGGGTCCTGAGAGCACTTTCTGTAGCAGCACGGCCGTGCTGCTACAAGGGATCGGCGCGAGTCATTCCGATCCAGCGGGTATTGAGGACTTCATGTCCACAATGTGCGCCCAAAGAAGGTCAACGCCCGGTCCCACGCCAGTTGCGCCCACACTGGGTCATACTGCGTCCCGGCAATACGTCCTGGCCCGACGGCGGTTTCGTTGGCAAAGGCATGGTGGGCCAGGTAACGATGGAATTCGATGTCCACCCCACCCTCGCCCAGCTTCTCTTCCAGTTTGTCGACGTTTTCCGCCGGAAAGAACTCATCCTGTGTCGCCCAGTGCGCTTGCACCGGCACCTTGATGGCGTTGGGGTCAAGGTATTCCAGCGGCGGCATGCCGTAGAACACCACGCCAGCCGACAACTCGGGAATGAAGTTCAGCGCCAGCAACGTCAATGCGCCTCCCATGCAGAAGCCGGTGACACCCACATTCGGCGTATGGCCCTTGAGGTACTGCACGGCGCCACGAATGTCCTGAGTGGCGGCGTCGGCAAAATCGAGTTTGCTCATCAGGTGATGAGCCTCCTCCTCTTCGACGGTCATTTCGCCCCGGTACAAATCCGGCACCAACGCCAGGTAACCGGCCGCCGCAAGGCGATCCGCCACGCCGCGAATCTGATCGTTCAGACCCCACCACTCCTGAATCACCACGATGGCCGGAGCGCCTTCGGTTTTCACCGGGCTGGCCAGGTAGCCGCTGACCTCCTTGCCATCCGGGCGGGTGTAAGTGATGGTTTTACCGCTGGCTGGTTGTGCTTTCGATTGCGTCACGTGAGTCTCCCGAAGCGGTGAAAAGAGTGATAGGTGTAGCACGCCGCTCGGAACGTTCAGCGGCGCGCTGCTGCTCGTCCACGCGCCTCTGGCGCAGTTGCTTGTGCAACGTGGCCACAGGCGGTGCGTACAAAAAGCCGAACGATACGCTGTTGTGACGTCCCTTGACCGCGTGGTGCATGAGGTGAGCCTGGTACAACCGGCGAAGGTAGCGATTGCGCGGTTTCGGACGAACCGGCCAGTGCCGATGCACGATGCCATCGTGCACCAGAATATAGATCAACCCGAACGCGGCAACCCCCGCCCCCACCCATTGCAGCGGGTCATAACCGCTGTTTCCCAGCACGATCAGGCCAACGGCCGCTGCGCCAAGCACCAGCAGGTAAATGTCATTGGTTTCGAACGCGCCCAGATGCTCTTCGTGGTGAGAGCGATGCAAAAACCAGCCCCAGCCGTGCATGACGTACTTGTGCGCAAGAAAACCGACACCCTCCATGGCGATCAGGGTGCAGAGGAAAATCGCGAAGTTGAAAATCATAAGAGGCGGCGTGGTCACGGGCATCTGGGGTCGAGGTGCAGCATACCGGCGCGGGGCGAAAAATCAAAAGTCACTGATCGCGCGAGCACCCTCGCTCTGTGTAGCAGTCCGGCTTGCCGGCGGCGGTGTGTCATTCATCGGATTCTTCTCTGGCTTTACGCTACCGCCGGCAAGCCGGACTGCTGCAGCGTCATTGCCCATTCAAAGATTTCACACCCAACGTTTGCTTTCCTGACCGACCGATGTAAAAAATGGCCCCAAGGGTGAATGGCGTTTTCATTCACTGTCCACATGCTGGCCTGCGACCACGACGGCCGGCATCGCTTTCAAGGAATTCAGAATGGCTCCAAGACAGGTAATCAACGCTTCGGTCAGTCCAAAAGGTAGCCTGGAGACGCTTTCACAACGTGAAGTCCAACAACTGAGCGCTGCTGGCTCAGGCAGTACGTACAGCCTTTTCCGCCAGTGCGCCCTGGCCATCCTCAACACGGGCGCGCATGTTGACAACGCCAAAACCATTCTCGAAGCCTACCAGGACTTCGAAGTGCGCATTCATCAACTGGACCGCGGCGTGCGCCTGGAGCTGCTGAACGCTCCGGCTGACGCCTTCGTTGACGGCGAAATGATCGCCAGCACTCGGGAAATGCTGTTCAGCGCCCTGCGCGACATCGTCTACACCGAAAGCGAACTGGACAGCCAGCGCATCGACCTGGACTCGTCCCAGGGCATCACCGATTACGTCTTCCACCTGCTGCGCAACGCCCGCACCCTGCGCGCGGGTGTCGAGCCGAAGATGGTGGTGTGCTGGGGTGGGCACTCGATCAACACCGAGGAATACAAATACACCAAGAAAGTCGGCCACGAACTGGGCCTGCGCAAGCTGGACATCTGCACCGGTTGCGGCCCTGGCGTGATGAAAGGCCCTATGAAGGGCGCGACCATCGCCCACGCCAAACAACGCATCAGCGGTGGCCGCTACCTGGGCCTGACCGAGCCGGGCATCATTGCGGCCGAAGCGCCGAACCCGATCGTCAACGAACTGGTCATCCTGCCAGACATCGAGAAGCGCCTGGAAGCCTTCGTCCGGGTCGGCCACGGCATCATCATTTTCCCGGGCGGCGCTGGTACGGCTGAAGAGTTCCTCTACCTGCTGGGCATCCTGATGCACCCGGACAACCAGGACCTGCCCTTCCCGGTCATCCTCACCGGCCCGAAAAGCACCGCGCCGTATCTGGAGCAACTGCACGCCTTCGTCAGCGCGACCTTGGGCGAGCAAGCGCACAAACATTACAAGATCATCATCGATGACCCGGCCGAAGTGGCGCGGCAAATGGTCGAAGGGCTGGCCGCCGTACGCCAGTTCCGCCGCGAGCGCGCCGACGCCTTCCACTTCAACTGGCTGCTGAAGATCGAAGAAAGCTTCCAGCGTCCTTTCGACCCGACCCACGCCAACATGGCCAGCCTGCAACTGCGCCGCGACCTGCCGCCCCACGAACTGGCGGCGAACCTGCGCCGGGCGTTTTCCGGGATCGTGGCGGGCAACGTCAAGGACAAGGGTATTCGCCTGATCGAAGAGCACGGGCCGTATGAAATCCACGGCGACGCCGAAGTCATGCAGCCGCTGGACAAACTGCTGCAAGCGTTCGTCGAACAGCACCGGATGAAACTGCCTGGCGGCGCGGCGTACGTGCCGTGTTACCGCGTCGTCTCCTGATACTGAATCCGCGTCGACTGGAACCTTCCGGCTCGGCGCGATCGTTGTGGGAGCCGGCTTGCTGGCGAAAGCGTCGTGTCAGTTGCGCATGTGTTGCCTGACACACCGTTTTCGCCAGCAAGCCGGCTCCCACATTTGGAAATTCCCGAATTTATGGCCCCTCAATGATCCACATCCGCCCCATGACGCCCGAAGACTTCGAACGCTTCTGGCCGACTTTCCAAACCGTGGTTAAAGCGCAGGAAACCTACGCCTACGACCCCGACCTGACCTATGAACAAGCGCTGCACCTGTGGCTCGAATACCCGCTGCACACGCTGATCGCCGAAGAAGACGGCGTACTGCTCGGCAGCTATTACCTCAAGGCCAACGCTGCCGGTCCTGGCGGTCACGTGTCCAATTGCGGTTACATGGTCACCAACGAGGCCCGCGGTCGCGGCGTGGCCCGAGCGATGTGCGAACACTCCCAGCAACTGGCAGTGGACAGCGGGTTCTCGGCGATGCAGTTCAATTCGGTGGTGGCGACCAACGAGGTCGCGGTCGCCCTGTGGAACAAGCTGGGTTTCGAGACCGTTGGCCGCTTGCCCCGTGCTTATCGCCACGCTCGCCACGGCCTGGTCGACTGCCTGGTGATGTTCAAATGGCTGGCGGACATGCCCGCGTCACGCAAGGCCAAAAGCCCGCTGTTGATCGGGCGCAAGAACATCGAGTCTGTGGTGTCGCGGCCTCGACGGGCCAAACCGGACACCCCGGCCTGATTTTCACCCCTCACTGGAACCCATTCCCGCCTGACGCCACTCAGTCCACACACTGTTTACTGCAGGGACGGCGTCAGCATGGTTTCACCTACCTCATCAATCCACCACTCTGCTTCAGTGGCCGCTGTGGTCGGCAGCACTCACGCTGGCTCCAGTGAAGGCCCTAAGCAGCGCCTCGGCTTTCGGGCGAAGATGGATGCGTTCAGCCAGTCCATCGCCCAGAAAGGGCGCCACCTCAAAGAAGGGTTCAAGGCCCGTCCTAGAGATGCGTCATCCACCCCACGCAGTTCTCGGGCGCAGCCCCCCGTCCAGCCGCCGCAACTGGAACGTGCGCAGTCCCATGCCAGTGGCCGGGGCGATTTCCCGCAACCACCTGAAATTCCGGCCCCGACGCCCCCCGTTGCACCGCCCGTCGCAGCGCCGCCTCATGCGCCGATCGAACTGTCGCCTCGCCTGACCATGCGACTGGAGGACCATCGCCTGATCGTCGGTGAGCCGGGGCGTGCCAATCGCACGGAGCAACTGCTGGACAGCGTCCTTAACAAGACGCAAGAGCGGTATCGAACACTTGAGAACCTGAGCGATCCCGCAGTCGCTGGCAAAACCGAATACCTGCTGACGGACTCCCGCCATCGCCTGTTGCATGCCCAGGCGAGCGATCTGGCGGTGTCAGTGTTCAAAAGCAGTGAAAACCGCCCCTACACGCGCCTCCATGTGGCGATGCCTGGCAATGCCCATCGCGCTCAGATCACAGGGGTACACGTGGACGCCGACGGCAATGCCTTCCGACTCCACGACAAGAAACTCTACGCGTTGGAGGAAGGCACCTGGAAGGACCGAGGTGTCGCTGTAGACTTGAAAAGTCTGCATGACATGGGGGGCGAATTGTACGCACTCGATGACGCCGGCCAGATCCGCCCTCTCAGTGCGCCAGACACGACGATTGCGTTCCAACATCCGGTTCAGGCGCTGGCCCATCTGGACGGTGCCCTTATCGCGCTCACCGCCGACAGCGACAATCAATTGCACCTCGAACGACGGGATGGTCTGGGCCATGGCATTCACGGGATTCACGCGCTCACCGACGCCAACGGCCCCCTGACCACTGACGCCGCCGACAAACCCACCGCCATCGCCGTACAGGGCAATCAGGTGCTGCTCAGCACGGCCACAGGCACGCTGCACCGGGTCGACATTCCCGACGACATGATCGAAGCGATTGCGACCGAGGAAGAAACCCGCGTGCTTGAACCGTTGTCGCTGGCCGATACACGCCATTCCGACGCCTTGCAGAACCTGCTGGGTCGGCACCAGTACGGTGAAATGTTCGTCGACAACAATCAACTGTTCGCACGGGTAAAAGACCATCGCGGCACTGAACACAGCGCCAGTTGGGATGCTCACTCACAAACCTTCCGTCCCGGCTGGAACCTGAGCCAGACCCTGGTGCTGGACCGCCAGCACGGCCTGCCGCGATTGACGCCTGCCCTGAATGAACAGATCCAGTTGGCCCGCGGCCGTATCGCGCAACACGACAACACGCTGCTCGCAGAGGACCCTCGAACCGGGGAATGGAAGAAAACCAGCGAAACCGACATCAAGTCGCTGATCGCCGCCCACGACGGTTTCGCCTACCTGATCGACAAGGACAACAAGCTCAAGCAACTGAAAGTCGCACCACAAGCCACCGCTCATGACATGGGCCAGGGTGTTGACCTGGCGCTGCCCGGACGGGCCACTGAAGCCAAGGGCACCCTCATGCGCGGCGCCGAACACCTGACCGTGGACAAGGTGGCTGTGCAGAATGACCAACGTTACATGACACTCAGCGGCGGCGAGCTGCGTCTGCACGATCAGAACGGCGAGCGGGCCAAACTGCCTCCCCTGCCGGGCAACGGTGACATCATCGGTATTGGCAGTTCGGGTCAGGACTGGTTCGCCCTCAAGGACGGCGCGCTTCATCAAATGTCCGGTCCGGGCGCTGATCCGAAAAACATGTCGACCACTCGTGCCTGGGCAACGGCGTCACTGGAAGGCCTGCCCGCCGGTGCGACCCTGCAAGATCTCAAGACCGATCACAAGGGCCATCTGCGGCTGCACATCAGCGTCCCGGGCGCCACGCCGGAAGATCCCGTGGCCGTCAGCGAGCACATCCGCCGACCGAACGGCCGTTGGGAGCCGGCCTCGGCAGAAGCCGAGCAGGCCGCGGACGCTGCGCCGCGTCCCCATGCCCACTTTGAAAACCTGGCGGGCAGCGAACTCCCCTTTACCCGCAAGAAAGGCGTCAAACTCAGCGCCAATATTGGCGGCCGCAATAATGTGGAGACCGCCAAACTTCGCAACTACGCGCCCAACTCGTTGACGCAGAACTACGTCACCTCGCATCTGGCGTCCACAGGCGCGTTCAAGGTCCCGGCCGACAGTATCCAGCACGCCTGGAAAGGGCGCGAAGGGTTGCGGGAGGTCTACACCCGCGAGGTCGATACGCTGCGCGGTCTGACGGCAGCCGCCGCAGCCCGCCCGGCCGAAGCGCCCGACTCAATGGCCGATCGACTGGCGACCTTGAGCCGGTCCCCTGTGTCGCCGCCGGTCGCGGAACTGGTCGATCTGATCACCTGGTTCCAGCGAACCGTCAACGAGGACATGCAGAAGACCCTGCGAGAACTGGCTGAAGCCAAAGGCGCGCTGCACAACAGCGGCGACATCAACCTCAACTTCCGGCCCGGCAAGCCTCCGCGTAACGACCTGTTCAACGAGGTCGCCCATGTATTGACAGACAGCGGCATAAAACCGGGCGATCCGCTCGGCGATTTGGTCGAAACACTGCAAAGCCGGAACTTCACCCTCGAACACCGCGATCCCGTATCAAGCTTCGACGACTCTCGCAAGCGTGGCGACAACCAGACCCTGCTCTGCGCACGGCTGGCGGCCAACGCACAGATCATGAAGCGCCTCAGCGCCCAGGTCGACGACCTGACGGCCAACCCCGGACGACCGCAGGCGGATCTGGACACCTTCGCCGCCCAGTTGGCTGCCTTGCACAACACCGATTACGACGGCAACCCGCTCAAGCGCTACACCGACGCGGGCTTCCGCAGCTATGGGGCGCTGGAGGCCAGCTACGACGCGACCAAGAGCCTGCTCAAATACATGCGCAAGGACAATCACCCGGTCAAACGCAACGTGCTGGAGGGGTTACAAACCACCCCCGCCGAGCTCACCCGCAATCTGACCCAGGCGTTGCGAGACCTCGAACCCCGCGAAAGTCTGAAGATCAACCGCAACTATGGGGGCGGCGTGACCGGGGGCATCAGCGGCCCCGCGGGCGATGCTTTCCTGGGCTTTCGCGGCTCCGTCGATCCAGAGCGAACCTACGGCATCACGTTCACCCGCTTCGACCGTGGCCTGAAAGTCTCGATCAACCGCGAAGGCGCCGTTAGCGGCACGGGCAGTTTTGGGTTTGGCGGCGGCAAATCGGACACCAAAACCACCGCCGGGGACAGTCACAACAACATTCAATCCAACAGCGGCTGGTTCGGCGGCAGCCTGGACGCGAAGTACAAATACGCCGACAACACCGCCCTGAGCTTTTTCGTGCGTGACGATGAAATGGACGCGTTCATGGACGACCTGCTCAATACGCGACTGCACAGCAGCCAGCGGCCGGAGCTCGCCGGGTTGAAGCCCATGGACCTGATGAACCGCAGCGTCGAACAGGAAGTGCGCACCACCGCCAAGCACAGCTTCGATCTGGAGCTGGGCGCCAATGTCGAGTCGCGCACCAACTACGGCCAGACCGACGCCGAACCCGTGGCGGGTTTCATGCGCTTCGGTGTCGGCCTGCTGGCCAGCCTGACGCTCATGAGCGCCGAACGGGAGCGCACTCAGGGGCGCGGCAACGACGGCTTGCAAACCGACATCTACAGCAGCAACCGTGCACGCTTTCTTGAAAAAGGCGCCGTGACGGGCTACGCGAGGATGTTCAGCTCCGTTTTCTCGGCGCGTCCGGACAACCTGTTCATTGCCGGTGGCGCGCCCGTTGGTATCGCGGCCACGCTGTCGGTGGACAACAAGACCGGCAAAACCTATGACGTGCGCTTCAAGGATGCCCTGCCCGTCCAGGCCAGTGATGTGAAGAGCCTGGCCAGCAGCCTTGAGAAGGCCTTTCCTGAGCTCAAGCAGAACAAACGTGACGACCAGCCCGTGACGGAGCGCCTGAACGCGCTACACGACCAGTACGGCAGCAAGACTGCGCAAAACGACGCCCAGCATTCGGCCCTGATGAGTCTGGCCCAGACTCGCCGTCAGCAGCTGGCCAACGTTAAAGGCTCGGCCTTGATGTCGCTGATGGACATGGTGGTCAAGCACAACAACGTCAATCGCGTGGACCAGAAAACAGTCAGCAAGCGGGGTATCGATGTGGTCAAGGAGATGCTGGGCAAGGACGTCAACCCGGGTAACGCAGAGCGCATTCACCAAATGATGAACGACGACCCGCAGCTCAAGGCACTGCTCGATGAAATGAAAAGCGCCAAGGGCACGACCCGGGCCGAGATCAAGCTGGAAGTGACCGACGCGGTGAAAAAGAACATTGAGGATGCGGCGATTGTCGGAAGGCTGTCCGATGAAGCGCTGAAAACCCAGCTATCGGACCGGGACAACTTGCGCATCAAAAGCATCGCGATCTTTCGCTCGGCGGCCAAGGAGGACTCACTGGGTGTTCCCCTGCCCTATGTGAGTTACAAGAGCGGCAGCAGCCTGGCCATCGAGCGCTTGATGGGGGAACTCACGTTTGAGTACGGCGCTGACCAGTTGAACCCGAAAAAAGTCACGGCCGACGGCGCCATCGCCGATCAAGGTGACACCACCGCAGCTCGTGAGCTGGGCCTGGAAGCGAGTGGTGAATTTCGCTTGCGCTAAATGCCCTCACACACCCTATCGACCTGGACCGAAGGAAGCAAAAAATGAGTCATGCCGCCATACTGCTCGACGCGCTGGGCAAACAACTGGGTACCGCTCTGCGACTGGAAAACGGCGTGTGTGCGCTGTTCGACCAGGAAAGGGAAGTTGCCATCATCGAAATCCCGCCATCGGGGGACGTCGCGATCCTGCATTGCAAGCTAGCGCTGCGCCCGGACCCCGGCCTGCATGCACGCCTGTTGCGCCTGAACTTCGACACGGGTGCCATGAGCGGCTGCTGGCTGGCTCTCGACGAGCGTTCAGACGTTCGGTTGTGCGCCGAACTGCCATTGGAGACGCTGAGCGAGGTGTCATTCGTGCACTGGGTGCAGGGATTCGTCAAACAAACTCACGACATCCCTCGTCTTTTACGCGCCCACACCGCCCCCGCAGCGGCAAGACGGATTGGCTGAACGGCTCGAAAAAACGCATGAAAGGCGGCGAACAGCGCCGACATGACGCTTTTCGCCATCTGCACGGCGTATCCGAAACTTGCCGGAATGCCATCTCTCTACGATTCTGTATACACGGCTCGATCAGCGGGCCGTGCTCACAATACGCGCCGGAGAGGCCAGCATGACGACCGTAGCCGAACTACTCAAACTGAAAGAAAAGCATCACGGTGAAGTGCATACCGTCAGACCGGATCAGATGGTCATCGACGCGATCAAGCTGATGGCCGAGAAAAACATCGGCGCCGTGCCCGTGGTTCAGGGCGCCAAGGTCGTCGGGATCGTCAGCGAGCGGGATTATGCGCGCAAGATGGAACTGGCCGGACGCGCCTCGGTGGGCACACCGATCAGCGAAATCATGACCCCCGAAGTGAAAACCATCACTCCGCAACATACCGTCGGTGAATGCATGAACATCATGACCAACGGCCGCCTGCGCCATCTGCCGGTGGTGGATGAGGGCCAGCTGGTGGGATTGCTGTCCATCGGCGATCTGGTCAAGGAAGCCATCGCCGAACAGGCGCGGCTGATCAAGAAGATGGAAGAGTACATTCGCGGGGAGAGTTACTGACGCCTCGACGCCACGCTGTCGTGCAATAAACACGGGATCCTGTGGGAGCGAATTCATTCGCGATTGGCCCCTACATTCGATGGATGACTGTCGGATGTACGACCGTCTCGCGAATGAATTCGCTCCCACAGGGTGTACCGCGAACGATTCGTACTGCTTCACTGCACCGGCAGGAAATTCAGGAACAACAGGCTTTGCGCATAGTTGAGGCCGATCCGGCGATAACGCTCGTCAAGCATCTGAGTCAGCAAGTCCAGCCGAGCCACGATCTTTCCGAACTCAGTGGCAAAGCTCAGATTGCTGCCTTCCTCTGAAATCTCGTTGGAGAACAGCATCAACTCGCCATTGGCATTCTGCCGCTGGCTCAACAACCAGGTCGCTTTTTCGATGTTACGCGCGGCGTTGCTGACGAACGTGGGATTGATCTGATCGGTCATGAAAAATTCCAGTCGCCCACCGTGCGCCGTCACCAGCATGCTGCCGATGGCATAGATGAACGCGCCGACCCGATCCCCCAAAAACTCCGGGCTCAAGGCATAACTCAAGGCTGCCAGGTCTCGACGGTTACCCAATTGCGGCAGCGGCTTTTTCTGCTCGATGGCCTCACGCACATTGCGTTCAGCCGAACGGGCATCGACAAAACCCGACTTGCGCCATTCCGCCGGATTTCGCAAATACAGCTTGTTCATCAATAGATAGAGGCTTTGCAGGTTGTCGTGCATGGCCAGGGTGGCCATTCGGTCAACGCTGGTCTGAAAGAATTCCTGTGGTCGGGTTTCACTGAACTGGGTCGCCATGTCGCGCCCGTCCTGACGGGTGCAACCCGCCGTGCAGAGCGCCAACAGGCACGCCGCGAGAGGTACGCACAGACGGCGGCGCATGTGGAAACAAGAGGAAACAGAAACCATCAATCCAACGCTTCAACGAACTGGACCCCACGCGGATCGTGGCGTCCCGGCCATGCATAGAGCGGCAAACCGGCAAAAAGTGCGACAGGCGCGCAAAATGCGTGCTGAGCACCCACTAACCGAAGCATGATTCGTGGTCTTTTTAGCGCGCACACATTTGACGCCGCCCTCGCCTTTCACCAAGCTAGCCGACTTCACTTGCTTTCAGGAAACACCCCGCGTGATGACCCCAAGCCTGCACTGGCGTCGCTTTCTGTTCTGCCTCACTCCGCTGATCGCCCTGCTCGCCGCTTGTGACGGCGGTGCTCCCAAGCCCAAGCCACCCGAGGCCACTACGTACGTCAGCGTTGAATGGGACAAACTACCGGAGGTCAACGACACCGACCTGATGGCCGGTTACAACAGTTGGTTTTCGGCGTGCAAGCGTCTGGCGAAAGACCCCGTGTGGGGCGCCACCTGCGCGCAGGCTGCGCAAGTACCGCAAGACCCTGCCGCCGTGCGCGACTTCCTCAAGAACGCACTACAGGTCTACAGCCTGCGCTCTTCGGAACACGGCGCCAACGGCCTGATCACGGGCTACTATGAGCCCATTTATAAAGGCAGCGAACAGCGTAACGACCAGCACCCGGTGGCGATCTACGGTGTGCCGGATGACCTGATCATCGTCAATCTGGACAGCATTTACCCGGAACTGAAAGGCAAGCGCCTGCGTGGGCGCCTGGACGGTCGCGTACTGCGTCCCTACGACGACGCCGCCACCATCGGCGAGAAAGGCGTCAATGCACCGGTGCTCGCCTGGCTGGAAAACCCCATTGACCTGCAATTCCTGCAAATCCAGGGCTCCGGCCGCGTGCAACTGGAAAGCGGTCGTCAGTTGCGCATCGCCTACGCCGACCAGAACGGTCACCCCTACAAACCGGTAGGCCGCTGGCTGGTGGAACAGGGCCAACTGACCAAGGATGAAGTGTCCATGGGACGGATTCGAGACTGGGCCATCGCCCACCCCGAGCGCGTGCCGGAATTGCTGGGCAGCAACCCCAGCTACGTGTTCTTCACCCTGCGCCCGGACAGCAATGAAGGCCCTCGCGGCTCGCTTAACGTGCCATTGACCGCCGGTTACAGCGTGGCCATCGACCGCAAGGTGATCCCGCTGGGCAGCCTGTTGTGGCTGTCGTCGACCCGCCCTGACGGCTCACCCCTCGTGCGTCCGGTCGCCGCGCAAGACACCGGGGGCGCCATCGCGGGCGAAGTGCGCGCCGACATGTTCTGGGGCACGGGCGATGCCGCGGGTGAACTGGCAGGCAACATGAAACAGCAAGGGCAGATCTGGATGCTGTGGCCCAAAGGCGCTCCTCTGCCCGACAATAAACCCAAAGGCTGACACAAGGATTTTCTGCGCATGAGCACCGAAATGACGGCCACGGAACAGGTCACGCTGACGGGCGACGCTGTGGCGTTGCAGCCACTTCAGGCAGCGCATGCAGCGGACCTGGTGCGCGCCGCCGAAGACGGCGAGTTGTGGAACATGAAGGTCACGGTCATTCCGGGACCTTCCACGGTCGATCAGTACCTCGCCACCGCCCTGGCCGGACGAGCAGCAGGCACCGTGATGCCGTTCGTCATCGTGCGTCGCGACTCCGGCCAGATCGTCGGCAGCACCCGCTTCTGGAAAATCGACCGCAAGAACCGCAAGCTGGAAATCGGCCACACCTGGCTGGGGCAATCGGTTCAGCGTTCCGGCCTGAACACCGAAATGAAATACCTGCTGCTCGAATATGCGTTCGAGGTCATGCACTGCGTGCGGGTGCAATTCACCACCGACGAACTCAACGAGAAATCCCGCGCAGCGATCCTGCGCATCGGCGCCACACAAGAGGGCATCGTACGCCATGAGCGGATCATGCCCGATGGCCGCAAGCGCAACTCGGTGCGGTTCAGCATCATCGATGACGAATGGCCTGACGTGAAGGCCATGTTGCAAACCAGAATGCAGCGTTTCGCCTGATGGCTTTGTGAGGCGAATCTGCAACGCAAATACCGGTTTCGGGTTGAACTGAAACCGGTTTCAGGTATAACAGGATGCTGATCCTACAAAACATCGCGTCCTTTCCTACATGACCAAGACTGATTCCCCACACGATTTCCACATGGGCTGGCTGCTCTTTGCCCTGGCCATGGGCGCTTTCGCCATCGGCACCACCGAATTCGCTTCGATGACATTGCTGCCCTTCATCGCCGGTGATTTCCAGATTACCCAGCCGTTGGCGGGCCATGCCATCAGCGCCTACGCACTGGGCGTGGTGGTCGGTTCCCCGGTGATCATGGTACTGGGCGTCCGGCTGGAGCGTCGCGCATTGCTGGTGGGACTGGCCGCACTCATCGGGATCGCCAATGCCCTGAGCGCCATCGCGCCGTCCCTGCCGTGGCTGGTGTTCTTCCGCTTCCTGAGCGGCTTCCCCCATGGCGCCTATTTTGGCGTCGCGATGCTGCTGGCCGCGTCACTGGTGCCGAAAAATCAGCGCGCACAAGCGGTGTCTCGCGTCTTTCTCGGCCTGACCATCGCCACCATCGTTGGAGTGCCGTTCGCCACCTGGATCGGTCAAAGCGTCGGCTGGCGCTGGGGGCTGGCGATCGTTGCGGTACTGGCGGCCGTTACTGCCGCGCTGATCCGCTCCCTTGCCCCGATCTCTCCAGCCCAGGCAGACGCCAGCCCGCTGCGCGAGCTGGGTGCATTGCGCTCCCGCCAGGTCTGGCTCACCCTGGGCATCGCCGGAATCGGTTTTGGCGGGGTGTTCTGCGTGTACACCTATCTGGCGGCCACGCTGATCGAGGTCACTCATACGTCGGGCATCATGATTCCCATCGTGATGGCCGTCTTCGGACTGGGGACCACCGTCGGTAATCTGGTCTGCGGGTGGGCGGCGGATCGCGCCACCATGCGCGCCGCCGGGATCTCCCTCAGCTTCACCGCACTGGTGCTGATGCTCTACCCATCCGCCACCGAGAATCTGTGGCTGCTGATCCCGCTGGTCTTTTTCATCGGCTGTGGCGTGGGCCTGGCCGCCATCCTGCAAACCCGTCTGATGGACGTTGCCCCTCACGCCCAATCACTGGCCGGGGCATTGGTCCAGAGCGCGTTCAACCTGGCCAATGCCATCGGTCCATGGGTCGGCGGAATCGTGATTTCCATGGGTTTCGGCCTTCCGGGCACGGGCTATGCCGCCGCTGCATTGACCCTGGGCGGGCTGGGCATGTGGTACTGGGCAATCGTCGATGCACGACGTACCGAACAACGGTTCGCAGGCCAGCAAGCCTGATCGCACGTGCGTCATCGTGTCACCCGAGCAGCGGCCTGAAAAACCTTGTCCGCCTCGCTCGGGCAGGCATAATCGCCGTACCTAAAGCGTGCGAAGAGTAATCCGGCCTTGAAACGTGCGACACCCAGCTCAGACCCGGTCGTGGCGAGCAGTTGTACCAATGGCTCAGTACGCCGCGCCTCCCGCCGTCTGGGTCAAATCTACGACGAAGCCTTCGTGGTGTGCGGTCTGAAGGCCACCCAATACTCCCTGTTGTCGCAAATTGCTCGCAGCGATGAACCTCGCATGCGCGATCTGGCCCAGGCGCTGGTGATGGACCTCTCGGCCCTCGGCCACACCCTCAAACCACTGGTGCGCGACGGACTGGTCGAGTTGCAGATCGATGAAACGGATCGCCGTAGCCGACGAGTGCTCCTGACTGCCGCAGGGCAGCAAAAATACCAGGAAGCACGGAAAATCTCCGAGCGCGTCTCGACCATTTTCGACAAGGCGTTTGGCGCCGAGGAAACGGCAAAGCTGAGGGAGGCGCTGGACTTCATTGCCTCCGAGGGATTTGCCCAATCACTGCTGAACGAACTGCAAGCCGGGCAGACTTGAACAACAGGAGTGGGTGAACAGGTCTCACGCCGCGAGTCCCAGCAGCGAAGCTGCCCTCTGCAGCCTCACCCCGAAGATGACACATCGCAAGAAGCCGAACACCGCTGGAATGAGTGGCTCGAAGACGACGACTGGCGCGTCAGCACGCCTTAACGCCCGACCTCGCCCTCGGGCCCCCCGTCAAGATCCGGCTCAGGGAACAACGTATCGACGCTAGGCCGGTACGGCCCTTTGGTCGGGGCCATCGCAGCAGACTCGGCCAGCTTCGTCGCCATTTCCCAATGCCGGTCTTCCTGGCCTTGAGGCCGACCCTCCGTTTCCCAAATCAATTGCGCAAGCTGACGAACCGCTTCTTCGTCCACACTCATACCTTCCCCCCTGCAACGCTGCGTCAACCACTTCTCGCTCGCAGGACCAACGCCCGCCCCTCTCAAGCTCATGACACATCGAGCGTCAAGCATCGGTCTGTCAGCAAGACGAGCGCCACTGAAATACACTCTGCCTGGCCAGAATAGACCGTTGGCATTGCGGCGCATCGTAGGAATACCACGACCACGCATTCTGGAGCCCTCTCAATCCCGATGCCTGAGCCAGAGGCTGACGATCAGCCCCACTCCCGCAGCCGCCCCCACTGCGGCCCACGGATGCGCCTCGACAAAACGCCGGGCGTTGACCGCTGCCTTTGCAAGCGGGGGGGCTGCATCCGCCGCCGGGGCCGGGGGCTCGGTCCGACTCAAGAACTCAGCCAGGCGCGCTCGGGCCAGACGAGTCCGGTCTTCACGCAGCACATCACCTGCCGCCAGCAAAGCGTTGGTTTCATTGATAAACGTATTTATCTGGTTGCGCGTCTTCCGATAGAGATCGTCGGTCAGCGACTCACTCAGGTCATCGATCATCTGGCTCATGGGCATTACCGGTCTCGGGTTATCGAAAACGGTTGACTCGGCGTTGACCGAATTCGTTCCGATCAGATTTCACGAGACGACAAGCAAGGAATGGGACGTCAACACGACGCGGGAGACGAGTCATAAAAACGAGCGGATACGAAAAAGCCCAACCTTTCCTTAGCCCGCTTCCCGTAGAGAATTGAGTTGCAACCACTCAGCAGCAAGCGTCCTGACAGTAATACACACTCGCCGAACTTATGAATCTTGTAGATCGATCGCTCCCTGATTTGTTCGACGCTCCCCTTATCCTGTTGGACTCGTGAGGCGGCTGAACGGCAAATAGAGGGAACGATGTCGTATGCGGATTGCTCCCATTCTATGGACATCGTTGCCTAACCAGACCTAAAGCTAACAAGCATGGCTCGGCTCGTAACGCATCCGCTCCGATGTTTGAACTCCCACCACGAGTACAGCGCTCTGTGCTTATGAAGAAGGCACGCCATGGAACAGCCCAACGATATGTTGCGCTGATTTCCTAATCTGCAGGGCGTCGATCAAGCTACGCAGCGCCCAGATTTGATGTTTCAACGGGAATAGCCCACCGGGGGCCTAATGCCAGGACGCAGCGAACCATTCGCTCATGCAGAAGAATTACTCGACGAGGCCTCGATGCCAAGCGGACGCCGCGCGTCCGCAGTGTTTCGACTGACTCTGAGCTTCATGCTTCTGATGGTGGTGACCTTTATGGGAGTAGAAGGGTGGAGGGCATGGCGGGATTATCGCCAGGCTTACGCCACCGCTCAAGACGCCGTCAAAAACCTGGCCCAAGCCACCGCTCAGCACGCAGAGGATGCAGTGCGACAAGTGGACGTAATCACAGCCGAACTGCGCGAGCGCGTTGAGGGTGATGGATTGACTCACATCAATATACCCAGAATTCGTGCCCTCCTCGATCAACAGACGAAAATCATGCCGCAATTGCAGGGCATTTTCGTGTACGGGCCGACCGGAGATTGGGTTGTCACCAACCAATACATTACCCCTGAAACTGCAAACAATGCTGACAGAGATTACTTCAACTACCATCGCACCCACTCTGGTCGAGGCATCCTTATTGGAGAGGTCGTGAAAAGCCGCTCCTCTCGTGAGCTAGTGATTCCGATTTCGCGCAGGTTGAACAACCCCGACGGATCCTTCGCAGGCGTGCTTCTTGGCACCATCAAGGTCAGTTACTTCCTCGACTACTACGGGGATTTCAAGATTGACGACAAAGGAGCCTTGGTACTGGCATTACGAAGTGGTCACGTCCTTGTTCGTCGTCCCTTTGTGTCACCCGCTACGGATCAGAGCCTGGCACAGAGCGAGATCTTTACACGGTACCTTCCCGAGTCGGATGAAGGTATTGCCGAAGTCACAGCGGTCATCGACAATACTCAACGTCTGTATGCTTACAAAGCCTTGGCTTCTTATCCCTTGGTGGTCGAGGCTGGTTTGTCACGAGATTCTTTCGTAGGGCCCTGGCAACACGACCTCATGAAAACCGGGCTAGTCCTACTGGCCTTGGTTGCAAGCCTGTGCGGCTTTGGCGCGATCGTATTGACTCAACTACGTGCGCGCTTCGTCCTGGAAAGCAAGGTTCGTAGTGCACACCTGGCCGTCCAGAATATGGCGTTAACCGACAGTCTGACCGGGCTGTGTAATCGGAGGAAATTGGACATCACATTGAATCAGGAGATCGAGCGAACTCGTCGCCAGAAAACCCAATTGGCGCTCATAATGCTTGATGTTGACTATTTCAAACGTTTCAACGACCGATATGGCCATCCCGCAGGTGACGACTGCCTGCAACAGGTCGGACGTGCGATCCAGCAAACCCTCAAACGGCCCGCAGATTTTGCTGCACGCTATGGCGGGGAAGAGTTCGCCGTGTTGTTGCCCGACACCGATTCGACCGGGGCCAGTCAAGTCACAGAAGAGATACTGCAAGCCATCCGAGACTTGAACATCGAGCACGAAGACCACCCCTGCCAGATAGTGACCGCCAGTGCGGGCATCACCACTGCCGCTCCAGACAAGGAGCCAACAACCGGGGCGGCCATGCTCAAATCGGCAGATGCTTTTTTGTACCTAGCCAAGCGTAAAGGGAGGAATCGCTGGTGCTCCAAAGAGACGATTGATGCAGAGAAATTCGTGGCGCAGCTTCCATTCGAGCTAAAACCTCGCTAGTTGACATCAGGAGCCTGCAACACCGGAATCCGAGCTTGTGCGATCGCCCGTTAATGCAATGCGTTGTGCATTCTGCAACACCTACCGAACGGAGGCCATGCATCGGATGGCCGCTGTATCAGGAGCGCCTGTGAACCCCAAATTACCCCCGTTTAAGTCAGTCAGCTGCGCCCAATGCCGGAATCTAGAAGATCTGGGGTTCAGCTTCACAATGGCCTTCCAGCCGATCTTCAACATTCGAACCGGGTTGCCTTACGCATACGAGGCCCTTGTTCGAGGTTTGAACGGCGAGTCTGCTGCAAACATCTTGGGGCTGGTGAATGACCACAACCGATACCGCTTTGATCAGGCGTGTCGAGTACGAGCAATCGAACTCGCAGCGGGGCTAGGTCTGCCGTCGATCCCAGACTGCAAGCTCAGTATTAATTTCCTGCCCAACGCTGTGTACAGGGCCGAGACTTGCATCCGAGCCACGTTGGAGGCCGCTCGCACGTTTGACTTCCCAGTTGAGCGTCTGATGTTCGAGGTAACCGAAGGCGAGCGAGTCGATGACCCTGAACATCTGAAATCCATCTTCCATGAGTACGAGCGCCAAGGATTCACCACTGCCATCGACGACTTCGGATCAGGTTATTCAGGCCTGAATTTCCTAGCGATGTTTCAGCCGAATGTCCTCAAGATCGACATGGCACTTACTCGCGGCATTGATCGAGACAACGTACGCCACGCCATTGTCGAGGGCATCGTCCTTGTGTCCGAACGACTAGGGATCACCGTCGTGGCTGAAGGCATCGAGACGTTGGAGGAACGAGACACGCTGCTGGCGTTGGGGATTGATCTCATGCAGGGCTATCTCTTTGCCAGACCCGTTGTAGGTGATCTGCAGACAATGCCGGAAGCGTTAACCTCGACGCTTCGCGGAACTTGATCCGGCCCATGTGCGCATGGGTTACCCCTCCCCGTGGGCAAGCCGACGCCCGGATAAGTACCACGCATCGGCTTGCCTTATCACTCGGTCGGCAATTCGGTATTGATGTAGGGAGGAACATCGGCCAATGCCAGCTTTCGGCACTGCGTGCTACGAGGCTGGGACCTGGGTGCCAGCGGCTCGAGCTTTTGCGGTAGGCCAGTTTTGAGTGCTCGCTCAATCGCCATCACAACCCTCACGTCTCGCCATCCCTCTTCGCAATCAGGCTCAGGTGCCAGGTCATTGAGAATGCAGCTGGAAAAATACGAGGTCTCGCCAGCGAACTGATCAACAACCGGATGAACATGCTCAGTGGTCTCGCCGTTGACCGTCGCCCGATAACTGATCGCGACGCCTTCGCCATACCCAAAGCACGGCGATGCCTCGATCTCGCCTTCGGTGCCGAGGAGCTGAAAGCGCTCAGTGTCCGGTAGTGTATAGCTCACGGTGAAGTGGGCCAGCCGCTCTTGCGGGAAACGCAACGAGACGGTCACTGTGTCCCACGAATCCAGCGGGGAGCCTGGCGTCTTTGAACCTAATGCCATGACCTCGATGGGCTCGGCGTTGAAAAGCTTTCTCACCATGTTCAAGGGATAAGGCCCCATGTCGGCCACGGGGCCAGCGGCGAAACCATTCTGGTTACGGTGGTTGCTGGCCTTAACCACTTGCGCGAAGGTGGACGTGAACACCCGAGGGTCACCGAACTCGCCCTTTTGCACACGTTCAATCATCTCAAGCGTCCCGGGCTCACAATGCAGCCGGTAAGCGACCATGAGTTTTGCGGCCGTCCGTTCTGCAACGTCCACCATCTCCCGGCATTCGGCTTCGGTAGTTGCCATGGGTTTTTCCAAAAGAACGTGGATGCCAGCGTTAAGCGCTGGGATCACATATTGGGTATGCAGGAAATTCGGTGTCGCGACGTAGACAGCGTCGATTTCCCCGGAAGCCAGAAGCTCGGGGTATTCAGCATACGTATAAGACTTCAGGCCATAGATCGATGCCAGATCCTGTGCCTTGACCGGATCGCCTGTGACCAAGGCTGTCATCATCGAATTGTCCGTCTGGCCAATCCCAGGCATGAAAGCGCCCTGCGAAATTGAACCTCCTGCCACCACGGCGTACCGTATCTTTCCGTCAGAGCTGGGCATCATTTCCTCCTGTTGCATCAATGAGTCGCATAGGGAGTGGGCAAGCTCGCCCTGACAAGGTTCCATCTTTATCAAGCGACATGCGGCAGAGTACTTCGAAGACTGCGAACGACTGGCAGCGGTGATCCGGCGATCTTTTACTCAGAACGATACCGGGCTGAATCAATCAACTTAGCCGACTGACTCGGAGCCAAGACGTTCTTACTCCGATTATCTGCGCATCCGATCCAGTGGAGCAAAAGCTTGGCTCGGTCTACGACCGGCAAAGCAATCCCTGTTTAAAGCGCTGAATGAACAATGCGGTGTGTAGGCCGCGCGCGCAGGCATTGGCTTGCGAGTCAAAGCTGCGAGCACAACGCTCAAACTCATTTGAAACATGCGCTTCGATACTTCCGACACCTTGGCTGTTGGTCGAGAGATTCCGAGAACCAGAGGCCATGAGCGATCTCCTGATCTGAATTTGCGAAACTGGCAGCAACTGGCGCTGCCGCCAGGAGAGAATTACAGCGCTGGGTCGATATCCTTCTCGGAGCCTTGGCCAAGGCCAGAGCCCAGGTCTGCGCCGGTTACCGGGTCGGATGTAAGATCGGATTTGGTACGTTCCTTCAGCATGGTCAGCGTGACCGAGTCATCTTCACTCAGCGTGATCGATGCCGTGCCGTCACCACCGTCCACCGCTGGATGAGGGTTCTCGACATATTCAAACTCGGTCTCGCTGTTCCAGGGCCCACGCACGTTCGGCTCGCCATTGGACATGCTGAAATAGGTACGGGTGAACTCCGGCATGCCCGGCAACTTGCCTTGCGGAAAGTTGGGCTGGATCGAATGCAGGGCTTTCTCGAACGAGAGCTGGTGGGCGATTTCGCGAGTCATCAGAAACCCCAGCGCATCCTTGATGCCAGGATCGGTGGTGACATTCATCAGGCGCTCATACACGATCTTGGCTCGGGCCTCTGCAGCGATATTGGAGCGGAAATCCGCCGTCGGTTCACCGATGGTGTCGATGTACGCAGCAGTCCAAGGAACGCCTGCGGAATTCACCAGAGGCGCGCCTCCCCCATAAAGCAGGCTGGTAATGTGTGAATCGTTGCCAGCACCATTGATATCGCGGTAGAGCTCGCCTTCAGCCTGAACGCCTTCGGCTAGCTTGCCCTTGGCGCCCTTGTTGAGCATGACGATGATCGACCCGATGATTTCCAGATGGCTCAGCTCTTCTGTGGCGATATCCAACAGCAGATCCTTGCGACCTGGATCTTCCTCGGCGAGCGCTTGGATGAAATAACGAGTGGCAGCCGCCAGTTCGCCCTGAGCTCCACCAAATTGCTCCAGAAGTAAATTAGCCAAACCCGGATTAGGCTCAGCGACGCGCACGGTATATTGCAAACGTTTGTTATGTAAGAACATGTTGTTACTCCCATCCGTAGCTATTTTAAGGCGAGTTCGGGCCGAAACCCGATATCGCTCACGGTTTACTCATCAGAAATCAACTTCAAACATAAAGCTGCTTAGCCGACCCTAAACTCACGATGCTCGACTTATACACAGTTTCAGTTTTGTACAGTTTCAGTCTCAAAGTGAGTTCGCGGCACCGAAATGGCGATGACGCAGTCCATCACTTTTTAGCGAGCGTCGCCGCTTGGTTACCGCCCTCTTCGGCGATGGCCGAAAGCTTCTCATCGGCGGCCTTTTCCTCTGCCAGCGTTTCGGCCAAGAGATTGGCAGCGTCCGTCATTCCAAGGTGTTTGGCCATCGCGATGAGCGTGCCGTAGCTCGCTATCTCGTAGTGCTCGACTTTCTGGCAGGCCCCGATTAACGCGGCGTCCAGCACCTCGCCCTTCTCGATTTCATCGAGCAGTTCCTTGCTCTCCTCCACGAGACCTTCCATGGCAACACATTTCATGCGCTTGAGCTTCAGTCCGGCTTGCTCGACGAGTTGATCAATGCGTTCGATCTGGCCTTGGGTTTCTTCGAGATGTGAAGCGAACGCCTCGGCGAGCTTGGGATTAGTGGACGCACGAGCAAGTCGTGGCAGTACTTTGGTGATCTGTTTTTCGGCGCTGTAAACATCAGATAGTTCGTGAATAAAGAGATCATCGACCGTCTTTCTACTCGCCATGTCATTATCCTCGTCTGGTGACGTCAGGTGAAATAAGCGCAACCCTTACGTGGGGTGCTAATTACTCGACCCTACGCAAACGGCGAGGGTTCGAAAAGGAAAAATCTTTTACCGACAGGTGGTAGTTATCACTATTTACATGCCCCGATGAGTCAATTCGAGTGAACGTTTCTGCCACTGTTTTCTCATACTTTTGGGCGTTAACGCCTTTGATGGAACGACGAGGAAATCGATATTGCCAAGTGTTTAAGCGCATGCGCGATCACCCTGTTTTTTTGATCAGGCAGTTTTGGGCGGAAGGTGCGTGTTCGGTTGGGGCATGGCGCTGAGCTCTGCTCGGAGCTCTCCTATCCGTTCCGAGATGGCACGACTGGTACCCAATGTAGCGACATCAATCCCGCCCACCGCCAAGTTGGCGCCGGTGGTTCGGTCGAGGATCCCTATGGTCAACTCATTGGGATTTTTTCCACCCTGTGGATTTTGCTCGGCGGGTTCTCTGCACTGATGCACTTCGCCGCGATGTCATTCCCCCGAGATAAATCGCGAACTCCTTCCCCCGCTAACCCTCACATGAGTAGGTTCGGGCTGCTGGAAGGGACGCAAAGGTGGAAGACCTGAAGATCGCCACGTACAACGTGAATGGCATCGGTGCCCGACTGCCCAATTTGTTGAAATGGCTTGAGCGCGAACAGCCTGACATCGTCTGCCTACAAGAGCTCAAGGCACCGGACAAAGCGTTCCCAAACAGCGACCTCGAAGCAGCGGGCTACGGCTCTGTGCACCTGGGCCAGAGTTCGTGGAACGGCGTCGCCATCCTGGCCCGTGACTCCGAACCCTTGCTGATCCGGAAGGGCTTGCCAGGGGAAGAGGAGGATGCCCAGGCACGCTACCTCGAGGCAGCAGCCCATGGCGTCATTGTCGCCTGTCTGTACCTGCCCAACGGTAATCCTCAGCCCGGCCCGAAATTCGACTACAAGCTCCGTTGGTTCGAACGCCTGATCGAGCACGCGAAATCATTGCAGGCCAGCGAGCATCCTGTCGTGCTGGCCGGGGATTTCAATGTGGTGCCGACTGACGAAGACATCTACAACCCACGTTCATGGCTCAAGGATGCCCTGCTTCAGCCCGAGAGTCGCGAATGCTATCGCCGGCTGCTGGCTCAAGGATGGATCGACTCGGTCAGGCACCTGTATCCGGACGAGCGCGTCTACACGTTTTGGGATTACTTTCGTCAGCACTGGCAGAAAAACTCTGGCCTGCGCATCGACCACCTCCTGCTCAACCCAGTATTGGCGCCACGTCTGGAAGATGCGGGCGTTGACGCTTGGGTGCGCGGCGAAGAGCACGCAAGCGATCACGCACCCACCTGGATTCGCATCGGGGATGCGCAACAGAAACCGGAAAAGAAAACCCGGAAGAGAAGCCAACCCGCTGCCTCGCCGCCAGCTCAGAGCGACACCCATTCGAGCCTCGAAGAATACAACCGCAAACGCGACTTCGACGCGACGTCCGAGCCATCGGGCGGCGGCGACCACAAACGTGGCTCGACGCGAAAGGCTTCCGATCAAGCGCTTCAGTTCTGCATTCAGAAGCACGACGCAACCCGGCTTCATTATGATTTTCGGCTGGAACTGAATGGCACGTTGAAGAGCTGGGCCGTACCCAAAGGCCCGTCCCTTGACCCCAAAGCAAAACGCTTGGCCGTGCATGTCGAAGATCACCCCATCGATTACGCGACGTTTGAAGGCAGCATCCCGGAGGGTCATTACGGGGCTGGCGATGTCATCGTGTGGGATCGGGGCATCTGGAAACCATTGCCAGACCCCGCCGAAGCGTACGCCAAAGGACGACTGGAATTCGAGTTGCAGGGCGAGAAGCTTGGCGGTGTGTGGAACCTGGTGAAGACCCATATCCCCGGCAAGCAGGAGCAATGGTTCCTGATCAAACATCAGGACGAGTTTGCCCGTGCTGAATCGGATTACGACATCGTCAAGGATAAGCCCGACAGCGTGTTGAGCGAACGGACAATCGTGGCCAGGAAACGAGGTGGCAAAGGCGCCGAGCCGAAACCCGTCGAGAAAGTGCCAGCACGCAAGAAAAGGCCTGCGAAAGCCGAGCTTGAGGGGGCACAGGCCGCAGACCTTCCTGACACTCTTAAACCAGAGCTGGCGACGCTGGTGGAGTCAGCCCCCGACGGCGACTGGCGCTACGAGATTAAGTTCGACGGCTATCGGGTAATGGCCAGGGTGGATGACGGGAAGGTGCAACTGTTAACCCGCAATGGTCATGACTGGACGCACAAGCTCCCGCGCCAAGCCGAAGCCATCGCCAGTCTCGGGCTGGCCTCTGCCTGGCTGGACGGCGAGATGGTGGTCGCCAACGAGGACGGTGTCCCTGACTTCCAGGCATTGCAGAACGCGCTCGAGTCCGAGCGCAGCGGCAATATCGTTTACTACCTGTTCGACATGCCCTTCCTCAACGGCATGGATTTACGCGAGGTGCCGGTCGAGCAAAGGCGCGCTGCCTTGGCCAAAGTGCTGGAGGCCAGCGAGGACGAAATACTCCGATTTTCCGAGGACTTTGGAGAGGCCCCCGACGCTCTGCTCAACAGCGCCTGTCAGATGAAGATGGAGGGCCTGATCGGCAAACGCGTCGGCAGCACTTATGTGTCGCGGCGTAGCGGTGATTGGATCAAGCTTAAGTGCAAGCGCCGGCAGGAGTTCGTGGTCGTTGGTTACACCGAACCAAAGGGCGCTCGGAACAAATTCGGTGCCCTCCTGCTAGGGCTTCACGATGCCGACAGCGGCGAACTGCGTTTTTCAGGGAAGGTCGGGACAGGCTTCAACGAAGCGACGCTGAACACCCTCTTTCATCAGCTCGTCCCGCTGGAAGTAAAGAAATCGACCGTGGTCAATCCACCTACTGGCTTTGAGGCCAAGGGTGTGCACTGGCTCAGGCCTCAGTTGCTGGCCGAAGTGGCATTCGCTGAGATCACGAAGGACGGCTCAGTCAGACACGCCGTGTTCCACGGTTTACGCACGGATAAGCCGGCCAAATCCATCACTGAAGAACGCCCTGCTCCGCCGTCAGACGTCGACAAGCCCTCGGATGCGAAAGCTGCTCTAAGCAAAACCGCCAAGGTTGCCCCAACTCAAAAATCAGAGTCCGTTGCCCGGTCGACATCAGGAAAGATCCGCTTAACCCACCCCGAGCGCATCATTGACCCCACTACCGGATCGACCAAGC
Organism: Pseudomonas sp. NPDC088444; assembly: GCF_044900175.1. Classification (NCBI taxonomy): domain Bacteria; kingdom Pseudomonadati; phylum Pseudomonadota; class Gammaproteobacteria; order Pseudomonadales; family Pseudomonadaceae; genus Pseudomonas; species Pseudomonas sp. NPDC088444. The sequence goes on from NZ_JBJDNK010000002.1 coordinate 494,607, forward strand.
GTGACTTGGCGGACTACTACATCAGCGTCTCCGATTGGTTGCTACCGCAGTTAGCGCAGCGCCCTGTCGCGCTGGTCAGGGCGCCCGAAGGCATTACCGGCGAGTTGTTCTTCCAGAAAAACGCTGATCGGTTGGCAATCCCGGGCATCGAAACGATGGGCAAGGAGTACACCGGCCATCCGGTCATGCTTATCAACACTCTCGAAGCCCTGATCGGGGCCGTGCAGATGAGCGCGATGGAGCTGCATACCTGGAACGCTGTCTCCAAAGATCTGGAGCGTCCCGACCGTTTCGTGCTCGACCTCGACCCTGATCCCGCTCTGCCGTGGAAGAGCATGGTGGAAGCCACCCAACTTACCCTGGCAGTACTTGATGAACTGGGATTGAAGTCATTTCTCAAAACCAGCGGCGGTAAAGGTATTCATCTCGTGGTGCCCCTGACTCCCAAAGCCGATTGGGAGGCTGTAAAAGGCTTCAGTCACGCCATCGTCAAGCACATCGCCAAACTGCTGCCTGATCGCTTCTCAGCCGTCTCTGGCCCGAAAAATCGGGTGGGTCGTATCTTCATTGATTATCTGCGCAATGGGCTGGGCGCTACGACGATCAGCGCCTACTCAGTCCGCACGCGGGAGGGCCTTCCAGTATCAGTACCCATCTTTCGCGAGGAGCTGCTTGAGATCAAAGGTGCCAATGTCTGGAGCATTCACAACCTTCATGCACGCCTCGGACAGCTGGACAGCGATCCATGGGCAGACCTGCCGACCACCCGGCAAACCATCACTGCCGAAATGCGTCGGCGGGTAGGCATCAAATAGCGGAATCACCTGAGGAGAAACATCATGGACAACTACCACATCACCAAAACCGATAGCGGCTGGGCACTCAAGAAACAAGGCGCTCCATCAACTATCACAGCGCATTCACTACCCGAGTAAGCTCAATATTGGAGCTGCGTAGATTTAGTGAGTGGTGTTTTGATTAGAGGAATCGTTAGGCGTCGTATCAGGATCGTTGACCTCATCAACGCCTAGCGCCTTGTACCGATTTCTGAGCGCCGCTAGCTCTTTCTGATCGAGGTTGTCCAAACTGAGCACTGCATTCTGAGCATCTTTGGTCACCCGCAAAAGCTCATCAATCTTGATGTGCAAGATATCTGTATCACGGTTTTGGGTGTTCTGGATCAGGAAAACCATCAAAAAGGTGATGATGGTGGTGGAGGTGTTGATCACTAGCTGCCAGGCATCGTTGTAGTGAAACCATGGCCCCGAAGCCGCCCACAAAACCACCAGCGCGATTGCAGTCAAAAACGTCTTCGGACTGCCCATCCATTTTGATAACCGCTCGGAAAACTTCCAGAATTTCATGATGGCACTCCCACGTTAGATAAATGATCTGACCTGAGTGACCACTGAAAATTCTTGTTACATCTAGACCGGAAGATCACCGGTAAGCAATTGCACAAGTGTCGAGGAACAGGCCGCGATCCCATCCAGATGCCCCATCACCAGTACACCACCGGTGCCATTGCCTTCTGCTGACTGTGCTCGAATCAGCCCCACCAAGTTACCTGCGTCATCAACCCACGTTTCGTCGCAGTGCTGTTGCAGCTCCTTCTGACAAACTTCTCGGACTTCTAGCTCTTCGCCACCTGGCCCCCAAGCCATCAGCAGTTGCTCCAAAAGTGTTGCTTCAGTCATCGACAGCTCTCATAACCGCAGTCTTACCAACGGTGCATGAGCTGCCGCTGATCCTGTTCCTCAGGAAAATCCTGAACGAACCCCGCATTCACCCCTCCGCTGTTTACTACCCCTAAAACTGCGGAGTCAGACCATGAGAGCACTTACCTACCACGGCGCCCATGATGTGAAAGTGGATACCGTTCCAGATCCCATCCTTGAACAACCGGATGACATCATCCTGCGGGTCACCGCGACGGCGATCTGCGGTTCGGATTTACACCTGTATCGCGGCAAGATTCCGACCGTTGAGCATGGCGATATCTTCGGTCATGAATTCATGGGCATCGTCGAAGAGACTGGCTCGGGCGTGACCGCTGTCCAGCCAGGTGATCGGGTTGTTATTCCTTTTGTGATTGCGTGCGGAGACTGTTTCTTCTGCCAGCAAGATCTGTTCGCTGCGTGCGAGACCACCAATACTGGGCGCGGAGCAATCATCAACAAGAAAGCCATTCCACCCGGCGCGGCGCTGTTCGGCTTCAGCCATCTGTATGGCGGGATCCCTGGAGGCCAGGCCGAATACGTGCGTGTCCCTAAGGCCAATACCGGCCCGTTCAAGGTGCCGGGGACACTCGCCGATGAGAAGGTGCTGTTTCTCTCGGACATTCTCCCCACTGCGTATCAGGCCGTGACTAACACGGGCATCGGCCAAGGCTCCAGCATCGCCATTTATGGCGCTGGCCCGGTGGGCCTTTTGTGCGCAGCGGTTGCCCGGATGCTGGGTGCGGATCGCATCTTCATGGTTGACCATCATCCTTACCGCCTCGCCTATGCGCAGGCTACCTACGGCGTGACACCGATTAACTTCGATGAGGATGATGACCCCGCCGACACGATTATTCGGCAGACTCCAGGCATGCGCGGCGTCGACGGCGTGGTGGATGCAGTCGGGTTCGAGGCCAAGGGCAGCACCACTGAAACAGTATTGGCCACTCTGAAACTCGAAGGCAGCAGCGGCAAGGCGCTACGTCAATGCATCGCGGCAGTCAGGCGCGGCGGCACTGTAAGTGTGCCCGGCGTCTACTCGGGCTTCATTCACGGTTTCCTGTTCGGAGACGCGTTCGACAAGGGGCTGACCTTCAAGATGGGCCAGACCCATGTTCAGCGGTTCCTTCCCGAGTTACTTGAACACATCGAAACCGGTCGTCTATCACCCGAGGCCATCATCACCCACCGAATGTCACTGGAGCAGGCGGCTGAGGGCTACAAGATCTTCGACAAGAAGCAAGAGGATTGCCGCAAGGTCATCCTCACTCCCGGGGACAGCACTATCGCGCTGCCAGACACTCAAGACGAGCTGGGCGCTCCCGTCCTTCAGTGACGCCCGCAGAAGGTAATCGACATGGAAACTCTATTTTCGATTGTTGTGCCGATCATCATTTTGCTGGTCGACTTATGGGCCATCACCAGCGTTTGGCGCTCGACGAAGGCATCGAGCACGAAAGCGGGTTGGACAGTGCTGATTTTGATTTTTCCGCTCGTGGGATTGGTGATTTGGGGCATCGCCGGCCCCCGAGGAATCGTCGAACCTCCGACGTCCAAGGAGCACAGCAAAGGTTAAGCCAGTGAATACCAATGGCCGTGCCGGTCTAAATCCTGGCGATAAGCCTGGTGTTGACGGGTTTCCGGATAATGAAGGTTCAACATCAAAGGACTCTGAAGAGGACCCCAACCGACAAGATGATGTGACCGACGTCGATATCGACAACGCAGAGTTCGATGACCCACCCAATCCTCGTTGAATCCATAATGAACGCCCCGCAAAAGCGGGGCTGACTCCTGCGGTTCCCTCCCTGCTCTCACTCGTTAAGCGCGCGACCACTCCACATCCGTGATGCCCAGCTTCCCCGCCTGCGCCTTGCTCGGTTTCGATATCAGGTCAGATCGGTGTTTCGGGATGAGCACTCCAAGCGCTTGATAATTCGCGTAAATAACAATCGCTTAGGCAGTATATTCATTCGAATATCTAATCTACCTCCCCTCAAACGGCACGTTGCGACTTATTCGGACGATCTCAAAATGCAGAAGGGAAGCATGCGGTCTAAGCTTGGCGATTACTTTTTTTCGTCCAACTGACAGATCGTACGCTTGGATTTTCTGGCGTTACAGGCGCATCAAATAAGGAACAATCGAGGACGCCATGAGACTTTCGGAATTCATTCTGCAGAATCTGGAGCCAATACTTCAGGCTTGGGAAGACTTCGCCAAAACGGTGGTAACACCGATGCCGCCATTGAGTTCCTCACGGCTCAGGAACCATGCCGAACAGATTCTCAGGACGGCGGCGAGGGACATGCAGACGCCTCAGACCTTGCGTCAGGAAATCGCAAAATCTCAGGGACATGGCCCCGCCAACGAGGGTGAGACGGCCGCACAATCGCATGCGCTCACCAGGCTGGAAGATGGGTTTAGCCTTGATCAGATGGTGGCGGAGTACCGTGCGCTGCGATCCAGCGTTCTGAGACTATGGCTGTCTGAGGGTTGCTCGGCAGACTCGCATCAGGCAGCCGATATCATTCGATTCAATGAGGCCATCGATCAAGCGTTGGTGGAATCCATTTCGGCCTATGGCAAAGCCGTAGCAGTCACCCGAAAAAGGGTGCTTGGCATATTGGGTCACGATCTGCGTTCCCCGCTTGGCGCGATATTGATGGCAAGTGATCTGCTATGTAAACGACCAAATCTCGCAACCAGGGAGACGACTCTGGCCGCGCAGATCTGGACGAGTGTCAATCGCGCCAATGAGATGGTGAACGACCTCCTCGATCTAGCGCGCAGCAACCTGGCTCCCGGGATCTCCCTTCACCTCGAAAACACAGAGCTCACCCAGGTTTGCGATTCAGTCGTTGCCGAAATACGCACTGCACACCCCGATGCCCGTATCGAGTTCGCACCCGGTCAAGAGATCGCCGGGCGGTTTGATTCGGTTCGGGTTGCGCAGGTCTTTTCGAATCTGATTGGCAACGCCGTTCAACACGGCGATGCGCAGTACCCTGTCCTCGTTCAACTCTCAAGCAATGGGCTGAGCGCGATTTTCAGTGTTTGCAACCGGGGAGAACTCATTCCACCCCACGCTATGCCCTACCTTTTCAACCCGGAGGGTCGCTATTCCACCTATGCTGCGCAGGACAAAGGCTCGTCTGCAGGCTTGGGGTTAGGCTTGTTCATCACCGCCCAGATCGTGGATGCACACGGAGGGCGAATCGAGGTCTCCTCAACCACCGAGGAAGGCACGGTTTTCACCGCTCATCTGCCGATCACCTAGGTTGCCTCTGGCGTGATGGTGCTGCGAAGCCAACCGATCGGGATGTATCGAAGATCGTCAGGGTTGGAGCCAGACATTTATGCAAGGCTTCGAGCGCTCAATGAGCTTTGGCTGGACTGGAAAACCCGCACATGCCCCTACGAATAGCTCATGCCCCTTTATTATCGATCGCGGCCGTCACCTGCTGGATGACGAGCGATGTGTCGAAGGGTTTAATGAATACGGCGATAAACAGATCTGGGCGCACGGCGCCGAGATGAGCTTGCGCTCCGCTCACAAGCACTAGCGGTGTGTCTTTGAACCGAGGTCTGGATTTGACCGCCTCGGCAAACTCGATTCCCGTCATACCCGGCATCATGAAGTCGGTGATGATCATGTCCGGTCTTTCCCTGTCCAGAATCTCCAGCGCTTTGATCGCACTCGCCGCCGTCACGGTCTGAAATCCCTCATCTTCCAACGCGAAGCTCAAGATATCCGCAATCAGATATTCATCATCGACGATCATGACTGTTTTCATTCTTCACCCGCACCTTCTGGCACCGACGAAGACCATGATGAGCACTCGCCCCGATGTCTCTGCAGCATGTTCTAGACCCTTCTCAACTCTATCCCCGTACCAGACATCACCACCTGCAAGATTGAGGGATCGAACGCGCTGTCCCTGACTTTCAGAATGGTGAGCTGTCTGTGGAGTTCAGCGCCTTTGCGTGCAAATTCGACGAGCAGCAAGTTATCGACTGTGCTGGACAGTTCAGGCGTTGAGTAATCGGCCATCGAGCTCATAAATTGGTGAAGCTCATACGTTGCCAATACAGTCACTCCACGAGATCGGAGCTGCTCCAGCAAGGCCACAAGCACGCCTCTCACCCGTGCCGGGTCTGCTGAAACTCTCTCGAACCCGCTGAGACTGTCGATAAAAACGCGTCTGACATTGTCACGATCCACAACCTGGAGCAGTTCATAGCAAACTTGATCGATAAGCCCAGTGCTGGTGGGCCGCCACATAATTTGCAGTGCACCCTTTTCCATCAGCCTGGGATACCCCAGTGCCAGCGCATCTGCCTTGCTTCTCACGCGCTGAGGAGATTCATGGAAGCCAAAATGCAGACCCGGCTCATCGGGCGTGCTGGCAGAAAGGAACTGAAGGCCAAGAGATGTCTTGCCGACGCCCGAAGGCCCAAGAACCAAGGTGATGGACGACTTCACCAGTCCATCTCCCAAGCTTTTATCCAGGGAAGAGATGCCACTGGTGACCCGCGCTGGTGAACTGTCTTCTGCGATGCGCAATGCAGGGAGAAGACTTTCCAAACGAGGATAAATCACGAGCCCGTGCTCGTTGATTTCGAACTCGTGTGAGCCAGAAACCGCTCCGCTGCCACGGGTTTTGCGTAGTTGAAGGCGACGCACGGAAGTAGCTCCGGTGCTATCTTCGCCCATTTGGATCACGCCATCCACCATGGTGTGCTCGGGGCTTCCCTCGTCTATCTGAGAACTGGTCAGAAACAGCACTGTGCATCCGGCAAACGCCGCATGCCCTTGCAAGGCGGAGATGAATTTTTTGGTATCGATGGGAGATTCGGCTTTTGATCGAGCATTCAGCAATCCGTCCAGTATCAGGAGCGTCGACTGCTGCCGACTGATTTCACGGCGCAGTAGCTTGACGACCTCGTCAAGTCCATCGGTCTCCAGAGTATCGAAGGCGCTGACAAATTGAATACTGCTCCCGACCTGCGCCTTGTCGAAAAAGGTCAGCGTGGATAAAAACTGGAACAGGCGATCATGTGGCTCGGCCAATAAAGACGCAAAAAGCATTCTCCCCCCACGCTTTACGTGGTTGAAGCCAATCTGGTTAGCCAGGATGGTTTTGCCTGACCCAGGCCGTCCCTGAATGATGTACGACGCACCGGAGACCAGCCCGCCCTTGAGCAACGTGTCAAGGCCAGGGACACCCGTTTCTAGGCGTTCAAGCTGTTTCACGTATCAGTCCTCTTGAGACCTCACAAGAATTCGCACGAGCCCTCAACCTTAAGCCTCTGACTGTTCGAAGGCTCGAGGGCCTCGGTCATCGACATAGATTCACTCGCACTCAATTCTGAGACCCGTATCAATCGGGACGATTCCCTACGAATCCTCGGCAGGTGCGATTAGGTCTATGTAGACCTCTCCGTTCGAGTTTCTGAATTCACCCGTCAACGTAAGGGGCCGTAACAGGCAGAAGCCATCTCGCGGCTGTAAACGCCAATCGCGGTGAGCTCTCAAGCGTGCGTATTCATGCTCTGATTCAAACCCTCGAGCGCCCAGGGGGTTGAAAGGAGGCCCTGCCCTCAGCCAAGACTAGGGAAGAACAATGTAATCGTTACGCTGAACTATCCCAGCATGTGGCCCTTCCACCAAATGCACGTACCGCCCACTGACGTCATCAACAGGCAAGCAGTCGTCCATATCCATCACGGCATCGGTGTGTGCTTGAGTCCAATGAGACAGTGCCTGCCGCTTCCCTTTTGCCATGGCCTCTCGCTTGTCCTTGGCCACCACTAAAAGGTAGTGATGCGCTTCGCCAAAGGTCTGTGACGCGTAGCCACCCAGGTTTATGAAATACAGCCGAGGTGAACCAGGGGATGGAGCTAATGAACTGAGTTCCACACGCCAATTTTCAACGCCATCGACGGCCATCCACGAGTCGATATGAACGCCCTTGGGACTGCCAAACCAGCCATCACGAAGCTGCGGGTAGGCTTGCTCCAGTGAATCAGCGACAACGAAAACGACGTCGTGAACTTCTATCTTCGCCCGAGGATGTTTGCCACCCAGCATCACCACAAAAAGCATTCAATGCCCATCCGTAACCACGTCTGTCACTCGTTAAAAAACACCGCGATCTTGTTACCGGTCGGATCTCTCAGGTACGCAACATAGAAGTTGGGCGTGTAGGCGGCTCGGGTTCCAGGAGCGCCTTCGTCCACTCCTGCCTGCGCCAGGCCGGCAGCATAAATCGCGTCTACCTCGGTCCGTGACCGAGCCCGGAACGCCGGCATCATCCCATTGCCCGCAGTGGCTGGTCCACCGTCGAAAGGGCGGCCGACATGCACCGTCCCTGGGCCATTCAATCGGTCGACCGTATCTGGGAGCGAGTAGCTACAGACCCCCTCGGAGTAGTCCTTTTCATACCCCAGCGGCAGAAGAATTGAATCGTAGAACGCCACGGATGCATCGACATCGTTTGCTCCGATCCACAGATAACTGAGCATGGTCGCCTCTAGGGATATTGTCAGGGATACATCATGAGACTCGCTCCGCGTAGCTAGATTCAGCAGTCGCGCCGACCTGGTTGAGCAACTCATTGATCTTGGACGCCAACGCCTCCAGGGCAAACGGCTTGACCAGGATTGCGGTGGCAGAGCTTGACGCCGTTGGATCACCTGCTGGGGGCTGGGCATAACCCGTCATGAACAAAACAGGAAGCTCGGGGCGACACACCCTTCCTTCACCAGCCATCTGACGCCCGTCGAGTCCTCCAGGAAGGCCAATATCTGTCACCAGCAAGTCTATGCGTGCATCTGATCGCAAGAGCTGGAGGCCGGCTTGGCTATCCGCTGCTTCGATAACCCTGTAGCCCATACTGCTTAACGCTTCGCTGACAAACAGCCGAACTGTGCGCTCATCATCAACCACCAACACCGTCTGCCCAGCGCCAATCATCGTGATCTGAGAACTTGGTTCTCTGATCGCCCCGCAGCTGATCTCAGTTGGATGGTAAGGCAGCTGCAGACTGACACATGTGCCAGTTCCAACCACCGAGGCAATGCTGATATGTCCGCCGGATTGCTTCGCAAAACCGTAGACCATGGATAAGCCAAGCCCTGAGCCCGATCCTACCGGCTTGGTCGTGAAAAATGGCTCGAAAGCCCTCGATAAGGCCTCAGAGCTCATGCCTGTACCATTGTCGGAGACGGTGATAGTCAGATAGGTACCTGGCGACAGCTCATGGTCTGATTCAGCGCCCTCCGCCATCGTTTGATTATCGGTTCGAATCAAGATTTGCCCCCCGGCCGGGAGGGCATCTCTCGAATTGATACAGAGATTGAGTAAGGAGTTTTCTACCTGTGCCTGGTCGACCAGACAGGTGCTGAATTCTGCATTGAGCTCAACTTTCAACTCGACAGTGGGCCCCACTGTTCGACGGATCAACTCCTCCATATCCGCAATCAGGAGATGCACGTCAGTAAGGACTGGGAGCAAGGTTTGACGGCGCGAGAAGGCCAAGAGCCTGTGGGTCAACGCAGCGGCGCGCTGCGCGGCACCGTATCCCACTGAAACGTATCGCTCGACATCGGCTATGCGCCCCTGACTCAATCGCAATTTGATCAAATCGAGGCTGCCAAGAACGCCGGCAAGCAGGTTATTGAAGTCGTGCGCGATTCCTCCGGTCAATTGCCCAATGGCTTCCATCTTCTGAGCTTGGCGGAGTGCAGCTTCAGCTGCCTCGCGTTCGGCTACTGCCGCCGCGATACGCGCTTCCAGCGTTCTATTGAGCTCTTTGATCTCGGTTTCAGCTTTCTTTCTAGCGCTCACATCTATGGATGAGCCGATCAGGCCAATGACCTCACCCGAGTCGTTAAAAAAAGGAGCTTTGGCGGACAACCAAGTGGTTTCCGATCCATCCGGCATGTCCACCCGCTCCTCGACCTGTTCGGCCACACCAGCGCGCATGATGCGTTGATCCGTCTCCATCACTTGAAGGGCCTGTACCTTATCCTCCAGAAATTCCAGATCTGTTTTGCCGATGTAGAACTCTGGCGGCTTACCAATCAGCTCGGTGGCGCCGTGATTGGCGATCAACATTCGCCCTTCGAGATCTTTGGCGTAAACAACACCGGGGACAGCCGCTGTGAAAGTTCGCAACAAGGCGGACATTCTGTCCCGTTCGGCTTCCGCGGCCTTGCGAGACTCTATATTCATCAGCACGCCTGGGAAGCGAATGGCTTGCCCCTGTGCATTCAACTGGGCCCGCCCATTGGCCTCGACCCACCTGTAGCAGCCGTCATCCTGACGAACACGGTACTCGCAACGAAACGCACCGCCACGCGCCATGGCGGACTCGATGTCCGATGCAAGTCGATCAACGTCTTCAGGATGGATGGAAGAGAACGCATCTGCGATGGGAATGCCGGATCTGCACCGATCTGCCGGCAGGCCGAAAGCGCGGGAGAATCGATCATCGGCTGTCACTCGGTCGTTAGGGATATCCCAAACCCAGGTGCCGATGATTGCACCCGCATCCAGTGCGAGCTGCAGCCGCTCAGAAATGTCGGCTTGACTATCATCCGCTTGAGGCAAGTGAGGAGAAGCCGCTGCTGTGAGAACTGCTGTGGGCTTGTCCTGATCCATTTACAACCTCGGTAAATTATTTGGCGATCACCCTCGAGAACACGTAACGAAGCGATCACAAGCAGGCATGGGCGATGTGTGTTACGCAGTGGAACGCTCCCATGCAGAGAATTCAATGGTGAGCAGGTGCCAGCAAGTATGACCGGTTCTCCATCCAGCGCCATTTCGAGGATTTGGAGCTTTAGGAGTTCACTCATAAGTAGGCCTTTCCCGACTTTTGGGCGACACCGTTGTAACCAGCTCAAAAGCTCCCCTCGTCAGAAGCGAGCAATACATAGATTGGGGCAACTTCCACAGGCTGACCCGTGCGGCCCAACGGCGTGTTTTCTCCAAAGTGTTTCACGCCTCAAGGGAGCTCCTGCTCATCGCCGCTGCTCATATCAGTATTCAGATCCGCAGCGCCGATAATCTTGCTCATGGCTCACTTCCTTCAGGTAGCACGAGCGTCTCAACCACCCAGCCAGCGTTGCAAGCGCCGTTGCCCGGCCCTTTGAAGCGTTTGCGCTGATCAGAGGGTCATTTCGTCCGGAGCGCTTTGATCAACTCAGCCTTGGTCATTTTCGAGCGTCCAGAAATATCGCGAGATCGCGCCTCTGTCATGAGACTCGATTTACTCTGACTTTCAAGTGATGACTTGGAATTGCGGTCATGTCCACTCCGCGTTTGCGCAGCCCTCTTGCCCGAGTCAGACTTGGCTTGGGCCTTCGCAGAGGCAGTTGTTGCTTTACCTGAACCGCCGCCTTTCTCACCTCCACCCGACTGCTTATTTACGGTGGCCCAGGCACGGGCCTCCGCTTCACCTTTGGGCGTGCCCCTATCCTCGTAGCTTTCTTCAATATGTTCCGCTTTTCGTTTCTGCTCCGCGGTGTACTTATCTTTGCTTCCACGTGGCATGGCTGATACCTCCGGGTCAAAAATCGAGGGTGCACGCTCGCACCTATGTGAGTAAGGAAGTCGATTGTGGAAGAAAGTTCACCGAGGCAGGACGAGTTAACGGTGGTTCATGGATTTGCGCTCACCATGTCTGACTTAGTGCGGTGCGTCGAAGACCGCATACGATGAGGCGAAATGGCCAACTCGCCGCACGTTGCACAAACCCATGGAGATCATGTTTGATCTGACTGACGACCGTTCTGAAGCTGCCACCGTTTCGGACTTATACCCCTGAGCGCTCTAAACACGCGCGTGAAATACGACTGATCTGAGAAGCCACATTCCTGCGCTATATGACAAATCGAGATGTTTCGTTGCGTTAACAACGCCTCAGCCTTGGAAATCTGCTCTTGGCGGAGCCAGATATGGGGTGGCACTCCAGTCGTATTCTTGAACGCTCGGGAGAAATGACTTCTTGAAATAGCACATTCGCGGGCCACCATTTCTATAGAGCAGCTGTGGGCCATATGATCGAGCATAAGGGCTTTCGCTCTTTCAACTTTCCACGCGGGCAGGCTTTCGGGAGTTCGTTTCATTCGGCCCATGGTCTGCCCCCTGAAAACGCGTCCAGTTCCTTGCCAACTGGTCTTTCAGCAGCTCCCGCCAACGTGGTCGTAGAGGCGTAGGTCGCCGCTACTAGCAACAAAAGCGTTACCCATTCGCGTGTTTTTCTCATGAAATAGTCCTGCATCGGTTGGTAGCTGATAGTCACGTGCAGATAGCAGGCAGTTGGGCTGGACAGTCAGAATGTTCGCTCATGATGGTTTCGCAACGGTTAAGTGACCATCGTCGGTTGGGATATGGGTGTTACACCTTGGTATGAAACGGTGGTCTTGGGATGGGTGAAACCCTGTCGCAAAACACGCCCGCCAATTGCTTTCCCGCGTCCGAAGAAAGCCAGTTCCTCATTAGGACGCGGGAAGGTGCGTTGCGCTATTGATCGAGATTGAATCGATACACTCGCAGCGGCCATTGCACGCGGGAGACCCCTTCATTGAACAGAGCAACGCGATCAACCTGTGCAGCTGGGAGATACAGACGCCCCTCCCGGTCGAAGGTTGGCGCGTCGACCCAGTGCAGGCTGGGATCCGACACGACTGTTTCGATCTTCCCGGACGTACGAATCCGCTTGACCGTATCAGTCGCAAGATCACTGAAATAGAAGTTGCCTTGCTTGTCCAGCGCGGTTCCCCCAACAGGTGGCAAATCACGCCAGAACTCGATCTTCTCGGCCAGCACTGCTGGTGACAGCTTCGGGTCGTTCAGCCAGCGGGTTTCGATCCGGTACCAAGGGCCTTCCAACGCGGCAAAGTACAACCACTTGCCGTCGTGGCTAGTCTCCAAGGGGTCAGAGTTGACACGCAACGCTTGGCCATTCGGCGCCCTGACAACCTTTCCGCTCAGCACGATATCGCGGTCTGTTGGGGCTTTGACCGCGGGGCTGGTATCGAGGACTCTACGCATGCTGTCGTTCTTCAGATCAAGAACAATGATTCCGGGCACCCCGGCGTCTGTTAGATAAGCGTGGTCACCGCTGAAGCGGATGTCATCGATGTAGCTGCCATCCCTTATGACATCAGAATTGAACGTAATGACCTTGGTCGTTTTGCCTGTGTGCAAGTCGACCACCACCAACTTGGCTGCACCTGGGATGACGTGGCCACCAAAGTCCGACACGCCTGCATCCACAATCCACATTTGCCCTTGATCGTCCCTGTGCAGGGCGTTCACGTTGACGAAGCGTTCTGATACCGGAATGGAGTTGTCGGTGCTGTTCCAGCGTGCGTCTGGAAACGCCTGGGGCCGTCGATTGGCATCCAGTCGGGAAACTGATGGCCCCTTCATGCCTGTCCATCTCGGACCCGCCACATAGACGTTATCAGCGTCATCGACCGCGACGGCATTCCATATTGCGTCATGGGTTTGCGCCACGACCTCCAGCGGTCTTTCGGCGGCCTGAGCCAATCCTGCGCAAGCCGTCAAGGCAAGGGCATGCAGCCACTTTTTTTGCTTCATATGCATTGCATTTCGCTCCGGTCAAAAAAGACGAGGCAATGATCATCTGCATGAGATACGCTGAAAATCGCCCATTTAAACGAATCAATTTCAGCGCTATGAAGAAAATTGTCCGGCTGGATGATCTCCAGGTTTTCGTCACCACTGTCAAACTCGGTAGCTTCTCCGCTGCTGCACGCCTACTGGATACCTCGCCCGCGTTTGCCAGCGCAGCGATTCAGCGTCTTGAAGCCAGTTTGGGCGTTCGGTTGTTCGTGCGCTCTACGCGGCGTCTACGTGTTTCAGATGATGGCGAGCGGTATCTGCCGCATGCTCAAGCTGCAATCAACGCTATGGAGAGCGGAGAAATGGCGCTTGATGAAGGTCGTGGAAACATCTCCGGACCTATTCGCCTGTCCATGCCTTCCGACCTTGGGCGCAATGTCCTTCTGCCTTGGCTCAATGAGTTTCAGAACGAACACCCGGACATCCAGCTGCAATTGCGCATCAGCGATCAGGTTGCGGATTTTTTCACTGATCAGATCGACGTAAGTATTCGCTACGGTCAGTTGGCGGACTCAAGCCTGATTGCATTGCCCTTGGCTCCTCTGAACACACGAACAGTGTGCGCTTCGCCAACCTACATCACTCGATTTGGCAAACCGGAGACCTTGGAAGATCTGGCCCGCCACAACTGTCTTCGATTCGTGATGAGTGAGCAAACGTATGAACGCTGGACGTTCCATACACGCGAAGGCGTCAAGACCGTTGCGGTGACCGGGGACAGGATTAGCGACGATGCGGACATCGTGCGTCGCTGGGGAGTGGAAGGTGCTGGCATCCTCTACAAGTCAAGAATCGACGTCAGCGCGGACCTGAAAGCGGGTAATCTCGTGGAGCTGTTTCCTCAAGATGTAGGTCAACCCGCACCGCTGCAGATGGTGTGCGCCCATCGCAACTTCCTGACGCCTGCAATACACAAGCTGCGAACTTTCTTGGCGATGAAATGCGACGACATGTTGATGGCACCATCGCCAGACGCCGCCCCTTAGTTTTTCGCAGCACCTCACGTCCTTGTGAGGATCAAGTAGCAGGTGCGGGACTATCAGGATGCGGGTTTGATGTAGCTCGCGGTACCATCGATCCAGTCTTGACGCTGGGGCGTGAAGATATCGATATCGATGGTGCCATCTTCCAGCGAATGGAATTCATGCGGGACGTTTGGAGGGAGAACGATGACTTGGCCAGCTTTTACGACAAACCGTTTGCCTTGAGAAAGTACTTCGACCGAGCCAGCAGTAATCCAGGTAATCTGCTCATTGACATGATGATGAAGCGGCACGACTGCGCCTTTAGCAAATACCCACTTGGCCATGGTGCTCTGACCATTGTGAATGGTCTGGCGGGTAATACCGGTCCCCATCTGCTCGACCGGTATCTGATTGAAGTCGTAGAGGTCGGGAAGTGTATGGCGGAACGGCGAAATCGTAGCCTGCTCGCCCTTACCAGAGGCATTGGTGACGGGGGATTCAGCCGCGACTGATGCGCCGCTTGCCAGCATTACGCAGGCGAAAAGAGGGAGGATAAATGCTTTCATGGAAGACCTCGTTCAGAGTTGAATGACCTTCAGTATCCCTACCGGTCTGCGTCGTCAGAAAGCGGTTTATCCCCTTAACTCTTTCTCTGAAACCCTGAAAATGAAACCTCGTTCTTAGCGGTGCGCTCCCAGGAGTGAACAGCGAAATGGCCCTTCCGATGCCCGTTCGCCTCAGGCCTCACGCGTTCTCAGCAGCCCCAGCATTGCGAGAACAGCCAGCCCCATGATCACCACCCCAAAGACCTGCGCGGTCACTACGATGTCAGCGCCATTTGCCACTTCGTAGCCCGCTGCGATTGCTGGAACACCCATTCCCAAATAGCAGCAGAGGAAGGAAACCGACAGCACACCTGCCAGTTCCGCCGGGCGAGCGAGCGCCACGACCAGGCGAATGCCCCCCTGAAATCCCGCTCCGAATCCGGCGCCCGCCATGGCGATGCCCAGAAAGAAAAACAGCAGCGAATGGAGGTGCAGCGATACCAATACGGATACCATCCCCATCAATAGCCCGAGACTCCCTGCCCAAGCAAAGGTGCGGGCACTGCGCATGCGCATCGCCAAAATTGCGGCGACGCCACTCCCAGAAAATGCGGCCAACGCCAAGCCGCCAATGGCAGACGCCGGCAGCTCGAAGACGTGCTTGATCAGGCCTGGGCCCAACGATGCATAAAATCCTGCCACGGCCCATCCGGCGATGAAGACAGCTGATGCGATTAACATCGCAGAGCGCACCTGCGCAGGGACGCTGAACTGGGGGATCAGTGAGCGAATCGCTCCAGGTCGGGAGGGCTGAGTGTCCTTCAGCATGACCACGCCGATAAATTGAATGACCAGCACACCCGCGAGCACCGCAAAAACGGTATGGGTTGGAAAGGGAATGAATTGCACCATCACGCTCCCCAGCAGTGCGCCGATCGCACTTCCGCTCACGGGTGCGATGGCGTTCGCGATTGCGCCACGCTGGGCGTGAAGCTGGATCAGCCCCGCGCCCACAGCTGATACTGCAGCACCTGTGGACAACCCCTGAAGAACCCGTCCGGTGATCAAGTCACCCAGCCCATTTGCGGTTCCCAGCGAATACATGGCCACTAACTGCATCGCCGTCGTCACCAGTAAGACTGGGCGTCGGCCTATGTAATCCGAAACCCGGCCGAATACCAGTAGAGCTGCCAGGACCGACAGCGCGTAGACGCTGAAGATCAAGGTGATCGTAACCGCCGAAAAATGCCAGGCACTTTGGTATATGGGATAGATAGGAGTCGGAACGCTGGAGCCCGCAAGAAAGGACAGCGTGATGGACGCTAGCAACCAGAACCGCGTACGAGGAGACAGCCGCTGGTAGGAGTCTGAAGCGTCGGGAATGGAGCCATGCATCGAGACGTCAGTCATGTCGAATTCAACTCGTCAAAATCCACTGATTAACAGGCATGCGCCAAAACCAAATATCGCCATGCCCACTGCGAAACGTACCGCTCGCCAAGAGCGAGCGGTTGCAGCAACAACCGCTGCCATTCCTCAAACTCCTTCGAGCAAGCTGTAGCTGGCAGCTTTGGTGACATCAGCCTTGGGATAAGAAATCGCATCGTGCATCAGCCCCACAACTTGACCGTTGCGGATTAAGGCAGGGACATCATGGCTGGGCAGCAAGAATTTGCTGTCGGCGAGCGCACGCTTGATGGCTTTCTTTTCTTCGAGCGTCGACATCGCACGGTTCGCTGTGATGGTCGGCTCGTGTGCGGCCTGATCGAGAATAGGATCAATCAGTTGATCTTGAAGGTTATAGGCAATATCGCCACAAATGTTGGCCATGCCTTCGTCTGTCTCGACGAGAATCGACAGTGACCCAGGGGTATGCCCCCCCGAGAGCCTGACAGCCACCCCTGGAATGACCTCTTCCTCGAAGGTGCCATCAACATCGAACAGGCGAATGGCGCCACGTGTGTGCAGGCGGTCGATCAGATGCTTGGTATCGGCGGCGGTATACATCAGCGGTCCCATGATGCCTGAAGCTGCAAACTCCAATTCACGACGGGAGATGCCGACCGTGGTCGCCATTGGGAAACGATCCGTCATGCCGACGTGATCGATGTGGGCATGGGTATGCAGGATGTGGCGTATGTCTTTCATCCGCAGACCATGCTGCGCAAGGTGATACTCCAGCGTCATCTCGGGTGTCACTTCGTAAGGCAAGCCGAACGCGGCGTACTGCTCGACACTGCGCGATCCAGTGTCCACCAGGATCGGCTCCTCACCGCCAGTGATCAGGAAACCCAGCACAGGAATCGTCACCTGCTCCCCCGGATTGCGGAACATCACCAAACCACTGGAATCGAGTTGCATGTTGCCAAGATTGATCGGATGAATTTTCAACGCCATGGTAGTTCTCCTGCTGATTGCCCTTGTCGAGGCAAGGCTTCGCCAGCGCCGAGCAAGCGAGCTCGGCGAGACCGTAGGTAGATTGAGGTGTCGGGGAAACCGGGGGCCTAGATTGTGCCCCCTAATCCAGTCGAATGACCGAACGTTTAGAACCGACCGGTTCAATATAGGTCAGTAGCAAGCCGTCAGCAAGATAAAAAACCGATCAGTTTGAAAATAATTGTCAGAGCAGTCGTACCGCCTGCATGAAGTGATCTACCGGGTCGACGGAGTCCGTGGTGTGCAGGTTGCTTTCGACACATACCCCTGAGAAGAACACCATGATGATGTCGGCAATGACCTCAGCAGACAGCTTCGTGTTCTCTGCGCGAACGTTCGCGGCTATTTCGGGCAGCAGGCGCCGGTGGCTGTCGATCAGCAGTTGTCTTATTTCATCAGACAGCGTGGAAAATTCACGCAGTGCATTGACCGAAAAGCAGCCGGTGCATCCGTTATCCTGTGGATCGCCAAGCCGCAAAAATCTCTCGATGTTCCCCCAGCCCAAGGGTTCAGCAGTCAGAATCTCAGGTGCGCCACGATGGTCGTAGTAATAGGCCAGCGCATTGAAGAATAGGTCTTGCTTGTCCAAGAACTCAGAGTAGAGGCCAGACTTATTGACTCCTGTAGCCTGCTCCAGGTGCTGTAGGGAGGTGCCTGCAAAGCCGTGTTTCCAGAACACTGGCAGAGCTTTCTCCAACACTGTTTCTCGACTGAATTTTCTAGGTCTGCCCATGGAATCTCTCGTCAGGCTGTACGCAGCAATAAATTTAATGAACCGATTGGTTTGATATGCTACTACGTCCGTTGTCTGGCGATCCAGCGTCCGCTTACAAAGAGGTGCGCGGCTGATTTTCTTCCTCAGACGGAAACTGTTAATCGAACGCGTGGTTTCGAGCACGAGCTCGTTAGGTCAAAATCGCGCGCTGACCGCGTACAGAACTTCTAGAAGAGATGCACCTCCATGATCCGACTCGACGACCTCGACATTTTCGTTAAGGCAGCCTCGCAGGACAGCTTCTCTGCCGTAGCTCGTAAACTCGATGTGCTTCCAGCTCAGGTCAGTGCTGCAATCAAGCGTCTGGAACGCGAGCTCGATATCCGGCTTTTTGCCCGCTCGACCAGAAGTCTGCGATTAACGGCCGAGGGCGAGTTTTATCTGCCGTATGCCCGGGAAGCGCTCCACGCCCTTTACGCGGGACAGGAAGGCGTGCGTAACGACGAACAACAACTTCAAGGAACGATCCAGATCGCCTGTCCATCGGATCTGGGACGCAACCTGCTGTTGCCCTGGTTGCTGGATTATCGACAAAGCCACCCCGGCTTGAATCTGCGTCTTTCCGTATCCGACAAGGTCGCCGATGTCTATCGAGAACCAGTCGACGTTGCAATACGCTACGGCACCTTGCAGGACGCCAACTTCGTTTGCCTCCCATTGGTTCCAGACAATCGGCGCGTTCTCGCGGCTGCTCCGTCATACATCGCAAAAAATGGGCAGCCAAAAAACCCGGCGGAGTTGGCAAAGCACGCCTGCCTTCAGTTCGAGCTGAGTGGAAAGGTTTACGACCGATGGAGATTTCCGCTAGCGCAGGGGGATGTCTGGGTCAATGTTAACGGGCCAGTAGTGAGTGATGATGCCGACATCATCCGACGCTGCGCGCTTGCCGGACAGGGAATCATCTACAAGTCCTGGCTCGACATCAGTGCCGATGTCAAAAGCGGAGCGTTGGTTCTGTTGTCTACCGATTACGTGGGTGAAGGTTTTCCACTGAATTTCATTTGCCCCCACCGTAAACAGTTTTCCTTGGCCATCCGGCAACTTTATAGGCGGGTAAGGGAGCATTGCATGACACTGGCTCATGAAATGCCGCAATTCACACACGAAAAAACACTGGCGCCGCCCCGTGCCGATATCAAAAGCGGCGTCGCGGTCATGCCGCTGTGAGAGCTTCAACATAAGAGCAAACACTCATGACACCAGCCTGGAGGCCATGCTCAATGCCACAACCCGAGTCCTAACGCTTCTCGGCGAGTGTCATACCATTGGGAGGAAGCGGGAGTGCAGTTTTGTACCTGACCTGCTTCAGCGCAAAGCTTGAGCGTATGTTGGCGACACCGGGGATCTTGCTGAGGTGCTCCAGAATGAAGCGTTCCAGATCTTGTATCGACGACACCAAAACCCGGATCAAATAGTCTGCATCTCCTGACATCAGATAGCACTCCATGACCTCGGGGCGCTCGGCGATGGCGGCCTCGAATCTCGCCAACACTTCTATCACTTGCTTCTCCAGGCTGACGTGGATGAAGACGTTCAAGTGCAGGCCCAAAGGCTCAGGATCCAGAAGCGTTACCTGCTGACGAATCAATCCTTTTTCCTGCATCGCCTTGACCCTGTTGAAACAGGGTGTGGGTGAAAGATTGACCGACCGAGCCAGTTCAGCGTTTGTGATGCGCGCATCATCCTGCAAAAGGTTGAGGATGTTGATATCGGTTCTATCCAGTCGATTCATGAGTCAAATTCTCTTCATAAAGCGGTATTTGAAGAATTTTTATATCGTTAACGAGACAAATGCAAAGAACTTCAGAGAAATTATCTGACGGTCGCAATTTAAAATGTCTCCATTCTTTATTTTGGGGATACGGCCATGGCAAATGCGAGCGATCACTGTACTGGCGAAGGAATAATTGAGCGGCCCAAAGCCTCTGGCCTGAGCCTGTTGTCAAACCGCTCCAAAGGGTTGGTGCTGTTGTTCATCGCGATCCTGATCTGGGGCGCGAATTGGCCAGTCATGAAGACCGGTCTTTCGCACATCACACCGATCTGGTTTTCCGCGACGCGCTTTGTTACCGGCGCAGCATGTCTTCTGGTTTTACAATTGCTCACGGGAACCCTGGCCCTTCCGAAGCGGCGGGACATACCGTTGTTGTTGAGTGTTGGCTTACTGCAAATGCTTGGCTTTACCGTACTGGGCGCAATCGCCATGGCTGACATTCCAGCAGGTCGGTCCGCCGTCCTGGCGTATACCACACCACTGTGGGTGACCCCGGCTGCGGTTCTGTTCTTCAAGGAAAAATTGAGCCGCTCACAATTTGTGGGCACGGTTCTCGGCATTCTCGGCGTTGCTACCCTGTTCAATCCCATGGCACTCGACTGGGGTAATCAGGCAATCATCAAAGCGAACCTGTTGTTGCTCGCGGCCTCATTGTGCTGGGCGATCTGCATCCTTCACCTGCGCTATTACAAAGGCACGTCAAGTGCCTACCAACTGGCGCCGTGGCAGATGTGTATAGCGTCGATTCCTCTGATCGTGCTTGCGCAAGTGACGGAAGGCCCCTTCACGGGAGATGGCTCTCGCTCGTTCTGGGAGGTCATTCTGTTCGTCGGCCCGCTTGCAACAGCATTCTGCTTCTGTGCCGTGAATGCAGCTAGCACATGGCTCTCAACGACCAGCATGTCTTCGGCCATGCTCGGTGTGCCCATCGTCGGCCTGCTGGTATCCGTAGTGACACTTGGCGAGCACTTGACGACATCGCTCACCCTTGGAGTTCTTGCGATTGCCGGCGGCATCATGTTCGTCAGCATGGGATCGAGAAAAAAAGCGGCCCCCGCGAATCCGTCCAACTGAACGGAGGTGATCAACATCGCGGAAGCCGGGAAATGTATCGAGGGAAACCTTCAGGATCTGTTTCTGGGATCGGCCACCTGCGTGGGATGCCCCAACCCCACGCAGGCGTAAACGCCTTGGCAAGTCGGACTCAGGGGCTTGCAGCGTCACACCGCAGGCTTCAATCCTGCGTTTCGGATGCGCTGACGAATGCCGCGATATGGCGGGCGGCTCCCTGCGGAAACTGCAGATGCGGCCCGTGCCCCGAGTCCGGGAATGTAACGATCTGCAGTGTTGGCAGTTGATCGTTGAGGGCGTACCAGTTCTCCACCGGGAACACGATGTCATGATCGGCGCCCAGGTGGAGAACAGGTGTCTTGGTCTGTTTCAACACCTGCAGTACCGCCTCCACCGGGAAGACCGGATTTTTTGGTCCCTCGCCCAACTGGACGCCGGCCCATGCATAAGGAACCTCAGGACTCTGATCGTCCCGATGGACGCTTAGGCGCTGCCATGAACGTTCAGCGGCAGCCCTGGCTGCTGCAGACGAGGGCTCGAAGAACAGGCTTACAAAATCCTCAAAATCGTTGTCCCGTTTGGCTATTTCATAGAACAGCGCCTCACCGGGCTTCACCAGATGGCCAGGCGGCGTGGTGCCGATCAATACGAGATGACTGAGCAACTGCGGCGCCTGCGCGAGCACGATCTGCGCGGCGACGCCACCTACCGACCAACCGCCAAGGATCACTTTTCCCAATCTGAGGACGGTGATTAGCTCGATGGCGTCCTTGGCCAGTGAAGCCGGGTTGTAGGTCCGCTCCCCAGTGGATTGGCCCAGGCCGCTGTAGTCGAAGACTGTTACCTGAAATCCCTGGCCAGCAAGGATGTCGAGGAACAGCGGATCCCAGGAGTCCATAGTGCCGCGGAATCTTACGCACAAGACCAATGGCTTGCCGCTACCAAAGGTGCGATAAGCCAGGCGGCGATCATCCAGTTGAACGAATTGGGTTGCGGCATGAGTGCTCAACGAATGTTCAGTCATATTCGAGCATCCTTCTTGTTTATGGATTCAAGGAACCAGCCATCTTTCACGGAGCGCAACGTCCCTCTAACGCCGAGACATGCAGGGCGCAGGCTCGATGCAAGGCACTTCATGCGTGCCTTTACGACTCAGTGCATTTATCGATGGGATGCTCAGCCCCGTTTGGCCAGGGCGTAATGTGAGCTTCCCAAAAACTCGACCGCACTGCTGATGACGTGGGCGTCGGAGAGAATTCGCCGATGACCAAGTCCGGACGTCTCCATCAGCGTCGACCGGGTCCAGATGACGTGCAGTGCGTTCGATTGCGCCATCGGCACAACAGGGTCATCGACGTCGTGGATCAGCAGGCCTGGATGTTTGAGCCCCATGGACAGGGCTGGGAGATCAAGGGAGTGCAGGCTGGCGCCCATGAAGTCTTCTGCCCAAATGCAGAATGCCTCTGTCTCGCGGTCATTGAGTCCATGCGAGCGCGCGATGTCCAGGACGACAGCCGAGAGCGATGTCGGCCCGCAAATATGAACGCTGCGACGAACGATCAAGCCGTTGGCCAGCGCCCAGAGAGCGGCTGTCGACCCCGCTGAGTGAGCGATGAGTGCATGGATGCCTCCCAGATGCTCGGCCAGCTTTAGCACCACCCTCCCTGTATGAATGATGCTGGAGAACGTGCCAGTGGAGTGACCGTGACCTGGGGCATCGAACAGTACGACCGAGTATCCCGCTGCCAGCAAGGGTTTCACATACCCCGCCAAGTGCGAGCCCCGGCTGCACCAGCCGTGCATCAGTAGAACGATAGGTCCGCTGCCGAACATCCAGAAGGCAATGCGCTGTTCATCGACTTCCAGAAACGCTTGCCAACCCTTACTCAGAACGTTCATTTCCCTAAGAGACGCAGACACGCGCTCAGGCACCGCAAGCGCTCGGCAGACTTCTTCCATCTCGGGATTGGGCACTTGCAATTCGAGGGTTTGGCTCACGATCCAGCTCCTTTGAACGATGAAAGCGCGGGGTCACAGGTCAGTGAGGCTTTGGAAAATCCACCACTGTGTCGTTAATGCGATTGAAGACGTTGGTGAACGTGATCACCGAAATCGCCAGTCCGATGTGAACGATTTGCTCACCGTCATAGCCCGCAGCTTGCAAAGCCTGTACTTCGCTTTCCGGCAGCGTGCCAGGCTTGAGTGCCAGCACGCGTACGAAGCGCACCAGCGCATCACGCTTGGCGTCACCTGTTGCACTGCCCTTGCGCAACTGAGCAATCGCTTCCGGTGACAAACCGACCATCTTGCCGACCATGCTATGGGCGGCGACGCAGTAGTCACACCCAGCCAGTTCACTGATGACCAGCTTTACCGTTTCTTGATCGGGTTTGCTCAGAGGGCCGCCTGCCAACACCTTATCAGCTGCCAACATGGCTTTAAGGGCGCCGGGCGAAAGCGTGCCCAAAGTGGCGTAAGCATTCGGGACCTTGCCCACCGATTGCTTGATAGCTGCGAAAACTTCAGCGGTTGCCCCGCTGGCTTGGTCGGCCGAGATTGCGGTGAAACGAGCCATGAAGGGATCTCCTGTTTGGATATTGAACAGGGAGAACTTTATTGAATTAGACGCTTTGAAACACTCGTACCTGCGGAAGGGCAACCCTACGCTTTTGTATAGGTGCCTTTTGCGGGAGCCAAACGTAATGATGGTGTCGCCGAGTTGACCGGCTGAAAAGGAGGCTGGACAGGGTCCGGCGAAGAAATATCGAGAATGCTACTCACTGCCTGAGCCTGGTTACGCAGCCTATAGCGCATGCGCGAAGCAATGGCGCTGACGCTTCAGGGCCACCGGCTCATCCGACTTGTGTCTGTGGCTTGTCTTGACTGAATTGCACTAACGGGCATTTTCAGAAAAACGATGAAAGTGTTAGCGAGTTCCACCGGTTTTTCTCCGTCGATGCGAAGAACATCCTATGGCCACTACTGACATTTGCCCTCTACTGCTACGGAGTGCCACACCATGAAAGCCATCGCCTACACCCAGCAAGCGCTGCCTATCGAAGATCCCCGCTCTCTAATAGATATGGATTTGCCAAAACCAACCCCAGGACCGCGTGACCTGCTGGTCGAGGTGCAAGCCATCTCGGTCAATCCGGTAGATACCAAGGTTCGTGCACGTTCTGCTGCGACCGAGCCTAAAGTGCTGGGCTGGGACGCCGTCGGTATCGTTCGTGAAACCGGGAGCGAAGTCAGCCTGTTCAAAGCAGGTGATGCAGTGTTCTACGCTGGCTCCCTGGCGCGCCCAGGCAGCTACAGTGAGTTTCATGTGGTCGACGAGCGCATTGTCGGCCGTAAGCCCAAATCTCTGGACAATGCTCATGCCGCCGCATTACCGCTGACCTCTATCACCGCCTGGGAACTGCTGTTTGATCGTCTCGGAGTGGCGCAAGGAGGTGGCGAAGGAGAGAGCCTCCTTATCATCGGCGCAGGCGGCGGTGTGGGCTCAATCCTGGTGCAACTGGCTCGGCAATTGACCAAGCTTACTGTCATCGGCACCGCCTCCCGCGATCAGACCCGGGATTGGGTTAAAGGCTTGGGCGCGCACCACGTCATCGACCACAGCCAACCTCTGGTTGAGCAATTGGAGAAGATCGGCGTTGGCCAAGTCAGCCACGTCGCCAGCCTGACTCACACAGGTACCTACCTGCCTCAGATCGTAGAGGCACTGCGTCCTCAAGGCCAACTGGCAGTCATCGACGATCCGGATGGCCTGGATGTCATGCCGCTGAAGCGCAAATCGCTGTCGCTGCACTGGGAGCTGATGTTCACTCGCTCGCTCTACGAGACGCCGGACATGATTGAGCAGCATCATCTGCTCAACCGTGTTGCCGACCTGATCGACCAAGGCGTTCTGAAAACCACGCTGGGCGAGCATTTCGGCACCATCAATGCGCAAAACCTGCGCCGCGCTCATGCCCTGATCGAAAGCGGCAAGGCAACCGGCAAGATCGTTCTCGAAGGCTTCTAACTTTTTCCACATCATTCAACTGGCCTGCTTCGGCAGGCTGGGGAGCGCTTTCATGTCCATGAAAAACCACTTTTTCGGAACCACTCTCGCCATTGCCATAGCGGCCGCGAGTCAGAACAGCTTCGCGGCTGAGACTCAGCCGCTGCCTGCCAATGCTCCTGCAGAGAAAACGGTTGGCCAACTGGAACAGGTGTTTACGTTCCGTGATGCGATGCCAACGGGTGTCACGGTCACCGAAACCGGTCGCATCTTTGTTAACTACCCGAAATGGGGTGACGACGTGCCGTTCACAGTCGGTGAAATCCGAGATGGCAAGGTTGTCGCTTATCCCGATGCGGCATTCAACAAAGAGGACGCAAAGAATCCAGCCAAAGGTTTGATCAGCGTTCAAAGTGTGGTTGCCGACGGCAAGGGTCGAGTCTGGCTGCTGGATACCGCAGCGCCTGGTTTCGCAGCCCCCAAACGGGGCGGTGCGAAGCTGGTCGCGGTCGACCTGGCGAGCAACAAGATCGTCAAGACACTGGTGTTTCCGTCCAACGTGATTTTACCGACCACGTACGTCAACGACATGCGTTTTGACTTCCGCATCGGCAAGGAAGGGACGGTGTATGTCACTGACTCATCCGTGTCGGGCCCCGGCGCGATCATCGTGATGGACATTGCTAGCGGCAAGGCCGTCCGGAGACTGCACGGCGCTAAATCAACGTCCCCGGATCCTGACTTCATCCCTGTGGTGGAGGGGCAGCAGGCCTTGATCACTAAAGGCCCGGACGGCAAGGCAAAAACACTCACTGTGGCATCCGACGGCATTGCCCTGTCAGCCGACGGCAAGACACTGTATTTCTGCCCGCTCTCCAGCCGTCATCTGTATTCGGTTCCGACCGACCTGCTGCGTGACCCGAATGTCAGCGAAGCTCAGCTAGCCGCTGCCGTGAAGGACCTGGGTGAGAAAGGCGCGTCTGATGGACTTGAGGCTGACGCGAATGGCGCAGTGTACGCCGGCGATTACGAACACAATGGCATCCGCAAGCGCCTGGCTGACGGAACCTGGCAGACCATCGTCCACGATCCACGCGTCCTGTGGCCGGACACCCTGTCCATTGGACCGGACGGATATCTCTACTTCACCGCCAACCAGCTCCAGCGCCAGGCTGGATTCCACGACGGGAAGGACCTGCGCGACAAGCCCTACAGCCTTTTGCGGGTGAAGATTGACGCCGCCCCTGCGCCAACTCATTGATCCGGAGTCGACCATGAAACCCACGATTCGTCTGGGCCATATTGATCTGAGCTTTCACGCCGCCAGCGCGGCCGTGGTGCAACGGATTCTGGAACGTCACGGGTACATCGTGACATCCAGCGCCTCGCCACACGAAAAAATGTTCCAGCGCTACGGCGCCGGTGAAGTAGATATGCTGGTCTCTGCCTGGTTACCCGCCAGCCATGGCGGCTATCTGGCTCCCTTTGCCGACGTAACTCGCAAGCTGGGTGTGCTGTATCAGCCTTACTGCATCTGGGGTGTGCCCGAGTATGTGCCGGTCGAACAGGTCGCCAGTGTCAGCGATCTGTTGCGTCCGGATGTCATCCCGCAGATGAGTTCCCTGATTCAGGGCATCAATCCTGGTGCCGGTATCAGTCGGTTCTCTCGGGCGATCATCGAGCAATATGGCTTGGACGTCGCTGGGTATCATTTCGAGAATGGCACTCAGGAGGAATGTTTCACGCGCTTCGAGAGCGCGGTGGAGCGCGGCGAATGGATTGTCGTGCCTTTGTGGCATCCGCAGTTCCTGCACCACAGATACGATATTCGTGCACTAGCAGAGCCTGAAGGTCTGTTAGGTGGTCAGGACGATGCCACGCTCATCGTGAAAGAGGACGTCGCGCAACAAATGCCCTCTGCGCTCCTGGACCAACTGACTCGCCTGGCACTCGGAAATACTGTAGTCAGCGAGCTCGACTATCTGATTTGTCGTGAAGGCTTGTCCCCATTACAGGCAGCCGATCGTTGGCTCCTCCGGTCTTTTGAATAGATAGACAGGAACCGCTCTCATGGCGGCTACCCAATGTAGCCGCCGCTTTAACGCCCATCTTACCGAACAGCGCCCCCCTTCCCCACCTGTCCCTCCCCTGACTCGATGTTGGAAAAAATCAGCATATTCAGTCGTCGATTTTCATCCCGGCAGTGTAGGTGCTACACCGATTTGCATATGTTCTGCCGCTCATCTTTAGAAGATTATGAACTTGGATCAGAACTAAATCCGGACTCCATAGTGAGCTAAAAGTTGCTAACGCAGGCCACTGAAACGATTGAATTAGCACATCCATTCAAGACGGAATGTGCTGTCTCGCTTAGTTGCGTGGAGACCAAACAGAACCTAGGGGAGCACAATGACAAAGCCGATTACCCGCGCTGAAGCTGAAGTATTCGAGCTTTTTCATGAGTCGGTGTTTGTGAGGGACATGCAGGGGCAGATACATTTCTGGAACTCCGCCTCTGAGACCCTGTACGAGTGGTCTTCCCAACTCGCTGTCGGGAGCAATGCTCGTGCGCTACTGCAATGCCAAGGCACTGGTAGACCTGAAGCAGCGGATGCCAAACTGTTGGCCGATGGTCACTGGCGTGGAGAGTTATGTCGCACTACCGCATCCGGAGGGCGTCGAGATGTGAATGTCCGCTGGTCGCTGCGTCGCGATGCGTCAGGCGCCCCCGTAGGCATCATCGAAACGTCCCATGATATTTCTGCAGCGAAAGAAATTGAACGTCGACTGATTGATAGCGAGTACCGGTACCGCAATCTTTTCCAGGCGATGGCGGCGTCATTTTGGGAGCTGGATTTCACCAAGGTCGGCGCCAAATTGAGGGTACTGCTCGACTCAGGCGTCGAGGATCTGGAAACCTATTTTCAAGACCATCCCGAGGTTGTGCGAGAGTACTTGCGTGACACCCGAGTCATTGATCTGAATGACCACAGTGTGAGGCTCTTTGGTCGGGGCAATCGCGAGGAGATGCTGGGGTCCGTGGATCCGTACTGGCCCGACGCGAGCATTCAGGTTTATGCACGCTGCATCATCAAATCGCTGGCGAGGCATCCAAACAATATCGAGGTCACCCGTCTCCAGACCCTGGATGGCCGAGAACTGGAGTGCCTGTTCACCGCCTGCTTTTCCAAAGAAAACATGGCTCGCGGGATTATTTTGATCGGCATCATCGACCTTTCTGAACAGGTCGCGGCACGTCAGGCTTTGGAGGTCATGCAAACCGAACTTGCTCATGCGGCGCGCATCAGCATCCTGGGTGAGCTTACAGCATCCATTACACACGAAATCAACCAGCCGCTCGGGGCAATTTCAGCTTACGCCGAAGCGGGGTTACGCTGGTTGAGACGCCCAGATCCCGATCTCAAAGAAGTGGAAATGGCGCTGCAATCGATCGTGAGTGAAGCTAAACGCACCGACGACGTGATTACTCGGGTTCGGAATATGGCAGTGAGAAGAGCTCCAGCCGAATGCGTGATTCCGATCAATGACGTCATCAGAGAGTCCCTCCAATTCACGCGTCATCAGCTCCAGAAACACCGAGTAAGGGTGGAGCTTGAGCTTGCTTCTTCACTTCCCGACATAAAAGCAGACCGGGTTCTGATTCAGCAGGTCATGGTGAACCTGGTGATGAATGCGGTGCAGGCTATGGCGCTCAAGGAAAATGCCGGACGTGAATTGTTCATTCAGACCACACATCTGCTTGACGGGAAGATAGCAGTCCACATTGTCGACAGCGGACCTGGGATATCTGAAGACCATTTGGAGAGGCTTTTTGAAAGCTTCTTCACCACCAAAGCGACAGGAATGGGAATGGGTCTGCCTATCTGTCGCTCAATCATCGAAGCCGCTGGTGGAGAGATCAAGCTGGCGAATCGCTCCGATGGTCAACAAGGCGCCGATATCGTGCTGACCTTGCCCGAGGCGACCGCTGATTGCCTGATGGGTGGGGGTAATTCCGTCTAACGAGGACACGTGGCGGCTATTGCGGTGTGAGCAACTGAGAAACCCGCACCAAATCCGCCAATGTGGTGACTCCCATTTTGCGCATGGTGTTCGCCCGATGCACCTTGACGGTTATCTCGCTGATGTTGAGATTGTTTGCGATTTGTTTGTTGAGCAAGCCGTCAACCACTCCCTCCATGACCTGCTTTTCTCTATTGGTCAGCCGACTGAAATGTTCGTGCAGACTTTGCAACTGTTCACGTTTTTCCAGGTCTTCCCGGTAGTGTGATACCGCTTTGGAGACCGAATCAAGAAAGTCCTGATGATTGAATGGCTTGGAGAAAAAATCCACAGCACCCGCTTTCATGGCCTTTACAGACATTGGCACGTCCCCATGCCCGGTCATGAAGATAATGGGCAAACACATACCCAACGCCGTCATTTGCGTTTGTACCTCCAACCCACTATGGCCTTGCAGCCGGACGTCAAGAATCATGCAGTGGGCTGCCCTTGCCTGCGGATGTGCCAGCATATCCAAAGGATTTGAGAACTCTTGAACTGTGTGACCGACCGATCTGAGAAGGCTACTGACAGCGCCTCGAAACACGTGATCGTCGTCAACCACTAAAATTGTAGATGCTGAGTCAGATGAACGAAGTCGGAAAGAAGCGTGGTTCATTCTCTATTCCCTTCCAGAGAAGCCATAAAAACATGCCAAGCACTTGGCTTGGCATGAGGGATAAGACTATTTACTGATTCAACCTACCGGGATCGGGTTGTCGACCAGCGACTGGTTGAAACCGTGAATGACCGCGTGCTCATTTGAACCTGGGTTGTCGCGGAATGGGCGGATAGCCTCTACGATCACTTCAGGAATATCCGTCGCCAGGCCAGCCATGGTTTCTTCGATAAACGCATCCAGCGGCATAGCTCGTGGATCATCACCTTTGTGGATCAGGTCAGTGTTAACCCATGGTGGCGCAATTTCCTGGACTGTCACGGACGTGTCACGCAGCGCGAAACGCTGAGACAGCGAATATGAGTGCAACGCCGCTTTTGTGGCCGAATAGACGGCATTGCCCGCCAGCGGTACAAAAGCCAGAACCGACGTGTTGTTGATGATGACTGAACGAGGCTGGGATTTCAGGTGTTCGATCAGAGCCGAAGTCAGTCGGATCGGGCCGAACAGATTGGTGGTGACCGTGCCCAGCATTGTTTCTTCGTCGATCTGCGCGGCCGGCTCATCAAAAGGCATGATGCCCGCGTTATTGATCAACACGTTCAGTGTTGGATAGCGTGCGATCAGTTGCTGCGCGACATCATGGATGCTGGAGGGGTCGTTGATATCCAGTTCGATCGCGTCCATTCCCGGGTTCGCTGCAGTCACTTCATCCAGCAATGCTTTGCGACGGCCAGCAATAATGACCTTGTTACCCAACTTGTGAAAAGCTTCAGCCAAGCCACGACCGATACCCGAGCCGCCACCTGTGATGAAAATGGTGTTATCCGTAATCTGCATAATCAATAGCCTCAAGTATTTTTAGAAAGTTGAAATAAGCACGGTGCTACTTACGCACTTTAGCTAGCCAGACATCACTTCGTTAATCGCATGGGTGCATTCCTGGAATCTGGACTATTCATCCCTATGGGTCAACTTATACTATCGTTTAGGTCTGCTATCTGCGGAGCCGTTTAGCCTAGCGAAGCTGGCAGCTGAATCGTTTATCCCCTCAGTTTCAAGCAGATAGTAATCTTGTTATCGAGGACAGATAACCCTATGCGGCGCATAAACACCTTCCTCACAAAAGTGAAAATCGCCGTATTGACAATACAGTAGGTGATGAATGAAATTGAAGTCACTCAGCCCTCCCACTTCACAGGCAATTTTCATGAAAAATGATGCCCGCGCTACAGCGCTGCTTTATCTGGTTGCTACATTAAAGGCGACAAAAGGAAATGAAGAGAAATTACAGGTTGCTTTGCAAACATTGGTCCCACCCTCAAGAGCAGAGGCAGGCTGCATCAAATACGACCTGCATGTAGACACAGCCCAACCCGCACTTTTTCTCGTGTATGAGATCTGGCGAGACCAGCGAGCTCTTGATCAACACGCCTCTTCAAACCATTTCCAGACATTCCTCAAAACGGCTGAGCCTTTTTTAGCCGCTCCCTTAGAGCTGAGGGTGCTGGATCGAATCGACGTTTAACGAATCTCAATCCACCGCGTCCGTGAAGGGTGCTGTGGATCGTTGAGATTCCAGATCCGCCAAGCGCTCGGAGAGCTGTTGATGCATCGCGGCGAACGCATCGCTGCCGAGCACCAAGCGCTTAGGCGCAGGCGTTTGGCTCACGCTGTCGATCATGTGTGCAACCATTTTGCCCGTGTCGCCCGGAGGTATGGCTGTACCTGCCTCGATCATCTTGCGCGCCATGCTTGCCGGTGAAATATCATAAGAAGGCAACCTGTCCCCGATTTTCGAGCTCGCGTAGCGGAAGTCAGTACGTGCGCCTCCCGGCTCGACCAGCGTGCAGCCGATGTTGAACACCGCAACCTCACGACTCAGCGCATCGATGAAGCCTTCGATACCCCATTTCGACGCGTGATAGAGCGCTGCGCCAGGAAAGGCAGCTTGACCACCCATGGTGGAGAGCTGAAGGATTCGGCCACCGCCAGCTTGCCGAAAATGAGGTAGAACTGAGCGTACGAACTGAATAGAGCCCAAGAGGTTGGTGTTGATCTGATGGATGACCTGTTCGTCGCTCGCTTCTTCGGCGGCTCCGAATAAGCCGTATCCCGCATTACTAACGGCCACATCAATCTTGCCCATGTGAGCAAACGCACGGTCCACTACACCGCGGATAGCTGCAATCTCATCGATATTCAGTTGCTCCACCCAGAGCTGGCCAGGGTAGCGGTCCAGAAGGTCCTGGACGTTGGAAAGTACGCGAACTGTACCCGCGACGCGATCGCCGCACGCCAGTAGCTGCTCAGTCATGCGGCGGCCGAAGCCACTGCTGATACCCGTGATAAGCCATGTGCGGTGCATTTCAGATCCTTACTGATGTTGGGGATATGTGTATGCTACGACGCACCTCATGGATGATTAGTACGCTAAAGTCTCTATTGCATGAGCGAAAGTCCAAATATGAATTCTGACCCTTTCTCTGATCTGATCCAGTTAATGACCGCTCGCACAGTCGCCTCCGGGGGATTGGTGGCCGGAGGCACCTGGGCGCTCGAAATCCCACCGCCCAATGGCATCAAATTCTGGGGTGTGGCCCGAGGTGGGTGCTGGGTCAAACTCGAAGGTGTCAGTAACCCTTTGCGGCTTGAGGGCGGGGACGTTCTGCTCCTGACCGCTCCTCGGTCGCTCGTGATGGGTAGCGACCTCAGCACACCCCGAACAGAGCTCGATGATCTGCTGAGCAAACGGGATGGTGCGATCTCACACTTGGGCGAAGGTGATGACTTTTTCATGATCGGTGGCAATGTTGCCCTGGCGCACGCGGGCTCGGATCTGATTTTGGATGCGCTCCCACCTTACCTTCACCTGGATGCGAAATCGCCCGTAGCTTCCACGCTGCAGTGGCTGCTGGATCAGTTGGTGAGGGAACGGCAGGAGGATCGTCCTGGAGCAATTGCGGTAGCGTCGCAACTGGCCCAACTGATGTTTATTCAAATCTTGCGCACGCATCTCGAAACAACGCCGAGCGTCGCAGGAGGCGTGTTGAGAGCTGCATGTGATAGACGTTTGGTGCCTGCGTTGCGTTTAATTCACAGTGATACAGCACGCGCTTGGCAACTCAGCGAGCTTGCGGCCTCCAGCGCCATGTCGCGGGCAGCGTTCTGCGCCTACTTTAAGCAGGTAGCCGGGATCGCTCCCATTACCTACCTCACTATGTGGCGAATGCGTCTGGCGAAGCGGGCGCTGGTGGAGGAGCGTGTGCAGGTCTCTGAAATGGCGCCTCGATTTGGGTATGCATCTGAAAGCGCTTTCAGTAATGCTTTCAAGCGCGTGACAGGCTTGTCACCAAAGCATTATCGGGAAAGCGCAACGCTCTGACCAAAAGCTCTCTAACCCATCTTCTGTCGTGTTCCTCGACCCACGCCCGTTCCAACGCTGTGTCGCGAGCTTGTTCCGCGACGCCCAGAAAACGTCCGAACGCCGGGTTGTGATTGGATACACATACGTGTCGGGCCAGGGAGCTGCAAGCCGATTATCAGAGGCTATGCAATTCAGCGGCGATACGAGCAGGACGCTCTGCTAGCAACTGACGCGCGGAGTCGGCAATCATCACCACGCCTCCGGCGAGCATCAACACATCCTTGAGCACCAGCCTTCCCCCGCCTGACAAGTAAGGGAATCCGTAATCCGCATCTCCGAGGTTTTGCACCCACGCTTCTGGCGTTGTGATGAGAAATGACAGCGTCACAAGAGGGGTAAGAAACGCAAGCAGCGATCCCACCATGCCAAAACCGGGTGAGAAGAGGTAGGAAAGCACCAAGAGGCCGATCAGGATCTCCACAGTGCCTAACCCCTGGGAAAAGCTATACGTGTGGTTGGCGGTCTGCCATTCGCGTTTGACCGGATCAAGTTGCCCTTCATGGGTCAGGTGTTCTTTGTATTGCTCGGGGTGAGCATAGAACAGAGACATTACCGGGTTGTTCGCAACGAATGGGGTAATGCTATCTGCTTCGTAAGGCACGAACTTTAGAGCGCCAATCCAAAGGAAGATAATGGCGACGCCGAGACGGATCAAGTGTATGCCGATTTTGTCCAGGTGGCTGGAACGGACCAATAAACTTTGGATGATAGGTCGTGAGCTATTCATGGATGAGTCATCCCGTCAGTTAAGTTGTAGAGAGAGTACGATCGCGAAATGAAGTTGGCATGTTCAATCGTCTCATTTTCTTGTCCGATACGCTCAGCGACTGCAGGCGAGCATGCTCTGGTACAGCGCTGACGCATGGAAACTCTCAAGAATTTCTGAATTGAAGCAATTCCGGCAATGTAGATCTCCGATAATCGCTCATGCCCCACCCTCGACATTACATGGCAATCGTATGAGAAGTAACTATCCTGCAGCACAGGTCACTGACACTAATGTATAAGCCAAGAAATCACATTTTCATTAATGCGAAGAAACTCTTCCTGCGTTGCGTGGCTTTCCGAAGCAGTGCCTGGCGAGCAAGAATCCGATCATCCATTATCGAATCCAGCCAGAGGACCAGCCATGTACACTCCCCGCCGCCATCTCAGCCGAGTCAGGCATCTCGGCAACGCCCTTGGTGCAGCGCTTTTCATCATGTGGGAGATGCAGAGCCGATTTCACTTCGGAGCTCGCACCACGAAAACAGGCAGCACCAGGTCCATGACAAAATCGTGTGATGCTGGATGCTCTGGTCGAATTTGAATCGATTGGCCCAACCTATCCCCTCAGTTGCGGCAGAACATGATGAATTCCATGATTGAAAAAATGCAATGGAAGCGATTGAGCCACGGGGTGATCAACATCGGTCAACTTCTGTTCATCTATATTATTTGGTTAGGCTCCGGACGGGTCGCCACCTTCTTTCACCTTCCGATTTCGGGGGGCGTATCCGGTTTGTTCATCCTTTTACTATTACTGCTGACCCGAATTGTCCGCCCTGCTCTAGTAGAGAAAGGCGCCGAGCTATTGCTTGCAAACATGATGCTGTACTTTGTCCCGCTCGTGGTGTCCGTCATACAATACACGGCGCTGTTTGAAAGTATCGGTTTTAAATTGATGGTTGCCATTTGCGTCGGATTTACAGCCGTCATGCTGGTGACTGCTTTGACAGTAGACTGGTTTTTCCAGTGGACCCGCAAACGCCTTCTTCAGTCGCATTTGGCAACACGCAAACGGCGGTTGACAGTGCCCCGCTTCGACCAAACCAGCTGAGACACGCACCATGTCATCGCATCTCATCGCCTTTCTTTTTCTGGTCATGACCGTGGTTTCTTTC
Organism: Pseudomonas sp. NPDC088444; assembly: GCF_044900175.1. Taxonomy (NCBI): domain Bacteria; kingdom Pseudomonadati; phylum Pseudomonadota; class Gammaproteobacteria; order Pseudomonadales; family Pseudomonadaceae; genus Pseudomonas; species Pseudomonas sp. NPDC088444. The sequence goes on from NZ_JBJDNK010000002.1 coordinate 529,553, forward strand.
TACTTGGCACAATCGATATATAGACGTCATAGAAAAATCTGGTTAGTACCGGCTGTGTCTTCTTCGTTGTTTATAATTGCGTTGGTAGAAGCCACGGCCACGTCCTACGACCTTTACTTTCAGGACACCCAGTGGCTGGTGTGGTTGCTTGGCCCTGCGACTGTCGCTTTCGCCTTACCGATTTACCAACAACGAAAACTGATTATCCAGTACTGGCTTGCCTTGGTGATGGGAAGCTTGGCGGGAATCGCGGCATCCGTATGCGTAACGCTGATTCTGGGGAAAATGCTCAGCCTCGATCCGCTAATCGCACATAGCTTACTTGCACGCTCAATCTCTACCCCATTTGCGCTTGAGGCCACCACCCATATGGGCGGATCAGCACAACTGACCAGCCTTTTCGTTGTGGTCACCGGCTTGTTGGGTATTATTTTTGGCGAGGTGATCCTCGCGCTTCTACCACTGCAATCCAAAGCCGCGAAGGGAGCCCCCCTGGGCACGGCCGCTCATGGCTTCGGGGTGAGTGTCGCTAAGTCTTTGGGAGCTGAACAAGGCGCGGTGGCCAGCCTTACGATGATCTTCAGTGGAGTGATCATGGTATTGCTGGCACCTGGAATTGCGGCCGTGATCGGTTGAATCAGCGCACCTGAGTCCGCTAATCCGAGCGTAGGCCCCAACCACCTGGGGCTTGAACGCAGACGCGTAGACGGAAGGCGGGCCTCGCTTCTGCTTACAGCTGCGCCAAGTTGAGCACCAGTAATTTGCAGGCTCAGCCGTTGTTCGGCCCCGTAGGCGTGGCTCTGCCGGGGCAGAACCCGTTCACAAGCAAAATTATCGCTGTACTGCAACGCATTTGATCTCCACGAGGATGCCGGGACGAGCCAGTTCAGCGACACCTATACATGTCCACGCACAAGTGATCCTGGGAAAGATTGCATCTTTCACGCGTCTGAAGATGGGCATGTGATGGTGCATATCGACGTGATATGTCGTCATGTCTACCACATCTTCAAATGTGCAGCCCCCGGCTTCCAAGACGAGCCGCAGGTTGTCCCATGCTGCATTAAACTGCTGCTCAGGATCTTCGATAACGGACAAGTCTGGCGTGCGGCCTACCTGACCGGCGCAGTACAGAGTTTTCCCCACCTTTACAGCCGGTGCATAACCAGCACGTTCGCTGAGAAATTTCATAGCGTCTGGAACAATAATCTCGCGGTCAGACATGGTCGGGGAAGCCCTGAATTTAGACGGATACGAACGCTAACCCGACTGCCAGAGCGGCGTCCACTTGGGATCCGCAAGCAGGCATCTGGCGCCAACTGCTTTGAGCCATGGCCAGGATCCCGTCACGGCCCTGGGCACTGCCGAACCCCGGAAGTTCGAGGGAGGCGTCCAGATGCCAGATGTCACGCAGAAGCGCCGCATCGACGCGGTCGAATGCGTTCGCGTAAGCACTGATAAGTCGATCTATTGCAGCGCGGCTTTCTAGCGCCTCGAGTCGAGCGCTCAGAGTTTCAATGTTCAAAATGATCCCCTTACAGGAAATGATCGCCCTGTCCCGACCTTCTTCCCAATGAAATCCGGGCCAAGGTGCGGGCGTGTGACTTTTTCAGTAGACGAAAGTTGGAGTTGGCGGACGGACGGGCACCCTATGGTTAGGCCACCGTCCAAGCCAAGGGTTGCCTCATCGATCATTCGCGAATGCCCAAACAAAACTTCAGATTTGAGACAAGCCACCATCGACCATCAACTCGACGCCGTTCACGTACCTGGCGTCGTCAGAGGCCAAAAACAGCGCGGCGCTGGCGATGTCTTCAGGTGCGGCCATGTAGCCCAATGGCGTGATTTCCTCCACATATTGGAGCAGAGCGGCGATGTCGCTCTCACTCATCTTTAGCCCGTTGTCCATCAGCGGCGTGCGGGTGAAGCCTGGGCTCAATACGTTCGCGCGGATTTTGCGGCCCTTGAGTTCATTGGCCCAGGTGCGTGCGAATGATCTCACCGCCGCCTTAGAGGCGTTATAAAGGCTCAATCCTTCCATGCCGTTGCTTGAACAGATCGAGGCGGTCAGGACAATGGACGCCGCGTCTTTCATCAGGGGCAGCAGCGTCTGAACGCTGAAAAACACGCCTTTGACGTTCACGTCGAACATTGAGTAGTAGGCGGCCTCGCTGGTCTCTCCTGTCGGGTTCTTCTCGCAGATCCCGGCATTGGCGAACACGGCGTCCAACTGATCTTCCTGTGCCTCGATTGTTGCCTTGAGTGCATCGAGATCGGGCTGGTGCGAGACATCAGATACCACGGCGACAGCCTTGTCACCGAGTCTGGCAACCGCCGTCTCCAGCGTGAGTGGCGAACGCCCAGTGATGTAAACGCGTTTGGCGCCCTCGGCGATCAAGGCTTGCGCAATGGAAAATCCGATCCCCGTGGACGCGCCAGTCACAACGGCAACCTGATCGCTGAATTTACCTGACATATCTGACTCCTCAGTCCTGAATAAATGGTCGGTTTATCCATGGTGAGCCTGATCGGAGCAGAACGGCACTGACAGGTATGAACAACAGCCGTGCAGTTTTGTCAGGCGAAAAGCGAAGAGCAATTACCTAAATTCAGGTCATCACTCAAGCGTCGACGCGAGCGATTGAGAAGTTAGCCCGACGGACGCTTGGCCTTTAACTATTCGCCTTTTCGTCGTGAAACCTGAGCGTTCACACAGGATGCCTGTCATGTCTCAAATCCAAACCGAAAAACCCGAGCCGCGGCGCTGGTTGATGTTCGCCATATTGCTCGTAGGTGCGTTTCTTCCACCTCTGGATTTCTTCATCGTCAATGTTGCGCTGCCCTCCATACAGGATGATCTGGGTACGGCATCGTCTGCCGAGCAACTGGTAATCTCGTCCTATGCGGCGCTCTATGCTGTGACGCTTATCACCGGCGGGCGGCTTGGCGATCTGTACGGCCGTGGGCGGATGTTCTTCCTCGGCCTGCTGGGCTTCGCCGCCGCGTCGGTAATGTGTGGTCTGGCGCCTTCGCCGTGGATCCTCATCCTGGGACGCGCCTTACAGGGCGTGACCGCAGCAGTGATGGCACCTCAGGCACTCGCATCGGTGCAAGCAATTTTCCCAGCGTCAGAACGACCTCTCGCACTGAGTTTGTACGGCGCCGTGTTTGGACTGGCGTCTGTGATCGGTCAGGCGCTGGGAGGGGTTCTGATCACGCTCGACGTAATGGGCATGGGATGGAGGGCGATATTTCTGGTCAACTTACCGATTGCATTGCTGGTTATCGCGTTCGGCATTCCCGTGCTCAAAGAAACCCGTGCGCTGCACGCGAACAAGCTGGATCTGCTGGGCACGGGGCTGTCGATGCTGGCTCTGACCGCTTTGGTCGTGCCGCTGATTGAAGGTCGCGAAGCAGGATGGCCCTTGTGGGCTTGGGTGTCGCTCGCCGCAGCCCCGGTGCTGACAGCGATGTTCTGGCGATACGAGACCCGCCTGCACCTCAGCGGGGGTACACCTATCCTAAACCCGGCAGCACTGAAAGCACCAGGCTTGGGCCGAGCGTTGTTGGTCGCGTTGTGCTTCTACGCACTCGGTGTGTTTTTCCTGCTGCTTTCGATCTATGTGCAAGGCGCATTGCACATGACAGCACTGCAAGCCGGTCTGATCTTCCTGCCGTTCGGCGCGGGATTTCTGATGGGACCTCTATCCGTGCCTCTACTCAGACGCGCCATTGGAGAGTACGTGAACCCCGCCGGCATGGGACTGGAAGTACTGGGCCTTCTATGGCTTGCCTGGCTCTTGACCAAGACGCCGACCACCTTCGCCCCGCCCTTCTGGCCTCTGACTGCCATCCTGTTTCTGATAGGGTTCGGACAAGGGCTCGCGCTGCCCACGCTGATGCGAATGGTCACGGGGCGGGTCGCGCCAGCGTATGCGGGGATGATCGCAGGCATCACCAGCGCCACGTTGCAAATCAGTACATCGCTGAGCGTCGCACTCATCGGCGGCGTTTTTTATACCGTGCTGGGGAATCAAGCCTCAGCGGTCAGTATCACTCACGCCTTTACGATCTCTGTTCTGTGTATCGCCGCGTGCCTGGCCGTGGGAACTGCCTTGAGTCTGACCCTGTCGCGGCAGCCAGCGGTGGCGCTAGAAGCGTCCGCTGCTCGCTCGACCTGAGAAGCTTTACCGTTGTCCCCTGTCGCCGATCATGCTGGAGGCAAGGTCGGCCAGTGCGCGAAGCCGATCCATCTGGCGCATGTCCCGGTGATACCCCATCCATATGTCCCGACCTGGCGGTGGCTCGCCCTCATCAAGCAGCCGAAGGCCCGACACTGAGTCGCCGAGGACGCGCGGCAAGACGGCGAGGCCAAGCCCCTTCGCGCACATCTGCGCCTGAACCGTGCGGCTGCTGCTGGTGAATACGGTGTGCGCCAGCGGATAGCGCTGTTGTAGCCACTGCACATCCGGATAATGTGCCTGGGCTATATTCATCAGAATCAGACCCAGACCTTCGCCGTCCAGGTGCGGCGTTGGGGCATTCTGAGCCGCGTAGAGCCCGTACGGCAGGGTTGTCAGCTTGCGGTGGACGATGTCCGGTTCGGTAAAGGGTACGATCCGAAAGGCGATGTCGGCATCTCGACGAGCAAGGTCGAATAAACGATGCCCGGCGATGACTTCGGGAACGATCAACGGATGCCGTCGCACCAGTTCAGTCAGGACCGGCGATAACACATGGCAAGCGAACCAATCAGCCGAAGAGATGCGCAACAGCCCCTCCGCTTGATCGCCATGTCCTGCCAGACGACGCTCTATAGCCAAAGCGCTGTGTTCCATATCCTGGGCCAGACTGAGGATTCTCTCGCCACTGTCCGTGAGCACCATTCCTTGCGCAGTGCGCAGAAAAAAAGGTTGCCCACTGGTTTGTTCAAGCACCTGCAAGCGCCGCCCAACCGTGGGGTGACTGACCCCCAACAGTCTGGCAGCGCCACCAAGCGAGCCGCTGCGGGCGATTGCCAGAAATATCCGCATGTCACTCCAGTCCATGCCCCACCTCGTATATAAAAGAACGACGAGGTTGCAGCAATGGCAGTCTCGCAGCAATCCCCGAGATACAGAGTTTCAATCCATCAAACCCACCGAGAGGCTTCAACATGAACATCGGCTGTATCGGAACGGGCAGCATGAGTTGCGTCATGATTCCCCTGCTGTTCTAAGCAGACCGACAACCGCACCTACGCACGCTTTGACGGGCTTGGAAAAGGCGAAATTCTGATTGGCCCGCTGGTACTGTCGTACGTTTGCTCAAGACGTATGGCCATGGTCGATTCTGCCCTCGCATTTTTGATGTCGCGGGGTGACGCTGTCATTCCTGATCACCACAATCGCCTTTGTCCCGAAGATCTTCCTGTTTGATTTTGAAAGACCTTTAGCGGCCTCCAGCGAGCGGCTGCTATCGGTTCAGGCTGTGTGAAAACGCGCTAAACACCTCGAAAACTGAAAGTCGCTAGGGATGCCTATGGAATCAGATGGCGGAAGCGCGAATTAGCTTAGTCAGTGACATAGACGTTCGTAATGCCGTTTGGGCCGCGTCAGCGGCCCAAACGGCTTCTAACTGGCGGGTCAAGTGGCTGGGTTCACGCCCTGATCGCCTCAAGCGGTCCTGCGATGCCGAAGATGCTCATCATTCGTTTGAGGTTGTAGGCGAGCACATGAAGACTCATCTTAGTGCTCACCCTCGGCTGGGTTTTGGTCAGGAAGTGGGCACTTCCCAGCCAGTACTTTAGCGGTATGCGTCCGGCAAAGTCATCTAGCCCACACTAAAAAGCCAAGACATGGTGTGCACTTAAATTTAAGTGGACACCAGCTCCAGCCTTTTAAGCGGGTATTTCATGCAGCCACAACGCCGTTCCTACTCCAAATCCTTCAAGGCCCAGATCATTCAAGAGTGCGCACAGCTCGGCGCTTCGATTGCCAGCGTCGCCCTCAGCCATAGCCTCAACGCAAACCTCGTCCACAAATGGATTCGGGGGCAAGCGCAGAAAAGCACGGCGCTACAACCTGCATTCATTCCGCTGCCTATCCAGTCGGCAGGAATAAATTCGCAAGCCGCATCATCAAATATCTGCGTTGAGATCCAGCACCCACTTGGCACCGTCAAAGTGAACTGGCCAACTGAAAGTGCTGCTGCCTGCGCGACCTTTCTTCGAGACTTGCTGCGATGATCCGCATCGACTTCATCTGGCTCGCCACGGAGCCGATGGACATGCGCGCTGGTACCGAGACGGCGTTGGCCAGGGTGATCTCGGTGTTTGGTGCGGCGAAGCCGCACTGTGCTTATCTGTTCGCCAACCGCCGCGCCACTCGGATGAAAGTTCTGGTGCATGACGGCTTCGGGATCTGGCTGGCTGCTAGGCGGTTGAATCAAGGCAGGTTTCACTGGCCAGGCATTCGCCAAGGCGCCGAAATAGAGTTGGATACCGAGCAACTCCAAGCCCTGGTATTGTGCCTGCCATGGCAACGCGTGGGTTCCGGCGGCGCGATCACACGGGTTTAACGGCTGCCATTAGCCTATCGATCTATCGCTGCGAGTTGTCTGGTCTGGCAAAATCGGCACCATGACTTCTCTTCCTGCTCTCGACCACCTGACCCCTGAACAACTGCGCGCGTTGGCGGCGCAGTTGATGCAGCGTGTCGAGACGCTCGACCTTCAAGTAGAAACGCTGGATAAGACGGTTGAGACGATGGGCAAGAAGATCAACCGCGACCATACGGTGATTGAGAAGCTGACACACGAGATCGCACAACTCAAGCGTTTGAAGTTTGCCAAGCGCAGCGAGCAGATGAGTCCTGAGCAAGCCAGCTTGCTTGATGACCTGATCGATACCGATATCGCGGCGATTGAAGCAGAGTTTCAAGCCTTGCAAACAGTGCCAGCGGCGACCGAGAAAAAGCAGAAGCCCAGGCGCACTGCATTACCAGCTGAGTTTCCACGCACGCTGATCCATCACGAACCGGACAACACTCACTGCCTATGTGGCTGCGCACTCAAACGCATCGGTGAAGACGTCAGCGAGAAGCTGGACTACACGCCCGGCGTGTTTACTGTTGAACGCCATGTCCGTGGCAAGTGGGTCTGTGATGACTGCGAAACGCTGATCCAGGCGCCGGTTCCGGCGCAGGTTATCGACAAGGGTATTCCGACCGCTGGTCTACTTGCCCACGTCATGATCGCGAAGTTCTCCGACCACCTGCCGCTTTACCGCCAGGAATCGATTTTCGGTCGGGCAGGCTTGGCAATTCCACGTTCAACCTTGGCTCAATGGGTTGGCATGACTGGCGTGCAGTTGCAGCCTCTGGTCGACGCGCTGCGTGACGTAGTGCTCGGGCAGCAGGTCATCCACGCCGATGAAACACCGGTGCAGATGCTCGCTCCGGGCTCGAAGAAAACCCATCGTTCCTATGTTTGGGCATACGCCACCAGCCAGTTCTGCGAAACAGCGGCTGTCGTTTACGATTTCAGCCCCAGCCGCGCCGGTGAACATGCTCGCAATTTCCTGCAAGACTGGAAGGGCAAGCTGGTCTGTGATGATTTTGGCGGTTACAAGGCCAGCTTCGAACTTGGTGTGACCGAGATCGGCTGCATGGCCCATGCGCGGCGCAAGTTCTTCGAACTGCACGCTACCAACAAAAGCACACTCGCCGAGCAAGCCCTGCGCTATTTCCAGTTGCTTTACGAAATCGAGAGCGAAGTCCGCCACCTGAAGCCAGATTTACGGCGCCAAATACGGCAAGAAAAATCCGTACCGGTGATGGATATGCTGCATGCCTGGATGATCGCCCAGCGCAATCTCGTGCCCGAAGGTTCGGTTATCAGTAAAGCACTCGATTACAGCCTGAAACGCTGGGCATCACTGTCGCGCTACCTCTATGACGGGGCCGTACCCATTGATAATAATTGGGCGGAGAATCAGATCCGACCGTGGGCGTTGGGACGAAAGAACTGGCTCTTTGCAGGATCATTGCGTAGCGGCAAACGGGCGGCGGCGATCATGAGTTTGATCCAGTCGGTACGGCTCAATGGGCATGATCCGTACGCCTACTTGAAGGACGTCCTCACGCGCCTGCCGACGCAACGGGCGAGTAAGCTTACCGAACTGCTGCCGCATCAGTGGGTGCCCGCTCAGCACGTTTAGTAACCATGATCGGCAGAGAGCTGCCTATAGACGCTGGAAGAGACAGGCAGAAAGCCAAAAGTGGCCATTCCCGGTCACTCTCGACTAACCAACACAATGCATGAGCGCTGGTGTCCACTGCGCTGCACGTTCCACAGCCGGGCGCCACTACGTCAATCTTTATCCTGCAAAGGCTGCTTGGACGTCGATCATCATTGTCTACTTGCGAACATCAGGACGAAATGCGAGAGATGCCAGTGGCCATGCGCATGAAGCTATCGAAGGCGCGATCAGAGAGGAGTCTGCGCATGAAGATCATGGGCTTGGCACCGAACCCTACCGCATAACGCGTCCTTGGACGGCGGGCACTAACGGCCTTTGCAATCGTGTCGGCGATCAGCTCAGGTGGAGACTGGCGCTTGCGGCTGGCTTCGCCGTCCATCGACTCTGCCATCGCCTTTGCCTGGCCGGCATAGGCCCCTCTGCCAGAGACTTCGCGTAATTTATCGGCGGCAATACCGGCCCACTCGGTCTTGATTCCTCCCGGTTCGAGAACCACTACATCGATGCCAAAGGGTTGCACTTCCATGCGCAGACAGTCACTGATCGCCTCAAGCGCGAACTTGGTGCCGTGGTACCAAGCCCCCAGCGGTGTGTGGATTTTGCCGCCCATCGAGCTAATGTTGATGATAGTTCCTGAGCGCTTCTGGCGCATGTGCGGCAGTGCCAATTGTGTCAGGCGGACAGCGCCGAACACATTGACATCGAACTGGGCGCGGGCCTCGTCCAGGGAGACGTCCTCCACGGCCCCGTATGAGCCGTAACCGGCGTTATTGACTAGCACATCAATACGGCCTGACTTGGCGATAATCTCCTTGATCCCAGCCTCCATCGATGCATCATTTGTCACGTCCATCGCCAGGATTTGGATGCCAGCATTGACCAGTGGCTGCATCCGGTCAATACGGCGTGCGGCAGCATACACCGTATAGCCGAGGCCTTTTAGCTTCAGTGAGGTGGCTTCGCCGATGCCGGAAGATGCGCCTGTCACGAGAGCAACTTTGGAGTTCATTTCGATAGTCCTTGGGAAGGTTTTTTGTGCGGGGTGGCGGATATTAGGCTCGCCTCTGTGCCATCCACTTTATGCAGTGGGCGGCACCATCGCCCTAGCGATCCGCGCCAACTTCTAAGCAAACTGCGCCAAACTCTCGGCTGCCGGTGTCAGGCGGGTATCCTGCTGATCGCCTCCTGAGAGTTTGAGTGTTCCTGGCTGCATACTCACCACTACCTGATTTGGCCTGCCCGTTGAGGTGGAGAATAGAGCCGCCAGGGGAGGTATACATTTGGTAGGGGACGTTTAGACCCTCGGTGTTGGGCGCTTAGCCTCTGCGAATCGTTAGCCTGGGGAGGCCCGCCTTGCCTTCACGCGCAGGTCGGTAGCGACTCCAAGCGACTCAAATCCATGATGTGGACGCGTAGCTTAGGGTGGCTGACGCTCAATGGCCGTCGGCTCAGCGCATGCACCTCAGAGACCGACCGTTCAGCAAGCAAGGCCTGAAGTATCAGGCCACCGATCAGACCTGTTGCATCAGCAACCAGCACCTTTAGTTGATCAGAAAGTATGGGCACGGCGTTTCCCTCAGTTCAGATGCATGACATGACGGGCGCTGTCAGGCGTTTGCCCTGTCCAGTCCTGGAATGCGCGATAGAAGGAATTGGGATCTTCAAAGCCGAGCAGGAAAGCGATCTCTTCACCAGACAACTTGGTATTTCCCAAGTAGTGGCGCGCCAGGTTCTCCCGGGTGCCATTGACTAAGGCGCGAAAGCTCGCTCCCCCATTTTCGAGCCTACGCTGCAACGTACGTTTGCTCATGCCCAAGCGCTCTGCCGTCTTCTCGATAGTGGCTGAATTACTCGGCAATAGCTCCAGCAAAACGGCACGCACACGTTCCGCCATCGTTGCCGTCGAATCGAGTTCGCTAAGTCGTCGACGCAGATCGGGCTCAAATACCCGCCACATGCCTTCGTTGACCGTCAGGAAAGGCCGCAGAACATCTGCGGCGGCAAAGGTGATGCTAGGGCTAGTTCCTTGGTGAATGGGGGCGGCGAAGAAGTTCTCGTAACGCCGGGCGTAAGCGTTGGGCGGGAGTTCTGGAAGCGCCACGCGAAGCGCTTTTACGGGCTCGCGGGTTGCGATACGGGCTAACTGCAAGAAGAAAGCGATTTCGGCCACTTGCAACGAACACGGCACATCGGTCTGTGCCGATAGCCAGCGCGGAGATACCGTCAGTTCGCCCATGTTGCCCACATCGACCTCCAGGCTCATGGGGGCCACAAGTTGCTTGTACTTGGCCAAGCGCTGCACCGCCTGCATCAAGTTGGCGCTGCACAGGGCTGCGAACAGGGGGGGATTGAAAAACTCGGCTGAGACCTTCTCGACCATGCGCAAGGAAAACAGGGGGTCACCTGCTTCGGCTTCGAGGTTACGCCAGAAGCGGAAATACTCTTCAGTAGTAAGTGCATACCCCTCGCGAGTAAATAGATCTTCTGGAAGCCCGGCCTTACGCAGTACATGACTCGGTTGAAAGCCCATATCTTTCAATAAAACCTGCCAACCGAAGTCCAAGTAAAATGATTGATTACGTGTCATCGAATCTCCACCACAGCCCAAGCTTCGAGTTGATCTCTGATTATCAAAAGATAAGTGTAGGGGGTTTGAACTTCAGCAAGCACGCAAATTGCGCCATATCAACAGCAATCTGCGCCAGCAGTCGAAATTTTTGCTCTCGCCAAAAACCTTGTCCAGCCAGATAGATTTGGGTTCACACGACCTACCGATGCAGTGTGCGAGTGAGATTACCGAGCTGTTGCCACACAGGTGGGCGCCCGTTTAATCACGAAAGGTGTGTTGGGCAGACGCTTACCTTTAGCGTTCCGAAAGGATGTTCAACAGTCTGTCGACGGACCCTCATCATCGCTGGATCATGTTCTAGCCGAACCTGCATCGCGTCGACTACAGCCTCATGTTCCCAGCGCTTCACACGGCGCTCCTTACCCGTCGTACATTGCTTTTGCATTTAGCAGGACTGGCAGTCCGAGAAGTAGTAACAATGCAATAACATGCCGTCTTCCATCGACGAATGCCGCCTGGTTAGTAACTGCCCCGCAGGGCATCGATACTCGTCCGACGCCGCAAGATAGATGAGTCCTGCTTACCGAATCGGCCTTCGGCTTTGCTGCCAGATGTGAGGGGTCTCGGTACGAAAGTAGTGATGCCGGCTTGCTCGCAAGCAAGGATTTCCAGACCTTTGTAATAGCCTCGGTCGGCCACCACCATGAGCGATTCAGCCTCGATTTCTTCACGCGCTTGGTTTGCCATATTGCTCAGTTGCCCACGATCATTACCAACGTTGGTCACCTCATGGGCAACGATCAGATGGTGTTTGTCGTCGACAGCTGTTTGACGTTGTATCCCACCGTTCCGGTGCCTCGGCCGCTTGTAGCCATTGAGCGTGCATCTGGGTCTGTGAGGGAGATCTGCTGGTCTGGACTTTGTGGAGCTGCGTCTCGATATCCTTGAGTTTCTGCATCTGCTTTTTCAATGTTTCTATCTTTTCTTTAAGCCGCTCTGCTTTGGCCTTGGCCATTTCGGGCGTTGCCCGATCCGCCAAATCCATCGCCGCCAGATATCGATCAATGCTTTGCTCGATCTGCTGCATGCGTGCCTTCACCTTGCCCTGAGTGAAGTTGCGGTCGCGACTATTGACGGCTTTGAATTTGCTGCCGTCGATGGCGATGATCGATTGGGAGAAGAGATTAAGGTTGCGACAAAGAACTACGAACTGGCGGCATACGCTGCGAATGGCTTTGCCGTTGTCTTTGCCAAAGTCGGCAATGGTTTTGAAGTCCGGAGCCAAACGCCCCGTTAGCCACATTAACTCGACGTTGCGCTCGGCCTCTCGCTCAAGTCGGCGGCTGGACTGAATCCGATTGAGATAGCCGTAGATATAGATCTTCAGCAACACCGCTGGGTGATAGGCCGGACGACCCGTAACGGCAGGATCAACGCCCTAAAAACCAAGTGCGCCCAGGTCGAGTTCATCGACGAAAACATCGACCACGCGCACTGGATTTTCTTCGGCTAAGTAATCGTCCAGACACTCCGGCAGCAAGGTGACTTGCGTCCGAGCCTTACCTTCAATAAATCGCTTCATGATCGCCCCCGCTACGATCTCGACGATCAGAAGATTAGACAATTGCGGGAGTTTTCACACAGCCTGGGTCGAAAGCAGTCGCTCGTGACAGATTGGTTTCGATCCAACGCTGGCGGTGCCGGATTCAGTTGCTATGGAACGAGTGAGCATGCTGCCCCCTTCTCTTCGAATGCTTTGAAAGCAGCTTTTTGGAAGTCTTTTAGAATTGAATTGTTTCGGAGGAGCCATGCCTCGATCCCAGGGCAAGCGCCTTACGATGCATGTCGAAGATCATCCGCTAGTTTATACGACCCTGGAAGGCACATTCCGGAAGGGTAATACTGCGCCATCGACGTCATCGTCTCGTATCGAGGAATCTGATCTATTCGCTCATGCTGACAGCACAATCGACTGGCGCTTCTCCAGGTAGAGTTGTAGACGTTCGGCGTAGTCTTCACCCACTGCGCCCTGCACGCTTGGCCGCAACGACAGGGCTTTCCGCCAGTTCGAGACCTTTGGCAACTTTGCAAACAGATCTCCAAATGCGACCGCGGGCAATAGGTCGAGGTAGCGAAAAACGGGAGCGACCAGCGCATCCACCATGCCGAAACTCCGACCGGCAAAATAGGGACCGTCAGCCAGCACTGATTCGAACCTCTCCAAATCTTGCCGGAACAAACCAGCGTGTCGTTCGGCCGTACCCTGATCTGCGGCAATCAAAAAGCCCCATGCATCAGCCAGCATCGCGGACGCCACGCTACACCAGGAACGTTGCAGTGCCTTCTCCAGTGCAGTGCCTGTATACATGGCTGGCAGCGGCTGGATGTCCTCGACGTATTCACAAATGACAGTGCTCTCGAAGAGTGCCACAGGTGGGCCGGTTTCTGGGGTGACTCGTAGAACCGGGACCTTGCCCATTGGGGATATAGCGACAAACCACTCCGGCTTGTGCTCGAGATTCACGTCCAACCTTTCAAACGGGATGCGCTTCTCGCGCAGCACAATAGCTACCCGTTGGACGAAGGGACAAAGTGGATGGCTTATCAGTGTGAGCATCGCAGGGTTCCAAATCGCGTAGTGGAAAACCCATGCTCAGTGGGCATGGGTTGTTTATCTCGCCAAGTGCAGTCAGCTTCCAGACTTGATGAAGTCCATCGCCGTGAGCCCGTTGCCGTAGAAGGGCAAAATGTCGGTGAGAAACGATGACTGCTGCTCTTCGGAAAAGCCCGCTGACGCGTCATAGATCACGTTCGTGTTGTAGCCAAGATCGTGAGCATTTCGCAGGGTCGATTCCACGCACTGACGCAGGGAGTAGCCCATCAGATAGATGTCTTCGATGTGATTGTTGCGCAGGTAGCTGTCCAGCGAAGTTCCGGCAAAAGCACTGCTTCCGGTTCGCTCACGGATCACGTACTCACCGGCTGTCGGCTCGAAGCCCGGGAAGAATTCCGCCTGTTTTCCGAGGAACGATTTGTATTGAGGCATCATGGCGCGCAGTCCGTATTTGGCCTGTCCGAGCACCTTGAATGAGGGGTCCAGGGTCATGGTCACATAGATAATTTCCATGTGGCGGCGGCGTGCTTCAGCCAGGACAAGCTTTGAGTTCTTCACCGAGTCATCAAACTGTTTGCGGTCCTTAAACTGGGAGTTGATGCCGCCTGTTGAGGCCATCCAGTCATTCTGGTACTCGATCAATATCAGTGCGCTTTTGTGAGTGTCATTGACCAACGTCTGAGCCTGCGCCGAAAGAGACGCCGCGACCACGACGGCTGCCAGGAGGCCGCCAATAAGCTTTTTCATTTTGGGTTTCCTGTTGAAAAAAGTGAAAGTCAGCCGTTCAGCGTGCGACCGCCGTCCACGATGATCTCGGTGCCTACGGTCCACTTGGATTCATCCGACGCCAGGTACACCACTGCCTTGGAAACTTCTTCTGGCGTGCCGAAGCGGCCAAATGGCACGGTAGAGAGGATTTGCTGGTTCACTTGCTCCCGGTACGCGTCAGGGATGCCGAGTTTGTCGTACAGCGGCGTATCCACCGGCCCGGGACTGACCGCATTGATGCGGATACCCGCAGACAGAAGCTCACCAGAAAGCGTTTTGGACATGTTGAGCAAGGCTGCTTTCGTAGCGGCGTACACGGAGGAACTCGGGGCACCCACATGCGCGTTGATCGAGGTGTTTAGCACCACGGAAGCTGGGTTAGCGAACACCGGCAATAGCGCTTGAATCAGGAAATAAGGGCCTTTGACATTGATCGCAAAAGACCGGTCGAACTGCTCTTCGGTCCACTGCTCAATCGGTACCCACACCGACACTCCGGCGTTAAGAAATGCAACGTCCAGCTCGCCGTATTGATCCTGGACATAGCGCGCCAATTTGCGTTGCGCTTCTACGTTGCCCGAATCCGCGCTGAATACTGCAACATCGCTACCCAACTCAGCTTTGGCTCTGGCGATGGACTCGGGATTGACTCCCGTGACAATGACGCGGGCACCTTCTGCGAGAAACTGCTTGGCCGTCTCAAGGCCAATACCACTGGTACCACCGGTAATAAGCGTACGTTTGCCATTCAAACGAGACATAGATGCTCCTGTCGCTGTGTGATGCGTTGCAGATGTGAAGTCAGCGACAGAGTGCATTCATGCCATACAACTGATAAGACGCCCAATCGGTATATACTTCATGCAACGACAGCATGAATGCGAGGTGGGAGTGGACCGGTTTTTGTTGATGTCGTGCTTTGCGAGAGCGGTGGAAACAGGGAGCTTTTCCGCAGCGGGCCGCCAGCTCGGCCTAGGGCAGCCCAATGTGAGCCGATACGTCGCGGCGCTGGAAGAACACCTGCAAACGAGATTGCTGCACAGATCCACGCGCAAACTTGTGCTAACGCCAGAGGGACAACGGTATTACGCCGAGGTACGTCGCATTCTTGATGCCGTCGCGGAATCCGAATCGGCGATGCGCGACAACGTCGCCCCATCAGGGCTGTTGCGCGTTGCCTGTCCAACGGCTTTAGCGCATGCTTTTCTTCTACCTCATCTTCCCGCTTTTCTAAACCAATACCCTGCGTTGTCCTTGGATTTGCAGATCAGTGACAGCTACGTCAACCTGGTGGACGAAGGCGCCGAGCTGGCCATCCGTATTGGCCATCTTGAAGACAGTGCTCTGAAAATTCGTCGTATTGGTTGGTTCGAACGCGTATGTGTGGCCAGCAAAGGGTACATTGCCCAGCATGGTATCCCAGACACTCCACATGGCCTCAAATCTCATCAATGCGTGATCTACACGCTTTTATCCTCCCGTACGACGTGGCATTTCAAAGACGAGGTTGTCGAAGTGGACGGGCGGTTCAGGGTAAATTCGCCGGAAGCAGTCCAGACTGCGGTGGGAGCCAGTTTAGGCATTGGTCATGGGCCACGCTGGTTATTTGATAAAGGCCTGGCTAGGGGGGACCTGCAGGTCATTCTCGGCCAGTTCAATGCACCACCTGTCCCGGTTCAGATCCTCTACGTGGCTAATCGATTACTCCCGAAGCGAGCTAGCGTTTTCATGGACTTCATTGCGGAAACCTTCGCCAAGATTCCTGCGCTGAATGCTGCATACATACCGGCTCAACGGGAACGGGTTTAGTCCTCCGCACCCTCCGGGCGGCCGGCTCCGATAGCTCTCAAATCAACCTGCAGCAAACAAGTCGCGTCTCAATTTCCGATGTGGGCTTGAAATTCAGACGGAGTCATTCCCATCACCTTCATGAAAGCTGCGCTGAATGCTGCAACGCTCGCATACCCTGTGCGATGAGCGATCTGTTTGATCATCATCTTGTCCACATTAAGCATCTGGAGTGCTGCCAGTATCCGCGCACGCTGCCGCCATTTCTTGAAGGTAATGTCTGTCTCTGCCACGAATAGCCGGGCAATCGTTCTAGTCGAGGAACCTGCTTCGGTAGCCAGCTCGTCGATATCCCTGATGCCCCGAATGTCTTCAAGCGCAAGCTCAGCGACACGGCGCGCGCGAGGATCGGTTGGCATTGGAATGAACGTCGTTGCATCGCCTGCCTCCGGCAATTCCAATAAAGCGATATGTGAGAGCAAGTCGAGTCGCTGAGCCGTGAGATTGGGCTGAAACATTGCCAGAATTGACTCGCGTAAAAGCGGGTTGACCTCAATCACAAACTCATCCTGCAAGGCTGTTTCACCACATTGTCTAACGATTCGTGAGGACTCGACGAAGAAGGTTCTCATCTCGATGTCAGCGAGGACATCGATCGCATGCTCCCGAAACGCCGGCAACCATACAGCGCGCTGCGGAGGAACCAGCCATCGCCCGGAAAGGGTCGTGACCTGCATCAAGCCTCGGTAGGCATAAAGCAGCTGACCTTGCCGATGCACGTGATAGCCCAGCTGTGTGCCACGTCGATAGCTGCGCGATAGGAGCGATACCTCCGTTTCAACCGATGGAGGTGAATTAGGGTAAGACGCAATTGGCATTTCCGCGATAGTCCTTGGCCGCACATCGATAACAGGTCAGATTACGCTAGCAGCTATCTGTTTCTGATGAAAGTTTCCTACCATGAACACCCGCGCATCTGTAGATCTTCTGACACCTTCAAACGCCCAGCCCACGCAACTCGCACTCAAGCTTTTTGCAATCGCGCTCTGTGGCTTTTGCCCTTTTCTGGCGGTGTATGTCACGCAACCCCTTTTACCCTTATTGGCAAAGGCCTTTTCGGCATCCGTTGGAGCGGTGAGTATCACTGTCACCGCCACCACCCTGGCTGTGGCACTGACAGCGCCAATCATCGGGCTCATTGCCGATGCCCTCGGTCGCAAACGGGTCATTGTGGTGGCCATCTTCGGTCTGGCCATTCCTATGGCGCTCGCAGCGACATCCAGCACATTGAATCAGCTCATAGTGTGGCGATTTCTCCAGGGCTTGTTCATCCCCGGGATTTTTTCCGTGGCACTTGCCTACCTTGGAGAGGAGTGGAAGGGACCGAACTCCGGGCTAGCCACATCTGCATACATCGCAGGGAACGTTCTCGGAAGCGTGTCCGGACGAGTAGTCGCAGGTTTCGTAGCGACGTGGACTGATTGGCACTACGCCTTCGTAGCCCAGTCAGTGCTATTGGTTTTGGGTGGATTTGCGGTTTGGGCACTCCTGCCTGCGTCGCAAAATTTTGTGGCGCAACGTCATTTTGGCCAAGGCATCAAGGCGATGCTGGGCCACTTTAAGAATCTTCCGCTCATCGCTGTATGGGCCATCGGCTTTAACACGCTGTTCGTCTTCGTTGCCGTGTTTACCTTCATCACCTTCCACCTGGCCGGTGCACCATTCAACCTCACGACTGTGCAGCTCGGATCAATGTTCTTACTGAACCTGTTTGGTGCGGTTGCGACGCCTTTCGCTGGCCGTTGGATCGACAAGATCGGTTCCAGGACAGTGCTGATCATTGCTTTGACGACCAGTGCGGTCGGTCTCCTGCTGACACTGACACCCTACCTGCTGTTGACCTTTCTAGGCTTGGCGCTCATCTCAATGGGCGTGTTCGTAGGCAACTCCGCTGCAAGTACAAACCTTGGCAAAGTCGCTGCGAAAGCCAAGTCTTCTGCGGCAGGACTTTACGTGTGTGCCTACTACGCAGGCGGCAGCGTGGGCGCTTATGTACCGGGTTTCGCTTACGCCATGGGCGGCTGGCCCGCGTGCGTCATCCTCATTCTCTTCGTAATGGCCATCAGTGCCGTGATCGCACTGCGCTTCTGGGCGCATCAGGAAGCCTGAGATGAATAACACAAAGATCGAACATTCAAGCCCCATGACATTTGTGCTTGTTCATGGCGCGTGGCACGGCGGATGGTGTTGGGATAGCGTGGTTCATCAACTGCGCGCACTGGGTCATAAGGTTTATGCACCGACGTTGACCGGATTGGGTGAGCGTTCGCATCTGTTGAATGCGGAAGTTGGGCTGCAAACCCACATACAAGACGTTACGAACGTCATCGAATACGAAGGTCTGTCGGACGTTGTGCTGGTCGGGCACAGCTACGGCGGAGTGCCTGCTATGGGTGCTGCAAGTCGATGCTCCAAAGACCTTCGATGTCTCGTCATGCTCGATGCATTGGTGTTGGATCATGGCGAGAACGTTTTTTGCCATTTGCCGCCTTCACGAGTGAGCGCCCATTTAACCAATGCCCTCCGATTCGGACAGGGTCATTCAATACCGGTGCCAACTGCTGAATCATTCGGCGTGGTATCGCAAGATCACAAGGCGTTGATCGAGGCCCGTTGCACACCGCATCCGCTGAAGACCTACGAGGACTCGCTGGTAGCGCCAAACGCTTCAGAGATGAACGTACCCAAAATATACGTGTATTGCTCCACTCCGTCGTATGAACCACTTGCACGCAGCCGGGCGCGTGTCCAAGCACGGCCGGACTGGGCGTGGACCGAGATCGCCACTGGCCACAACGCAATGATGAGTGCTCCGGATCTGCTGGTTAAAAAGCTGCTGGACGTTGCGGCTGGGCATAGCGCAAATCAGCTTGACCGTGATCCCCCCAACTGGCTTGAGCCTGCTTTCAGCTACACCTTGTCATGACTGTATCACGCGCAGAAAGCTAGCTAATGGCCTCGCACCCCCTCCTATGATCAGCCATTCCGCCGATTGGCTGAACAAGGGCGACCTTTTGTTAGAAGTCATGGCAGTTGTCGGTGCACATACATCTCCTCATGAATCTGCCTGCCTCAGGACTTCAATCACAGGGCTAGCATTCAAATGCTGGTTGACGTGTAAGTACTCCGACACTGACCTTCACCAGAAAACCAGCATTCAAGACATCGAGCTTCAGGGAGGATGGATTCCAGTGGCTCAACTGCTCAAGGGCGACGATTTGCTTGAGTTCGTCATCCGGGTGAATTCCGCGGCCCATCACGTCCAGGTGGTAAAGCCGCTGGCCGAAGCTGAGTACCTGATCCAATACATCTCCACGCTTACGAGTCTCCCGCCGGCGGGTCTTCTGGGTATAGGTGACGTTTATTGCCTGCCAAATGTCTCGCTTGCCGACGATATTTCTGTGCAGATAGTAGGTTAGCGACTGGCAGATATCAGCCAGAAGCGGACACTGCCCGGAACAGGACGGGATGTGACTTGACATCACAAGACACTAGAAGGCCACATGCCCTCGCGATGTTTTCGACTACCCCCCCATCGAACTTGCCCGTTTCTGCACTTTTTTCAAATCTTGCGGCGACATTCCCAGTACGCGCACGAACGCTCGCCGCATTCGCTCGCGATCCATGAAGCCCGTTTCCCTAGCGATCACCTCCAGGGGATGACGGGCCTGCTCAAGCAGTAGTTGAGCAGCTTCAACCCGAAGTTTCTCCACCGCTTTGGCCGGCGTCATGCCTGTTTCCAATTGGAAGCTACGATTGAACTGGCGCAAGCTCAGATGAGCCGCCTCTGCCAGTTGTTCGATGGTCAGCGGTGTGTGCAGGTTGCGCTTGGCGAAATCCAGTGCGGTCTGAATCCGGTCGGATTTGGGTTCGATTTCCAGCAAGGCGGAATGCTGCGATTGTCCCCCGGCCCGTCGGTGGTAGATCACCAGCTTCTGCGCCACCGAGCGAGCGACATCCACGCCCAGGTCTTTCTCGACCATCGCCAATGCCATGTCGATACCCGCAGTCATGCCAGCGGAGGTCCAGACGTTGCCGTCGGTAATGAAGATACGGTCTTCTTCGACAGAGATCTCGGGATAGCTCGATTGCAGCTCTCTGGCGAGCAGCCAATGCGTCGTCGCCCTTCGGCCGTTCAATACGCCGGCTTGGGCCAGGATGAACGCCCCGGTGCATATGGACGCCATGCGGCGAACCTCACCGACTGACTGCTGGATAAACGCAAGCATCGCGGGACTGCCAGAGGGTAGTGCAGTGCCACCGCACACGATCAACGTATCGAAGTGTTCAAGCACCAGGGGGGTGCTATCCACCGATACAGCAGCCGAACCGTTGACCCGCCCTCCCGCTTCGGAAATCACCTGAACCTCGTAGACCGGCGTGCCGTTCGTGAGGTTGGCAATCTCGAACACGGTGGAGGCTGCCAGCCCGATGGACTGAAAGTCGGGATAGACGATAAAGCCGACTCGTTGCATGACTCGCTCCTGGGTAAATGGCCAAAAACGCTGTGTCTGCGACATTTCGCACTTGGGCGGTGGTGCGTACTTTTGCGGTCAGGCAAACACAATCCCACCGGAGAAAACATCATGTTCAAGACTCAAAAGGGTACAGCAGTTGTCACCGGTGCATCGACCGGGATCGGAGAGATTTACGCCGAACGCTTGGCCGACCGCGGTTACGACCTGATCCTCGTCGCTCGCAACCGTGCAAAACTCAATCAGACTGCTGCCCGGATCAGCGATCGAACTGGCCGCGCGGTAGAAGTAGCTGCGGCCGACCTTGCAGATCCGACGGATCTGCTGCGTATAGAGCAGATCCTCAAACAGGACGCGAGTATCACCCTGCTGGTCAACAACGCCGGTGTCGGTGCAACCGCACCGCTGGTGCAGGCTGATGTCGACGAAATGACCCGAATGGTTGCACTTAACGTCACCGCCGTGATGCGCCTGACTTACGCAGTCATACCAGGCATGGTTGCGCGTGGTGAGGGCACCGTCGTCAACATTGCCTCTATCGTTGCTCTGGCCCCCGACATACTCAACGGAGTGTATGGCGGCAGCAAGGCCTTCGTCATGGCGCTGACGCAATCCCTGCACCATGAACTGCATGACAAGAACATTCGTGTTCAGGCCGTGCTGCCAGGCGCCACTTCCACACAGTTCTGGGATGCAGCAGGCCTGCCCGTCAGCAACCTGCCCGACAGCATTGTCATGTCCGCAGCGGACATGGTCGACGCCTCGCTCGCCGCACTGGACGCAGGAGAAGTCATAACCCTGCCCTCACTGCCCGATATCGCCCACTGGCACGCCTTCGAGCAGGCCGTTGACGCACTTCGTCCCTATCTGTCCCTGGCTCAACCCGCTCCGCGCCTCTGGCCCTGAGCGCTTGTTGCAGCCCTGAGAGCCCACCCCAATCATTTGTTGAGGAGAGACACCATGAAAGACGCAAAAGCACTGCTGCTAGACGTACTCGCGGCCATCCCGGATGGCAAGAAAGTCGCCGCGTTGTTCGCGGAGGACGGCGCCGTGGAACTGCCATTCCTGCACTCGGTCGGCATTGAGTCGCGCTTTGAAGGCGCCGCCGCGATTGAAGGTTTCTACGATCTGGTCAAGCAGCTTTACCCAGACTTCGCCTTCAAGCCTGAAGACACCCACGTATTGATCGAAACACCGGATCAGGTTTTCGCCGAATACACCGCGCATACCACTGCGGCAGGGACCGGACGCTTGATTCACCACTTGTTTGCGGCGCGCTTGGTGGCTGAAAACGGAAAAATCAAACTGCTGCGCGAGTCACTCAACGTGGTGGCGGCAGCCCAGGCCCTGAACCCGAACGGATTGGCAGATCTGCCGGCTTTCACAGACGAGATTTTCTCGGTGAAGCCTGGCTATCAGAGCTGAAGTACCGAAGCCACCACCCCTTTTGTGATAGGGCGGCCATTGCCGCCTTCCCGTCAGGTGAAATTTGATGACAGAGCAAGAGCAGCAGAACCTTCAGCGAGTACTCGATGGTTTCGAGACCCTATTCAATCGCAAGGACTTTGAAGCGGCCAAAAACTACTGGTCGGAGCATTACATCCAGCACAGTGCCTTAGTCCCGCCTGGACGCCAAGGCCTGTTCGACCAAGTTGCAAACGATCTGGTGTACGAAAACGCTGTCGCCATGGCCAAGGGCGATCTGGTCATGCTGCATGGCCGCTTCAGCAACACAGGCCACCCGCGAAACTGGATCACCATGGACCTTCTGCGCGTCGTCGATGGGCGGATGGTCGAGCACTGGGACGTGATTCAGAACGAGGCCAGCGAGGCTGAATCATTGGGCGGTCATCCCATGTTCGGCGACGCATTCGCTGACGCCTGACCCTTACCGTCTATCCATATGGCCCGGCGTTAACAGCTATCGCCTGCGCGCCAGGGCCACGCTGAACGAGCGAGAAGTCCAATGCCCAGATTTCATGAAAAGGTTGTGCTTATCACCGGCGCGTCGAAAGGTATCGGGGCCGATATCGCCAGAGGCTTCGGCGCAGAAGGCGCCAAGTTGGTGGTCGACTATGCCAGCGATATGGCAGAGCTGCACAGGTCGTCAGAGATATCGAAGCAGCAGGCGGTCAAGCGGTCGCCATTCAAACAGACGTCTCAGAATCCGGCTACGGCTTCATGTTCCCAGCGCTTTACCCGGCGTTCCTTCCCGGTCGTACATTGCTTGTGCATTGAGCAGGACTGGCATCCCGAGAAGTCATAACAGAGCAATAACATGCTGTCTTTCACTGAGCAATGCCGCCGGGTCAGCAACTCTCCCGCAGGGCATCGATACTCGTCCGATGCGGCAAGGTAGATGAAGTCCTGCTTGCCATATCGGCCTTCGGCTTCGCTGCCTGATGTCAGGGGGTTCGGTACAAAGGTGGTGATGCCAGCCTGCTCGCAGGCAAGCAACAACTGGAGAATCGACCCATGCAATCGGATGTACTTGCCTGGGGAAATGGCCCTCGCGTTTTCGAGGTGTTCCTGGGCCGACATTCATGATTAATGGGCTGGTACAGCCGGGCATGAGCAGTGGCGATCGTGTTTCTGACTGGCTCGCTAATCTAGGTTGAGTAAAGCGGCACTCAGAAGTCGAACCGGTGCCCTAGCTCGCCCTCCATCCACTCCAGAAAACGCCTGACACGAGGGAAGCTGGAGTGGGCCTTGGGAAATACCAGGTGGTGGGCCGCCACGGGCGCACTCAGTGTCTGCGGTGATACCTCCACCAGTTCCCCGCTGGCCAGATACTTCTGGGCCAATAACGAACTTTCGAGCGCGAAGCCCAAGCCGTAGCAGGCGGCTTCAAGGCTCATGTAGGAACGGTCGAAGCTCAACGTATAGGGCTGTTCCGGCCGAGCAAGGCCGTGCTGGGCAAACCAGGCTGGCCACTTCAGCAGTGTCGCTTCGGACAGGATCAAGTCGCTACCGAGCAGATCTTGTGCGCTCCTTATAGGTCTGCGTGCCAGCAGTTTTGGCGACGCCAGTACAGCAAAGCTCTCGTTGCGAACGGTACGGACCTCATAACTGGGCCAGTTCGGCTCGCCGTGGCGGATATCGACATCAATCTTGTCCCGGCTGAAATGTAGGGACTCGTAGGAGCATGAGAGGTTGATCTGGATATCCGGGTGGCTCAGTCGAAACGCTTCCAGTCTCGGCATTATCCACAGCAGACCGAAGCTGGGGGATGAGTGGAGCCTGAGGCAATCCAGGCTGACATCGCTTGTCGCCCGTTCAGTGGCGACTTCCAGGCTGTGCAGCAGTCCCGAAATGTCCTTGAGATACTGCTCGCCAACAGGGGTCAGGGTCACCCCGCGCGCCGCCCTGATGAACAGCTGTCGACCGATCATCGCCTCCAGTTTGGCGAGTTGATGACTTATGGCCGAGGGCGTCAGGTCCAGCACTTCGGCTGCTCGGGCTAAATTACCAAATCGAGCGGTTTGCTCGAAGGCTTGAATGGCTCTCAGCGGTGGCAGGTTCGCGGGCGATGTGTCGTCAGTGGGCATGCGGCTGAACCCTTATTTTTTTATGCGGTTTCGGAATGGGCTCATTCAACCATCGCCCTCCTGTCTTTGCGAGTGCTGAATTTTTTTCATGCACTAGTGAGTGTTGCGCCATTGCTCAGCCCCCGCGCGGAGAACACTCTGGCCCCATCGATCGTTGAATCGAATCATAAAAACAATCAGAGGTATCTCCCATGCTTCTTCAAGGCAAAGTCGCAATCATCACTGGCGCAGCTTCCGAACGCGGAATCGGTCGTGCCACTGCCGTCACATTCGCGCACCACGGTGCTCGCGTCGTAATCCTGGATCTCGATGAGTCTGCAGCACGCGATGCCGCCGCTGCACTTGGCGAAGGCCATCTGGGCTTGGGTGCCAACGTGGCAGATGAGTCGCAGGTGAAAGTCGCTGTCGCCAAGGTTTTGGAACACTTCGGCCGCATTGACGTTTTGGTCAATAACGCGGGAATCACCCAACCGATCAAGACACTGGACATCAAACACAGCGATTACGACAAGGTGCTGGATGTCAGCCTGCGCGGCACGCTGCTGATGTCTCAAGCGGTCATCCCAACCATGCGCGTCCAGTCTTCTGGCAGCATCGTGTGCATGTCCTCGGTTTCCGCCCAGCGTGGTGGCGGCATCTTCGGTGGTCCTCATTACAGTGCGGCCAAGGCCGGTGTACTGGGTTTGGGCAAGGCCATGGCGCGGGAATTTGGCCCTGACCAGATTCGCGTCAACTCCATTGCACCCGGCTTGATCCACACTGACATCACCGGTGGTTTGATGCAGGACGAACGTCGTCACGCAATCATCGAAGATATTCCACTGGGCCGTCTGGGAGCTGCGCAGGACGTCGCCAACGCCGCGTTATTCCTGGCAAGCGACTTATCCTCCTATCTCACGGGTATCACGCTCGATGTCAACGGCGGAATGCTGATTCACTGAGACTCAGTGGGTGGGTCGGCGACGGCCCGCATTGTTCTGGATCAATGATCCGCCAGGCCTGATCGCCTGGTGGTCTATAAAAACAAGAGATCAGACCATCATGATGACCACCATGACCTTGGACGCGGTTTCGGCCGTCCGTTCAAACGCTTATCGCAAGACCGCCTGGCGCCTGATGCCCTTTCTGATGCTGTGCTACCTGTGCGCGTATCTGGACCGCGTCAATGTCGGCTTCGCCAAGCTGCAAATGATGAACGACCTGTCCCTCAGCGAGACCGTATACGGCCTTGGCGCAGGCATGTTCTTCATTGGTTATTTCCTCTGTGAAGTGCCCAGCAATCTGATCCTGCACAAGGTCGGCGCACGCCGCTGGATCGCCCGGATCATGATTTCGTGGGGGATCATTTCCGCCTTGTTCGCCTTCGTCGAAACCGCCTGGCAGTTTTACGCCCTGCGCTTCCTGTTGGGGATCGCAGAAGCGGGTCTGGCACCAGGCTTGTTGCTGTACCTGACCTACTGGTTCCCATCCTATCGCCGCGCGAAGATGACGGTTCTTTGGTTCGTCGCTATTCCCCTGTCGGGCATGATTGGCGGCCCGCTGTCGGGCTGGATCATGAACAGCTTCGCAGGCTTTCATGGCTGGGCGGGTTGGCAGTGGATGTTTGTCATCGAAGCCATCCCGACTGTTGTCGTAGGCCTCATGGTGCTGGGCTATTTGAAAGACGGTGTGCATCAGGCGACCTGGCTTAGCGAGGACGAAAAAGAACTGGTCAACAAGGAGCTGGCCGAGGACAACAGCCGCAAGGTTACCCACGCCTCGCCGCGGGAGTTCATCCGTGACCGCCGTCTGTGGCTGTTGGCGTGCATCTACTTCTGTGTGGTCATGGGCCAGTACGCCATCACGTTTTGGCTGCCGACGCTGATCCGCAACGCCGGAGTATCGGACCCACTGCACATAGGCCTGCTGACCAGCCTGCCCTACATGTGCGCCATCGCCGCCATGCTGTTGATGGGCCGCAGTGGTGACAAGCATCGCGAACGCCGCTGGCACCTGGTTGCGCCGATGATCGCCGGCGCCATTGGCCTGACCTTCGCGGCCTTGCTAGGCGGCAACCTGCTGCTGTCGGTGCTCAGCCTGTGCCTGGCCGCTGCCGGGGTGCTCTCGGCGTCGTCACTGTTCTGGATGCTACCCACCACCTTGCTCGGCGGGGTTTCCGCTGCAGCGGGCATCGCAGGGATCAACAGCTTCGCCAACCTCGCCGGATTCTGCTCGCCCTACCTGATCGGTTGGATCACAACCACAACCGGTTCGAGCGCCATCGGCATGTACCTGATCACCGGCGTGCTGTTAATCGGGGCCTCGCTGGTCCTGCGCATCCCCGCCGCTTCGGTCAATCATTAAGTCCACGGAGTCGTCACCATGACTGTCAACGTCCCAAACACCGCGCTTTCGGCTCTGGCAGAGCGCGCCCATAACATCCGTCGCCATGCCCTGCGCATGGGCAAGGTGCAAGGCCAAGGTTACGTCGGCCAAGCCCTCGGCGCCGCCGACCTACTGGCGGTGTCGTACTTCCACGCGCTGCGCTATCAGCCGCAAAACCCTGAGTGGGAAAAACGCGACCGCTTCTATCTCTCGATCGGTCACTACGCCATCGCCCTGTATGCGGCGCTCATTGAAGCCGAAGTGATTCCACTCGACGAACTGGAAACCTACGGTTCGGACGACAGCCGCCTGCCGATGTCGGGTATGGCGGCCTACACGCCGGGTATGGAAATCACCGGCGGTTCCCTCGGCCATGGCCTGGGCATCGCGGTGGGTGCGTGCCTTGGGCTCAAACGCAAAAAATCCGACTCGTTCGTCTACAACCTGCTATCCGACGGCGAGTTGAACGAAGGTTCGACCTGGGAAGCGGCGATGTCGGCTTCGCACTGGAAACTCGACAACCTGATCGCGATCATCGACGTCAACAACCAGCAAGCGGATGGCCACTCCAGCGAAGTGCTGGCGTTCGAGCCCATCGTCGAACGCTGGCAGGCCTTTGGCTGGTTCACCCAGCGGGTAGACGGCAACGAAATCAGCGCCTTGGTCACTGCGTTTGACGCCGCGCGTAATCATCAAGGTCCCCAGCCTCGGGTCATCATCTGCGACACCAAGATGGGCAAGGGTGTGGACTTCCTCGAAACCCGCGAGAAAACCCACTTCATTCGAGTGGATGAAAACGAATGGGATCTGGCCTTGAATAACCTGAAGCTCGGGAGAACCTTATGAGCCGTGTAAATACCCCCGAAGCAGGCAAGAAGCGCCTGACTACTTCCGCGATGATTGCCTCTATTGCCGCTGAAGGTCAGGCCACTCGTTCTGCGCCTTTTGGCCATGCGCTGGCTGCGCTGGCTGAGCAGCGTTCGGACATCGTCGGGCTGTCGGCCGATCTGTCGAAATACACGGATCTGCACATCTTCGCCAAAGCTCACCCGGATCGCTTCTACCAGATGGGCATGGCCGAGCAACTGCTGATGAGCGCCGCTGCCGGTATGGCTCGCGAAGGATGCGTGCCGTTCGCCACGACCTATGCCGTGTTCGCCTCGCGCCGCGCCTACGACTTCATCTGCATGGCCATTGCCGAGGAGAACCTCAACGTCAAAATCGTCTGCGGTCTGCCAGGACTGACCACCGGGTACGGCCCCAGCCACCAGGCCACGGACGATCTCGCGATCTTTCGCGCCATGCCTAACTTGATGATCGTCGATCCGTGCGACGCCCTGGAAATCGAACAGGCCGTACCCGCCATCGCTGCCCACCAAGGTCCGGTGTATATGCGTCTGCTACGCGGCAATGTGCCGTTGGTATTGGATGAGTACGGTTACAAGTTCGAGATCGGCAAGGCCAAGACCCTGCGCACCGGCAAGGACGTGCTGATCATTTCCACGGGACTTATGACCATGCGCTCGCTGGAAGCCGCTGCACAGTTGCAAAAGGACGGTGTCGACGTAGCGGTGCTGCACGTGCCGACCATCAAACCGCTGGATGAGCAGGCGATTTTGGCCGAAGCACGCAAGTCAGGGCGGCTGGTGGTGACGGCTGAAAACCATTCGATTATCGGCGGACTGGGCGAAGCCGTGGCAGGCCTGCTGCTGCGCAATGGCATAACGCCGACATTCCGCCAGATTGCCCTGCCCGACGCCTTCCTTGACGCTGGCGCCCTGCCGACCTTGCATGATCGCTATGGTATTTCCACCCATGCTATAAGCGTTCAGATCAAAGCTTGGCTCTGAGGCACGTGACGGCACAAAAGAAAGCCGCCACTGGGCGGCTTTTTTGTGGGTGATGTCCCGTCCTGAATAAGGTTTACACCTTCTGACCTTTCCTCAGGAGGAACCAATGGATTCGGGAAAAAGGCGCAGTCAGCGGGATTACACGCTG
>NZ_JBJDNK010000003.1:0-459216 GCF_044900175.1 Pseudomonas sp. NPDC088444
TCCCATCCCGAACTCAGAAGTGAAACGATACATCGCCGATGGTAGTGTGGGGTTTCCCCATGTGAGAGTAGGTCATCGTCAAGATTCAATTGCAGGACCCCGTTTGCGAAAGCAGACGGGGTTTTGTCTTTTCCGGGATCTGAAAATCCTCCTCGTGATGGCTCTTTGCTTGTGTGCCGCCCGACACCCCATCCCAGCAGCTACAGTTGCCAATCAGTCCCAGTGATAACGCGGCAATCACCGCTCCGTTGCTTAACAAAAGATAACGTCATGTTGATTGTCATACGTTTCCAAAGCTGGCTAGGATGAGGTCGCTTCGGTGAGGCCACGCGCGCAGGCTAGAGCGCTTGCTGCGTCGGACAGCCCTCGAGGAACCTAATAAAAATAAAGGAAGGGGAAGCTCCATGCGTGAGCCAGTCAATCGGCACACTGGGTTCGCAGCCATTCAGGGCGATGACGGTTTTCGGACAATCCGGGCGAGCAAGCCTCTGAATATTGCAGCCTCGTTGTTTATCTCCATGGCGTTTTGCGGTGCTGTGTCGGCAGCCGAAAGTACGTCAGCCGACACGTCCGGCAGCACGGGCGATGCCGCCATCTTTGCACTTGAATCCGCTAAAGCTTCCCGCAGCCTGTTGCTGGACGTCACTCACGCAGGCAATCGCATGGTCGTGGTCGGTGACCGTGGTCACATCCTTTACTCCGATGATCAGGGTAAAACCTGGCTGCAAGCCAAAGTCCCTACTCGTCAACTGCTGACGGCGGTTTATTTCGTCGATGACAAGCACGGCTGGGCCGTCGGCCACGATGCTCAGATCCTCGCCAGCAGCGACGGTGGCGTCACTTGGGTAAAGCAGTTCGAAGACCTCAAGC
Source organism: Pseudomonas sp. NPDC088444 (assembly GCF_044900175.1). NCBI lineage: Bacteria > Pseudomonadati > Pseudomonadota > Gammaproteobacteria > Pseudomonadales > Pseudomonadaceae > Pseudomonas > Pseudomonas sp. NPDC088444. Next base: position 871 of record NZ_JBJDNK010000003.1, read on the forward strand.
GTGAGGCGCCGCTGCTGGATGTCTGGTTCAAAGACCTCTCCAGTGGTATCGCGGTGGGCGCCTATGGCGCGCTGCTGGAAACCCGGGATGGCGGTCAGCATTGGGAGGATATCGGCGACCGTCTGGATAACGAGGACCAGTATCACCTCAACGGTATTACCTACGTGAAAGACGCGGGTCTGTTCATTGTGGGGGAAATGGGCAGCATGTTTCGCTCTACCGATGACGGGCAGACGTGGGAAAAAATAGAAGGCCCGTATCAAGGCTCGTTGTTTGGTGCGGTCGGGACTGCACAAGCCAATACGCTGCTGGCTTACGGCCTGCGCGGCAACCTGTTTCGCTCCACCGACTTCGGCAGCAGTTGGGAGCTGGTTTCGCTACAGGGCGAGCGCGGGCCGCTGGAGTTCAGTATTGCCAATGCGTCGCTCATGCCAGACAACTCCATCGTGCTGGTGGGCAACGGCGGCACTGTGATGCGCAGCACCGATGACGGGGAAACCTTTACGGTCTCCAATCGCCCTGATCGCCTTTCTCTGGCAGGGGTGACCGAGGACGACAAGGGAAATCTCATTCTGGTCGGACAAGGCGGCGTGCACCTTGCCTCGCCAACGGGCGCCGATGTCGCTCAACAATAAGAACTGGCTCGGCGAGGACACTTTTCCATGACCAATCTTCAACACCACCACGACAAACCGACGCTGCTTGAGCGATTGATCTTCAATAATCGCCCGACGGTGATCGTGATTTGCCTGTTGGTCAGTATTTTTCTGTTCTGGCAGGCGACGCTGGTGCGGCCTTCCACCAGCTTCGAAAAGATGATTCCCCTCGGGCATCCGTTCATCCAGAACATGATGGATCACCGTAACGACCTCGCAAACCTGGGTAACACCGTACGGATTTCTGTGGAAGCCAAACAGGGCGACATCTTCTCCAAGGAGTACATGGAGACCCTGCGGCAGATCAACGATGAGGTGTTTTACATTTCCGGCGTGGACCGCTCCGGACTCAAGTCGCTTTGGAGCCCGAGCGTACGCTGGACAGAAGTGACGGAGGAGGGCTTTGCCGGTGGCGAAGTGATTCCGCAAAGTTACGACGGCTCTCAGGACAGTCTCGACAAGCTGCGCAATAACGTCCTCAAATCCGGGCAGGTCGGCCGTCTGGTGGCCAACAACTTCAAGTCCAGCATTGTCGACGTGCCACTTCAGGAGTTCTACCCGGACCCTAACGACCAGAGCAAACTGTTGCCACTGGATTACCGCCAGTTCTCCCACCAACTGGAAGAGAAGATCCGCGACAAATACGAAGCCCAGAACCCCAATGTCGACATTCACATTGTCGGTTTCGCCAAAAAGGTCGGTGATCTGATCGACGGCCTGATCATGGTGGTGATGTTCTTTGGTGTGGCTTTCCTGATCACACTCGTCTTGCTGATGTGGTTCACTCGCTGCGCGCGCAGCACCGTGGCGGTATTGAGCACGACGCTGATTGCCGTCATCTGGCAGTTGGGGCTGATGCATGTGGTGGGGTTTGGCCTTGATCCTTACTCGATGCTCGTGCCATTTCTGATCTTCGCCATCGGTATTTCCCACGGCGTGCAGAAGATCAACGGTATTGCGCTGCAATCCAGCGATGCCGACAACGCGCTGACTGCAGCACGTCGCACGTTCCGACAGCTGTTCCTGCCGGGCATGATTGCGATTCTGGCGGACGCCGTAGGATTCATCACCTTGCTGATCATCGACATTGGCGTGATTCGTGAGTTGGCCATTGGTGCATCCATAGGTGTGGCTGTCATCGTGTTCACCAACCTGATTTTGCTGCCGGTTGCGATTTCCTACGTGGGGATCAGCAAAAAGGCTGTTGTGCGGAGTAAGGAGGATGCCGTCCGTGAACACCCGTTCTGGCGTATGTTGTCGAATTTCGCTGCGCCCAATGTCGCCAAGGTGTCGGTGATTCTGTCGCTGCTCGCGCTGGGTGGCGGTCTTTGGTACGGACACAACCTGAAGATTGGCGACCTCGATCAAGGTGCCCCGGAGCTGCGCCCGGATTCGCGTTACAACCAGGACAACAATTTCATCATCAACAATTACTCCACCAGTTCCGATGTGCTGGTAGTGATGGTCAAGACACCGCCTGAGGGCTGTTCGGCCTATCAGACGCTGTCTGCGATCAACGAGTTGTCGTGGAAGATGGAGAACACGCCGGGCGTGCAATCGGCGATCTCGCTGGTCACGGTCTCCAAACAAGTCATCAAAGGGATGAACGAGGGCAACCTGAAATGGGAGTCGCTGTCGCGCAACAAGGATGTGCTCAACAGCTCGATTTCCCGTGCGGACGGACTGTACAACAACACCTGTTCGTTGGCGCCGCTGTTGATTTTCCTCAACGACCACAAGGCTGAAACCCTCGACCGCGCTGTTCATGCGGTGCAGGACTTCGCCAAGGCCAATAACAAAGAGGGGCTGGAGTTCTTGCTGGCTGCAGGCAACGCCGGGATTGAGGCGGCCACGAACGAGGTGATCAAGCAGGCCGAACTGACCATCCTGATTCTGGTGTACATCTGCGTGGCCGTGATGTGCATGATCACCTTCCGTTCGTGGGCGGCGACCTTGTGTATCGTGCTGCCGCTGGTGTTGACGTCGGTGCTGGGCAACGCGTTGATGGCATTCATGGGCATCGGCGTGAAAGTTGCGACCTTGCCAGTGGTGGCATTGGGTGTGGGGATTGGCGTGGATTACGGCATTTACATCTACAGCCGTCTGGAAAGCTTCCTGCGCGCGGGCTTGCCGTTGCAAGAGGCGTATTACGAAACCCTGAAATCAACCGGCAAGGCGGTGTTGTTCACGGGGTTGTGTCTGGCGATTGGCGTCTGTACCTGGATTTTCTCGGCCATCAAGTTTCAGGCCGACATGGGCTTGATGCTCACTTTCATGCTGTTGTGGAACATGTTCGGCGCGCTGTGGCTGTTGCCTGCACTGGCGCGATTCCTGATCAAGCCGGAGAAGATGGCGGGCAAGGTGGGGAATTCGTTGTTTTCTCATTGATTCTGCATTTGAAACGAAAAAACCGCAGCCCGTAGGCATTGCGGTTTTTTTGTGGCGCAGTGACATTTGTGGGGGCCGGCTTGCTGGCGAATACGGTGGGTCAGCGACGAATGTATTGCCTGATACTCCGCATTCGCCAGCAAGCCGGCTCTCACAGGGTCAGTTATAGATAAAGAACCCACGCCCGCTCTTGCGCCCTAGATACCCGGCCGCAACCATTTCCTTGAGCAATGGTGCAGGGCGGTATTTGCTGTCGTTGAAACCTTCATGGAAGGCTTCGACAATGGCCAGCAATGTGTCCAGGCCAATCAAATCAGCCAGTGCCAACGGGCCGATCGGCTGGTTGCACCCCAGGCGCATGCCGTCGTCGATGTCCTGTGCCGTGGCCAGCCCCTCCTGAAACACCAGAATCGCTTCGTTGATCATCGGCACCAGAATGCGGTTGACCACGAACCCCGGTCGGTTGCCTGCGGTGATGGCGGTCTTGTTCAGGCGCTCGGCCAGTTTGATCGCCACCACGTGGGTTTCATCGGCGGTTTGCAGGCCGCGAATGACTTCGATCAGGCCCATCATCGGCACCGGGTTAAAGAAGTGCAGGCCAATGAAGCGTTCCGGGTCGCTGACGCTTGCGGCCAGTTGGGTGATTGACAGCGATGACGTGTTGGAGGCGATCACGCAATCCCTACCGACGTTGTCCGCAATCTGCTTGAGCAATTTCAGTTTAAGGCCGAGGTTTTCAGTGGCCGCTTCGATCACGACTTGCGGGTCACTGAGTTGCGCGTAGTCGGTGGTGCAACGAATGCGCGACAGCGCTTCTTCGGCCAGTTCGACAGTCAGCGTCTGCTTGTTGACCTGACGCTCCAGGTTTTTGCGCATCGTCGCCAGGCCCCGCTCCAGTGCGGCGTCGCTGATGTCCAGCAGGGTCACGTCGAACCCGGCAATCGCGCAGACTTGCGCGATGCCGTTGCCCATGGTGCCTGCGCCGATCACGGCAATGTGTTGCATGGTCATGAAAGTCGCCCCTTACACACGTTCGAAGATTACCGCGATGCCTTGGCCGCCGCCGATGCACATGGTGACCAGCGCATAGCGTCCGCCGATGCGGTGCAGTTCGTGGATGGCCTTGGTGGCGATGATCGCGCCGGTCGCGCCGACGGGATGGCCGAGGGAAATTCCCGAGCCATTCGGGTTGACCTTTTCCGGATCGAAGCCTAGTTCACGGGCCACGGCGCAGGCTTGTGCGGCGAACGCTTCGTTGGACTCGATCACGTCCAGATCGGCGACGGTCAGCCCGGCGCGCTCCAGCACCTTGCGGCTCGCCGGAATCGGGCCCAGGCCCATCATCGACGGTTCAACCCCCGCGTGAGCGTAGGCCACCAGTCGCGCCATGGGCTTGAGGCCGTGTTCGCGCACCAGGTCGCCATTGGCCATGATCAGCGCTGCCGCACCGTCGTTCAGCCCAGAGGCGTTGCCCGCCGTGACCGTGCCGTCCTTCTTGAACGCGGTTTTCATCTTTTCCAGCTGTTCGGCGGTGACGTCACCTCGCACGTGTTCATCCTGCGCGAAGGTCACGGTGCCTTTGCGCGTGGCGATTTCAATCGGCACGATTTGGCCATCGAAACGACCCTCGGCAATGGCACGCGCGGCCCGCTGCTGGCTGGATAGCGCCAGAGCGTCCTGATCGGCGCGGGTGATGCCGAAATTTTCAGCGATGTTTTCGGCCGTGATGCCCATGTGAATGTTGGCGAAGGGATCGTGCAGCGCACCCAGCATGTAGTCATAGGCCTGCACGTTGCCCATCCGCGCGCCCCAGCGGGCCTGCGGCATGATGTAGGCGCCGCGGCTCATGGATTCGGCGCCACCGGCCAACACGGCCTTGGCATCGCCCAGCAACAGTGATTGCGCCGCCGACACGATAGCCTGAAGGCCCGAGCCGCACAGGCGGTTGACGTTCATGGCCGGGGTTTCCTTGGTCAGCCCCGCCTCCAGCGCGATGACCCTAGAGAGATAGGCGTCGCGCACTTCGGTCGGGATGACATGGCCCATCACCACGTGACCGATGTGCTCGGCGGCCAGCCCGGATTTTGCCAGCGCTGCACGGCTGACCTGAGTGCCCAGTTCGATGGGCGAAACATCCTTGAGGGAGCCGCCGAACCCGCCTATGGCGGTGCGCAATGCGCTGACGACGAAAACTTCGGTAGTGCTCATGTCGACTCCTGAAACCTGCTGTATGGGGGCTGAATGGGGTAAACAGGCCCGACCGACGGCATTTCGGTCAGGTGCAGTGTGCGGGCAAGTCTAGATCGGCATTCGGGGAGGGCCTATGCCAAAACTGTCCAGATCGGCTGGCGTTCTTTACCATCAGCGTGGTGGCTTATAACGACAACAGGAATGGCGGCTCATGCGGGATAAGGATTCGGTCTCGATCTACTTCGTTCATCTGGTGACGCATTCTCTGCGTGACCAGCCGCTGCGCCTGCAATCGGTGCTGGAAGGGGCGGGGATCGACATGGCGTTGCTGGGAGATCCGGCGGCGCGAGTGCCCGCCAGTGCGTTCGCGGCGTTGTGGTTGATTCAGATCAAGGAGCTGGGCGACGAGTTTTTCGACCTCGACAGCCACGGCATGCCATTGGGCAGTTTCGCGCTGATTTGCCGGGGGCTGATTCAGGAGCCGAATCTGGAAAAAGCCCTGCGCCAGTGCCTGAGCAATTTCGGCCTGTTTCTCAAGGATTTCCGTGGCAGCCTGATCGTGCGCGGTCAGCGTGCGATCATCTCGGTGGACAATCACGCTGTCGAGCCGACCAAGCGCCGCTTCGGAGAAGAGACCTTTCTTCTGTTGATGATCAGCCTGTTGTGCTGGCTGGGCGGGCGGCGCATCACCATCGATCGCGCGCATTTTCGGCACACCCGTGAACGGTTGAGCGACGACTCATTGCTGTGGGGCTTTAACCTGGGGTTTGGTGAAGCGCGTACCGAAGTCGAATTTTCCAGTCATTACTTGCGTTTGCCGGTGGTGCAGTCGCTGCCCTCGCTCAAGTCGTTCTTGCGTACAGCGCCGCAGTGGCTGGTGATCCGCTTTCGCAATCAGCGGGGGCTGGCTTCACAGGTGTATCAACGTCTGCGCAACAGCCATTACGGGCACTGGCCGACGCTGCTGGAAATGGCCGCGGAACTGAAGCTCAGTCCCACCACCTTTCGGCGCCGATTAGAGCGTGAGGGCTGCGCGTTTCAAGGCATCAAGGACGAGGTGCGCCGAGGCATTGCCCAGCAAAAACTGCGTGAGACTGACATGAGCGTGGTCGATATCGCCGCGTTGGTGGGGTTTCAGGAACCCAGCGCATTTCACCGGGCGTTCAAGAAATGGACGGGGGAAAGTCCGGGCGGGTATCGCCGCCAACGGGCATTCGTGATCCAGGAGCTCGACAACGCCCAGTCATGACCGGGCGCTGTCGAGGCGGTCAGCGCTGCGGCTGCCAGGCGTCTTGCCACGCCTTGATGATCGTGTCGTCGAGCATGCCGTTGCTCAGCACATGTTGGCGTAGCTGATCGCCCAACTGCGCGGCAATCGACGGGTTCTGAGTGTGAGCGCGGACGGCTTCCAGCCAGCCTGACAGGGTATTGGGCACCCGAGTCACCGGCAGATCGCCCGAGAACGCGCGCACATCGCTGCACACCACCGGCACGCCGCAAACCCCCAGACGCAGGGCCGCCAGGTCGCTGCGGCAGGTGCTGAACAGGTTATCGATCGCTGGCAGCAGCGCGACGTCAAGGTCCAGCGCTGCCATCGCCTTCGGATACTGATCAGCCCCTGGCAATTCGTGGTGTTCATGGCTGTAAGGGCGCAACAGGCCTTGATGGTCGCCCATCACGATCCATTCCACCTCATCGGCCAGTGCCTCGATCACCGGGACGATCATCTGCAAGTCATGAACTTGCCAGTTGTCGCTGACCAGCCCGACGCGAGGTTTTTGGCCGCGTCCACGGGCGGACGACAGTTGCCCCCAGCTTGCAGTGCTCAAGCGCGACGGAATCAGCCGTACGTCGGTATGAAACTCCCGCGCGATGTCAGCCAGCATTTGCGTGGCAGCCACGACCCGGTCCACATGCTGAAGTAACTGTTGAAGGATCTGAAGGCGCTCCGGGCTGAAGGCGAACGCGTCGTCGCCAGGCTGTTCAGCGCCCAGATGCACGTCATTCAGATCGAGGACGATAAAGGCGTTCGGCAGCACGCGAGCGCGGGCGACGGTCTGAAGAAAGGCCTCATCGAGTCGCGCCTGAAGCACCATGACGTCAGGGTTGAGGCGGGCCTCTTGCGGGATCGACAACGGTGCGCTGCTGAGTTTGCCTTCAATGGATCCCTGCTGTTCGAGCGCTTGCAGGGGGCCGATGACCCGCTCCTGCGGCGCGGCCCACAGCCCGTCCGGATAGGACAGCACCACGGGCGCGCGGCGCCAGGCCATCGGCCGCCAGACCAGTTGCATGTTCAACTCCAGCTCCACCGATTGCAGGTCGAACGACAGGTTGGGGTTGAAGGCTGGGTCGCGCCCGATCAGCGGCAACCATTTGCGGTACATCGCCAGTTGCTCGCCCACGAACCGCTTGCGTTTGATCTGGTAGGCGGCCGTGTCGACATGGGTCTGGCTGACGCTGCCTTCGTGAATTAGCACCGCATGCGGCGTCCAGACATTCAGATAGCCACGCTCGCCGACTTTCAGGCACAGGTCCACGTCGTTGTAGGACACGACGAACGCCGTCTCGTCCAGGCCGCCGACCTCGTCGTAGATCGAGCGACGGACCATCAGGCACGCTGCCGTCACCGCGCTCAGGTCCTGATCGACTTGCACCCGCTGGTTGTAGCCCTGTACGTGTTGGGGCTCGCCGATGTGCTGATGACCGGCCGGACCGTCCATCCCCAGGCGCACGCCTGCGTGCTGCATGCGGCCCGTGGGGTACAGCAGCTTGGCGCCGACCACGCCGACTTCCGGACGCAAGGCATGGTTGAGCAGTTCATCCAGCCAGCGTTCGTGGACGATGGCGGTGTCATTGTTCAGCAGCACCAGGTATTCGCCTCGCGACTGCGCCGCTGCGACGTTGTTGATGCGCGAGTAGTTGAACGGGTGGGGGTAGCGCAGCACCCGGACCTGCGCCGAACCCATGGCTTCGATCTGCGCCAGCCACGCCAGGGCTTCGGGGGTTTCGCTGTTGTTGTCGACGATCAACAGCTCGTAGTTCGGATAGCGGGTCTTGTGCAGCAGGGTTTCCACGCAGCGTTGCAGAAACGGCAGTTGGTCCTTGGTCGGCACGATGATCGAGACCAGCGGTTGCTCGGCATGGCCATACAGCACGTGGTAGCGCCGGGGCAGGGTATGAACGACCTGCGCCTGCGTATAGCCACGGACCTTGAGGTGGCGTTCAAGGGTGCCGATTTCGTGCAGGTTGGGCGTCGTCGCGGGCAAGTCACAGACCAGCAACGGCTCACAGACATGGGCAATGCCCTCGGTGCCGCTGTGTTCGATCTGCCGCAGGATAAGGTCGAATTCTGCCGCGTCGCCGAACTGCGGATCAAAGCCGCCCAGACGCTCAAGGGTCGTGCGAGCGAACAGCCAGTGGGCAGCGGCTTGCAGCGGAAAACTGAGCAGGTAATCGAGATTGAAATCCGGGCGCAGGGCCGACATCAGGCCGCCTTGAGGGTGGCGGTACATTTGATCGGCGAAGGCGAGTGCGAGGTCAGGCGCCTGCATCAGTTGCAGGGCGCAGGCGGTCAGTCCAAAAGACGTGAATTGCGTACCGGCGTCGACCGTCAGCAGCCAATCGAACGCACGGGATTGGACGATCTGGTTCAGCACCGAAGCCATGTTTTGTGTGGCAGGTGCCGTGAGTTCGGACGCCATGACCACTTGACTCGTCGCCGCCAGCGGGCCGTCTTTGGGCAGGCTGTCGAGGGTGAGTTGAACATCAGCCGGGGTCGAATCGAAGTCTTTGATCACCACCAACAGCGAGGGCGTTCCCGACTCACTGAAGTGGCGATCAATCTCGCGCTGTTGCCCTTCGTCTGGCGTGCGGTGGCTCAACCAGGCCTGCACTTGCTGAGAATTCAGGCGTTGCGGCGCAGGGGCAGACAGGTGTGCCAGCAAGTCGAAATCGCTAAAACTTTCCGAGCCAGCCAGCGCCCGTGCGCCGACGCGGCCGTTGGCCAGGGAGGTGCTCGCCCAACCGGCTTCACGCACCAGACGATGGAAACGGTGAACGTCGTCAGTGTCCGCCCCCGCAATCTCGATGCCCTGTTCGGTGAGGTGCAGCGGGGCGATGCGGCCGGCGCTCAGTGTGGAGGGCAACAGAATCAGATCGCCGCCACTCAACAGGCGCGCATACAGCGCCAGCGCGCCGAGCAATTCCAGTGATTCACCCATCAAGGTGAACGGGGCTTCGCCCAGGGCGATGAAGTCCTGACGGCGGCACAGCACGCTGCTCGGCTCGCCAATGAAATTACAGGTGAACTCGCCCAGCACGGCCACCACATCAGGGCCGCGCAGCACCAGTGGCTGATCGACGCGAAAACGCGTGGCCAGGTTTTCGGGCAGCAAGGCGCCATCGGCGTCGAGCCATTGGCGATGGGCCGCCACCAGCCGAGCCTGCGGACTGACCGCCAGGGCCATGACCATTTGCTTGATGCAGTCAGGCCCAAGCAGAGCGTCACCGGACAGAAACTTGATGTACTCGCCGCTGGACGCTTCAACCCCCTGCTGGAAACAGGCTTCGATGCCCTGCGCATGTTCGTTGCGCAGGTAGCGAATCGGCCAGGGGCTCGACGCCCGGTACAGATCGCTCACGGTCTCGGCCAAGCCGTCCTGGGTGTCATCGCAAATCACGATTTCAATCGCGTCGTGGGTCTGCTCGATCACGCTGCGCAGGGCGGTTTCGAAAAACTCGGTTCGGCAGACAGCGATGACGACACTGACCAGGCGTTGAGAATCCATCTTGGTTTCCGGTGGGTGAAAAGGGTGAACCGAACGTTCGTTCGCACAGCGCGGCAGACAGAAAATTCCGGCCTGCCATGAAAATGACGCGCAGTCTCTGATGGGCCTGTGAAGCAATAACCCGGCCAAGCCGCAGGCCACGGCAGGGCCGAGGCGAAACCGTCGCGCAGGCACCAGGTGGCGATGACCGTCGAGCGCGATACCCCTTGAGGCCGTGCGAAAAGCGTGTTTGAGTAAATTAATGATCGTCGACCCGTGGCCGATACGCGAAAGACAGGGCGTATCGCTTCGCGCCGATTACATCTCAATCACTGCCTCGGGCAGACTTCAGGATTCATCATGGCGACACCATCGCAATTCGATAACGACACGTTTCAACTGGCCCGCGATCACCTGCAACAGTTCGTCAAGAAAACCGCAGAGCAGTTGCGAGGCGAGTCCGGACGTTTGCTGGAAGTCGGCCCGCAGGACCGTTCTCTGGTCAGGGAGAGCTTCCACAACTTTGCGGTGGAGACGTTCGACATCGTCGATACCTACGGCCCGGACCTGGTGGGCGACATCACCCGAGTCAACGAATTCATTGCCGACAGCGCCTACGATGTCGTGGTGTGCATGGAAGTCATCGAGCACACGTTGAACCCGTTCGATGCCGTGAAGGAAATCCGTCGGGTGCTCAAAGACGGCGGCCATTTACTGATTTCCGCGCCGTTGAACTGGCGCATTCACGGTCCTTCGCCAGATTGCTGGCGCATCACCGAACACGGTTGGAATGCTCTGCTGCGGGACTTCGACATCGTCGAGATCGATATTCTGGAATCCCCCGGTCGTGAACTGTTCCCGATTCGCTACAACGTGCTGGCTCGCTGCAACAAGACCAAGCAGAGCCAGGACAGCGACCTGACGTTCCGTTTCATATGAAGCCTGCCAGCGTGGTAGCCCTTGAGGCGCTGTTGCCAAGGCTGTCGTCTGAAACGTTCGACGCCGACGTCTTCCGCCAGACCGGCGTGTTCGTGGTGCGCAACGCCATCGCCCCGGCAGTGGCGCAGGCCTGGGTGAGCGAGTGGAAGGCGTTTCACGCCGCGATCATGGAGAAGGGCCGGGACGTCAACCGCGCCAACCCGGTGTCGCTCAACGAACAACTTCCCGAACGGCTCGCGCACATGTACCGCGAGCCGGTGTTCGCCAACACCCTGAAGGCGTTCATGGGTGAGCACATTGCGTTGTACAACCATCGCTTTGTGATCAAGGACGCCCTGAGTTCAAACAAGGTCTTTCTGCATCAGGACAGTTGTTACCACGCGGGCCATTCGAACAAATGCAGCGTGTTCGTGCCGGTGAGTCTGGTGAACAAGGGCAACGGCGGGCTGACGTTCCACGTCGGTTCGCACCGCCTGGGCGTTCTGGGCGATGCCGGGGAAATCGACCCGGCCAGTTTCGACGTCCAATGGCCGACCGTGACACCCGAATTGGCGCCCGGTGATTTCGTCATCATGGACAGCCGCCTGTGGCACGAATCGGGGCCGAATGTTTCCGGGGTCGATCGCATCATGGCAGACATGATCATTCAGCCTGCCGATGACCCCACCGGCCAGGAGTTGCTGTGCGGCGAATGGCAGACCGATGTGTTTTATTCGCCGAAAACCATCACTCGCCACTTCGTCAGTTCGCGCATCCTTAAAATCGTCAAATACGAGAAAGAATTGGCGCAGTTGAAGGCCGAACTTTCCGCCTCGCGCTGAGAGCGCAATGAAGCCGCCTGAATTTATCGAGGAAAGAACATGACTACCTGTCTTGCAACGAACACGTTTGCGCCGTCCAAGTTGATGCACATTCGGCCTTATCGCGTACTGAGTATCGAAGACGGCCGTGAGGAAGAAGTGACGTTCTTCATGCCGCCCGCAGACGGGGCAGGCAGCCTGACCGCATTCGAATCGGTGATGCTGCTCAAACTGGTTCGGGCCATCAACCCGAACTTCATTTTCGAGTTCGGCACGTTCGACGGTCGTACCACCCGACTGGTGCTGGAAGACTTGCCGGACAACGGCGACCAGAACCCGCGCATTTACACGCTGGACCTGCCGGATACCGAGGGCGTGGTCTTTCAGGGCGATGACAAGTTGCTGGCCGAAAAGGCGCTGCTGTCGACACGCAAGTACAACCGTTCGCCCAAGAAGGGCATGGTCAAACAGATTCTTCAGGACTCGATGGCGTTCGATCCGACCCCGTACAAGGGCAAGTTCGATTTCATCTTCGTCGACGCCAATCACGAGTACGAATACGTCAAGAAAGACACCGAAAACTCCCTGCAAATGTTGGGCGGCGAGCGTAACTGCATCGTCTGGCACGATTACGGTAACCCGCAGTTTCCAGAGCTGACCCGCTACCTGGAAAACCTGGCCGATGACCTGGAGCTTTACCACATTCAGGGCACGATGCTGGTGTTCCACATGCGTGGCGTGAAGGTGGGCGAGGAGCGGCCGGCAGGCTGATGGAGTCCTTCCTCGAAAGGCGCCTTCAACGGCGCCTATTTTCATAGGCCTTGTCGCGTCTTGCAGGCGCCGACTTTTTGTCTCTCGCGTTGCCGCTCATTTTCCCTTCGTAGACCCCAAAGCCCCGTATAACAAGGCCCTTAGGCCTGTTTAGGGGCGTTGGTTCGGATCTTGCTTCGACAGTCATACGCATCGGCGAAAGCGTCCGATCATGTTCTGTGGAGTGGCGAGTGATGGAAGAGAAAGTCGTAGGTTTGATTGAAGAGGCGATGGAAGCGGACGCTGGATCGCTGACGGTCGATCAGCCACTGGATTGGGATTCGATTGCCCTGGTGACCTTCATGGCCATGGCCGACGAGCACCTGAACAAGACGCTGTCCGCTGCACGCCTGAACAAGTGTGTGACAGTGCGCGACGTCATCACGTTGGTCGCCGAGTAACGCTGTACTGCCCCATATTCTGGACACGCTCATGACTAGCACGAAATCCCGACAGATCGCGCCAGCATTGGTGAAGGCCTATTGGCACCCGCTCTGTCTGAAGTCGCAAGTCGCCGACGACAAGGATTTCGTGCGTTTCAACGTGCTGGATTTCGAGGTCGTGGTGTTCAACGACGCCGGTAATCTGATTGCCTTCGACAATCGTTGCCCGCACCGTGGCACGCGTTTTTTCACCGAAGACCGGGGGCGCCAACGGATTCTGTGTCCTTACCACGGCTGGAACTATTCCTCCGGTCAATTACGCATTCCCGACGCCAAAAGCTTTACCGGCTGTGACATCGGCAAGGCCAATCTGAATTTCTTCAAGCTGGCGTTGTGTGGCGAACTGGTGTTTTTCGCCATCGAGCCGCGCTCGTCGCTGGCGGATCAACTGGGGCCGGAAATTTATCGGTTGATCGAGCAGGCAAGCCCGGCGCTGAACGGCGTCGCCGATTTCAACCGTTACCCGTTCGAATCCGACTGGTCGATCTCTCTGGAAAACGCGTTGGAGCCGTATCACATTCCGCTGGTGCACCGCGATACGCTGGCCACCTTGAAGCTGGGCCGAGGCGAGAACGTGTTCTACGGCGAAAACTCGATCTGGTATGCCCCCGTGGAGAACGAAAAGGTCGCGCGTCGACTGGAAGGGCTTTCCCGGTTTTTCACGCCGCGAGAGGCGTTTCCCGGTTACATGAGCATCTTCCTTTATCCGTTTTCCATGTTGTCGTCGACCTACGGCTATTCGTGGTCGATGCAGAACTTTTTCCCGTCACCGCACGAGGACCGCACCTGGTTCACCAGCCAGTTGTTCCCGTTGCGCGCCGCGTCCGAGCGTTATGACGAGATCGTCGCAACCTTCATGGCCTCGACCGCTGAAAACAACCGCTCGGTCTTCGATGAAGATCATGACATCTGCAAGCGAATTCCTGGCGACACCTGGTCCTGGGATCCCCCCCGCTTTTTCAGCTCGACGGAAGCCAAGCTTCTGCATTTTCGGGCGTCATGCGCGGAGTGGGCACACCAGGCCGGTCTCGCCGCAACCTCTGGCGAGGAGCCCGTATGAGTAGCGTCGCAGGCAGTACCGATGACGCGGTGCGCCGTATTTCTGCAGCCAAGGTCCGGGGCATTGCCTGTGCGCTGCCTGACAACGTCTGCGAAGTGGCTGAGCTGACGGCCCGTTTCGGCGAAGACAGCGTCGCCAAGATCATGGCCAGCACTGGCATCGAACGGCGCCATGTGGTCAAGGACCAGTGCACCTCCGACCTGTGTGTCGAGGCTGCGCAGCGTCTGCTGAACGATCTGGACGTGGATAAGGCGTCCATCGACACCTTGCTGTTTGTCTCGCAGACCCCGGATTACGTGTTGCCCGCCACGGCGTGTACGTTGCAACGACGCCTTGGGCTGCCGGTCACGACCGCGGCGCTGGACGTGAACATGGGCTGTTCGGGTTACGTCTACGGGCTGTGGATGGCCTCGGCGATGATTGCCGGTGGCGCCAGCAAGCGAGTGCTGCTGTTGGTGGGGGACACCATCAGCAAACTGGTGGCCCCCGAAGACCGTTCGGTTGCGGCGCTGTTTGGCGATGCCGGTTCGGCGACGCTGATCGAGCATGACCCGTCCGCACCTGTAACCCCGTTCGTGCTGGGCACCGATGGCCGTGGCGAGAAAAACCTCCTCGTGCCAGGCGGTGGTTTCCGTGACCGCAGCGGTCAGGACAGATCGACCTCCGAGGAGGGCGTGCGTGGGCCGTACGACCTGTACATGGACGGCGCCGAGATTTTCGCCTTTACCCTGGCGCGGGTTCCTGCGCTGGTGCGCGCGCTTGAGGCGCAGGCCGCCGAGCAGTCGCGGACGATTGAAAAGTACGTCTTTCACCAGGCCAACAAGTTCATGCTCGAACACTTGGCGAAGAAGGCCAAGGTGCCGTCGGACAAGGTCGTCTTGAACTTGCAGCAAGTCGGCAACACCAGCAGCGCGTCGATTCCGCTGGCGCTGAGCCTGGATGCACAGGGCCAGGCCGCCACCTTGCAAGGCCACTACCTGTTGGCCGGTTTTGGCGTCGGCTACTCGTGGGCCGGTTGCATCGTGGATTTCAACAACACCCGGATCAGCCCGCTGACGCGGGTTCCGCAAGACCGTATCGAGGCGTAAGTGCAGACCAATCCTTTTTCGCTGGATGGGCAGTCCATTCTGGTGACCGGCGCGTCTTCCGGCATCGGGCGTCAGGTCGCGATCTGGCTCAGCCAGCAGGGCGCGCGCATCGTTGCCGTCGGTCGCGACATGCAGCGGCTTGAAGAAACCCTGAGCCAGTTGCAGGGCGAGGAGCACACGTGTCACGCCTTCGACTTTCTCGGCGGCGATGACGTGTCGGCGTGGATGAAAGCGCTGGTCAAGGCGTCGACACCGCTGGACGGGCTGGTGCACGCAGCGGGGGTTCAACTGCCGTTGCCAATTCGGGCCATGGGGCTGGATCACTGGGAAAAGATTTTCGCCACCAACGTCACGTCCGGTTTTTCCTTGATCAAGGCTTTCCGGCAGAAAGGCGTGTGCCGGACGCCGTCGAGCATCGTGATGCTGTCGTCGGTCATGGCCCAGGTCGCTCAACCTGCGCTGGTGGGTTACTGCGCCAGCAAGGGCGCGGTGGAATCGATGGTGCGGGCTGCCGCGCTGGAGCTGGCGCGGGAAGGCATTCGGGTCAACGCGGTCGCGCCGGGCGTGGTGCGCACGGAGATGGCCGAGAAGCTCGAAGGCCTGGTGGGCGAGGATTCCATGGCTGCCATCGAGCGCAAGCACCCGCTGGGGCTGGGCGATCCTCGGGACGTGGCCTACGCCGTCAATTACCTGTTGTCCCCGGCGGCGCGCTGGGTCACGGGCACGTCGATGGCTGTCGATGGGGGGTACCTGGCCGAATGAACGTCACCAAACTGATCATCGTTGGCGCGGGCGGTCTGGGCCGGGAGGTGCATTCCTGGCTCAAGGACTGGGTCGAGCACAACCCAGGTTACATGATTGGCGGTTTTCTCGATGACGGCAGCCTGTCGCTGAACCGCTTCAATCATTACGCAGACATTCTCTCGACCATCGACGCCTACGAGCCTGCTGAAGACGAGCGGTTGCTGGTGGCCATCGGCAAACCGTCGGACAAGAAGTTTGTCGTGGAGAAACTGTTGGCCAAGGGTGCGCAGTTCTTCACCCTGATTCACCCCACGGCGATTGTTGGCGAGAACGTCAAGATCGGACGTGGCGTGCTGGTGTGCCCGTTTTCCGTGTTGTCCGTGGACCTGACGATTGGCGATTTCGTGACGGTCAACTCGCTGTGCACCATCGGCCACGACACCCACATCGGCGATTTCTCGACATTGAGCGGCCATTGCGACCTGACCGGTGGCGCCGTGCTGGAAGAGGAAGTGTTCATGGGCTCGCGCTCCTCGGTTCTGCCCAAGGTGCGGGTGGGCAGGGGCGCGGTGGTGGGGGCGGGCAGTGTGGTCCTGCGCGCAGTGAAACCCGGCGACGTGGTGTTCGGCGTGCCGGCCAAACGGATTTCAGGATAGGCATGCCATGGCCCGTTACGCTCGAATCAGTGAAATTGAGTACGAACTCCCCGAACGCGTGCTGGACAACGAAATGCTCGCCCGGGAATTTCCCGAGTGGGACGTCGACAAGATTTTCCAGAAGACCGGTATCAACGAACGGCGCATCGTCGCTGACGACGAGACAGCGTCGGATCTGGCGTTTCGGGCCTGTGAAAAGCTGTTCGCCCACAGCACGACCTCGCGGGACGACATCGACTGCTTGATCTATTGCACTCAAAGCCCGGATTACATGCTCCCGGCCACTGCGTGCATCCTGCAACACCGCTTGGGGTTGCCGCAGCACTGCGCGGCCTTCGATTTCAATCAGGGCTGCTCGGGCTTCATCTACGGACTGGGGCTGGCCAAGGGGTTCATTGAGTCGGGACAGTGCAGGAACGTGCTGTTGATCACGGCAGACACCTACAGCCGTTACATCAACCCCAAGGACAAGAGCGTTCGCACCCTGTTCGGCGACGGCGCGGCGGCGACGCTGATCCAGGCCTCGGACCAGGCGCAACCCTCTCTGGAGCGCTTTCGCTATGGCAGCGACGGCGCCGGGGCGTCCAACCTGATCGTGCCGATGGGCGGCGCTCGCCGACCGTTGATGGCTGGGCAGGTGCCCAACGAATACGGGGATGACAGCGGCAACGTCCGTTCGGACGCCAACCTGTACATGAATGGCTCGGCCATCTTCGAATTTTCGATGACCCAAGTGCCGAAGCTGTTCGCCTCACTGTTCGATGAGCACTTCACGGTCGAGCATTCCGACCTGTTCGCTTTCCATCAGGCCAATCAGTTCATGCTCGATGCCTTGCGTCGTCGCCTGAAACTGCCTGCGGAGAAATTCATCACCGAGTTCCGTCATTGTGGCAACACGGTGTCGAGCAGCATTCCGGTGGCGTTGAAGGAAGCCTTGAACAAGGGCCAGATTCAGCGAGGGCATGTCATCACGGCGGTGGGATTCGGCGTGGGCTATTCTTGGGGCGGTTGCGTCATTCGCTGGTAGCGGTCGGTCTGAATGGCACGTACCAAGGGCTCCTCAAGGGAGCCCTTTGCATGTGGGCTCAATGATCGAGCAACGCGGCCTGCCAGCGCTGTAGATGCGCGTCGTCGAGCATCCAGTCGCTCACTACCTTCGCTTTCAGGGCCAGACCCAGACGCTTCGCCTGGTCGGGATCGTCGATGTGCATCGCAATCGCTTCGGTCCACGCAGCGGTCGAATTGTTCACCCGCGTCAACGGCAGGCTGTTGCGCAAGCCAGGGACATCGCTGGCGATGACCGGGTAGCCGCAAGCACCCAGTTCCAGGGCCAGACGCGTGCTTTTGTGCGCGCTGTACAGGCTGTTGCCCGCCGGGATCAGCGCCACGTCCAAATCCAGCGAGGCAAGCACGCCCGCATACAATTCGCCGTCGACGGCGCTGCGCCATTCATGAATATAGGGGCGAAGCGATTCGGGGCACGGCCCCATGATGATCCATTCCACCTGACTAGCCAGCGCCTTGATCACGTCCTCGATCAGAGCCAGTTCGCCGAGTTGCGCCGTGTTACCCACCCAGCCGATGCGGGGTTTGCCATCGGGCAGGGCGTAGCTGTAGCCCTGAATGTCTCGCCAGCGGCTTTCGAGGCGCTCTTCGATGATCTGAATACGCGGGTGATACACGCTCAGCACGTCGGCCAGTCCCTCGCTGGAAACGATGACCTTGTCCATCAGTGGCAGCCCGGTCTTCAAGGCGTACTGGACCTGTTCGTCCGAGGGCGCACCAGCCCGTTGCGAGGCCGAGACCGGGTATTGGCCGAGGTCGTAGACACGCAACGCCTTGCTCAGCGCGCGGGTGGTATTGAGAGTGTGCAGCGCCGCATCGGTCAGCGGACTTTGCAGAATCAGCGTGTCGGGCTTCAGCCGGGCGAACTCGGCGACTGTCAGCAGTTCGGGCGTGATCACCGGCTCGATGTGCAGGCCTTCGGCGAGTTGCTTGAGCGGGGCGGTCAGACGGGTCGCCGATGTCGACAGTTGGGCAGGGTGGGCGAGCACCACAGGCGCAGGCCGCCATGACAACGGGCGCCAGGTCAGTTCGACGTTGGTTTCCAGTTGCAGGCCCTGACCCCGGGAAGAGAAATTGTCGTTGTACGCCGGGTCGTGAGCCACCGCGTTCAGCCATTTGCCATAGAAGGCCAGCGAGGCGTGAGGTGTGACGCAGAGGTTTTCCGGCGCTTCGTGCAGCAACACGGTATGGGGCGTCCAGACGATCAGTCGCCCGGTGTCTTTGACCCGCAGGCAGAGGTCGACATCGCCCAGGCAATCGCTGAAGTCACCTTCGTCCATGCCGCCCAGCGCATCATAAAGAGCGCTGCCGATCATCAGACACGCCTGGCTGACCGCGCTGTAGTTCTGATCGACCACCAGGCGCTGCATGTAGCCTTCACTGGCCCCGTTCTGCCCGCTGAACAGGTGGGTCGCCGGAGCTTCCAGCCCCAGGATGATGCCCGCGTGCTGGATCGTGTTGTCCGGGGCCAGCAGCTTGGCGCCGACCACACCGACTTCCGGACGTTGAGCATGGTTGAGTAGGTTGTCCAGCCAGTTGCCGTGCAGCACGGCAGTACGAGGACTAAGCAGCAACAGGTAGTCGCCGCTGGCGTGTCGGGCGGCGAGGTTGTACGTGGCCGAGAGGCTCAGGTCGTCGGGGCAGCGCAGGACACGCACCTGCTCCAGTTGCATGGCTTCGACACCATTGAGCCAGTCCACCGCAAGCGGGTCCTGGCTGTCATTGTCCGCAATGATGATCTCGTAGTGCGGGTAGGTGGTCTTTTCCAGAAGGCTTTCCACGCAGCGTTGCAGCATCAGAATCTGATCGCGGCTGGTGACGATGATCGTCACCTTCGGTTGCCCGGCATGGCCGTACTGAAGCTGGTAATGCCGCGGCCGTGACTCGACGACCTGGCCGTTGGCGTAGCCACGGGCGTGCAGGTGGCGTTGTAACGTGCGCACTTCGTCCGGGTTGCTCTCCCGTGGCTCGGGGCGGTAACTGACCAGCGGCTCGGCGATGTGCTCCAGCCCGCCAAGGCCTTCTTGTTCGATCAGGCGCAGGATCAGGTCCAGCTCCAGCGCCTGGGGATAACGCCCGTCGAACCGACCGGCATCGATGGCCGAATAGCGGTTGAAGAGCCAGTGCCGGGCCGTGGCTTCGGGGAAGCTCACCAGATAATCCAGATTGAAATCCGGCCGCAGCATCACCTCCGAGGCCGGCTCGGGCGTTTGCGCGATGTCATCGGCGAACAGTGCCCGGGTCGTTGGGTGCTCGGTAATGTGGACAGCGGCTTTGAGCAGCCCGGCGACGTTCAGTGTGGAGCCGGCCTCGATCAGCATGAACCAGTCGAAGCCGCTTTCTTCCAGCAGCCGGTTCAGTTGCTGCGCTCGGTTGTGGCCGGTCACCGGCAGATAATTGGCGTTGTCCGTCGCGTCCGGCTGGCCGTTGGCCGGGTCGTACAGCACGAATACTTTCGGCGGCATCCAGCCGCGGGTGGCGGCTTCGACACTCGTCAGCGTGCGTTGCAGCGGCAAGGCTCTGCCGTGCAGATCCGACACGACGATTGCCAGGCCCGGCGTGCCATGGTGCTGCTGGAAGTAGTGAACGATGTGCGGCTTCTGCGGGCCGGTGGGCCTGCGTTTTTCTGCCCAGTCCTGAACATGGTCGTGACGCAGTTCGGCGGCGGATTTCTGTAGAAAGTACGCCCGCAGGTTGAAGTTGGCGAAGTTTTCCCGGTCTTGAAGGGGGGCGATTTTCACGTCGCCGTTGATACCCCGCTCACGCAGCCATTCCAGCTCCTTGGTGATGCGGTAGTAATTGTTGTGGCCTTCCTTGGCCACTTGCGGCGCCGCCCGGGCGATACTGCTGCTCTGGGTGTCGGTCATGCGAAAGCGTGACAGCGGACGCTTGAGCAGCGCCAGGTTGCCTTGCCGAAGCAGCTTCACATACAGGCTGATGTCGCCCAGCCAATGAATGGTCTGGCCCTTGAGCGACATCAGGTCCTGACCGTAGGCCAGTGCATCCTCCCGTCGGCACATCACCGAACTCGGCTCGCCCATGAACGTCAGCGGGATTTCCGACAGCAGGGCGACCAACTCCGGACCATGGATGACCACATCGTCCTTGAACGGGAAAAACGTCACCAGGTTGTCCGGCAGAAAGTCGCCGTTTTCATCGAACAGGCGGCGCGTGGCAGCGGCCAGGGTGATGTCCGGATGCCCATGCAGCAAGGCCACCAGCGTGCTGACGCAATCGGGTTCCAGAAAGTCGTCGTCGTAGAGGAACTTGACGTATTCGCCATGGGCCTCGCGAATGCCGCGCGCGACGTTCAGCGCCTCGCCCAGCGACTGCTCGTTGCGGTAGTAACGAATCGGGAAGGGGCTTTGCGGCGTGAGCGTTTCCACCAGATTGACGATCCCGTCGTCACGGCAATCGTCGCAGATCACGATTTCCAACTGATCGTAATCCTGCGCAAAGGCGCTGCGCAGTGCGACTTCGAAGTACGTGGGCTTATAGGCCGGAATGACGATGCTGACCAGGCGTGACGCGTTCATCGGAATCCTTACATCTGATTGGACGGCCGCTGCTGCCTGCGACGAGAGCAGGCGAGTGACAGGAAAAAGGGTTTGAGGCAGCGCACGCTCTGCAACGGCGCTGCGAAAGGGGCGGTCTCAGGCGCGTTCGGACAGCGCCGTTTGCAGCACCTCGATGATGCTGTCGAATGCCTCGACGCTCAGCGCATCGAAAATCGGCAGGCAGAGAATCCGGCTGGAAATGTCGCTTGCGACCTTCAGGCGCTCGGGCCTGGCTGACTCCAGATGGCGGTACATCGGGAAGGTCGAAATCAGCGGATAGAAATAGCGTCGGACCAGAATGTCCCTTGCACGGAAGCGTTCGAACAGCGCGTCACGAGACAGCGGAAAGTCATCGCCCACCACCACTGGGAAATAGGCAAAGTTGTGGTCGTCGCTCGGCGAAAACAACAGTTGTAGGCCCGGCATGTCGGCGATGGCCTCGCGGTACATGGTGTCGATGCGCTTTCTGCGCGCCAGGGCGCCGTCGATGTAGTTGAGTTGCAGCAGGCCGAAGGCCGCGTTGACTTCGCTCATCTTGCCGTTGATACCGGGCGCGACCACGGTCACTTCGTCTGCGAAACCGAAGTTTTTCAGGTAGTCGATGCGCTGCTTGGTCTTGGCGTCGGGGCAGATGATGGCCCCGCCCTCGAAGGTGTTGAACACCTTGGTGGCGTGGAAACTGAGAATCGACAAGTCACCGTTGCGCAGGAGGCTCTGGCCCTGATGGCGTACGCCAAACGCGTGTGCAGCGTCGTAAATCACTTTCAGGCCGTAACGGTCGGCGATTTTCTGAATGCGGTCGACGTCACACGGCGTGCCGTAGCAATGCACCGGCATGATGGCGGTGGTCGCGGGCGTGATGGCCTCTTCGATGCGGTCCGGGTCCAGGTTGAACGACCCCGGCGCGATGTCGACGAAGATCGGTCTCAAGCCGTTCCACAGCAGCGAGTGGGCGGTGGCGACGAACGAGTAGGGCGTGGTGATCACTTCCCCCGTCACGCGCAGGGCTTGCAACGCGGTCAGCAATGCCATGGTGCCGTTGGAGAACAGGCACAGGTGTTCGACGCCCAGGTAATCCGCCAAATCCTTTTCCAGCTTCTCGTGAAACGGCCCGGCGTTGGTCAGGTGGCGGCTTTCCCAAATCTGTTCCAGATACGGAACGAACTCTTCCAGCGGTGGCAGCAGAGGCTGTGTGACGGGGATTTTCTTGGTCATGGGAATCCTGTGCTCCATGTACGCACGACGGCGAATACACAATGCTTGCAAGCGGGCAGGAGCCGTAATACTCGCTGTCATGGAAATGGCGCTTCAAGCGCTGTTAGGGGCGAAATAGCAAGAACCCGGCCAACCTCGTACGGGACGAAAGATGCGCTTGATATTCCGAACGCCTGATGTCTATTTTGTACACCTCGCCGCTCAGGCGGCCTGCCTAATAAGAAGGATCTGAGTCATGTTGACCGATGGCCACAATTCACTCGCGCAGCGATTGATGGGCATTGATGAAATCGAATGCGTCACCCCGGACCTGAACGGCGTGCCGCGCGGCAAGGTGATGACGGCGGAAGGCTTTCTTGAAGGCCGTCGTCTGCAACTCGCGCGGGGCGTGTTGCTGCAATGCATCATGGGTGGCTACCCGGCGGCGAAATTCTACGGCAGCGATGACGGCGATCTGGCGCTGGTCGCCGATGCGCAGCAGATTCACCGCCTGCCCTGGAGCGAAGAGCCTCGTGCATTGGCGATCTGTGATGCCGATGAGCTGGACGGCGAACCCTCCGGGCTGTCGACCCGTGGTCAACTCAAGTCGGTGATCGCTCGTTACGCTCGCCATGGCTGGTCGCCCGTGGTGGCCACTGAACTCGAATTCTTCGTCTTCGCCCCCAACAGCGACCCGAATCTGCCGTTCAAGCCGCCGGTCGGTCTGGATGGTCGGCGGGAAGACGGCCAGTCGGCGTTCAGCGTCAGTTCCAACAACGGCCTGCGCCCGTTCTTCAGCGAAGTCTATAAATGCATGGCGGCGCTGGGCCTGCCTCGTGACACGTTCATGCACGAAATGGGCGTCAGCCAGTTCGAGATCAACCTGCTGCACGGCGATCCGCTGCTGCTGGCCGACCAGACATTCCTGTTCAAACACATGCTCAAGGAAGTGGCACTCAAGCACGGCCTGACCGTGGTGTGCATGGCCAAACCGCTGGCACACACGCCGGGCAGTTCGATGCACATTCATCAGAGTGTGGTCGACAGCGTGACTGGACAGAACATTTTCAGCGACGCCCAAGGCGAACCGACCGCTGCGTTCCACCATTTCATCGGCGGTCAACAGGCGGCGATGGCGGATTTCACGGCCTTGTTCGCGCCCAACGTCAATTCCTACCAGCGTTTGTGTCATCCTTTCGCGTCGCCGAACAATGCCTGCTGGTCTCACGACAACCGCGCCGCTGGGCTGCGCATTCCCGCCAGCGCACCTGTGGCCCGTCGTGTGGAAAACCGTTTGCCTGGCGCAGATGCCAACCCCTACCTGGCCATAGCAGCTAGTCTTGCAGCGGGGCTGTACGGCATCGTGCAACAGTTGGAGCCGTCGGCGCCGATACAGGGGGAGTTTGATGTTCCGGACAATCTTTCGCTGCCATGTACCTTGCATGCGGCACTGGAGCGTCTGAAACGCAGCCCGCTGGCCAAGGAACTGTTCGGCACCGAATTCATCGAAGGCTACATCGCGTCGAAGACCTTGGAGTTGACCAGTTTCTTCAACGAAATTACCCCTTGGGAGCGACGTGTGTTGGCTGCCCAAGCTTAAAAAACGTCATGCGCACACCTTCCGTGGACGAGGGTGTGCGTTTTTGGAAAGCCGATGCGCCAAATCTGGAAATCCTTTCGAGCGCTGTACTTCGCCTCACTGATGATGTTGATCGGTTCGGGCCTTCTGAGCACCTACCTTGCCTTGCGTCTGGCCGCCGATCAGGTCGACGGCCTGTGGGTCGGTGCGCTGATGGCGGCCAACTACGTGGGGCTGGCCCTGGGCGGCAAGGTCGGCCACCGGCTGATCGGGCGGGTAGGGCACATTCGCGCCTATGCGACCTGTGCCGGGATCGTTGGTGCTGCGGTATTAGGGCATGGGTTGATCAATTACCTGCCCGCGTGGATTTTCCTGCGGATGATCGTGGGTCTGGGCATGATGTGCCAGTACATGGTCATCGAGAGCTGGCTCAACGAACAGGCCTCGCCCAAGCAGCGCGGCACGGTGTTCAGTGGCTACATGATCGCGTCGTACCTGGGGCTGGTGCTCGGTCAGCTGATTCTGGTGGTGCATCCCCAGTTGGGGCCTGAGCTGCTGATGCTGGTCGCCATGTGTTTCACTCTGTGCCTGGTGCCGGTGGCCATGACCCGCAGCATTCACCCGGCGCCGATGCGTCCGGCGCCCCTGGAGCCGCTGTTCTTCATGCGCCGCGTGCCGCAATCGCTGACCACGGTGTTGAGTGCCGGTCTGATCATCGGTTCGTTCTATGGTCTGGCGCCGCTGTATGCCGCGCAGCAAGGACTGTCGACCGAACACGTCGGTCTGTTCATGGCGACCTGTATCGGCGCCGGTCTGTTGGTGCAAGGTCCGCTCGGCAAACTGTCCGACCGCTATGACCGCGCCTGGCTGATTCGTGGCGCTGCCGGTCTTCTGTTGCTGGCTGGCTTGCCACTGGCGATTTTCCCTTCCATGCCCATTGAAGTGGTGTTCGTCATGGGCTTTCTGGCGTCGCTGCTGCAGTTCGCCCTGTATCCGCTGGCCGTTGCATTTTCCAACGACCACGTTGAGGGGGAGCGTCGAGTCTCTTTGACCGCCATGTTGTTGATGACCTACGGCGTCGGCGCCAGTATCGGGCCGTTGGTGGCGGGCGTGCTGATGAAGCAGTTCGGCAGCAATATGCTGTATGCATTCGTCTGTTTTACGGCATTGATTCTGGTGCTGCGGGTTCGTCCGAAAGCGGTCACCAATCTGCATCAGGTGCAGGATGCGCCGTTGCATCACGTTGCGATGCCGGACAGCATGGCCGCCTCGCCGCTGGTGGTGGCGCTCGATCCACGGGTCGATGAGCAAGTGGTTCAGGATCAGATGCAGAACCCGAACGAACCGGGTTACGTGGCACCTGCCGAGAGTGATACGAGCAACGAGCCTCCTGAACCAGAGCCTGAACGCGTCGTGCCGTCAGGGGAGGGTGTTGTACGCCCGGTTGCGGTGGTCGATGAAGTGAACGCTGTCGCGCCTGTTGATGGAGCGCGAGACGTGGGCGTGGACAGGCCGTTGTAATCAGAATCAGAGGGTGCAAACGAACTGTGGGAGTGAGCTTGCTCACGAATGCGCTAGATCAGCTTCTCGGAAGGATGCTGTCAGGACGCCATCTTGAGCAAGCTCACTCGCACAGTGGTCAAGCAACTGGAATCAATAATCAGTGATCAGAAATCGTCGTCTTTGTCGAATCGACGGGCTTCGCGCTGCAAGTGGTACACAAAACGCTCGACCTGACGCTGCACCAGACCACTTATGTTGTGAAAGCGCACACCGGCGAACGTGGTGTTGAATTTCTCTTCGAAGTGCAGATGGCGAAGCTCCACAGACGTGGTCATGCTGCCGATCGGCAGGTCTGCCGTGAAACGTTCATACACCTGGCCCAATTGCAGGCGCTGGGATTCATCGCCCTCGAAACGCAGCTTGCAGCCGGTCGCGGAAATGTCCAGCAGCTTGCCTTTGAGTGGGGTCTTGACCTTATCGCCATCGAGCTTGATGTCGACCAGCGAGGCCAGCTTGAGGGCGGCACGGAACGCATTGCGGCGCTGGTGGTAAACCACTTCTCCCGGCAACGGCCCACGGTAGCTGTGCGGTTCGTCGACAATGGTCATCTGGGCTTTGACTTCCCAGGCAACGCGCACGCCATCATGGAAGCCTTCAACGCGGAACGGCTCACCGGCGGCCATGAAACGCTCGCCATCGCGAGGAATCATTTCATCCAGCGCCAGCACATCGCTGTCGCGGTCGACTTCGATGACATAGCTCTGGAAACGCTGGCTACGTTCGTGAAAGGTGATGATCAGCGGATCGTGGCTGTCCATCAGCAATCGCAGGGTGGAGGCAATTTCCAAAGGTGTGGTGATGACCTTCGGTGGCTGCGGAGCATCTTCCGCACTTAATGCATTCACGGTTTATCCATCTCCAGGCAAAAAACGACAGCGTGCGGCGCGAGGCATTTTGCCATCATGTTGCACGCCTTGATACAAGAACTTACGCCTGGCTAAGCGGACGTGGTCTGGCTCTGCCCGATGTTGAACCCCGGCTGTCGTACAGCGTCGGTGTGTCACCACCATTGAGAATTCTGAGCTGTTGGGCCGTGGTCAACTGTTGAAGTTGAATCAGACTGCCATTCTGCTCGTTCGCAGCCTGGCACTCGGCTATCAGCGCACTCAGTTCGTCGCCCGCTTTCAACAACGCGTCGCCGACTGACGAGTGTTTGGCCACTTCTTCGAGTCCCGCGCGGCTGGCGGGCAGGCCAAGACTCGACAGCAGTTGACTGCGTCTGCGTCCGTGCTGTTCGAGCACGATCACCAACGCCTGTTTCTGCGCCAGGATGTGTTCCATTTCGACCATATTGCGACCGTGAAGGGCCAGTGATTCAGCCTTCAGGATCTCCAGCAGGTGCTGGGTCGGCGCAATATCGTCCGTGATCAGTTGAAACAACGTAGTGTCTTGCATCGCATGCCCTGGGATTCAAGCGTCCAGAAGCCCCTGCGCGGACCGGGGGCTAGCGCTGGGCTTCGAAATTAAGCAGTTTGTTCGCGACACGGTTGCTGTCGACCTTGTAACTGCCATCGGCGATCGCCTGCTTCAACTCGGCCACGCGGCTGCTGTTGACGACGGGCTGATCACGCAACGAATCAGTGATCTTCTGCAACTGTTGAGCTTCGCTGCTCAAACTGACTG
This sequence comes from Pseudomonas sp. NPDC088444, assembly GCF_044900175.1. Lineage (NCBI taxonomy): Bacteria > Pseudomonadati > Pseudomonadota > Gammaproteobacteria > Pseudomonadales > Pseudomonadaceae > Pseudomonas > Pseudomonas sp. NPDC088444. The sequence continues at coordinate 27,992 of NZ_JBJDNK010000003.1, forward strand.
TCTCACCGCTACCGCTCACGGAGGAGGTAGTGCTGGCCGTCGCCGGGGCGTCGGTCTTGCCTGCTTCCTTGGTGTTTGGGGTACGTGATGTACCACCCACGGTAGTGGAACTATTCAAACGACTGAAGTCGATGACCATGATTGAAAACCTCTGGGTTCTTGGACGCTTGCCTTGGTTTCGGCCAAACCCGGAATAACTTTAGGGCCAGTGCGAAAACAGTCTCGAATTGACTTCGCATGGGGCGTAACGGTTCCGAGTGTAGGAAAAGCGCAAGCGCAGCGCCAGAGGACAATACCCTTACATAGGCACCTCGACCTGCCCGGGGGCGACGATGTTGGCCTTGATCACACGTTTGGAATTCAGGTTCTTGACCCGTATTTGCTCGTTGAAACCGCCATCGGACAACGCCTCGCCGGGCATGCGCACACTCATCGAACCGCTGCGGGCGCTGATGACTACCTGATCGCCCTTGCGGACCATTTGCGGTTGTTCCAGGTGCACCGGGGTCAGGATCTGATCGATGACCGTTGGTCGGACAAGTTTCTGCCCGACGGCCTGATCAAGTGAGTCGAGAAAACCCTGTCCCAACAGGCTCACATCGCGCTCGCGCAAGGCCACGTCGCCCTCTGTGACAATTGCGTCGCGTTTCATCGGGCGTACCACGGTCACCACATTGCGAAATAAATGTACCTGGGCGGGTACGAACACCGTCCACGGAGAGCTGCCTTCGCAGCGCAGTTTGACGGTCACACGGCCAATGGGCTGTGCCGGGCTTTCCAGCGTGGCCGTCAAATCCTTGTCGCAGTGCGGCATGCGCAGGCGAGGGTCGAGTTGTTTGACCTCGATTTCGTAGCGTCCCTGGGTCTGACTGGTGGCCAGATAGTCTTCAACGGTGAATTCAAGAAAGCCTTGGGTGACGCCGATAAGTTGTTCAGGCAGCGTCACATTGTCTGCACGGCAGAGAGTTGCGCTGGCTAACAGGCACACGACCGCGAGTCCGCCGAGCAAATGGCGGCTGGCGCTTGTCAGGTGTCGGGATACTGTCGTTAATATGCTCATGACGGGTAGATAGCAAGGCCCGTGCCGCATGCCGATCGGGCAGTGCGCAATTGGTCGTTTTGGGGAGGGTGGTGCATGGCTGGTGTTTTGGATTCAGTGAACCAGCGCACGCAACTGGTAGGGCAGAACCGCCTTGAACTGTTGCTGTTCCGTCTGGACGGCAAGCAGTTGTACGGGATCAACGTGTTCAAGGTAAAAGAGGTGCTTCAGTGCCCGAAACTTACCCTCATGCCCAAGTCCAGTCCGATTGTGCGCGGAGTGGCGAATATTCGTGGCGGGACCATCCCGATCCTCGATCTGGCGATGGCGACCGGCGCGAAGGCGCTGAGCAATATCGATAACGCGTTTGTGATCATTACCGAATACAACACCAAGATTCAGGGCTTTCTGGTGCATTCGGTCGAGCGCATCGTGAATATGAACTGGGAAGAGATTCATCCGCCACCCAAGGGCACCGGTCGCGATCACTACCTCACGGCAGTGACGCGGCTCGACGACCAGTTGGTGGAAATCATCGACGTGGAGAAAATCCTCGCCGAGGTGGCGCCAGTGTCGGAAAACATTTCCGCAGGCGTGGTAAGTGAAGAGGTGCAACATAAGGCGCTATCCCTGCGGGTGCTGACGGTCGATGACTCGTCGGTGGCGCGCAAACAGGTCACCCGCTGCCTACAGACCGTGGGCGTGGAAGTGACGGCGTTGAATGACGGTCGTCAGGCACTCGAATACCTGCGCAAACTGGTGGACGAGGGCAAGAAGCCTGAAGAAGAGTTCCTGATGATGATTTCCGACATTGAAATGCCGGAGATGGACGGCTACACCTTGACTGCCGAGATCCGCAACGACCCGCGCATGCAGAAGCTGCACATTATCCTGCATACGTCGCTGTCGGGCGTGTTCAACCAGGCAATGGTGAAGAAGGTCGGTGCCGATGATTTCCTGGCCAAGTTTCGGCCGGACGATCTTGCAGCTAGAGTGGTAGATCGTATCAGGGCGGCGGATATCAGCTGAGGGCGCACGTCCTCGGCTGTTCACATGATTTGAGAGGCGGCATGTCTACAGGTAATTTGGATTTTGAGCAGTTCCGGGGCTTCCTGGAAAAAGCCTGTGGCATTTTGCTGGGTGAAAACAAGCAATACCTGGTCTCCAGCCGCCTGAACAAGCTGATGGAGCAGCAGGGTATCAAGTCGCTGGGTGAGTTGATCCAGCGCATCCAGACTCAGCCGCGCAGCGGTTTGCGCGAGCAGGTGGTGGATGCGATGACCACCAACGAAACTTTGTGGTTTCGCGATACTTACCCGTTCGAGGTGCTCAAAAGCAAGGTGTTGCCGGAGCAGCTCAAGGCCAGTCCGGGGCTGCGTCCGCGTATCTGGTCAGCGGCCTGTTCGTCGGGGCAGGAGCCGTACTCGTTGTCGATGTCGATCGACGAGTTCGAGCGCAGCAATCCGGGGCAGTTGAAGGCCGGGGCGCAGATTGTGGCGACGGACCTGTCGGGCAGCATGCTGACCAACTGCAAGACCGGGGAGTACGACAGCCTGGCGATAGGCCGGGGCTTGTCGCCTGATCGGCTGCAACGCTATTTCGACCAGAAAACCCCGGGGCGCTGGACGGTCAAGGCGCCGATCAAGAGTCGCGTGGAGTTTCGTTCGTTCAACCTGCTGGACAGCTACGCGGCGCTGGGTAAGTTCGACATCGTGTTTTGCCGCAATGTGTTGATCTACTTCTCCGCTGAGGTGAAGAAGGACATCCTGCTGCGCATTCACGCGACGTTGAAGCCCGGCGGGTATCTGTTCCTTGGGGCGTCCGAGGCGCTGAACGGGTTGCCTGATCATTATCAGATGGTGCAGTGCAGTCCCGGGATTATTTACCAGGCCAAGTAAGCTGGCTTGTGGTGTGTCAGAGACCCGGCGTGATTGCCGGGTTTTTTGTGTGCGTTGATTTGGGATTGCTACATGGATCCCAAGTCAACCTTTAGCGTCGCGCCCCTATCCAAATAGCGTCGCGCCCCTATCCAAAAAACCGGCAAAAAATCGGCACGCCCATTGCCGCTTTCCCTTCCATCAGCGGAAATCGCTTGCCGCTTTTCTGGCATTCACCGTTGCCACCCACCCGCAACCCCAGCAAATACGGCCTCTCACAGAATTGGCACGCCCCTTGCTCAAAGACCTGCAGTCAAGAACATCTGGTCAACCGATAAAGGTTTCCCGACATGAGCATCAGCTTCGAAAACGCACTGGGCATTCACGAGAAAGCGCTGAACTTCCGCGCTCAACGTGCTGAAGTGCTGGCCAACAACATCTCCAACGCCGACACGCCAAATTACAAGGCGCGCGACCTGGATTTCTCCAAAGTGTTGGCCGCCGAAAGCGACAAGGCCAAAAACGGCACCTTTGCGCTGAACACCACCAATGCCCACCACATCGAAGCCCAAGGCGTGGACAGCGGTGAAGCGAGCCTGCTGTATCGCACGCCGTCCCAGCCATCGCTGGACCAGAACACCGTCGATTCTCAAATCGAAAACGCCAACTACGCCGAGAACGCCATGGGCTTCCAGGCCAGCTTCACCTTGCTCAACAGTAAGTTCAAAGGGCTGGTATCGGCCCTGCGCGGAGAGTAATTCATGTCCCTGTCCAGTGTTTTCAATATTGCCGGTAGTGGCATGAGTGCCCAGAACACTCGCCTGAACACCGTCGCCAGTAACATCGCCAACGCCGAAACAGTGTCTTCCAGTCTGGACAAGACCTACCGCGCACGGCACCCGGTCTTCGCCACGGTCTTTCAGGGCCAGGAGTCCGGTGGCAGCGCTTCGCTGTTCGAAGACCAGGGCCAGGCCGGCACGGGCGTGCAAGTGGCAGGCATCGTCGAAGACCCTTCCAATCTGGAAGCGCGTTACGAGCCCAATCACCCGGCAGCTGACAAGAACGGTTACGTGTATTACCCGAACGTCAACGTCGTCAACGAGATGGCCGACATGATCTCGGCCAGCCGTTCGTTCCAGACCAACGCGGACATCATGAACACCGCCAAAACAATGATGCAGAAGGTTCTGACCCTGGGTCAGTGATAAGGGGCGCACGCCATGACCGTTACTAACGACACCAGCACCAGCGACTACATCAAGTCGCTCCAGACCGCGACGTCTGGCAAGACAGGCGACACCACCACGGGCGCCAGCAGTCTGGGCAAAGATGCGTTCCTGCAGCTGCTGGTCACCCAGATGCAGAACCAGAACCCGCTCGATCCACAGGACAATAGCGAGTTCGTGGCTCAACTGGCGCAGTTCAGCAGCCTGGAAACCATGCAGAACCTCAGCACCTCGGTCGATGCGATCGGTGGCATGTATCAGTCGTCGCAGGCGCTGCAAGCCTCGTCGCTGGTGGGGCGCTCGGTGATTGTCGACTCGGGTTCGACGCACGTGGACACGTCCAAGGACATGACCGGTCAGGTCGTGGTGCCTTCAACCAGCACCATCACCACTGTCAAGGTTTACGACAGCACGGGCAGCATCGTTCGTACCATCGATCTGGGCGAGCAGAAAACCGGCACCACCAGCTTCACCTGGGACGGCAAGGACGATGCAGGTAATACCCTGGCTGCAGGTAACTACAGCTTCAAGGCAACGGGCAGTCTCGATGGCACTTCCACCGGCCTGACCACCTACCTGCCTGCGACAGTGACCAGTGTCACCATGGGCTCGGCCGGTAGCGCAATGACTCTCAATCTGGCCGACGGCACCAACATTGCCTTGTCCAAAGTTCAACAAATCGGGATCTAGAGCCGACTCGACGGCGCAGGAGTGAAGTATGTCTTTCAATATCGGTCTGAGTGGGCTCTACGCAGCGAACAAAAGTCTCGACGTCGCCGGCAACAACATTGCCAACGTCGCGACTGTCGGCTTCAAGGCGTCCCGTGCGGAATTCGCTGACCAGTACGCGCAATCCATTCGCGGTACCTCGGGCGGCACCAACGTCGGCAGCGGCGTCTACACCGCAGCGGTCACCCAGCAATTCACCCAGGGTTCGCTGACCACTGGCACTGGCCGTGATCTGGACCTGGCCATCAACGGCAACGGTTTCTTCCTGCTGAGCAACAACGGCGAGAAGCTGTACACCCGTGCGGGCAACTTCCACACCGACAGCGCCGGCAACATCATCGACAATAACGGCAACAACCTGCAGGGTTATGGCGTCGATGCCAACGGCAACGTGATGACCGGCGTACTGACCAACCTGAAGGTCGACACCTCGAACATGGCGCCTAAGGCGACGACCACCATTACCATCGCGTCCAACCTGGATTCGTCCAAGGAAGTCTCGACCGGCGCTGCGTTCGATCCGGCTGATACGTCCACATACACCTCGACGTACAGCACCCCGATCTACGACGCCCAGGGTAACGAGCACACCCTGTCCCAGTATTTCCGCAAAACCGACACCAACAGCTGGACCATGTACACCCTGATCGACGGTCGCAGCATCACCGACCCGGCGAATTCGACGACGCCAGCCACGACCGAGCTGACCTTCGACGCGGCGGGCGACATGAACACCCCGACTGTGACCAGTGGCGGCGTGAGCGTGAATGCCGATGGCACCTTCAGCATTGACGGCTGGGTGCCGGCGCAAAGCAAAACCGTTGGTTCGACCACTACGTGGGTCGCGAACGGCGCGGGCGCAGCCGCTAGCATGAAGCTGGATATGTTGGCCACCACCCAGACCAACGCTGCCGGTGGCGCGATCTCCAAGAGTCAGGACGGTAACTACACCGGCCAGATCAGTGCGATGAACGTGGACTCCAGCGGTAACCTGTTCGCCACTTACACCAACGGCCAGTCCAAGGTGATCGGTCAAGTGGCACTCACCACCTTCGCCAACGTCCAGGGCCTGGCCCCGGCAGGCGGCACCATGTGGCGCGAGACCTACGCTTCGGGTATTCCGGTCACTGGCGCGCCAGAGTCGGGTACGCTGGGCAGCATTACCGGATCGGCGCTGGAAGAGTCCAACGTTGATCTGACCGGTGAACTGGTCGAACTGATCAAGGCACAAAGCAACTATCAGGCGAACGCGAAGACGATTTCGACGGAGAGCACCATTCTGCAGACCACCATTCAGATGACCTGATGACGGTCGGTTGATTCTGCTGTGCTTAGAGCCCCTCGTTTGAGGGGCTTTTTTTTGGAATGCGCCACGCCCTTGTGGGAGCCGGCTTGCTGGCGAATGCGTAGTGTCTGTACCTGATGAGTTAACTGACCCACCGTTTTCGCCAGCAAGCCGGCTCCCACAGGGGTGGGGGCCGCGAGCGCTTGGGCAAAAAAACTTCCAGAGCCATCCCACTCCAGACCCGGAAATTTCCTACTCCCGTCTTTGCGATCATCAAATTCGCTGACAAACGAATGTCGTTGAGCCTTCTGGCCCGACCCCATTCCTTTGCCCGCGAATAAATCCATGCATTGACGCAGCGTCGTCGCTGACGACTCAGGGAGTGTTCATGTCATTCAATATTGCGGTGGCCGGGCTGAATGCGGCTCACAAACGGATGGAAGTGGCGGGCAACAACATCGCCAACGTCGGTACCACAGGTTTCAAATCCTCTCGGGCAGAGTTCTCTGCCGTCTACTCCTCATCGATGCTGGGCAGCGGCAATGCCGTCGGTGACGGGGTGCGCCTGGCCAATGTTTCGCAGAACTTCAAGGCAGGCGGCGTGATGTCCGATACGGGCCGGGCGCTGGACATGCGGATTCAGGGCAAGGGTTTTTTCGTCATGAGTGACAACGGCGCGATCAGTTATGGGCGCTCTGGCGCATTTCTCAAGGACGCCGAAAACTACATCGTGGACTCCCAAGGCAGCCGTTTGCAGGGGTATGCGGTGACCGCTGACGGTCAGGTGATTCGAGGTGTGCGTACCGATCTTCAGATCGACAATGCCAACATGGCGCCCAAGGCCACCAGCAAGGTGGAGCAGACCATCAACCTGGATTCCGCCGAAGCGTCATTGGCGGCTGTCCCGGGTTTCAACGTGAACGACCCGCGTACCTGGACGCGCATGACGACCCAGACCATTCAGGACGCGGGGGTGCCGGAGGTGAAGGAGGTCAGGGGCAAGGACTCGAAAGGCAATGAGGTCGTTGTGATTCAGGCCAAGGCCGCAGTACCACCGCAGGATCACCAACTCACGCAGTATTTCGTCAAGCTCGACGACAACAACTGGACGTCCTACCTCCTGATTGATGGCGTGAACCCGCTCGATCCGTCGACCACTACGCCTCTGGAGGTTGGCATACGCAAGCTGCCCAATGGCAATCTGCATCTGACCGGCAATCAGGCAGCCGTCAAGCTGGAAAAGAGTGGTGATCTGGCACTGCATGGCTGGCAGCCTGCAATCAAGGTCAATGGCAATTGGGCGCCGAGTCCGGCTGCCAGCACCGGCGCCATCGCCTTGCCGCTCAACGATGCCAGTGGTGCGTTGCTCAACCCCGGCGACCCTGTCATGCCCCGCCCGGTACCGGCTTTTGATCGGGCCGACGTTTCCACCTATAACAAACCCTTCACCAGCGCCGTTTTTGACAGCCTGGGCGTTCGCCATGAGTTGACGCAGTACTTCGTCAAGGACGGCAGCAACAGCTGGAAAATGCACGTGCTGATCGACGGTCGCAATCCGCAGGACCCTGAGAGCACTGATCCGCTGACTGCCAGTGTGTTGTTCAATGCCGACGGCACGATGCAAACACTCACGGGTGGGCCTGGCTTGGTGGCGAGCAATGGCAAATTGACGCTGAGTGGCTGGGTGCCTGCCAAGTTCCTTGAGGGCAACAAGGTCGGCGGGCGCTGGGGCAGTAACGGCGCCACTGGTGATGGCGGCGGTATCGTGCTGGACATGAACAAGCTGAGCCAGTTCCGGGCGGCAACGGGCTCCTCTGGGGTGTTTGTCGACGGGTATGCGGCGGGTAGCGCCAACAAGCTGTCCATCGACAAGAACGGAATCATGAGTGTGGGGTACAGCAATAGTCAGCAACGTGTCATTGGCCAGGTCATGCTTGCCAGCTTCGCCAATGAGCAGGGACTACAGCCGATGAGCAATACGCGCTGGATCGAAACCGCCGATTCTGGCGTTGCCAACTATGAGGAGCCAGGTGTCGGCACGTTGGGCAGTATCGTCAACCAGTCGCTGGAAGGCTCGAATGTGGACCTGCAATCTGAATTGGTGGAATTGATACAGGCGCAGACGGCGTATCAAGCCAACTCGAAAACCTTGTCGACGGAAGCGGAGTTGATGCAGACGTTGATCAGGGCAACGTAATCGTTGCCGTTGCTCCGCTTTTGCTTCTGCTCTTCATACGCCGATAGTCCGGCGGTGTCTGGACTATCGGCGTATGAAGAGCAGAAGCAAGAGCAAAAGCATTCGCCAGCAAGCCGGCTCCCACAGGTTCATCGTCTACCACAAGATTTGGATTCGGCACGATGCTTGTGGGAGCAGCCTTGGTGCCGAAAAGGCTGGCCAGCCGCCATAGAATTTCCCACAGTGTTGTTAAAAAAGTAACGCCGCTCAAATCGAACAATCGGACTTCACAAACCCGCCGCTCACCTTGGTCCAGCCCTTGCCAGGGCTGGTCTGGGCGCAGATGGTCTTGTGTTTGCCTTGCCACAGGTAATAAGGCGCCGGGGCGGCGAGTGCGACGGTTGTAGAGGCGGCGAGGGCAAGGAGCAGGGCGGTACGCAGACGCATGACGGTTTCCCGTTGATAAAGAAGCAATGAGCAATTCGCTGCAATTATCGCTCCTCGTACGAAATTTTTTGGCGGCGATACGCAGCCTTTCCTCCGAAAGCGGCGGTCTGCTGTCGCAGCCTGACCGCTCGTCCCCGACAACCCACCCGAAGCGCCCGAAACCATTGGGGAATCAGCACTTTGTATCGCACCTGAAAAACTGGCGCGATCATTGCTAAGACCTGCTCAGTACAGCTACAGGCGGCAAGCGTCTGTCAGAGGAGGAAGACTGTGGACAAGTTGCTTTACGTGGCCATGAGCGGGGCGTCGGAAAACGCGGTTGCGCAAAAGGTTCATGCCAACAACCTGGCGAACGTTTCGACCAACGGGTTTCAGCGCGACCTTGAACAGGCCCGCTCGATGCCGGTATTTGGCGAGGTCAACCCGTCGCGCGCCTACGCCATGAGCGAGCGCCCGGGCACCGACTTCAGCCAGGGTTCGATGATCGACACCGGTCGTGAACTGGACGTTGCCGTCAAGGGCAATGGCTGGATGGCCGTTCAGACGCCCGACGGCGGCGAAGCCTATACCCGCACCTCCAGCATGAACATTGACGCCCTAGGCGTGTTGCGTGATGGCAATGGTTTGCCGGTCATGGGCAACAGCGGGCCGATTGCCGTGCCGCCCCAACAACAGATCGAGATCGGTGCCGACGGCACGATCAGCGTCCGTTCGCTGGGTGAGAGCCCTCAGGTCATGGCGCAGATCGACCGCATCAAGCTGGTCAAGCCCGACCTTTCGAACATGGAAAAAGGCCCCGACGGTCTGATGCACACCAAAGACGGCAAGCCGGCGCAGGCCGATGCCGACGTGCAGGTCGAATCCGGGTTTCTGCAGTCGAGCAACGTCAACGCTGTCGATGAGATGACCTCGGTGCTGGCGCTGTCCCGCCAATTCGAACTGCACATCAAGATGATGAAGACCGCCGAGCAGGATGACGAGTCGATGGCTCGCGTCTTGCAGATGGGCTAATGACTGACAGCTTGCGTCGACAATTCGGCGTTTGAGGAGATTTACGAATGCTTCCGGCACTCTACGTAGCAAAAACCGGTCTGGCCGCTCAGGACATGAACCTGACGACCATTTCGAACAACCTGGCCAACGTGTCGACCACCGGTTTCAAAAGTGACCGCGCCGAGTTCCAGGATCTGCTCTATCAGATCAAGCGTCAGCCAGGTGCTCAGTCCACATCGGACAGCGAGCTGCCTTCGGGTCTGCAACTGGGTACCGGTGTGCGCATCGTCGGCACTCAAAAGAACTTCACCGCCGGTAGCCTGCAAACCACCAACCAGCCGCTGGACATGGCAGTCAACGGCCGTGGCTTTTTCCAGATCCGTCAACCGGACGGCACCATCGCCTACACCCGCGACGGTACCTTCCACCTGGACCAGAACGGCCAGATCGTGACCGCCAACGGCTACGCGCTGGAGCCGGCCATCGTCGTGCCTCAGGACTCGCAGACCTTCACCGTCGGCGAAGACGGCACCGTATCGGTCACCACGTCTGCGGCAACCGCCACGCCACAGGTCATCGGCAACATCCAGACCGCTGACTTCATCAACCCGGCCGGTTTGCAGTCCCAGGGCGGCAACCTGTACCTGGAAACCGCGTCCAGCGGCGCGCCGCAGGTGGGTACGCCAGGCTTGAACGGTCTGGGCGTGGTCAAGCAGAACACCCTGGAAAACTCCAACGTCAGCACCGTGGAAGAGTTGGTGAACATGATCACCACTCAGCGCGCCTACGAGATGAACTCCAAAGTGATCTCGACCGCTGACTCGATGCTGCAGTACGTCACACAGAACCTGTAATGGAAGACTGAACCACCTGATGGCGTGTCAAGAAACAACGGATCAATTCGATAGGGCGCCTGAAAAACGCCTGCTACACCGCGAGGTTTTAAGTGTCATGAAACGGCTTTCTGTATTGCGGCTTTCCCTGTTGGCAGCACCGCTTTGCGGTCTCGCGCTGCTGACCGGTTGCGTTGCGCCCTCGGCCAAACCCAATGACCCTTATTACGCGCCGGTGTTGCCACGAACGCCGCTGCCTGCAGCGGCGAACAACGGTTCGATCTATCAGGCCGGTTTCGAGCAGAACCTGTATGGCGACCGTAAGGCGTACCGGGTCGGTGATATCATCACCATCACCCTGTCCGAGCGGATGGCGGCCAGCAAGGCGGCCAACTCCAGCCTGAGCAAGACCAGCAGCAACAGCATCGGTCTGACCTCGTTGTTCGGCGCGGGCGTCAGCACCAACAACCCGGTGGGCAGCGGCGATCTGAGCCTGAACGCAGGCTACACCGGCGACCGTGCCACCAAAGGCGATGGCAAGGCTGCGCAGAGCAACAGTCTGACCGGTTCGATCACTGTGACGGTGGCCGATGTATTGCCCAACGGTATTTTGTCGGTGCGCGGCGAGAAGTGGATGACCCTCAATACCGGCGATGAGCTGGTGCGCATCGCGGGCCTGATCCGTGCCGATGACATCGCCACTGACAACACTGTGTCGTCCACTCGCGTGGCCGATGCGCGCATCACGTATTCCGGTACAGGCGCATTCGCCGATTCCAGTCAGCCAGGCTGGTTCGACCGATTCTTCCTCAGCCCGTTGTTCCCATTCTGATAGCGGGATAGCCATGATCACGTTCAAGCAACTGATAGCGGCAGCGTTGCTCTCCCTCACGGCGGTCGGTGCGGTACAGGCCGAACGTCTGAAGGACATTGCCAGCATTTCTGGCGTACGGACCAACCAGTTGATCGGTTACGGTCTGGTGGTGGGCCTGAACGGCACGGGTGACCAGACCACCCAGACCCCGTTCACGCTGCAAACCTTCAACAACATGCTCTCGCAATTCGGCATCAAGGTGCCGGCGGGCTCGGGCACTGTGCAACTGAAAAACGTCGCGGCGGTTGCGGTGTACGCCGACTTGCCGCCGTTCGCCAAGCCCGGTCAGCAGATTGATATCACCGTGTCGTCCATCGGTAACTCGAAAAGCCTGCGCGGCGGTTCGCTGTTGATGACGCCACTGAAAGGTATCGATGGCAACGTCTATGCGGTCGCTCAGGGGAACCTGGTGGTCGGCGGTTTCGACGCCGAAGGTCGGGACGGTTCGAAGATCACCGTCAACGTTCCGTCCTCGGGCCGTATTCCTGGCGGTGCTTCGGTCGAGCGCGCGGTGCCGAGCGGTTTCAATCAGGGCAACTCGCTGACCCTGAACCTGAACCGCAATGACTTCACCACCGCCAAGCGCATCGTCGACAAGATCAATGACATGCTCGGCCCGGGCGTTGCTCAGGCCGTGGATGGCGGTTCCGTCCGGGTGACCGCGCCGTTGGACCCTAACCAGCGCGTCGATTATCTGTCGGTGCTGGAGAACCTGGAAATCGATCCGGGTCAGACCTCGGCGAAAGTCATCATCAACTCGCGCACGGGCACCATCGTCATCGGCCAGAACGTCAAAGTGTCCCCAGCGGCCGTGACCCACGGCAGCCTGACCGTGACCATCACCGAAGACCCGGTGGTCAGCCAGCCGGGCGCGTTCTCCAACGGTCAGACCGCCGTGGTGCCGCGTTCGAAGATCAATGCCCAACAGGAACTGCACCCGATGTTCAAGTTCGGTCCTGGCACGACGCTTGATGAGATCGTACGGGCCGTCAACCAGGTGGGCGCAGCGCCCGGTGACTTGATGGCGATTCTTGAAGCGTTGAAACAGGCAGGCGCACTGCAAGCCGACCTGATCGTGATTTAAAGGAAGGACGAATGAGCATTCCAAGTGGCGGGACCAGCACAGTCGATTCGGGGGCGTATACCGACCTCAATCGGCTGGCGTCCCTGAAGAACGGCGACCGCGAAAGCGATGCGAACCTCAAGAAGGTGGCGCAGGAGTTCGAGTCGCTGTTTGTCAGCCAGATGCTCAAGGCGATGCGTTCGGCCAACGAAGTGCTGGCCAAGGACAACCCGCTCAACAGCGACGCCACGCGCCAGTACCAGGACATGTACGACCAGCAATTGTCGGTGAGCCTGTCCCGCGAGGGTGGGGGTATCGGCCTGCAAGACGTGCTGATGCGCCAACTGTCGAAGACCAAGACCACGGAAATCGCCCCGGCACCCCAAGGCAATGCCACGCCTGCCCCCGATGCGAGCGGCGTTTCGCAAACCGGCCTGGCCACGCGCATCGCTCAGCGTCCGTTGTGGGCAACCCGTTCGGTGGCGCCTGCGCCGGCAACTGACGGCACCCCGCACAACGACGTTGCGGCGCTCAACGCCCGTCGTCTGGCGCTGCCTAGCAAGCTGACCGATCGCATTATGGCGGGCATTGTCCCGAATACTTCTGCCACGCAGGACGCCGCGGCCAACGGTGCCACGACCTTGAAAAACCGCATTGCCGTGTCCAGTGCCGTCGCCGCGGCCAAGCGCGCGGGCACCAACGGCGACTGGACCATCGGCCCGGAATACACCGCTCAGGCCGACGCTTATGTGCGCAATCGCGTGCAGACGCCACTCGCGCCCGCCAAGGCGGCGTTTGCCAGTGCCGACGATTTCGTCAACACCATGTTGCCGCTGGCCAAGGACGCCGCGGCACGCATCGGCGTTGACCCAACGGTGCTTGTCGCGCAGGCGGCGCTGGAAACCGGGTGGGGCAAATCCATCATGCGTCAATCCGATGGCAGCAGCAGCCACAACCTGTTCGGCATCAAGGCTCAGGGCGGCTGGCAGGGGCCTGAGGCGCGCGCGATCACCAGTGAGTTCCGCGACGGCAAGATGGTCAAGGAAACGGCGGACTTCCGTTCTTACGATTCCTACGCAGACAGCTTCCACGACCTGGTGAGCTTCCTGCAAAACAACAATCGCTATCAAGCCACGCTCAAGTCGGCCGATAACCCGGAACAGTTTGTGAAAGAGCTGCAGAAGGCCGGTTACGCCACGGACCCGGGCTACGCAAGCAAGATTTCTCAAATCGCGAAACAGATGAAGAGTTACCAGAACTACGCAGCCGCGCCGGTCTCTTCCACGACTTTATAAGGTTTGAACCATGTCACTGATTTCAATTGGGCTTTCAGGGCTGAACGCCAGCAGTGCAGCGATGACCACCATCGGCAACAACACTGCGAACGTTGATACGCTGGGCTACTCGCGCCAGCAAGTGATGACCACTGCCGGTGTGCAGCAGAATATTGGCGTCGGCTTCATCGGCACCGGTACCACGCTGTCCGACGTGCGTCGGATCTACAACAGCTTCCTCGACACCCAATTGCAGACCAGTACCTCGCTGGATTCCGATGCCCAGGCGTATCTGGGGCAGGCCAGCAAGCTGGATTCGATCCTGTCGGACAGCTCGACCGGCATCAGCACGGTGCTGAGCAACTTCTTTACCCAGATGCAAGCGTTGTCCAAGACGCCGACCGACTCGTCTGCGCGGACCAATTTTTTGACGTCTGCCAAGGCGTTGTCCGCCCAGTTCAATACCATCTCGCAGCAGATGAAGGATCAGAACGCTGGGATCAACAGCCAACTGACGTCGGTGGCTGGACAGGTCAACGCGCTGGCCTCTTCGATCGCCGATCTGAACAAACAGATTACCGCTGCGCAGTCGGCCGGCGGCGAGCCCAACTCGCTGCTCGATTCACGTAACGAAGCGGTCCGCCAGCTCAACGAACTGGTGGGCGCCAAGGTCGTTGAAACCAACGGCAACTATGACGTGTACATCGGTACTGGCCAGCCGCTGGTCACCGGCAGCAAAGCCAACACCCTGAGCGCCGGCCCGAGCGACAGCGACCCGAACGTGTACGCGCTCAAACTCAATTACCAGAACAGCGACGTGGACGTGTCCGGCGTTGTGACCGGCGGCACGCTGGGCGGGCTGCTGCGCTACCGCAGCGATGTGCTGCAACCGGCGCAAAATGAGCTCGGTCGACTGGCGCTGGTGGCCGCTGATCAGATCAACCAGCAGTTGAATCAGGGCGTCGATGCCAATGGCGACTTCGGCTCCAACCTGTTTACCAGCATCAACGACGCCAGCCTGGTCGCTCAGCGTAGCATCGCCAGCAAAGGCAACAGCGCGGGGTCCGGCAACCTCAATGTGACCATTTCCAACACGGGTGCGCTGACCACCAACGACTATCAGGTGACCTTCACCAGCGCCACCGGCTACAGCGTCAAACGCCTGCCGGACGGCAAGGACATGGGCTCCTACGACACCGGCACCACGCCCCCGCCCGTTATCGATGGTTTTTCGATGACTCTCAGCGGTTCGGTACAGGCCGGTGACAGCTTCAAAGTGAGTCCGACGGGCAACGCTGCCAGTGGCATCAAGACGGTCATGACCGATGCCAAAGACATCGCCACCGCAGGGCCGCTTACCGGTACAGCAGGGGCGTCCAACGCAACCACTGGCACTTTCAGCCAACCGACCCTGGCGACGCAAGTCGATATCTACAACGCCACGGCCACCACCGATCTGCGCAACGCGCTGACCGCGACCAGCCCGATGCGGATCGTCATGGGCGACAAGCAGGCGGACGGCTCGCAGCAGTACTCGCTGCTGGATGCCTCGGGTGGCGCGGTGAAAGACGCCTCGGGCAATCCGGTCACCGGGTTCATCGTGCAGGGCACTAACAATGACCTGTCGCTGCAAGTGGGCTACACCGACTCCGCGGGTGCGACCCAGTCGTACAGCATCAGCATGTCCATTTCCGGCACGCCCGGAAACGGTGACACCTTCAGCATCGCGGTGACCGGTGCAGGCTCTGCCGATAACCGTAACGCCGAATCGGTGCTGACGCTGCAGACCAAGCAGACGGTCGACACCGCTGCCGGTAACGGCACGGGTTCGAGCCTGAGCGGCGCCAACAGCAACATGATTACCACGGTCGGTTCCAAAGCCAGCCAGGCCAAGAACGACGCCACCGCCACTACCGCCGTGCTGACTCAGGCCAAGAGTGCGCGTGACAGCGTGTCGGGCGTGTCGCTGGATGAAGAGGCGGCCAACCTGGTCAAGTACCAGCAGTACTACACCGCCTCGTCGCAGATCATCAAAGCGGCTCAAGCCATCTTCAGCACGCTGATCAACAGTCTTTAAGGAGTCGTAAACCATGCGTATTTCCACTGCTCAGTTTTACGAAACCAGCGCGGCGAACTACTCGCGTACATACGCCAACGTCACCAAGACTGGCGAAGAAGTGTCCAGCCAGGTCAAGCTCAATACGGCCGGCGATGATCCGGTTGGCGCTGCTCGTGTCCTGCAATTGCAGCAACAGGGCACCTTGCTGAATCAGTACAAATCCAACATCGACAGCATCAATACCAGTGTCGTGAACTCGGAAACCGCACTCAGTGCCATTACCCAGGCGATCCAGCGCGCGCAGGAACTGACCCTGGGTGCCGCCAGCGCCTCGTTCACCGACAAAGACCGTCAGGCCAATGCCGCCGAGCTCAAAGAGCTGCAAACTCAGATTCTGGGTCTGATGAACACTCAGGATGCCAACGGCAGCTATATCTTTTCGGGGTCCAAGACCAGCACCGCGCCGTATACGGTTAACGCCGATGGCAGCTACAGCTATCAGGGTGACCAGACGCGTAATCTCGTGGCGATTTCCGGCGGCTCGACCATGGCCACCAACACCACCGGCTGGGATGCGTTCGAACAGGCGGTCAATACCACTCGTACTACGACTACGCTGGTGTCGCCGACCACTGACGACGGCATGATTTCGCTGTCGGGTGGCAGTGTCAGCAACAGCACTACCTACAATAGTCAGTTCACCGCCGGTCAGCCGTACACGATCTCGTTCACTAACGGTTCGCAGTATAAGATCCTCGACAAGGACGGCACCGATGTCACCGCGGACGCCACTGCGTCGGGCAAGTTCAGCACCACCAGCAGCGCGAACCAGACCGTTTCGTTCCGGGGCCTTGAGCTCAACCTGAACATCAACCTGACGACTGAGCAGTACGCAAGCTCCGCAGACGCCGATGCTGCGATGACTGCCTCGCCGCACACGTTCACGCTGGGCGTGTCGCCAAGCAGCGTCACCACCGCGCGCCTGCCTGCCAACCCGTCGAGCACCGTTATCACCAGCTCGACGGTGACCGATCAGGCCACGTTCGACAAGACGTTCCCCAATGGCGGCGCGATCCTGCGTTTCACCAGCGCGACTACTTACGACCTGTACGCTGCACCTTACAACGCGGCCACCAGCCAGCCGGTTTCCTCCGGGACCTTGACCGGTACGCCGGTGGCCAACCAGGCGGTGGCAGCGGGCGTTACATTCACCGTCAGCGGTTCGCCACCTGCGCCAGCGTCGGGTGATCAGTTCACGGTTCAGTCCAACACCCAGCAGAGCCAGAACATCCTCAACACCCTGAGCAACGTGATCAACGCTCTGAACGGAAAAGTGGACGGTGATCCGATTGCTATGCAGAAACTGCAGGCCACGCTGACCTCTACCATTGGTAACCTGACCAGCGCTGCCGATCAGATTTCCAATGCTGTGGCCGATGGTGGCGCACGGGCGCGAACCGCAACCGACCAAGGCACCACCAACCAGACGCAACTGGACAACGGCACCACCGAGGCGGGCACCATCACCTCGTCCGACCCTGTGGACGCGATCGCCCGTCTGACCTTGCAGAAAACCATGCTGCAAGCGTCGCAACAGGTGTTCACCATGCTGTCCAGCCTGAACCTGTTCAACAAGCTGTAAGCCCTGCGTTGTAAGGCGGCAGCGGCCACATTCGCTGCCGTCTTCGAGCCTCAACCGTTATTGTCAGCGGTCCAGTCGGCCCTTTCTCCAAGACGCCGCGCCGCTCGTGAGCCCGCCCGTGAATTCAGCTCCTCTCGTCAGCCTCGTCATTCCCGCCTACAACCCGCGTTTCTTCCGACGAGCCTTGCAGGACGCGCTGGCCCAGACGTATCAGCCGCTGGAAGTGCTGGTGTGCGATGACAGCCCGAACGATGAAATCCGGCAGATCGTCGAGCAGTTTGCCGACAGCACTCACGTGGCCCTGCGCTATGTGCGCAATCCTTCGCGTCTGGGATTCGTCGGCAACCTGCTGACGTGCCTGAGCGAAGCGCAGGGCGAGTTCATCAAGTTTCTGTGCGATGACGACCGGCTGTTTCCCGCCGCCATCGCCCGGCAGGCGAATGTGCTGATCGAGCATGACGACGTCAGTCTGGTCCTCGCTCAGCGTTACTTTTGCGACCCGGACGACATCCAGTTGCCTGCGCGGATCGAGAACTGCCCGCTCGCCGAAGCCAGCTCGCTGTTCTACGGCCCGGACCTGTTGTCGGTGTTCGACATTTCGCCGACCAATTTCCTCGGTGGCCTGACCAGTTCATTGATGCGCCGCCGCGACGTGCAGGCCATCCTGCCGGCCTTGCCTGAAGTCGGCAAAGGCTTCACGGCGCTGGTGGACTTCGTGCTGTACGTCTGCCTGCTCAAGCGCGGCAACATGGTCATGCTCAACGATGTGCTGAGCGCCGAACGCCTGCACCCGGAGCGGTTCAGCCGTCAGCAGGCCGTGCAGGACCTGATCGACGATGAACGTCACTGGCTCAAGCAAATGCTCAAGGCGCGGACCGCCGAGAACGCCCCCGAATACGGTTGGGTGCGCTACGTGCCGCTGTCTGAAGCGCAGGCGGGCAATCGTACCTGGCAAGAGCTGCCGCTGAGCCGCATGCTGGGCGACCGGCAGGCCGCATTACCCTGGCGAGTGGGCAGCGACAGCGAAAGTTTTTCCGAGCTGTATCAGCAGTGGTTGAGCTTCCGCACCCTGTTTGGCGCCGAGCGCCAGCGGGTGGCCGAAAACGTGGCCACCTGGCCGTCGCAGCCGAAGCTGGTAGCCGTGGTGCTCGACGAGTTTGGCAGCGCGGCGAACGTGGCGCTGACCCAGGACAGCCTCGATGCCCAGTTGTACCCGGCCGAGTTGACGTTGGTGCTGTCCAGCGCCTGTGACGCCCCGGTGTTGAACGAACGGGTGTTCACCTTGCCATTGCAGGCCGACTGGGTGGCGCAGCTCAACGAACTGTTGCCGCAGTTGCAGCGCGTTGACTGGGTTTACCTGCTGCGGGCCGGGGACCGTCTGACCGATTGTGCGCTGCTGGTGCTGGCCGAGCGCATGGCCACATCGCCCGAAGTGCTTTGTCTGTACAGCGACGAAGGCGCGCTGCACAAGGGCGAATCGGCTGAGCCCATTTTCAAGCCCGATTTCAACCTCGATCTGCTGCGCAGCTACCCCTATGTCGGGCGTGTGCTGGCGTTCCAGCGTGAGGCGCTGTTGCAGGTCGGCGGCTTCGACGCCGGTTTCGGCGAGCTGGCGCCCCACGACGCGATCTGGCGGTTGGTCGAGGCCCACGGTCCGGTGGTGCAGCATGCGGCGGAAATCCTCGTCGAGTCCCGTTTCTCTTTCCATCAGTGGCTCAAGCTCGCGGATGTCGCCAGGCACAGCGCGCCAGTGGTCAGTGCGCACCTTGAGCGCATGGGCATCGCGTATCAACTGCACGACACCGAAGAGCCGCTGATCAATCAGGTGCAATATCTGAGCGACGAACAGCCGCTGGTGTCCATCGTCATTGCCCACAAGGATCAGTTGGCGGCCTTGCAGCGTTGTATTGAAACGCTGCTGAGCAAGACGGCCTACGGTCAGTATGAGGTGCTGATCGTTGACCACGGCAGCGTGGGGGTAGAGGCGCGCAACTGGCTGGCGGACATGCAGCAGGTCGGTGGCGACAAGCTGCGCGTCGTGCAATACGCCGGGCAGGGCAGTGGCGCCGATGTGCGCAATTTCGCCGCAACCCACGCCCGTGGACAGTATCTGTTGCTGCTCAGCGTGTACGCCGTGATCGCCGATGCCGCCTGGCTGGACGAACTGCTGAACCATGGCCGCCGTGCCGAGGTGGGCGTGGTCGGCGCCAAACTGTTCAGTCCGGAAGGCTATGTACTACAGGCCGGGCTGATTCTGGGTTATCACGGCCCGGCAGGCCCTGCGTTCTTCGGCGAGCCACTGGGCGCACCGGGGCATCTCTTGCGCTTGCAGGCCGCGCAAAACCTGAGCGCCGTCGGCCCTGAGTGTCTGTTGATTCGTCGGGCGCTGTTCGATCAGTTGACCGGGCTGGACAGCAGCGGCTTCAGCGGCAGCCTGAGTGAAGTCGACCTGTGCCTGCGGGTGCGTCAATCCGGTTATCTGGTGGTCTGGACGCCGCGTGCATTGCTCGCGCTGGGGGCTTCGCCGCTGGCCGAGCAGGTGCGGGAAAAACAGTCGTTGATCGACGATCAGCACGAATTCTATATGCGCTGGTTGCCCACCGTGGCCCGTGACCCGGCCTATAACACGAACTTGCGCTTGACCGGTTCGTTCTACAGTCTGGAGCCGGGCTTGAAAAAGGGTTGGAACCCGTACTCGTCGCGGCGTCTGCCGAACGTGCTGGCGATCCCGGTCAACAGTACAGCGGTCGGGCACTACCGCGTGTCTCAGCCGTTCCTTGAGCTGGAGGCCGATGGCCGGATCGAGGGGCGTCTGAGCTATGACTTGCCGTCGATCATCGATCTGGAGCGTCAGTCCCCCGACGTGATCGTGGTGCAGTGCCGCTACAGCCAGACCTCCATCGATCAGGTCGTCACCCTCAAGACGTATTCCAACGCCCGACGCATTTACGAGCTGGACGATTACGTGATCAGCGTGCCGAAGAAAAACGGCCACATGCGCAACATGCCGACCAACATGGGGGAGATGGTGCGCCTCGGCACCAGCCTGTGCGATCGGGTCGTGGTGTCCACGGCGGCGTTGGCTGACGCGCTGTCCGGCATGCACCACGACATTCGCGTGGTGCCGAACATGCTGGCTTCGTCGTTGTGGAGTGGCGTGCGCAGCCAGCGACAAACCTCCCGCAAGCCGCGTGTCGGTTGGGGTGGGGGCACCAGTCACGCCGGTGACTTGGAGATCATCGCCGAGGTGGTCCGCGAGTTGGCCGATCAGGTGGAGTGGGTATTCTTCGGCATGTGCCCGGAAGCGTTGCGGCCCTACGTTCACGAATTTCACCCGGCGGTGGGCTTGGCGGCTTATCCGGCCAAGCTGGCGAGCCTGAATCTGGATCTGGCACTGGCGCCCCTGGAACACCACATCTTCAACGACTGCAAGAGCAACCTGCGGCTGCTGGAGTACGGCGCCTGTGGTTACCCGGTCATCTGCAGCGACACCCGTGCCTACGAAGGCTACTTGCCGTGCACGCGGGTCGTCAGCAACAGCACCGCCGAGTGGCTGGACGCCATTCGCATGCATTTGGCCGACCCTGCCGCCAGCTATCGCATGGGCGATGAACTGCGGGAGATCGTCATGCGCGATTACATCCTGCGTGGCGACAACTTGCAGCATTGGGTCAACGGCTGGCTTGCCGACTGATCCGTCTTTCGTGGCACCCCCGGCAAAGGCCGCATCAGGCCTTTGCCTCTTCCCTCGCATGTTCATCGCTCAGAGTTGGCGTAGTTCCTGCTACGTCACCGCCATGACGCCATAAAACGCACGCCTCAAGTGCCTGCTCCTGTGGGCTGGCGAACCTGTCCACTGGACTTCGGTCCCCGTGGCAGAGGGCGTGCGTGCGGCAAGCGACAGATTTCAGGCGCTCGATGAGCGGCTTGATGTCGCATGCCCCGGGCTTGCGTTCCCTCTCGGAACATTTCTTTTTTGACGCTTGGCAGGATGGCAGGAACGTAATGCATAGCCACCAACTTTCGGGAAACACCATGTCGTTTAACCAGCAGCTCACCCTCGTTGTCATCACGCAGGACCGGCCTGCCTTCTTGCGCCGGACCCTGCAGTACTACAGCTCGCTGGCTGCCCGGGTGCTGGTGCTCGATGCTTCGCTGGAGTCCAATGGCGACATCGCTGCGTTGTTCCCGCAAGTGGCCTATCAACATCTGCCCCAATTCGCAGATAAACCACAGCAAACCATCGCTCACGGCGTTGCCCAGGTCGCGACGCCGTTCATGGCTTTTGTCGATGATGCGGATTTCCTGGTTCACGACGCGTTGGTTCAGTCGGTGGACTTTCTTGCGGCGAACCCTGCCTACGGCCTGTGCCATGGCTACTGCCTGATGTACAAGGCACACGGCGACAGCGTCGAGTACCTGCGTCGCGACAAGAAAGTGCTCGAAGACTACGCCAGTGATCTCGCCGCCGAGCGCGTGTCGAGTTTCATGGATCAGTACCTGCCGCCGTTCTACGCGGTCACCCGCACGGCGCTGCTTGAGCAATGGTTCGCAGCGCTGCCGGAAGGCTGTTCGGGGGAAATGCAGGAGTTCGGCCACGCGTTCTACCTGTTGGCCAGCGCCAAGGCGCGGATCCTGCCGATCCCTTACGTCGTGCGCGAGAGCGAGCATCGTTTCTGCGGCCAACAGACCAACATGCTCAAGAAGCTGGGCAGCACTGATCCCGAATCCGTGGTGGAGCGTCAGCAGTTCGCCAGCTTCCTGAGTTCGCTGGACACCGGTCTGTCTGTGCTGGCCACCGCCGAGCGTGCCGCCGTGGTTCAGTCTGCCTACGACACCTTGCGCACCTGCCTGGACGAGCAGCGTTCGCTGACCCAGACCTCTATCCTGTCGTCGCACTGGCTCGACGTCTTCACCCCGGCAGAGCGCAAGTTCGGTCCTCGTCAGTTTGTCGAAATGCCGTTCTACAATCAGCCTTTCTTTGACGTACTGAGCCAGATCGAGTTTTTGATCCATGCCATGCCTGCGGGTCAGCAACAGATCGAACAGCTTGAAGGCGTGTGGGTGCGTCAGGAGCTGTTGCTGCGCACCCACGACAACGACAACGCCGAGACCATCGCCAATCGACTGTGGGAAGCGATGGCGCTGAATATTTTCAACCCGCACATCGTCGAGCCGTTGGCAAAACTCGTGGCCGATCAGGACAACCGCGAAGAGGCCGCGCAAATGGCCAAATGGCTGCAGCGCCTGACGTCGATTCATCGTCAGGACCATCGCATCGGTTTCGCCGACATGCCGTCCGGGCGCCTGTTGCATTGGCTCGATGCGCGCAAACCTTCTGTTGCCGATGCACAGGCGATCGTCCAACGCATTGCCGCTCAAGGCCCGGCGCCGCAGTTCGGTATCCTGCTGCTGGACCTGGAGGATGACATGCACAAGTTGCAAGTCACCCTGGACAGTCTGGTCGAAGGCCATTGCAAATCCTTCAAGGTGGTGGTGTTCACCACGGGTGAACCGCCTGCGGCGACCAGTGCGCAAAACACGCTGCACTTCGTGCGGGTGAGCAAAAGCAACTGGGTCGAGAAGATCAATCAGGTGGTGCAGCAGTCCACCAGCGACTGGATGCTCCTGGCCGACGTGGGCGACGAGTTCACGCCGGGCGGCCTGTTGCGTGCCTCGCTGGAATTGCAGGCGGCGCCGCAGTGCCGCGCCGTGTTTGCCGATGAGGTCCAGCGCCTTCCAGGCGGCGCGCTGACTCACGTCATGCGTCCGGGCTTCAACCTTGACTTGTTGCAGGGCAATCCGAGCCTGATGTCCCGTCACTGGTTGTTGCGCCGCGACGTGCTCGTGGAAGCGGGCGGCTATTCGGCGGACTTCACTCAGGCACTGGAATTCGAACTGTTGCTGCGCGTGATCGAGCAGGGCGGCATGGGCTGGCTGGCGCACCTGGACGAGCCGTTGCTGATCTGCGACGCGCTGCCGGTCGAGGAAAACCCGCAACAGCGTCTGGCGCTGACCCGTCATCTGAGCAACCGCGGCTACAAGGCGCAGGTCATTGCCACCACGCCGGGTACCTGGCGCATCGACTACCGCCACAGCCAGCGGCCAATGGTGTCTGTGTTGCTGGCCAGCGACGACAACCTCGCCGACCTGCAACGCTGTCTGGCCAGCGTGACCCTGCGCACCCGTTACGTCAGTTACGAAGTGCTGATTGCCGACAACCACAGCCAGTCGCCTGAAATGGTCGAATGGCTGGCCCGTCAGGAAAAAGGGCGTGTGCGGGTCATCCGCACCGAACGACGTCTGAGCAAGGCGGCGCTGATCAACGCAGCCCGTCAGCAGGCCAAGGGCGAGTACCTGATTCTGCTGTCGGCCCACAGTGAGATCGTCGGTCCGAACTGGATCGACGCGCTGCTCAATCAGGCCATGCGCCCCGAAGTGGGCGTGGTGGGTGCCAAGCTGCTCGACCGCCAGGGCAAGGTCAGCCAGGCCGGCCTGATTCTAGGCCTCAACGGCGGTGTCGGCCCGGCGTTTGTCGGCGAGCCGAAAGACGCGGCGGGTTACTTGCATCGCTTGTTGCTCGACCAAAGCTACTCGGCGGTCTCCGACGCGTGCCTGATGGTGCGCGCTGAACTGTTCGACGCCGTGGGCGGGCTGGACGAAGCGCAGTTCGCTGACGCCTTCGCTGATGTCGACCTGTGCCTGAAACTGGGCCAGGCCGGGTACTTGATCGTCTGGACGCCGCAGGTGCAGGTCGTCCATCCAGGCACTTTGCCCGTCGCTCCGGCTGCGTTGGCGGCCCTGCAAGGCAAATGGGCGGACGCATTCGCCCATGATCTGGCTTACAACAAGAACCTGGACCTCACCGGCAAAGGGTTCTCGCTGGGCGAGCCATCCGGTTCGAGCTGGGCCGAACTGCTCGCCTGAGGCGGCAAGGGTAAAGGACTTTCATATGTTCAATGGCAAATCGGTGTTCATCTCAGGCGCGACCGGCTCGTTCGGTCGCCAGTTCATCCGCACGCTGCTGGAACGCTACCAGCCCCGGCGCGTGGTGGTGTTCTCCCGCGATGAACTCAAACAATATGAAATGCAGCAGGAATTCAACGCGCCCTGCATGCGTTACTTCCTGGGCGACGTGCGCGACGCCGAGCGTCTGCAACAAGGCATGCGCGGCATCGACTACGTGGTGCATGCCGCTGCGCTCAAGCATGTTCCCGCGGCCGAGTACAACCCGACCGAGTTCATCCGCACCAACGTCAATGGCGCCGAGAACATCATTGCGGCGGCCATCGCCAACGGCGTGAAGAAGGTCATCGCGCTGTCCACTGACAAGGCGGCCAGCCCGATCAACCTGTACGGCGCGACCAAGCTGCTGTCGGACAAACTGTTTGTCGCGGCCAACAACATCGGTGGCGAAGAACAGACCCGTTTTGCCGTGGTGCGCTACGGCAACGTGGCGGGGTCCCGAGGCTCCATCGTGCCGTTCTTCAACAAGCTGATCGCGGGTGGCGCCAAAGAGCTGCCGATCACCGATGCGCGCATGACGCGGTTCTGGATCACCCTGGACCACGGCGTGGATTTCGTCTTGCAAAGCTTCGAGCGCATGCACGGCGGCGAAGTCTTCGTGCCGAAGATTCCGTCGGTGCGCATCGTCGATCTGGCGCAGGCCATGGCGGCCGATTTGCCGCACAAGATCGTCGGCATTCGTCCGGGTGAAAAGCTCCACGAGCTGATGGTCCCGCAAGACGATGCGCGCATGACCCTTGAGTTCAAGGATCACTACACCATCGTGCCGTCGATTCGCTTCAACAACGTCGACATCGATTTCGCCATCGACGCCACCGGCGAAAAAGGCAGCCCTGTCGCCGATGATTTCGAATACCGCTCCGACACCAATCCGGACTTCATGTCGGTGCCGCAGATCAGCCAATTGCACGCCGATATCCAGCCATGATTCCTTATGGTCGTCAGAGCATCGATCAGGCCGACATCGATGCGGTGGTCGAGGTGCTCAGGTCCGACTGGTTGACCCAAGGCCCGAGCATCGAGCGCTTTGAAGCCACGATGGCCGCGCGCTGTGAAGCCGGATTCGGTGTGGCGGTGTGCAACGCCACGGCGGCGCTGCACATTGCTTGTCTCGCAGCCGGGTTGGGGGAGGGTGACTGGCTGTGGACCAGCCCCAACACCTTTCTCGCATCGGCCAACTGCGGGCGTTACTGCGGCGCTCGGGTGGACTTCGTCGACATCGATCCGCTGACCTGGAACCTCGACGCCCATGCCCTCGCGGCGAAGCTGGACACCGCCGAGCACGAAGGGCGGCTGCCGAAAGTCGTCATCGCCGTTGCGTTTTCCGGACAAAGTTGTGACATGCGAGCGATTCGTCAACTCGCGCAACGCTACGGCTTCGTGGTCATCGAAGACGCCTCCCACGCCGTGGGTGCCCGTTATGCCGGTCGCCCCGTGGGCTGTGGTGAATACGCAGACATGACGGTGTTCAGTTTCCATCCGGTGAAAATCATCACCACCGGGGAGGGCGGGCTGGTACTGACCAACCGGCCGGAGCTGGCCGAACGTCTGCGTCGTCTGCGCAGCCACGGCATGACCCGTGACCCGGCGCATATGGACGAACCGAGTCATGGTCCCTGGTACTACCAGCAGGTGGAGTTGGGGTTCAATTACCGCATCACCGATATTCAGGCCGCATTGGGGCTGTCGCAGTTGAACCGGCTCGACGGCTTTCTGGCGCGACGTCGCGAACTGGCCGCCCGTTACCAGACCTTGCTCGCCGATCTGCCATTGAGCTTGCCCACCGCGCAGACCGAAGCCGAATCGGCCTGGCACCTGTACGTGGTGCGGGTGCAGGTGCAGCGCCTGTCGCTCAGTCATCGTGAGGTGTTCGAACGTTTGCGTGCTGCCGGAGTCGGCGTCAACGTGCACTACATTCCCGTGCATTTGCAGCCGTACTATCGGGATCAGGGCTTTGGGCCGGGTGACTTTCCCCAGGCTGAGGCGTATTACGGCGAAGCGATCAGCCTGCCGTTGTACCCTGCCATGACCGACGAACAGCAGGACGAGGTGATCGGACAGTTGCGGCGCCTGCTGGTCGATGCCAGGGATGACTGACATGCCAGCACTGATTCAAGGATTCTCCTCATGAGCGCCGTGGCAATCATCCCGGCTCGCGGGGGCAGCCAACGCATCCCGCGCAAGAACCTGAAGCTGTTCAATGGCCAGCCGATGATCGTCGGCTCGATCCGCACCGCATTGAGCAGCGGCTTGTTCGACCGGGTGGTGGTCAGCACCGACGATGAGGACATCGCTGAGGTCGCCCGTGCACACGGCGCTGAAGTGCCGTTCATGCGGCCCTCAGCGCTGGCCGACCATTTCACGGGAACGGCCGCGGTCATTCAACACGCCATCGGCGCGCTTGATCAGGCCTACGACTACACCTGCTGCCTCTACGCGACCGCGCCGTTGCTGCAACCACGTTTTTTGCGTCAAGGGCTGGAGGCCTTGCAGGCTGCCCCTGACAAATCCTATGCATTCTCAGTGTGCGGTTTTGGCTTCCCCGTTCAGCGGGCGTTGATCATGACCGAGGATGGCAGCCTCGATGCCATGCAACCCCAATACCGCCACGTGCGCTCCCAGGATCTGGCAGCGGCCTATCAGGACGCGGGCCAGTTCTACTGGGGGCGCAGCGAGGCATGGCTGCGCGGGGACGTCGTCTTTTCTTCACTGAGCCTGCCGGTCATCCTGCCTCGCCATCTGGTTCAGGACATCGACACCGAAGAAGACTGGCGGCGTGCCGAGTACCTGTATGCGGCGCTCAAAGCTACAGGGGAGCTGGAAGGGTGAGGGTCTTGATTCGTGCCGATGCATCGATCGCCATCGGCAGCGGGCACATCGCGCGGTGCCTGACGCTGGCGCATACCTTGCGCAAGCAACAGGTGGACGTGCAATTCGCCTGCCGCCAGTTGCCCGGCCACGCCTTGCAACGCCTGCGCGATGCTGGCTTCGTCACCCATGCCTTGCCGGGCCACTACGTTCAAGAGCACAGCGGCGCCGACATCGAAGCCGCGCTGCCCTGGCAGGAGGATATCTATGCGCTGGGCGAACAGTTGGCCGACGAGCCGACGTTCGACTGGCTGATCGTTGACCACTACGGCCTGGACGCTCGCTGGGAGACCGCAGCGCGTCAACTGACTCACCGCTTGATGGCCATCGACGACCTCGCCAATCGGCCCCATGCCGTGGACGTGTTGCTTGACCAGAACTATTCCGCGCAGGTGCTGGACAACCCTTATGCCCAATGGGTCGGGGCGTCGTGCCAGACATTCCTGGGACCGCGATTTGCACTTCTTCGCGAGGAATTCCAATGCGCGGCGATCGCGATCAAGCCGCGGGTCGAGCGGGTGCTGGTAAATTTCGGCGGGTTCGATGCAGCGCATCAGGTGCATGCGACGTTACTGGCACTGAAGGGCTTCGATGACCTTTCGGTGGACATCGTCGCGGGTTTGCACAACCCCGATTGGGAAGCGCTGCAAGCTTTGTGCGCCGAACGTCCGAACTGGTATTTGCAGGCGCTGACCGATGACTTTTTCGGCCTGATGCAGCGTGCCGACCTGTTCATCGGAGCCGGGGGCGGCACGACATGGGAACGGGCTGCACTGGGCCTGCCAACCCTGTGTATCTCCGTGGCGCACAACCAGGCACTCAACGCCCGGTTGCTGGGGCAAGCGGGTGTGCACCGCTATCTGGGGCCTCACGAGTGCGTGACCACAGAACAATTGACCCACGCGATTCGTGACCTGATCGCTGACCCGGCGCAACGACTGAGCATGGCCGAGCGCTCGCGCGTTTTGGTGGATGGTTGTGGCGCCGAACGACTGGCGAACACCCTGATCGGGCATGAATTTTTTGCAGCGAGTGAGCAACCATGAACACCTTCAAGATCGGCTCCAGAGCGATCGGCCCCGATGCGCCGCCCTTCATCATCGCGGAAATGAGCGGCAACCATAACCAGTCGCTGGATCAGGCGTTGCGCATCGTGGAAGCCGCAGCCAGGGCGGGCGCCCATGCGCTCAAGCTGCAAACCTACACCGCCGACACCATGACGCTGGACATCGACGAGGGCGAGTTCTTCATCAAGGACCCCAACAGCCTGTGGGCCGGCACTTCGTTGTATGCGCTTTACGAACAGGCCCATACCCCCTGGGAGTGGCATGCACCAATCTTTGCCCGAGCCAAGGCGCTGGGCCTGCTGGCGTTTTCCACACCGTTTGACGAGACTGCTGTCGATTTTCTCGAAAGCCTTGATGTGCCGGCCTACAAGATCGCCAGCTTTGAGAACACCGACATTCCGCTGATCCGCAAAGTGGCCGGCACCGGTAAGCCGATGATCATCTCCACCGGCATGGCCAGCATCGCCGAACTGGACGAAACGGTGCGCGCTGCCCGTGAGGCGGGTTGCAAGGATCTGGTTCTGCTCAAGTGCACCAGCACGTATCCGGCGTCTCCTGAAAACAGCCACATCCGCACGATTCCGCATCTGGCGGGGCTGTTTGGCTGTCAGGTGGGGCTGTCCGATCACACCATGGGCGTAGGTGTGTCGGTGGCGGCGGTGGCAATGGGGGCCACGGTGATCGAAAAACACTTCACCCTGGATCGTGCTGAGGGTGGCGTCGACGCCAGTTTCTCTCTGGAGCCTGCCGAGATGGCCAGTCTGGTGACTGAAACCGAGCGAGCCTGGCAGGGCTTGGGGCGTGTTCAATATGGGGCGACGCAGGCGGAGCAGAAGTCGCTGCAGTACCGTCGGTCGCTGTACGTCGTGAAGGACATCGCCGAGGGCGAGGCCTTCACTGTACAGAATGTGCGCGCCATTCGCCCCGGTCTTGGCCTGGCCCCCAAGCACATCGATGCGATCTTGGGGCGAAACGCCCGCCAGCCGCTCAAGCGCGGAACGGCGCTTGACTGGGATGTCATTGGCTAACGCAGCCGCAGTTGCTCCTGCTCTTGCTCTTCGAACGCAATAGTCCAGACACCGCCGAACGCGACTTGCGTTCAGCCTGCACCCAACTCGGGTTCGGCGGTGTCTGGACTGTTGCGTATGGAGATCAAGAGCAAAATCAAAAGCTGGGGCTGGGCGCCCTGCCGCAAGGGCGCGGTGCCCTGCCACCCACAACCGCATTTTGGTGACATCTTCATGTCAATTGCCTGTCGTAAAGCCAATCGACCCTTGCGCCGCACTGCCCGGTCAGCTAAAAGCTTGTAAAACTTTTGGTGACCTGCGAGTCACTCCGGGCATCTCCACTGTATCGTGCTTGCTGCAATGACGACATCTGGCCGAATTCAGCGGTGTTCTGGCTGATTCAACGCCTGATGACTCGGTTTTTTAGGCTTCAAGCCCCCCGGATTTTCAATGCCCCGCCTCAGGGCGACGGGCGATGTTCAGCGTTTTTGATTGGGAAGCCAGAATGATTGGCATTAAAAGCATAGCGAGTTACGTGCCGACAGCCGGCGTCGACAATTACGCGCAGGGTGCAAAATTCGGGAAGGATGAAGACTTCATCCTCGGCAAGATCGGCTCCGCTTTTCTGCCACGCAAAGACGATGCTCAGGAAACCTCTGACCTGTGTGTCGAAGCCGCCAACAAGCTGTTCGCCAACAACCCGGAACTGTCTCGCGACGCCATCGACGTGCTGATCGTCGTCACCCAGAACGGCGACGAAGAAGGGCTGCCGCACACCTCCGCCATCGTTCAGCACAAGCTCGGCCTGTCGACCAACGTCGCCACGTTCGACATTTCGCTGGGCTGCTCGGGCTACGTCTACGGCCTTTATGCGATCAAAGGTTTCATGGAAGCTACGGGGTTGAAGAACGGCCTGCTGGTGACCTCGGACCCGTATTCGAAAATCGTCAGCCCCGACGACCGCAACACCACCATGCTGTTCGGCGACGCCGCCACCGCCACCTGGATGGGTGAAGACGCGCAGTGGCATCTGGGCAAGTCCAAATTCGGCAGCGATGGCAGTGGTGCTGAATTCCTCAAGACCATCAACGGCAACTTCTATATGAATGGCCGCCAGGTGTTCAACTTCGCGCTGGTGAAAGTGCCTGCGCACTTGAATGAATTGCTGGAAGAGTCCAGCCTGCAATCCTCCGATATCGATGCGTTCTGCATTCACCAGGGCAGTGCGGCTATCGTCGATGCCGTCGCGCGCCGCTTCGAAGAAGGTGCTCAGGCCGAGAAGTTCGTCAAGGACATGCTCGAAACCGGTAACACCGTCTCTTCCAGCGTGCCGTTGTTGCTGGAAAAGCACATGCTCGACTCGACCTGGAAACGCGTGGCCATCAGCGGCTTCGGCGTAGGCTTGTCGTGGGGTTCGGCGATCCTTTATCGTCCTTGACCCTGAGTCAGTCAAAACGGCGACACTGATCATCAGGTCGCCGTTTTTTTATTCCTCTCGTTTGATAAGGACGCGCTCATGAGCGAGATTTTCCAGCGCAACCTCGCCGTCATCGAGCAGCGCTGGCCCCACATTGCTCTTCGGCTGCACGCTGAGGATGCCTGGGCCGTGCCCGCCGAGCAGGTGGACGGTCAGGCATGGACGCTGTCAGTGGCGGGAATTCAGCTCACCAGCCGCCATGACCGGATCGCCGAGGCGCAATTGCAGGCGGCCAGTTTCCCTGCCCAGTGTGCCGAAGCCCATGTGTACGGGACTGGGTTGGGGGATGTACAGCGCGTCATGCTGGGATCTTCCAGCCTCCAAGCCCTGCATGTGCACATTCTCAATGGCGCGTTGTTCGCGTTGGTGCTGCAACTGCTCGAACAGGATGACTGGCTGAGCGACCCTCGGGTGGTGCTGGCGTATGCCGACGAGCGAACGGAAATCCAGTTGCCGTTCTTCGCGTTGCCTGCCGAAATGGTGCTCGCCGACGACAGCAGTGCGCGGATTCGCGATCGTCTGGTCAGCGAGGTGCACGTCAATTTCAATAACCGCGAATTCTCCACCGACAACCCGGAAAACATCGAGCGTCTGAAACAGGGCAGGGCGCTGCTGGAATCGGACAGCGATGTGGCCGCGCTTTTCGGCACGCACGCGGGCCGTGATGTGTTTGTGATCGCCACCGGCCCCAGCCTGCAACAACATTTGCCCCGTTTGTCGAACGTCTCGCAGAGCGCTCAACGGCCGTTGCTGATCTGCGTCGACACCGCTTACGTGCCGTTGCGCAATCAGGGCATCCGGCCGGACATCGTGGTCAGCATCGACCATCGCATCAGCAGCCGACACCTGCCTGCCCCAGATTCCGAAGGCATCACGCTGGTGTATTTGCCCGGACAGGACGCTGCCATGCTGAACGCCTGGCAAGGACCGCGATTCGTTGGTTACTCATCCAGCCCGATGTACGCAGAGATTCGCCAGCAGACTCCCAGGGCGAGTCTGTTCGTGGGCGGCAGCGTCATTCACCCGGCCGTCGACCTGGCCGTGCAGATGGGCGCGGCGAGCATCACCCTGTTCGGCGCCGACTTCGCCTTCCCCGGTGGCAAGACCCACACGGGCTGGCAGGACGGCGCGCTTGGCCCGGAATTGAATATCGCCAAACACTGGGTGCTCGACGGGCGTGGGCACAAGGTCAAGACACAGCTCAACTTTCGCAGTTATCTGATCGAGTTGGAGCGCTACATCACCCAACACCCCGACGTGCGGTTCTTCAACACCAGCCGCGACGGTGCCCTTATCACCGGCACCCACTTCGACCCGGACTGGACGGCACCATGACAGACCTTGAACACATCTCCCACGATGCTCGTCGCTGCGCTCGGTTGTTTCGGCTGGGACGCGACATCGAAGGGGCATTGAAAATGGTCGAGTTGATCGACGCAGCGCTGCCAACCTTTACCGCCCGTCCCGCGGATCAACAGGCCGAATGGGCGCAAGTGTTGACTGCGATTTTGCAGTGCCAGGAACGGCAGGACTGGATTGGATTAGCGGACTGGCTGGAGGGGGAGTTTGTAGCGTTGTGTGTTCAGTGATTATTTCTCCTGCGAGAAAAAACGCAGAAAGTTCCTACATATAAATAAATTGGTATCGAAGAAACGGCCCGAAGAGGCCGTTTTTTTATGTTTTTTTAAATCTGATATTTCTGAATACGTTAGCGTGTTAATTGCCCTTCATTTGTCGTGATGGCACCGGTGATGTTGAGGTTTAGTGATTAAAGGCATTGGGTGAATCGTCGATAGCGGGACCGTTAGGCTTTTCCGGGAGAAATGGACTTCCCCGTTTTTTGAAAGCCAACCGTTTCTATCAACGAGGGAATTAAAAATGGCTTTGACTGTAAATACCAATATTGCTTCGCTGTCTGTGCAACGGAATTTAAATCGGTCCTCTGATTCGCTAAGCACAGCTATGACTCGTCTATCTTCAGGGTTGCGGATCAACAGCGCGAAGGATGATGCCGCAGGCATGCAGTTGGCAACGCGCCTGGCGACGCAAGTTCGCGGCATGACGGTTGCGTTGCGCAATGCCGGCGCGGCGATATCGATCATTCAAACGGCCGAAGGTGCTTTAGATCAGAACATGAATAACTTGCAGCGCATGCGTGATCTCGCTATTCAAGCAGCGAACGGCGATAAAGGTCCAAAAGAACGCGATGCCTTGAATGCCGAGTTTCTAAAATTGAATGCCGAAATTACGCGTTCTGCCGCAGGAACGACCTTTGGCGCGGAACTTCGTTTGTTGGATGGAAGCGCGGGAGAGCTCAGCTTTCAGATTGGTGCAAACGTCGGCTCGACCGAAAAAATCAGTCTGACCCTTGATCAGGATTTCTCTGCCAAATCCATTCTTGCGGCGAGTGAGGACATACCCGCTGTCGCAGCTGATGCAACAACCTCAGGGTCTAGGGCCGTCGTGAAGGGGGAATATACGCCGTTGACGATCGATGGTACGGGTTTCCGGAATATCTCTAACAGCGTGACGCAGGCCATGATGGATGATGTGAAGACTGCGACAACCGATCTGGCGACCGCTGAAAAGACGTTCGCGGCCATTGCTACTCCCGCCCAGACAGACATCGATACGTTGAACGCAGCTAAAAAGAAACTGGCTGACGCGGAGAAGGTGGTGGGGGACGCTAAAGCGAGTGATATCGCTCTCAATAAAGCAGCCCGTATCGAAAACATTGAATACACCGTCAAGGCGATCGATTTGGCGCTCAGCAAAATCAACGCAGCCCGTGCGGACCTTGGGGCGAATCAGAACCGGATGTCCAGCGCGATGGAAAACCTGCAAAACATGGTCAAGAACGCTGAAGCGTCCAAGGGGCAAATTCAGGATGTGGATTTCGCGGCGGAAACGGCAGAAATGACTAAGCAGCAAACGTTGCAACAGGCGTCGACGGCTGTGCTGGCCCAGGCCAACCAGCTCCCGGCGGCGGTCCTGAAGCTGCTGCAATAAAAATATTCGCTGCTATAAGCGATGAATCGCCGGACGCGTCCTGTGGCGCGTTCGGTCAAAAAACTCGTGGGTAATGAATGGCTTAGCGTTGTGATTAAAGCTTGAGCGAGTTGCGCCGAAACGCTGTGTAACCCCCGTCAAAAGCAGGGGTGGCGCTCTGGTGGCAAAAAATTTTGAAAAAGCCCTCAAGCTCCTTGCAGATACGACGATAAACATTACGAAGGTTCTCTAGGCCACACCCGGCGCTTGCCAGGGCCGGAAAGCCGCAGTACCCAACCAACGAGGAATTCATCATGGCTTTAGGCGTAAACACCAACGTAGCTTCCTTGGCTGTTCAGAAGAACCTGAGCAAGGCTTCCGATGCACTGTCGACTTCGATGACCCGTCTGTCTTCCGGTCTGAAAATCAACAGCGCTAAAGACGACGCAGCCGGCCTGCAGATCGCCACTCGCGAAACTTCGCAAATCCGTGGTCAGACTGTAGCCATCAAGAACGCCAACGACGGTATCTCGATCGCTCAGACCGCTGAAGGCGCTCTGCAAGAATCGACCAACATCCTGCAGCGTATGCGTGAACTGGCCGTACAGTCCCGAAACGACACCAACGGCACTGCTGACCGTACCGCTCTGGACGCTGAATACTCTCAGATGTCGGACGAACTGACCCGTATCGCCAACTCGACTAACCTGAACGGCAAGAACCTGCTGGACGGCACCGCGAGCACCGTGACTCTGCAAGTTGGCTCGAACACTGGTACTTCGAACCACATCGACCTGGTCCTGACCGGTACTTTCACTGCTTCGGCACTGGGCGTAGCGAGCGGCACCACTTCGATCAGCGGCACCAGCAACGCCACTGCACACACCAACGTCGACGCCGCCATCTCGGCAATCGACACCGCTCTGGCGACCATCAACGCCACGCGTGCAAGCCTGGGTGCTTCGCAAAACCGTCTGACCAGCACCATCTCCAACCTGCAGAACGTCAACGAAAACGCCACCGCTGCACTGGGTCGTATTCAAGACACCGACTTCGCAGCTGAAACCGCTAACCTGACCAAACAACAGACTCTGCAACAAGCTTCCACCTCTGTTCTGGCCCAGGCTAACCAGCTGCCATCCGCTGTTCTGAAGCTGCTTCAGTAATATCGGCTAGGGTTTTGGCGGGGGAGTGTGCTTGCGTGCTCTCCCGCTTTTTACTTTGAGAGGTTAAAGACATGGACCTAAGCACCCGATTGAACATGGCTTACCCCACGGTGCAGTCTTTGCCATCCGTGCCTGCTGCTGTCACAGACAAGCAAGCCGTGGCGCCTCAAGTCGTTCAAGCTTCAGCCGTTTCGGCAGACGCGGACACGGCGACGAGTAAAGACTCTGACGACGAAAAGAAGACTCAGCAGTTGCAAGCAGCCGTCCAGGAAATGGAAAAGTTCTTTCAATCGGTCCGCCGCAATCTGGAATTCTCGATCGACGAGGGATCCGGTCAGGTGGTCGTGAAAGTGATTGCCACTGAAACGGGCGAAGTCGTGCGGCAGTTGCCGTCCGCCGAAGCTCTGAAGATCGCCGACAGTCTGAAAAATGCAAACAGCCTGTTGTTCGATGCAAAAGTTTAACTGGCATGAAACGTGAAGGCGGTTCTTTTGAGCTGTCGTGCAGTCAAAAGACCGACTCAACACCGAAAGGAGAAATAGATGGCTAGTCCAATTACCACCACCACCGGCTTGGGTTCGGGCCTGGCGATCAGTGACATCGTCACCGCGCTGGTGAACTCCGACAAGCTGGCCAAACAG
Organism: Pseudomonas sp. NPDC088444; assembly: GCF_044900175.1. Classification (NCBI taxonomy): domain Bacteria; kingdom Pseudomonadati; phylum Pseudomonadota; class Gammaproteobacteria; order Pseudomonadales; family Pseudomonadaceae; genus Pseudomonas; species Pseudomonas sp. NPDC088444. Next base: position 63,749 of record NZ_JBJDNK010000003.1, read on the forward strand.
ACGCAAATCACCACCCAGACCAAGCTGGTCACCACCAAGCTGTCCGGGATTGGTACGTTGAAAAGCGCGATGTCGACGTTCCAGACGGCCTTGACCAATCTGGGCAAGACCAATTCTCCGTCGTTTTCCGGCTATGCCGCCAAAGCCTCTGATGCCACCAAGTTGACGGTGACCTCGGACAACTCTGCGGTGCCGGGTACTTACAGCATCAATGTCAAGAATCTGGCAACCAGCTCCAGTGTTGCAACCGGTGCATTCACCGACGGCGCCACCAGTGCCATTCCGAGTGGGAATTTGACACTCACTCAAAATGGCATTAACACCAGCATCACCATTCCTGATGGCGCGACCCTGACGTCGGTTGCCAAGCAGATCAATGCCACCACCAGCACCTCCGGCATCAGTGCCAGCATCATCACCGATGACAAGGGTTCGCGTCTGGTGTTCAACTCCACCAAAACCGGTGCGGGTTCCGATATCACGGCGACCAGCGATGTGGCGCAGTTCAATATCGCGGCTGACGCCAAGCTTGATCCAACGGACGTCAACAGCGCGGGCTATGTCACCGCCAAGGCGGCCAGCGCCAGTCTGACCATTAACGGTCTGACGGTCACCAGTGCCAGCAACACCATCGACAAGAGCCTGGGCGGCGTGTCCATGACGCTCCTCGCTGAAGGCAGTTCCACCGTTACAGTGGCCACCAACACCGACGGCCTGAAAGCCTCGCTGCAGACCTTCATCGACGCGTACAACACCGTCGTGAATGCGGTCAGCTCGGTGACCAAAGCCACTATCAGCGACACTGCCGACGCCACCACCGGTGCGACCGTGACCCCGGCCGCCCTGACCGGCGACGCCATGCCGCGTTCGATTCTGTCGGCGCTGCGTAACGAGCTGGTCACCACCGGCGCTGACGGCAACCTGTCGGTGCTCTCGCAGCTGGGCATCACCACTTCGCAAACCGACGGTACGCTGTCTCTGGATAGCACCAAGTTCGACAAGGCCATCAACACCCAGGGCCTGGCGGGTGATGTGCAGCAACTGTTCTCCGGCACGGGCGATGGCAAGAACGGCCTGCTGGCGCGCATGACCGCCGCGATCACGCCGTACACCCAAACGGGCGGGATTTTTGACACCCGCACCGCGAGCCTGAATGCTCAGCAGAACGATCTGACTGACGAGCAAACAGCGCTGGATCTGCGCGTCACCAACCTGACCGCGACCCTGACCGCGAAATACAACGCGATGGACTTGTTGGTCGGGCAGTTGAAAGCCTCTGCCACCAGCATCACGTCGTTCTTCGACTCGCTGAACGCTCAGCAAAGCGGTTGATGAAACAGTGAACAACCAGGACCCGGCCAAAGTGCCGGGTTTTTGGCATCTGGCCTTAAAGTTTCTCAAACCCGTGCCGATAGCCTGAACATAGACACTTAAAGATGTGTGAGGTAAGTACATGAACCGGATGGCAGCCCTTCGGCAGTATCAGAAGGTCAATTCACACGCGCAGACCGCCGTCGCCACGCCGCATCGCCTCGTGCAGATGCTGATGGAGGCGGGGCTTGACCGCATCGCTCAGGCCAAAGGTGCCATCGGGCGCAAAGACATCGCCGCCAAAGGCGTGCTGATTGGCAAGGCGATCGAAATTGTCGGAGGCCTGCGCGAAGGTCTGGACATGGAAAAACAGGCTGAAGCTCTGGCCCATGTCGACAACCTGTATGTGTACATGATGAAGCGCCTGGCCGAGGCCAACATCAAGACCGACCCAAGAATTCTCGACGAAGTCAGCGGTCTGTTGACTACAGTGAAGGAAGGTTGGGACGCGATCGGCGATCAGCAACCTGCGCTGTAAAGGAGATCACCATGAGTGCTGCACTCAAGCGAATCGAAGAAACCCGCGAAGCTCTGGTCGACGCGCTCGCCGAGCGTGACTGGGCGGCCATCAGCAAGCTGGACCTGGCCTGTCGCGCCTGTGTCGACGAAGTCATTCGTGAGGCCAATGACGATGAGCCGCAGTTGCGCAGCAATCTGGAAGAGCTGTTAGGCGTATACAGACAGATGATTGACATCGCGGTGGGGGAGCGTCAGGCAATAGTCGAAGAAATGACGCAAATCCAGCGAGCGCAAAACGCCGCAAAGGTTTACCATCTGTTCGGTTGACGCTTGGTTGATCGAAAAAATTTGTGCGCCATAAAATTGACTGTGTACGGTTTTTTGACTTAACTAGTGATGTTCACTAATTTCTGGTTGTTGTAGCGTCTCTGCGGACCATACAAAGCCAAGCTTGCCCCCGAATGGGCATCGAGTTGACTAGGGAAGTTGCTATTGCATGTGGCGTGAAATCAAGATTCTGCTGATCGATGACGATAGCCAACGCCGCCGTGACATGGCGGTGATTCTGAATTTTCTCGGCGATGAGAACCTGTCTTGCTCCAGCTCCGACTGGCAGCAGGTCGTGGGGTCTCTGGCATCCACTCGAGAAGTCCTTTGCGTGCTGGTTGGCACCGTCAATGGCCCGGGCAGTCTTCAAGGGCTGCTTAAGACCATCGCCGCCTGGGATGAGTTCCTTCCCGTCCTGCTGATGGGCGAAAATTCTTCTGCCGAGCTGGCCGAAGACTTGCGCCGACGCGTGCTGTCCACCGTCGAGATGCCGCCCAGCTACAGCAAGCTGCTGGATTCCCTGCACCGCGCCCAGGTCTATCGCGAGATGTACGACCAGGCCCGCGAGCGCGGTCGTCAACGCGAACCCAATCTGTTCCGCAGCCTCGTCGGCACCAGCCGTGCCATTCAGCACGTGCGCCAGATGATGCAGCAAGTGGCCGATACCGACGCCAGCGTGCTGATCCTGGGTGAGTCGGGCACCGGTAAGGAAGTGGTCGCGCGCAACCTGCATTACCATTCCAAACGTCGCGATGCGCCGTTCGTGCCTGTGAACTGTGGCGCCATTCCGGCCGAGCTCCTGGAAAGCGAACTGTTCGGTCACGAGAAAGGTGCCTTCACCGGGGCGATCACCAGCCGGGCAGGGCGCTTCGAATTGGCCAACGGCGGCACGCTGTTCCTCGATGAAATCGGCGACATGCCACTGCCGATGCAGGTCAAGCTGCTGCGCGTGTTACAGGAGCGCACCTTCGAGCGTGTGGGTAGCAACAAGACCCAGAGCGTTGACGTACGCATCATTGCGGCGACCCACAAGAACCTCGAAGACATGATCGAGACCGGCGGCTTCCGTGAAGACCTGTACTACCGCCTCAACGTGTTCCCGATTGAAATGGCGCCGTTGCGTGAGCGGGTGGAAGACATCCCGCTGCTGATGAACGAGCTGATTTCGCGCATGGAGCATGAGAAGCGTGGCTCGATTCGTTTCAATTCCGCCGCCATCATGTCGCTGTGTCGTCACGGCTGGCCAGGCAACGTTCGCGAACTGGCCAACCTGGTGGAGCGCATGGCGATCATGCACCCCTATGGTGTGATCGGTGTCGCCGAACTGCCGAAGAAATTCCGCTACGTCGATGACGAAGACGAGCAGTTGGTGGACAGTCTGCGCAGCGATCTGGAAGAGCGTGTGGCGATCAACGGTCATACGCCAAATTTCGCCAATGGCGCGATGCTACCTCCGGAAGGTCTGGATTTGAAGGACTATCTGGGTGGTCTGGAGCAGGGCCTGATTCAGCAGGCACTGGACGATGCGAACGGCATCGTGGCGCGAGCGGCTGAACGTTTGCGCATCCGTCGTACCACGCTGGTGGAGAAGATGCGCAAGTACGGGATGAGCCGCCGCGAGGGCGACGATCAGTTCGACGACTGACACTCGTTTGACGCGTAAAAGAGAAACCGCTGATTTTTCAGCGGTTTTTTTTCGGCACGGGGATTGCTAAGTCTCTCGCAACATACCGTTTACTGACGGTCCGCCACGCGAGAGATCAACTATGCCCCAGGCCGCTCAGATGTCTTCCGAACCTGTACCCGCGGGTTCGCAAGTGCAGCCGTCCCCGGAAGTAGAGAGTCGACAAGGGTTGGAGCAGGCGTTCGCCTTGTTCAATCAGATGTCGGCACAACTGACCGATTCCTACAGCCTGCTGGAAGCCCGGGTCACCGAGCTCAAGGGCGAATTGGCAGTCGTCAGCGCCCAACGGATGCAGGAACTGGCCGAGAAAGAACGGCTGGCCAACCGTTTGCAAAACCTGCTCGACCTGCTGCCGGGCGGTGTGATCGTGATCGATGGCACAGGCATCGTCCGCGAGGCGAACCCCGCGGCCATCGATTTGCTGGGCGAACCGTTGATCGGCATGCTCTGGCGTCACGTCATCGCGCGTTGCTTCGCACCACGGGAAGATGACGGTCACGAAATCTCCCTGAAGGACGGGCGTCGCCTTTCTATCTCGACGCGCTCGCTGGACGCCGAGCCGGGCCAACTGGTCCTGCTCAACGACCTGACTGAAACCCGTCATTTGCAAAGCCAGTTGGCGCGCCACGAACGCTTGTCTTCCTTGGGGCGCATGGTCGCCTCGCTGGCGCATCAAATCCGCACGCCATTGTCGGCGGCAATGATTTATGCCAGCCATTTGACTGAGCAGGCGCTGAACGTCGAGACCCAGCAGCGTTTCGCCGGGCGCCTGAAAGAGCGCCTTCACGAGCTGGAACATCAGGTCCGTGACATGCTGGTATTCGCCAGAGGCGAGTTGCCGCTGACAGATCGGGTCACGCCGGGCGCGTTGGTCGAGGCGCTGGAATCCGCCGCCCACACCCACGTGCGTGATGTCGGCGTGCGTTGGCAATGCGACAGTAACGAGGGCGAGTTGCTGTGCAACCGCGATACCCTGGTCGGCGCGCTGCTCAACCTGATCGAGAACGCGGTGCAGGCCAGTTCTGCGTCCGCTCGCGTCAAAATTCATGCGTACAACCGGGGTGACACCCTGCGGTTGTGCATCAGTGACAACGGCAGTGGCATCGACGCCGCTGCGCTGGCCCGGATGGGGGAGCCGTTCTTTACCACCAAAACCACCGGCACCGGTCTGGGGCTGGCGGTGGTGACGGCCGTCGCCAGGGCTCACCAGGGGCAGGTGCAATTCCGTTCGCGCCCGGGCCGCGGCACCTGTGCCATCGTATCCTTACCGCTGATTCCCGGCGTCGGCACCGCAGGTAACCTTTCATGACGATCAAGGTATTACTGGTCGAGGATGACCCTTCCCTGCGTGAAGCATTGGGCGAAACCCTGGAGTTGGCCGGGCATGATTACCGGGCCGTGGGCTGCGCTGAGGATGCACTGGTCGCGGCGGGCGACAGCGCGTTCAGTCTGGTGATCAGCGACGTCAATATGCCCGGCATGGACGGGCATCAGTTGCTGGCCCAATTGCGCAGCCGTTACCCGCAATTGCCGGTTCTATTAATGACCGCACACGGCTCGGTGGACCGGGCCGTCGAAGCGATGCGTCAAGGCGCCGCCGATTATCTGGTCAAGCCATTCGAACCCAAGGCGTTGCTGGCGCTGGTCGCCCGGCATGCATTGGGGCGCCTGGGGCCTGCCGAGGGGGAGGGGCCGGTCGCGGTCGAGCCTGCCAGTGCGCAGTTGTTGAATCTGGCGGCCCGGGTGGCGAAAAGTGAATCGACGGTGTTGATTTCCGGCGAGTCGGGCACGGGTAAAGAAGTGCTCGCGCGGTTCATTCATCAGCAGTCGCCACGGGCGGGCAAGCCGTTCATTGCGATCAACTGTGCAGCGATTCCGGACAACATGCTCGAAGCCACGTTGTTCGGCCACGAGAAAGGCTCGTTCACCGGCGCCATCGCAGCCCAGGCGGGCAAGTTCGAACAGGCTGACGGCGGCACCATCCTGCTGGACGAGATTTCCGAGATGCCCATGGGCTTGCAGGCCAAGTTGCTGCGCGTGCTTCAAGAGCGAGAAGTGGAGCGGGTCGGGGCACGCAAGCCCATCGAGCTGGATATTCGCGTGCTGGCCACCACTAACCGTGATCTGGCGGGGGAAGTGGCGGCGGGGCGCTTCCGTGAAGACTTGTACTATCGGCTGTCGGTGTTCCCGCTGGCCTGGCATCCGTTGCGTCAGCGTCCCGGCGATATTCTGCCGTTGGCCGAGCGGCTGCTGGCCAAGCACGTCAATAAAATGAAGCATGCGCCGGTGCGCCTGTCTGCCGATGCGCAGAAGTGTCTGGTGGGCTACAGCTGGCCGGGCAATGTGCGTGAGCTGGATAACGCGGTCCAACGGGCGCTGATTCTGCAACAGGGCGGGGTGATTCAGGCCGAAGACTTCTGTCTGGCCGGGCCTGTTTCGTTTGCCTCGGTGCCTGCACCGGCGCCGGTCCTTCAGGTTTCGTCGATGCTGCCGACAACCCCGGGCGTCATTGATCCGTCGCCGGATGCGGCCGGTGGTGAATCGGCGGGGGCATTGGGTGAGGACCTGCGGCGTCGAGAGTTCCAGTTGATCATCGACACCCTGCGTGCCGAGCGCGGCCGCCGCAAGGAAGCCGCTGAACGCCTGGGTATCAGCCCGCGTACGTTGCGCTACAAGCTGGCGCAGATGCGGGATGCGGGGATGGATGTCGAGGGGTATCTGTTTGCTTCTTGAAAGAAACACCGATCGCTGTGGGAGCCGGCTTGCTGGCGAATGCGTCGGATCAGTCGTGAATCAGTAACGGACACTGCGCTATCGCCAGCAAGCCGGCTCCCACAGGTTTCCGTAATTCTTGGGTGTAGCTATCCATTCTGTAACCCTCCCAATACTTTCATGAAAAGGTGGCACTGTGCCGCCATTGGTCTGGCACCGTTGTTGCTACTGCATGGGTAACCGCTGAATCGGTGTCAAAAATTTGCGGCCCTTTTGAGAGAGAAGTCATGAGCCAAGGTGTTGAATTTAATCGCTTGATGTTGGACATGCGCTCCATGCAAATGGATGCGATGGCCATGCCCAAGGCCGTCAATGCCCCTGAGCAGACCGGTGCGACGAGCTTTTCCGACATGCTCGGCATGGCCGTCAATAAAGTGAATGACACCCAGCAGGCGTCCAATCAGTTGGCAACGGCCTTCGAAGTGGGCAAGAGCGGCGTGGACCTCACTGACGTGATGATTGCCTCGCAGAAAGCCAGCGTTTCGTTTCAGGCGCTGACCCAGGTACGCAACAAGCTGGTTCAGGCGTACCAAGACATCATGCAAATGCCGGTTTGAGGACGATTTAAGTCATGGCTGAAGCCGTCGCCGATAACGTACCTGCCAAAGCGGGTGCGACAGGAAGCAAGCCGCCGATGTTCGGTCTGGCGTTCCTGCAAAATCTCTCCGAGATGACCATGTTGCGTCAGGTCGGCCTCATGGTCGGTCTGGCCGCCAGCGTGGCGATTGGTTTTGCCGTCGTGCTTTGGTCGCAACAACCGGACTACAAGCCGCTGTATGGCAGCCTGTCCGGCATGGACACCAAGCAGGTCATGGACACATTGGCCCAGGCCGACATTCCGTACACCGTCGAGCCGAACTCCGGTGCCTTGCTGGTCAAGTCCGAAGACCTCTCCCGTGCCCGCATCAAACTGGCCGGTGCCGGGATCGCGCAAAACGACGGCAACGTCGGCTTCGAGATTCTGGACAAGGACCAGGGCCTGGGCACCAGTCAGTTCATGGAGGCCACCCGCTATCGCCGTGGTCTGGAAGGCGAACTGGCGCGCACCATTTCCGCGTTGAACAACATCAAGGCTGCTCGCGTGCACCTGGCGATCCCGAAAAGCTCGGTGTTCGTTCGCGATGACCGCAAGCCCAGCGCCTCGGTGCTGGTTGAGCTGTATGCCGGTCGTAGCCTTGAGCCGGGTCAGGTCATGGCCATCGTCAATCTGGTGGCGACCAGCGTTCCTGAGCTGACCAAATCTCAGGTCACTGTGGTCGACCAGAAGGGCAACCTGCTGTCCGATCAGGCGGAGAATTCCGAGCTGACCATGGCGGGCAAGCAATTCGACTACACCCGTCGCATGGAAAGCATGCTGACCCAGCGTGTGCAGAACATCCTGCAACCGGTGCTGGGCAACGACCGCTACAAGGCCGAAGTGTCGGCGGATGTCGACTTCAGCGCCGTCGAATCCACCGCAGAAAGCTTCAACCCTGATCAGCCTGCACTGCGCAGCGAGCAGACCACCAGCGAACAGCGCTCCAGCAGCAGCGGTCCGCAAGGTGTGCCGGGCGCACTGAGCAACCAGCCTCCAGGTCCGGCCACGGCGCCGCAAACCACGGGCGGTGGTGCAGCGGGTGCTGCCGGTCCGATCGCGCCCGGCCAGCCTCTGTTGGACGCCAACGGTCAGCAGATCATGGACCCGGCCACCGGCCAGCCGATGCTCGCGCCGTACCCGTCGGACAAGCGTAACCAGTCGACCAAGAACTTCGAACTGGACCGTTCCATCAGCCACACCAAACAGCAGCAGGGCAAGATCAATCGCTTGTCGGTGGCGGTCGTGGTGGACGATCAGGTCAAGGTCAACCCGGCCAACGGGGAAACCACGACGGTGCCGTGGACCGCCGAGCAACTGGCGCGCTTCACCCGTCTGGTGCAGGACGCCGTCGGTTTCGACGCCGCCCGTGGCGACAGCGTGAGCGTGATCAACGTGCCGTTCTCCACCGACCGTGGCGAAGTGATTCCCGACATTCCGTTCTACTCGCAACCATGGTTCTGGGACATCGTCAAACAGGCGATGGGCGTGATCTTCATCCTGGTGCTGGTGTTCGGCGTGCTGCGTCCGGTGCTGAACAACATCACCAACCCGAAAGGCAAGCATGCTGACGGCGACGTCGAGTTGGGCGGCATGGTGGGTCTGGACGGTGAGCTGTCCAATGACCGCGTGAGTCTGGGCGGTCCGCAAAGCATCCTGCTGCCGAGCCCGAGTGAGGGTTATGACGCGCAGCTCAACGCAATCAAGAGCCTGGTGGCTGAAGACCCGGCTCGTGTGGCTCAGGTCGTAAAAGAGTGGATCAACACAGATGAGTGAGACTCGTGCAGCGGTCAAACTGACCCGCGTTGACAAGGCCGCGATCCTGCTGCTCACCCTGGGTGAGACGGACGCCGCGCAGGTTCTGCGTCACATGGGTCCCAAAGAGGTCCAGCGTGTCGGTGTAGCCATGGCGCAGATGCGCAATGTGCACCGCGAGCAGGTCGAGCAGGTGATGGGCGAATTCGTCGATCTGGTCGGCGATCAGACCGGCGTCGGCATCGGATCGGATGGTTACATCCGCAAGATGCTGACCCAGGCGCTGGGCGAGGACAAGGCCAACGGCCTGATCGACCGCATTCTGCTGGGTGGCAACACCAGTGGTCTGGACAGCCTGAAGTGGATGGAACCGCGTGCTGTTGCGGACGTCATTCGCTATGAGCACCCGCAGATCCAGGCCATCGTCGTCGCTTATCTGGATGCTGACCAGGCCGGTGAAGTGCTCGGCCATTTCGACCACAAGGTGCGTCTGGATATCATCCTGCGCGTCTCGTCGTTGAACACCGTGCAGCCCGCGGCCCTGAAAGAATTGAACCAGATCCTTGAGAAGCAGTTCTCGGGCAACGCCAACACCTCGCGTACCACCTTGGGCGGTATCAAACGTGCGGCGGACATCATGAACTTCCTCGACAGTTCGGTCGAAGGCCAGCTCATGGATTCCATCCGCGAGGTGGACGAAGACCTGTCGACCCAGATCGAAGACCTCATGTTCGTCTTCAACAACCTGGCCGATGTCGACGACCGTGGCATTCAGGCGTTGCTGCGCGAAGTCTCTTCCGACGTGCTGGTGCTGGCGCTCAAGGGCTCCGACGAGGCGATCAAGGAAAAGATCTTCAAGAACATGTCCAAGCGGGCCGCCGAATTGCTGCGCGACGACCTGGAAGCCAAAGGCCCGGTTCGCGTCAGCGACGTGGAAGCTGCACAGAAAGAGATCCTCACCATTGCCCGTCGTATGGCGGAGGCCGGGGAGATCGTTCTCGGCGGCAAGGGTGGCGAGGAAATGATTTAAGAGTAGGTAGTCGATGTTCAGCTCCGATAAAGAAGCACCCAGCGAGCTCATTCGGGCCAAGGATCTGCGAGGGATCGATGTCTGGGCATTGCCCAGCTTCGACCCTCATGTGGAGCCTGAGCCTGAACCCGAGATTGAAGAGCCGGAACCTGCCGAAAGCGAAGAAGTCCCGCTGGAGGAAGTCCAGCCGCTGACGCTGGAAGAGCTGGAGAGCATCCGTCAGGACGCCTACAACGAAGGCTTTGCCATCGGCGAGAAAGAGGGCTTTCACAGCACCCAGTTGAAGGTGCGTCAGGAAGCCGAGGTGGCGCTGGCCGCCAAGCTGCAAAGCCTGGAAACCCTGATGAGTCATCTGTTCGAGCCGATTGCCGATCAGGACGCGCAGATTGAAAAGTCGGTGGTTCAGTTGGTCGAGCATCTGGCGCGGGAAGTGATACAGCGTGAGCTGAAGACCGACTCCAGCCAGATCGGCAAGGTCTTGCAAGACGCATTACGTCTGCTGCCCATGGGCGCCAACAACGTGCGGATTCTGGTCAACTCTCAGGATTTCGCTCAGGTCAAAGCCCTGCGTGAGCGCCATGAAGAAAACTGGCGCATCCTTGAAGACGACACGCTGCAACCGGGCGGTTGTCGGGTGGAGACCGAACACAGCCGTATCGACGCAACGGTCGAAACCCGCTTGAGCGTCGCCATCGCCAAGATGTTCGATCAGCTTCATGAGCAGGCGCTGCACCCGGCCATGCCGGACGTCAGCGTCGATCTGGAGGCGGCTATCAAGAGCGCTGAAGATGCGCTGAACAAGACCCCGGACGCCTCCGATGCGTCTTGAACGCACCAGCTTTGGCAAGCGCCTGAGCACCTATGCTGAAGCCGTTCGTCTGCCGGTTCAGCCGGTGGTAGAAGGGCGTCTGCTGCGCATGGTTGGCCTGACCCTCGAAGCGGAAGGCTTGCGCGCGGCGATGGGCAGCCGCTGTGTGGTGATCAACGATGACAACCATCACCCAGTGGAAGTCGAGGCCGAAGTCATGGGCTTCGCCGGGGGCAAGGTCTTTCTGATGCCCGTGGGCAGCGTCGCCGGTATCGCGCCGGGCGCCCGGGTGGTGCCACTGCCGGACACCGGTCGCCTGCCGATGGGCATGACCATGCTCGGTCGTGTGCTGGATGGCGCCGGTCGCCCGCTGGACGGCAAGGGCGGCATGAAGGCCGAAGACTGGGTGCCGCTGGATGGCCCGACCATCAACCCCCTCAAGCGCGATCCGATCAGCCAGCCACTGGACGTGGGCATTCGCTGCATCAACGGGTTGTTGACGGTTGGTCGCGGTCAGCGCCTGGGCCTGTTCGCAGGGACTGGTGTGGGTAAGTCCGTGCTACTGGGCATGATGACCCGCTTCACCGAGGCCGACATCATCGTGGTCGGGCTGATCGGCGAGCGGGGCCGTGAGGTGAAGGAGTTCATCGAGCACATTCTCGGCGAAGAAGGCCTCAAGCGTTCGGTGGTGGTCGCGTCCCCGGCGGATGATGCGCCGCTGATGCGGCTGCGCGCAGCGATGTACTGCACGCGCATCGCTGAATATTTCCGCGACAAGGGCAAGAACGTCCTGTTGCTGATGGACTCGCTGACACGTTTCGCCCAGGCCCAGCGGGAAATCGCGCTGGCCATCGGCGAGCCGCCCGCGACCAAAGGTTATCCGCCTTCGGTGTTCGCCAAGTTGCCGAAGCTGGTCGAGCGTGCCGGTAATGCGGAAAAGGGCGGGGGTTCGATCACTGCGTTCTACACCGTGCTGTCCGAAGGCGACGACCAACAAGACCCGATTGCCGACTCGGCGCGGGGCGTGCTCGACGGGCACATCGTGCTGTCCCGACGTTTGGCTGAGGAAGGGCATTACCCGGCCATCGACATCGAAGCGTCCATCAGCCGGGTCATGCCGTCGGTGGTCGATCCGCAGCACATGGTGCAGGCGCAGTACTTCAAGCAGTTGTGGTCGCGTTACCAGCAGAGTCGCGATTTGATCAGCGTCGGCGCGTACGTCGCCGGTGGTGATCGCGAGACGGACCTGGCCATCAACCTGCAACCGCAGCTCGTTCAGTACCTGCGTCAAGGGTTGCACGACAACGAAAGCATGCAGAGCAGTGAGGAGCAGTTGGCGAAGATCTTCAATCCCCAGGGCGGAGGCTGATAGGCCATGGCGCAGACTCGCGCGGGCCGCCTGGCGCCGGTGGTGGAAATGGCCGAGAAGGCCGAAAAGGCCGCCGTCCAGCGCCTGGGGCATTTTCAGGGGCAGGTCCGGCTGGCGGAAGGCAAGCTCGCCGAGCTGGAAAAATTTCGTTCCGACTATCAACAGCAGTGGATCAACAAGGGCGCTCATGGGGTGTCCGGCCAGTGGCTGATGAACTATCAGCGCTTCCTCAATCAGCTCGAAACTGCCGTCAGTCAGCAACGGCAGAGCCTCAACTGGCACCAGAACAACCTCAACAAGGCGCGCGGCGAATGGCAGAAGGCCTACGCGCGGGTGGAAGGCTTGCGCAAACTGGTGCAGCGCTACATCGACGAAGCCCGGGCGCTGGAAGACAAGCGCGAGCAGAAGCTGCTGGATGAACTGTCCCAGCGCTTGCCGCGGCATGAGGCGTTCTAGCGGGTGATGTCGTGATCTTCAGTGAGCGCTCACTGGGCCGGTGAACGCGTTGGGTCAGTTGAGAACCTAGTCATCGACATACCGCTTTCGCCACCAAGTCGGCTCCCACAAAAGTCGCGTCGAATCCAAATCTTCAGCTCGACGCTGAATCTGTGGGAGCCGGCTTGCTGGCGAATGGGCCTGTCAGTCAGTTCATTTATCACTGATCAACCGCTTTGGCCGCCCAACCGGCTCCCAAAAGGCTCTGCGTTGTGCCTGACGCCGACCGCTCACCGCAATCTCCATTTGCCGCGCCGCACAAGCAGTGCTAAAACTTCACCCGTCTGACGCTGTTTCATATAAGGGATTTGCCTATGTCAGTAACCTCCGAGCGTGCTCCCGACGGGCAGCAACTGACCATCAAGATCAAGGGACGTTTCGACTTTTCCACGCATCAGGATTTTCGCGGGGCCTACGAGAAAGAAACCCGCGCCACCCGTTATGTGGTCGACCTGAAAGACACCAATTACCTCGACAGTTCGGCGCTGGGTATGCTCCTGTTGCTGCGTGATCATGCCGGCGGTGACCGCGCCGACGTGCGGTTGGAAAACTGCAGCGCTGACGTGGTCAAGATTCTTGCCATTTCCAACTTCGCCAAACTCTTCCATATCGGCTGATGGTGGAATCTGCGCCGCCTGAGCGATTGAAGATCCTCATCGCTGACGACAATGCCAGTGACCGCATGTTGCTGTCGGCGATCATCAGTCGCCAGGGCCATGAAGTGCTGAATGCCTGCGACGGTGCCGAGGCCGTTGCGGTGTTCGAGCGCAGCCGCCCGCAATTGATCCTGCTCGACGCCCTGATGCCGGTGATGGACGGATTTGAGGCCGCACGGCAAATCAAGGAGTTGGCGGGGGAGTCGCTGGTCCCGATCATTTTCCTGACATCGCTGACCGAAGGCGAGGCGCTGGCACGTTGTCTGGACGCCGGGGGCGATGATTTCGTGGCCAAGCCTTACAACCAGGTGGTGCTGGCGGCCAAGATCAACGCCATGAACCGCCTGCGGCTGTTGCAGGAAACCGTTCTGCAGCAACGCGACCTGATTGCCCGGCACCACAAATACCTGCTCAACGAACAGCGCGTGGCCAAGGCAGTGTTCGATCAGATCGCCCACTCCGGTTGCTTGAGCGCTCCCAATATTCGCTACTTGCAATCCCCTTATGCGCTGTTCAACGGCGACCTGCTGCTGGCGGCCTGGGCGCCGTCCGGCAACATGCACCTGCTGCTGGGCGACTTCACCGGCCATGGCCTTCCGGCGGCGGTGGGCGCCATGCCATTGGCGGAAGTCTTCTACGGCATGACCGCCAAGGGCTATGGGCTGCCAGAAACCCTGCGCGAGATGAACGCCAAGCTCAAACGCATTCTGCCGGTGGATATGTTCTGCTGCGCCGCGCTGATCTGCGTGAACTTCAAGCAGCAGCAGGTCGAGGTCTGGAACGGCGGTTTGCCCGACGGTTATCTGCTGCATGCCGATGGTCGCCCGCACACGCCGCTGGTGTCCTCTCACTTGCCGTTGGGCGTGCTGAGCGCCAGCAGTTTTGACGACAACACGCAGGTCTATCCCTTCGCAGCCGGTGATCGGGTGTTCCTGCTCTCCGATGGGGTGGTGGACAGCACCGACGAGAGCGGCGAGATGTTCGGCGCGCGGCGTTTACAGAACGTGTTCGTCTCCAATCGCAACCCCGACCTGCTGATGGAAGAGGTGCAGTGGGCGCTGGCGCGCTTTCGCGGGCAAGTGCGCGATGACGTGAGCATGGTCGAAGTGGGCTTCACGGAGCCGGAATCTCTTGGCCCGCCATCGGTCATTTACAGTGACAGTGGCGATTCCAGCCCGCTGGACTGGTCGGCGAGCTTTGAATTCCGGGCATCGACCCTCAAACGTTTCAACCCTTTGCCCTACCTGTTGCAGTTGTTGCAGGAAGTGCACGGCCTGCGTCAGCAAAGCGGCGAGCTGTACACCGTGATGGCTGAGCTGTACAGCAATGCGCTGGAGCATGGTGTGCTGGGGCTGGATTCGGCGCTCAAGCAGGACGCGGCGGGTTTTGCTCTGTACTACCAGCAGCGCGGCGAGCGGCTGGATAACCTGGAAGACGGTTTCATCCGGTTTAACTTCCAGATAATCCCGGTGGCGCAGGGTGGCGGTCGGCTGATCGTTCAGGTGCACGACAGTGGCAACGGATTCAATGTCGAGCAGGTGCTGGCGCTGCCGCCTGCGGTCAATCAGCTGTCCGGGCGTGGGTTGAGTCTGGTCAGGGAGCTTAGCGACCGCTGTCAGTGGTCGACGGATGGTCGGACGGCCTCTGTGGAGTTCGTCTGGGAGGGTCTGGCATAATCCCGCGATTCTTGATCAAGGAGCGAACAAGTCTTGGAAAATCATGTGGATCTGGCCGTTCTCGGCACATTGCGTGATGTCATGGAGGGTGAGTACCCGGCGCTGCTGGAGGTGTTCATCAAGGATTCCGAAAAGCGCGTCAGGGATCTGAACCAACTGATCCTGGCACCGGGCTTCTCGACAGCATCGGCCAGCCAGATGGAGCAGGTCGGCATGATGGCCCACAGCTTCAAAGGCAGTTGCAGCAACATGGGCGCCGTCGATCTGGCGCAGTTGTGCCGTCAGCTTGAAGACCTTTCCCATGGGCCTGTCACTGCTACTGATGCCCAAGTCAAGCAATTGATCAAAGCCATCGAGGTTGAGCACCGGGTGGTGCGCGATTTTTTCGATGTCGAATTGCAGACCAGCCTCATCGGTCGATGAGCTCCGATCGCCAGATTTTCAGAAGCTGGCCCGCCATTTGCTAGACATCTGTGCAATCGTGCTCTTGCGGAGATCAACATGGCCCTTGCCAACAACCCTTTATTGACGGCTCTGACCGCTGCCAAAGCCCAGAAAGCCAGCGCCGCCACGTCGGCAAAGGCGCCAGACCCCGTCAAGGACAACACTTCCAGCTTTTCGAGCGTGTTTGCCAAACAGGCCGGCCCCAAGCCGTCCAGTGTCGATGACAGCCCGGCCAAACCGTCCAGCGCCAAGAGTCCGGCAGCAGACCGCAAGGACAGCGCCAGCCACTCATCTGCCGCTTCCGACAAGACCGTTGCCGGTAACGGCAATGGCTTGCCTGCCAAGACGGTGAACAGTAAAACCGACAACCGCGCCGACAACGACAGCGACGACGATTCCGACGACGACACCTCAGACGCGTCGAACGCTTCCACCGATTCGACGGTTGTCGACGCCACTGTCGCTGACTCGGTGCTGGACCCGACGTTGGCGGTCACGCCGCCGGTCACTGAACCTGTGCAGCCAGTGGTCGATCCGCAGCCTGTGGTGGATCCGGCGGCGCTGCTGGCCAGTACCGCGCAAGTGATTCCACCGCCGACCGTTCAAGCGCCGACCGCGGCGACGGCCACCGATGCTTCCGATGACACTTTCGATCCGTCGGCCGATCCACTGGAAGGGTTGACGGCGGTTCAGGTCGCGCTGGAGAACAAGACCCAGCAGACCGCGCAGAACTCCGCACACCTGACCGACGCCAGCAAGACCACCGGCAAACAGGATCCGAATGCCGATCCGGCGCAGATGCTGGCCGGTAATCTGGCGGCCTTGGGCGATCAGCCTGTCGACAAGAACGCCACCGAAAGTGGCGGTGACAAGGCGTTCGGCAGTCTGCTGGCCGACGGCCTGAAAGACGTCAAAGGGGCGAGCAGCGATACGCGCGTCGACAACTTCGCTGATCGTCTGGCGGCATTGTCTCAGGCGGCCCAGGTCAAGCCGGGTTCTGCGACGCCATCGCCATTGCTCAATCAGCCGTTGGCGATGAATCAGAGTGGCTGGACCGAAGGCGTGGTCAACCGCGTGATGTACCTGTCCAGTCAAAACTTGAAACAGGCGGATATTCAACTGGAACCGGCTGAACTCGGCCGTCTGGACATTCGCGTCAATATGGCGGCAGACCAGCAGACGCAGGTCACCTTCATGAGCGCCCACGTGGGTGTGCGTGATGCGCTGGAAAGCCAGATGGCCCGTCTGCGCGACTCCTTTGCCCAGCAGGGCATGGGGCAGGTGGACGTGAACGTGTCCGATCAGTCGCGCAACATGCAGCAACAGGCGCAACAGCAGTCCGGCGGCAACGCCCAGCGCGGTAACGGCGCCAGCGGTTCGGGCAATGCCAGCGGCAGCGACCTGATCGCCGACGGCGCCCCGATCGATGCTGCCAGTGCCGTGGCCAGCGCACCGCTGACCGTCGTGGGTTCCAGCGCGGTCGATTACTACGCTTGATTCATCGCGTGGCGGATCGATCTGTCACGCCGCAACACCTGTGGGAGCGAATGAATTCGCTCCCACAGTCGTTCTCCCCCTTCTGTTTTCAACTCTGGCACACACCTTGCTCTCCCTCTGTCACGCAACACCGAACCCTTTGGATAGTGACGGATTATTGGCATGGCGAAGAGCGACGACGCAGCAGTTAAAGACCCGGCGAAGAAAGGCAAACTGAAGATCATCATCCTGGTGGTGGTTGGTCTGTTGCTGGCCATCGGTCTGTCGGTCGGTGCGACCTGGTTCATCATGCACAAGGCTGAAAGCAAGCCGGATCCGGCTGTGGCGGCTGCAGAAGCTGCGAACGTCAAGAAAGAGGCGATCTTCGAGCCACTGACTCCGCCGTTCGTGGTCAATTACAACGTCAACGGCCGTCAGCGCTACATGCAGGTCAGCATTACCCTGCTGGCCCGCGATCACGCCGATCTGGAAGCGCTGAAAGTGCACATGCCGGTCATTCGCAACAATCTGGTGATGATGTTCTCCGGTCAGCCATTCGACACCATCGCAACGCCGGTCGGCATGGAAATGCTGCGCCAGAAGGCCGCTGCGGTGGTGCAGGAAGTTGGCCAGAAAGAGTTGAACAAAAGCGTCATCGAACAGGTTCTTTTCACTAACTACGTACTGCAGTAGGACCACGACATGGCCGTGCAAGACCTGCTGTCCCAGGATGAAATCGACGCGCTGCTGCATGGCGTGGACGATGGTCTGGTACAGACCGAAAGCGTTATCGAACCGGGCAGCGTCAAAAGTTATGACCTGACCAGTCAGGACCGCATCGTCCGTGGACGCATGCCGACCCTGGAGATGATCAACGAGCGTTTCGCCCGTTACACCCGCATCAGCATGTTCAACCTGCTGCGCCGTTCGGCGGACGTGGCGGTGGGCGGCGTGCAGGTGATGAAGTTTGGCGAGTACGTGCATTCGCTATACGTGCCCACCAGCCTGAACCTGGTCAAGATCAAGCCGTTGCGCGGCACTGCGCTGTTCATCCTGGACGCCAAGCTGGTGTTCAAGCTGGTGGACAACTTCTTCGGCGGCGATGGCCGTCACGCCAAGATCGAAGGCCGGGAATTCACCCCGACCGAACTGCGCGTGGTGCGGATCGTGCTGGATCAGGCGTTCATCGACCTGAAGGAAGCCTGGCAGGCGATCATGGAAGTCAATTTCGAGTACATCAACTCGGAAGTGAACCCGGCCATGGCCAACATCGTCGGCCCCAGTGAGGCCATTGTCGTTTCGACGTTCCACATCGAACTCGACGGCGGTGGCGGCGACCTGCACGTGACCATGCCGTATTCGATGATCGAGCCGGTGCGTGAAATGCTCGACGCCGGTTTCCAGTCCGATCTGGACGATCAGGACGAACGCTGGGTCAATGCGCTCAAGCAGGACGTGATGGACGTGCAGGTGCCGCTCAGCGCCACCGTGGCCCGTCGTCAGCTCAAATTGCGGGACATCCTGCACATGCAGCCGGGTGACGTGATTCCGGTGGAGCTGAACGATCACTTGATCATGCGCGCCAATGGCGTGCCGTCGTTCAAGGTCAAGCTCGGTTCGCACAAGGGTAACCTGGCCCTGCAAGTGGTCGAGCCGGTCGAACGCCGCTGACGGGTGCTGTCAGTTTCAGAATGCGCTGTGTAAACGAATTGCTGTGTCAACGAATATTGCTCGACGAGGACAACCATGGCTGATGAAAACGAAATGAACTCCACAGACGACCAGGCACTGGCCGACGAGTGGGCTGCGGCCCTGGGTGAAGCGGGTGAGGGTGGTCAGGCGGACATCGACGCGCTGCTGGCGGCCGATGCCGGTCAGTCCTCGGGCAACCGCATGGCGATGGAAGAGTTCGGCAGTGTGCCGAAGCAGACCGGCCCGGTGTCGCTGGACGGCCCCAATCTGGATGTGATTCTCGACATTCCGGTGTCCATTTCCATGGAAGTGGGCAGCACCGACATCAACATCCGCAACCTGCTGCAACTGAACCAGGGCTCGGTGATCGAGCTGGACCGTCTGGCGGGTGAGCCACTGGATGTGCTGGTCAACGGCACGCTGATCGCTCACGGTGAAGTGGTGGTGGTGAACGAGAAGTTCGGCATCCGTTTGACCGACGTGATCAGCCCGAGCGAACGTATCAAGAAGCTGCGTTAAGTGAGCGCTTTTCTCGTGAAGCGGCTCAAGGGCCTGCTGGCAGCGCCTGTCGTGTTGATGTCCTGGGCGGTGTTGGCGGCCGATGCCGTGGCACCCGCCGCGCCGGCTGCCGGCACTGCGGCGTCGAACACGGCGCCTGCGGTCGTGCCGCCGGTCAGCGCGTTGAGCAGCGGCATTGGCAGCCAGTTGATGCAACTGGTGCTGGGCCTGGGCTTGGTGGTGGCGCTTATCTTTGGTCTGGCGTGGCTCCTGCGTCGGGTTCAGAGCACCGGCCCTGCGGGCAATCAGGTCATCGAACTGGTCGGCTCCCGCGCTTTGGGGCCGCGCGATCGACTGGTGCTGGTTCAGGTCGGTAACGAGCAGGTCTTGTTGGGGGTGTCGCCTGGCAGCATCACCGCATTGCATGTGATGAACGAGCCCGTCGAGGTGCCTGCCACTCAGCACGCCACGCCAGAGTTCGCCAAGCGCCTGATGGAAGTGCTGGGCAAACAGGGTCAGAAGGATAAGAACTGATGCGCATTGTTTTGACGCTGCTGTTGCTGCTGGCAGCGCCGCTGGCGCTCGCCGCCGACCCGTTGTCGATTCCGGCGATCACGCTGGGCACGGGTGCCAACGGCCAGCAAGAGTATTCGGTCAGCCTGCAAATCCTGCTGATCATGACGGCGCTGAGCTTCATCCCGGCATTCGTCATGCTGATGACCAGCTTCACGCGGATCATCATCGTGTTCTCGATCCTGCGCCAAGCGCTGGGGCTGCAACAGACGCCGTCGAACCAGATCCTCACCGGTATGGCGCTGTTTCTGACGCTGTTCATCATGGCCCCAGTGTTCGACCGTGTGAACACCGACGCGCTGCAGCCTTATCTGGCCGAGAAGATGACCGCGCAGGATGCGGTGGCCAAGGCTGAAGTGCCGATCAAGGACTTCATGCTGGCGCAAACCCGCTCCAGCGATCTGGACCTGTTCATGCGCCTGTCCAAGCGCACCGACATTCCGACCCCGGATGCCGCGCCGCTGACCATCATCGTGCCCGCGTTCGTGACCTCGGAATTGAAGACCGCGTTTCAGATCGGTTTCATGATTTTCATCCCGTTTCTGATCATCGACCTGGTGGTCGCCAGCGTGCTGATGGCCATGGGTATGATGATGCTGTCGCCGCTGATCATTTCGCTGCCGTTCAAGATCATGTTGTTCGTGCTGGTGGACGGTTGGGCGCTGATCATCGGTACGCTGGCTGGCAGCTTTGGTGGCGTATGAATCTGTTTGACGAGGAGTGCGCGGCATGACCCCGGAAGTTGCTGTAGACCTGTTTCGTGAAGCCCTGTGGCTGACCACCACCATGGTGGCGATTCTGGTGGTGCCGAGCCTGATCGTCGGCCTGCTGGTGTCGATGTTTCAGGCCGCCACCCAGATCAACGAACAGACTTTGAGCTTCCTGCCTCGCCTGCTGGTGATGCTGGTGACCCTGATCGCCGTTGGCCCGTGGCTGGTGCGCACGTTCATGGATTACATCATCACGCTGTACACCAGCATTCCCCAAGTCATCGGCTGAGTCGGCAATGGAACCTGTTCTGGCGCTGACCGACACGCAGATCAGCACCTGGGTGGCGGCGTTCATGCTGCCGCTGTTTCGTATCGCGGCCGTGCTGATGACCATGCCGGTGTTCGGCACCACGCTGGTGTCGAGCCGGGTGCGTCTCTATCTGGCGCTGGCGATCACCGTGGTCGTCGCGCCGAGTCTGCCGCCGATGCCGGAAGTGCATGCGCTGGACCTCAGCGCGCTGCTGCTGATTGCCCAGCAGATCATCATTGGCGCTGCGCTGGGCCTGTCGTTGCAACTGTTCTTTCAGGCGTTCGTGATTGCCGGGCAAATCGTTGCGATCCAGATGGGCATGGGCTTCGCGTCCATGGTCGACCCGGTCAACGGTGTCTCGGTGGCGGTGATCGGCCAGTTCTTCACCATGCTGGTCACGCTGTTGTTTCTTGCCATGAATGGCCACCTGGTGGTGTTTGAAGTGCTGATCGAAAGCTTCACCACCTTGCCCGTGGGGCAGGGGCTGATGACGGCCAATTTCTGGGAGCTGGTGCTGCGTCTGGGCTGGGTGTTGGGCGCTGCGCTGATTCTGGTGCTGCCCGCGATCACAGCCTTGTTGGTAGTCAACATCGCGATGGGCGTAATGACCCGTGCGGCGCCGCAACTGAACATCTTCTCGATTGGTTTTCCGCTGACACTGGTGCTGGGCATGGGGATTTTGTGGATCTCCCTCGGCGACATTCTCAATCAGTACCAACCGCTGGCGGTGGACGCCTTGCAGTTGCTCAAAGACATGGTCAAGGCGCGCTGACATGGCTGAAAGCGAGAGCGGTCAGGACAAGACAGAAGACCCCACGGACAAACGAAAACGTGAGGCCAGAGAAAAGGGCGAGATCGCCCGTTCCAAAGAACTCAATACCGTCATCGTCATGATCGTCGGCGCCGCCGGTTTGCTGGCGTTCGGCGGGTCCATGGCCGAAATGATGATGCAGTTGATGCGGGACAATTTCGTCATTTCCCGCGACGCGCTGATGGAAGAACGCAGCATGAGCCTGATGCTGATGGCGTCAGGCAAAGTCGCCTTGATGTCCGTCACGCCGTTGTTGGTCGCGCTGACCATTGCAGCACTGATCGGGCCGATTTCGCTGGGTGGCTGGTTGTTCGCTGCAGGGTCGATGGCGCCCAAATTCAGTCGCTTGAACCCGCTGGCCGGGCTCAAGCGCATGGTGTCGCCCAAATCGCTGATCGAGCTGCTCAAGTCCCTCGCCAAATTTTTCATCATCTTGATCGTGGCGATCATGGTGCTGGCCAAGGACAAGAACGACCTGTTGGCCATTGCCCATGAACCGATGGAAATGGCCATGGCCCACAGCCTGCAACTGGTGGGCTGGAGCACGCTGTGGATGGCCTGCGGGCTGTTGATCATCGCGGCCGTGGACGTGCCGGTGCAGCTGTGGGATGCGCACAAAAAGCTGCTGA
This sequence comes from Pseudomonas sp. NPDC088444, assembly GCF_044900175.1. NCBI lineage: Bacteria > Pseudomonadati > Pseudomonadota > Gammaproteobacteria > Pseudomonadales > Pseudomonadaceae > Pseudomonas > Pseudomonas sp. NPDC088444. The sequence continues at coordinate 85,868 of NZ_JBJDNK010000003.1, forward strand.
TGACCAAGCAGGAAGTGCGCGACGAGCACAAGGACAACGAAGGGCGACCCGAGGTCAAACAGCGGATTCGCCAGTTGCAGCGTGAGATGTCGCAGCGGCGGATGATGGCGGCGGTGCCCCAGGCAGACGTGGTCATCACCAACCCGACCCACTACGCCGTGGCGCTCAAGTACGACCCGGACAAGGGCGGTGCGCCGGTGTTGCTGGCCAAGGGGACGGACTTCATTGCGCTGAAGATTCGCGAGATTGCCGCCGAGCACGAAATCCAGTTGCTGGAGTCCCCGGCGCTGGCGCGTTCGATCTATTACAGCACCGAGTTGGAAAACGAGATTCCTGCCGGGTTGTATCTGGCGGTGGCGCAGGTCTTGGCGTATGTCTATCAGATTCGTCAGTTCCGGGCCGGGAAGGGCAAACGGCCTGATCCGTTGAAAGACAATCTACCGATTCCGCCGGATTTGCGGCGGGATAATTAGTAGGGCCTGGCATCAGAGAAAGAATCTAACGTCAAATTATGTCGACCACACCACATTCCCCAATAATGGCACTCTGATATATTCAATCCAATCCAAGAGTTGGACAGGTTTTTGCAATACCTGCGTTACAACGCCTCTGGCGTCAAAAGTTTGATTTAACGCGCAGGTACAGAATCGGTGGATCGTTCTCAATTAATCACTAACGCACGCTCCGGGCTGGTCGGTCTGGGTCGTGGTCAGTTGGGCGTGCCGCTGTTGTTGCTGGTCATGCTGGCAATGATGATGTTGCCGATGCCGCCGTTTCTGCTGGACGTGTTTTTCACCTTCAACATCGCGCTGTCCATCGTCGTGTTGCTGGTCTGCGTGTACGCCCTACGGCCTTTGGATTTCTCGGTCTTTCCGACCATTCTGCTGATCGCGACCTTGCTGCGCCTGGCGCTGAACGTCGCATCGACCCGCGTCGTCATGCTCCACGGTCAGGACGGCCACGCCGCTGCCGGTAAGGTGATTCAGGCCTTCGGTGAAGTGGTGATCGGCGGTAACTACGTCGTCGGTATCGTGGTGTTCGCGATCCTGATGATCATCAACTTCGTGGTCGTGACCAAAGGTGCCGGTCGTATTTCCGAGGTGAGCGCGCGCTTCACCCTCGACGCCATGCCCGGTAAACAGATGGCCATCGACGCCGACCTCAACGCCGGTCTCATCGATCAGGCCGAAGCCAAGCGTCGCCGTCTTGAAGTCGCCCAGGAAGCCGAGTTCTACGGCTCCATGGACGGTGCCAGTAAGTTCGTGCGCGGCGACGCCATCGCCGGTCTGCTGATTCTGTTCATCAACCTCATCGGCGGCATGCTGGTGGGCATCCTGCAACACAACATGACCTTCTCCGACGCAGGCAAGGTTTACGCCCTGCTGACCATCGGTGACGGTTTGGTGGCGCAACTGCCTTCGCTGCTGCTGTCCACTGCCGCCGCGATCATGGTGACCCGTGCATCGGGTTCCGAAGAAATGGGCAAGCTGGTCAGCCGCCAGATGTTCACCTCGCACAAGGCGCTGGCGGTGTCGGCGGCGATCATGGTGATCATGGGCCTGGTGCCGGGCATGCCGCACTTCTCGTTCATCAGTCTGGGCCTGTTGGCAGCAGGGGGGGCTTACCTGCTGTGGAAAAAACAGAACCAGGCCAAGCTGGCCGCGATTCAAGAGGTCAAGCGTCAACAGGACCTGTTGCCATCGCCAACCCGTGCCCAGGAGTCGAAAGAGCTGGGCTGGGACGATGTGACCCCGATCGACATGATCGGCCTGGAAGTGGGTTATCGCTTGATCCCGCTGGTAGACCGCAATCAGGGTGGGCAACTGCTGGCGCGGATCAAGGGCGTGCGCAAGAAGTTGTCGCAAGAGTTGGGCTTCCTGATGCCAACCGTACACATTCGCGACAACCTGGACCTGGCGCCGAGCGCGTATCGTTTGACGCTGATGGGCGTGACCTTGGCCGAAGCCGAGATCTACCCCGACCGCGAGCTGGCGATCAACCCCGGTCAGGTGTTCGGCAGCCTCAACGGCATCACTGCCAAAGACCCGGCGTTCGGGCTGGAGGCAGTCTGGATCGAAATCAGCCAGCGCGCCCAAGCCCAGTCCCTCGGTTACACCGTGGTCGATGCCAGCACTGTCGTCGCGACCCACTTGAACCAGATTCTGTACAAGCACTCTCATGAGCTGATCGGTCATGAGGAAGTGCAGCAACTGATGACGCTGCTGGCCAAGAGTTCGCCGAAACTGGCTGAAGAGCTGGTGCCGGGCGTGCTGTCGTTATCGGCGCTGCTCAAGGTGTTGCAGGCGCTGTTGGCCGAGCAGGTGCCGGTGCGCGATATTCGCAGCATTGCCGAAGCTATCGCCAACAATGCCGCCCGGAGTCAAGATACCGCCGCATTGGTGGCCGCCGTACGGGTCGGCCTGTCCCGCGCCATCGTGCAAAGCATTGTGGGCATTGAGCCGGAGCTGCCTGTTATCACCCTTGAGCCAAGGTTGGAACAGATATTGCTCAATAGTCTGCAGAAGGCAGGTCAGGGTCAGGAAGAAGGCGTTCTGCTCGAACCGAGTATGGCTGAGAAGCTTCAGCGCTCGTTGATCGAAGCGGCGCAGCGTCAGGAGATGCAGGGTCAGCCGGTCATTTTGTTGGTTGCAGGTCCGGTTCGCGCCATGTTGTCCCGCTTTGGGCGCCTGGCGGTTCCGAACATGCATGTTTTGGCTTATCAGGAAATTCCTGACAATAAGCAAGTCACCATCGTAGCGACTGTCGGGCCGAACGGCTGAGGTAGTGAGTCATGCAAGTTAAGCGTTTTTTCGCCGCCGATATGCGACAAGCCATGAAACTGGTTCGTGATGAGCTGGGCGCTGAAGCCGCCATCATCGGCAACCGGCGGATCGCCGGTGGTGTGGAACTGACAGCCGCGCTGGATTACAAACTGTCGGCGCTGGCGCCGCGTGTGCCGAATATCGAGCTGGAAGACGAGCTGCGCAAGACTCAGTCGCGCATCGTCACCGCACAGGCCGAGCTGACCAGCCGTAGCGAGCTGGACACGGTCGCCAACCGGCAGTTGTTTGCCGGTCTTGCGATGGACGACAGCAAGCAGATCGAACCGACGCTGGATGAACCGTTCCGCCCCTCGATCCACGCCGCTATTGCCGCCGACCGTGCCGAGCGCGCTGAGCGTCAATCCGCCGCCGAACCGGGGATTAGCCAACGCGCTTACGAGTCGATGCGTTCGGAGTTGAATGGCCTGCGCGAACTGCTGGAAGTCCAGCTCGGTTCGCTGGCCTGGAACCAGTTGCAAGGCAGCCGTCCGCAGCAGGCCAACCTGTGGCGTCGTTTGCAGCGTGTGGGCCTGTCTGGCCCTCTGTCCCGTGACCTGCTGAATATGGTCCCGGATGTCGATGATCAGCCTCATGCCTGGCGCATGTTGCTGGCTCATCTGGCGCGCATGATCGTCACACCGGACGTCGAGCCGCTGGAAGAGGGTGGGGTGATTGCCATGGTCGGTCCGGCCGGTATGGGCAAGACCACTACATTGGCCAAACTCGCAGCCCGTTATGTGTTGAAATACGGCGCGCAAAATATCGCGCTGGTGAGCATGGACAGCTTCCGCATCGGGGCTCAGGAGCAGCTCAAGACGCTGGGCCGGATTCTCAATGTGCCGGTGACCCACGTCGACCCGGGCCAGTCTCTGGCGCAGGCGCTGGAGCCTCTGTTGCGCAAGCGCGTGGTGCTGATCGACACCGCTGGCCTGCAAGCCAGCGACCCGGCATTGCGCCTGCAACTGGAGAGCCTGGCCGGTCGCGGCATCAAGGCGCGCAACTACCTGGTACTGGCCACCACCAGCCAGAAGCAAGTGCTGACCGCGGCCTATCACAGTTACAAGCGTTGCGGTCTGGCCGGGTGCATCCTGACCAAACTCGACGAAACCGCAAGCCTTGGCGAAGTGCTGAGCCTGGCGGTGACACACGAATTGCCCGTGGCCTATCTGACCGATGGCCCACGGATACCGGATGATCTGCATCTGCCCCGTCGGCACCAGTTGGTAAGCCGTGCCGTCAGTGTGCAGATGCAGGAGGAGCCGAGCGAGGAAGCAATGGCGGATATGTTTGCGGATCTTTATCACAGCACCGGCAAGCGCGCGGGCTAGGTAAGGAAAATGACAATGGAAAATACCTGCATCGTTGGTCTGCCAGGCATTGTTCACTCAGTGAACGTGCAGCCCGAAATGTGGCTTGGGTCTAAGCAAGACAAGGTAAAGAATTAACTATGGGCAGCATGCATCCCGTTCAGGTTATCGCGGTGACCGGTGGCAAAGGTGGCGTAGGCAAGACCAATGTGTCAGTGAACCTCTCGCTGGCTCTGGCCGAGCTGGGGCGCCGCGTTATGTTGCTGGACGCCGATCTGGGTCTGGCCAACGTCGACGTCTTGTTGGGGCTGACCCCCAAACGCACCCTGGCTGACGTTATTGAAGGCCGTTGCGAGCTGCGCGATGTCCTGTTGCAAGGCCCGGGCGGTGTGCGCATCGTACCGGCGGCCTCCGGCACCCAGACCATGGTTCAACTGAGCCCGGCACAACACGCCGGTCTGATTCAGGCCTTCAGCGAAATCGGCGACAACCTGGACGTGCTGGTGATCGACACCGCTGCCGGGATTGGTGAGTCGGTGGTGAGTTTCGTGCGCGCGGCACAGGAAGTGCTGCTGGTGGTGTGCGATGAACCGACCTCGATCACTGACGCCTACGCGCTGATCAAACTGCTCAACCGCGATTACGGCATGAACCGCTTCCGTGTGCTGGCCAACATGGCCCAAAGCCCGCAGGAAGGGCGCAACCTGTTCGCCAAACTGACCAAGGTCACCGACCGTTTCCTCGACGTGGCCCTGCAATACGTGGGTGCTGTGCCGTACGACGAGTGCGTGCGCAAGGCCGTGCAGAAGCAGCGTGCGGTCTACGAAGCGTTTCCACGTTCCAAATGTGCGCTGGCGTTCAAGGCCATCGCGCAAAAGGTCGACACCTGGCCACTGCCGGCGAACCCGCGTGGCCACCTTGAATTTTTCGTTGAGCGCCTGGTTCATCAGACCAGTGCAGGGCCTGTGTCATGACTGCAAGTGGCTATCGCATGTACAGCAAATCATCCAAGGATTCCCAGTACGAGCTGATTGAGCGTTATGCCCCGCTGGTCAAACGCATCGCCTACCATCTGCTGGCGCGTCTGCCGGCCAGTGTTCAGGTCGAGGACTTGATTCAGGCGGGCATGATTGGGTTGCTCGAAGTGTCGACCAAGTACGACTCCACCAAGGGTGCGAGTTTCGAGACCTACGCGGGTATTCGTATCCGTGGCGCGATGCTCGATGAAGTGCGCAAGGGGGACTGGGCGCCACGTTCGGTTCACCGCAACACGCGCATGGTCAGCGACGCCATTCGTGCGATTGAAGCAAAAACCGGCCGCGACGCTAAAGATCACGAGGTTGCTGCCGAACTTCAATTGAGTCTCGATGATTATTACGGGATTTTGAACGATACCTTGGGCAGCCGCCTGTTCAGTTTCGACGACCTCTTGCAGGACGGCGAGCATGAAGGGTTGCACGAGGATGGCGCGAGCCAGTCGCTGGAACCGTCGCGGGACCTGGAAGACGAGCGCTTCCAGAGCGCACTGGCCGATGCCATTGCCAACCTGCCCGAGCGTGAACGCCTGGTGCTGGCGCTGTACTACGACGAAGAGCTGAACCTCAAGGAAATCGGTGAGGTCCTGGGGGTCAGCGAATCCCGTGTCAGCCAGTTGCACAGCCAGTGCGCCGCGCGTCTGCGTGGACGGCTGGGAGAATGGCGCGCGCGCTGATAGATTGCGCAGCCTCGTGATAGAGGCTGCGGGTTGCTTGTAAGACCGGCTGTGCAAGATGTGATGTGGGAAGCAAAAGAGACAAGGCAGGAGCCGGTCGGATCAGGTCTTCAGGACGCTTTTCCGCTGCGCTCGTACCTTTCGATTCCAAAGCCCTCTCGTTTTCGTGTCACCGGTCAAGTTGCTGCACCGGTATTGATTGAACGCGCGTCCGGGAGCTGGGCGCGTTAAAGACTGCTTGGAGGTCGAATTGGACAAGAACATGAAAATCCTCATCGTTGATGACTTCTCAACGATGCGGCGGATCATAAAAAACCTGTTGCGTGACCTTGGGTTCACCAACACGGCCGAAGCAGATGACGGCACTACCGCGTTGCCAATGTTGCAGAGCGGTGCTTTCGATTTCCTGGTGACCGACTGGAACATGCCTGGCATGTCCGGCATCGACCTGCTGCGTCAGGTGCGAGCCGACGAGCGCCTGCGTCACCTTCCAGTGTTGATGGTCACGGCAGAAGCCAAGCGCGAGCAGATCATCGAGGCCGCACAGGCCGGTGTGAATGGCTATGTCGTGAAGCCGTTCACCGCTCAGGTACTCAAAGAAAAGATCGAGAAGATATTCGAGCGCGTCAATAGCTGATGTTCGCTGCGAGGGCGCTATGGATCCTAAAGATTCATCAATGGGTGACTTCGAGTCGACCCTGAAGAAACATGCACAGGAGCTGGTGACCAGCCTTGAAAAAGGCCAGTTCGGCGAAGCCGTGCAACTCATCCACGAGCTGAACCAGACCCGTGATCGCGGCTTGTATCAGGAAGTCGGCAAGCTGACGCGCGAGTTGCACAGTGCCATCGTCAATTTCCAGATTGACCCGCACATGCCGCAAGCCGAAGAGGTGTCCCAGATCACGGATGCCACCGAGCGCTTGTCGTATGTTGTCAGGCTCACGGAAGGTGCGGCCAACAAAACCATGGACCTGGTGGAACAGAGCACGCCCTTGATGAATGGCCTGAGCGCCGATGCCAAGGCCTTGAGCGCAGACTGGGGACGCTTCATGCGTCGCGAGATTGGCGCCGAAGAGTTTCGCGATCTGGCCCGCCGCGTCGAGGGCTTTCTGAGCCGTAGCGAGAAGGAGACCCACGAGGTCGCCAGCCACCTGAACGACATCCTGCTGGCTCAGGATTATCAGGACCTCACCGGACAGGTGATCAAGCGTGTGACCAAGATGGTCACCGAGGTGGAGAGCAATTTGCTCAAGCTGGTGTTGATGGCCAGCCAGGTCGATCGTTTTGCCGGTATCCAGCACGATCAGGAAGCGTTCCGGCAGCAAAAAGAACAGGAAAAACTTCATTCCAAGGGTGAAGGTCCGCAGATTCATGCCGATAAACGTGAAGACGTCGTATCCGGTCAGGATGATGTAGACGATCTGCTATCCAGCCTCGGGTTCTGAAGTTCCAGCGCTCAGGTTCTATGTGAAAGTGGCCGCAGGTGTGGCGCGTGAAGGCTTCGACGAAGGCCACCCGCGCAGACCCAAGGTGCGGCCCCTGGATCGGTTGACGGTTAATTTTAGGAGCACCCCCAATGAGCTTCGGCGCCGATGAAGAAATCCTTCAGGATTTTCTGGTAGAGGCCGGCGAGATTCTGGAGCAGTTGTCCGAGCAGTTGGTCGAGCTGGAAAGCCGGCCGGATGATGCGGATCTGCTCAATGCAATTTTTCGCGGTTTTCACACTGTAAAAGGGGGCGCCGGCTTCCTCCAGCTCAACGAGTTGGTTGAATGCTGTCACATCGCCGAGAACGTGTTCGACATCCTGCGCAAAGGTGAGCGTCGGGTCGATGCGGAACTCATGGACGTGGTGCTCGAAGCCCTGGACACCGTCAACAGCATGTTCGGTCAGGTGCGTGAGCGCTCGGACATTACGCCTGCCACGCCTGAATTGCTTGCCGCGCTGTCGCGCCTGGCCGAGCCTGCGTCGGCGGACGAAGTCGCCGCAGCACCCGCGCCTGCACCGGTCGTCGAAGCAGTGGCGGAGCCAGCCTCCGACGACATCACCGATCAGGAATTCGAACAGCTGCTGGACTCGCTCAATGCGGTCAAGGCCGAAGCGGCCGGTGCCGCCGTGTCTGCGCCTGTGGCGCCGGTTTCGGCCCCTGCGGCGGCGGATGAAGCGGCCAGTGATGAAATCACCGACGCCGAATTCGAATCCTTGCTCGACCAGTTGCATGGCAAAGGCCAGTTCGCGGTCGACGCTGTGGTTCCGCCTGCGGCGTCCGCTGCGGCGAGTGAGCCGGCCAGCGACGAAATCACCGACGACGAGTTCGAAGCACTGCTCGATCAGTTGCATGGCAAGGGGACGTTCTCCGCCGACGCCACCGGGGGGGCGGCTGCGCCTGCTGCGACCGAGGCCGCTGCGCCAGCGTCGGCAGATACGCCGTCGGATGAAATCACCGACCACGAATTCGAAGCGCTGCTCGATCAGTTGCACGGCAAGGGCGCGTTCTCGGGAGACGTGGGGGCCAGTGCGGCCGCTGCGGCGACCGCTGCACCGGTCAAGAAAGCCGAGCCTGCGAAGGCTGAACCGCCTAAAGCCGAACCCGTCAAGCCTGCGGCGGCGGCACCCGCTGCGCCTGCCAAAGCAGCCCCTGCACCGGCTGCCGCTCCGGCACCGGCCCGTGCCCCGGCCCCTGCGGCGGGCGGCGACAAGGCACCGACCGAAGCGGAAACCACCGTGCGCGTCGACACCGCGCGGCTGGACGAAATCATGAACATGGTCGGCGAGTTGGTGCTGGTGCGTAACCGTCTGGTGCGCCTGGGCCTCAACAGCGGCGACGAAGCCATGTCCAAGGCCGTGTCCAACCTGGACGTGGTCACCGCTGACTTGCAGACCGCGGTCATGAAGACCCGCATGCAGCCGATCAAGAAAGTCTTCGGCCGCTTCCCGCGTCTGGTTCGCGACCTGGCGCGTCAGCTCAAGAAAGAAATCAACCTTGAACTGGTGGGTGAAGAAACCGACCTGGACAAGAACCTGGTCGAAGCGTTGGCCGACCCGTTGGTGCACTTGGTGCGCAACGCGGTCGACCACGGCATCGAGTCGCCGGAAGAGCGCGAAGCGTCGGGCAAGGCCCGTGGCGGTCGTGTGGTGCTTTCGGCGGAACAGGAAGGCGACCACATCCTGCTGTCGATTTCCGACGACGGCAAAGGCATGGACCCGGCGGTACTGCGCGCGATCGCAGTCAAGCGCGGGGTCATGGACAAGGATGCGGCAGATCGCCTGAGCGACACCGACTGCTACAACCTGATCTTCGCGCCGGGATTCTCGACCAAGACCGAGATCTCCGACGTGTCGGGCCGTGGCGTGGGCATGGACGTGGTGAAAACCAAGATTGCCCAGCTCAACGGCTCGATCAACATCTACTCGACCAAGGGCCAAGGCTCGAAGATCGTCATCAAGGTGCCGCTGACCCTGGCGATCATGCCGACCCTGATGGTGATGCTGGGCAATCAGGCCTTCGCGTTCCCGCTGGTCAACGTCAACGAGATCTTCCACCTGGACCTGTCGACCACCAACGTCGTCGATGGTCAGGAAGTGGTCATCGTGCGCGACAAGGCGCTGCCGCTGTTCTACCTCAAGCGCTGGCTGGTCAGTAACGCCGCCCATGAGGAGCAACGCGAAGGGCATGTGGTGATCCTCTCGGTCGGCACCCAGCGCATCGGCTTCGTGGTCGATCAACTGGTGGGCCAGGAAGAAGTGGTGATCAAGCCGCTGGGCAAGATGCTGCAAGGCACGCCGGGGATGTCGGGCGCCACCATCACCGGTGATGGCCGCATCGCGTTGATTCTCGACGTACCGAGCATGCTCAAGCGCTACGCTGCGCGGCGTATTTGATTGCAGCAAAGCGATGGACCCTGTGGGAGCGAATTCATTCGCGATTGGCCAGTACATCCACAGAGATGTAGCGCCTGATACTCCGAATCGCGAATAAATTCGCTTCCACAGGTTCCTTGTCCACCTTTGCAACCCCGGTGGACCAGAGGTTGATGAAACGGGCTGCGCCGATTACCGGGCAGACCCTCTGGAGTGTTTATGGCAGTCAAGGTTCTGGTGGTAGACGATTCCGGCTTCTTTCGCCGGCGCGTCTCGGAAATTCTTTCCTCTGACACAACGATTCAAGTGGTCGGCACCGCCACCAATGGCAAGGAAGCGATCGAGCAGGCGTTGGCCCTCAAGCCTGACGTGATCACCATGGACTACGAGATGCCGATGATGGATGGCATTACCGCCGTTCGCCACATCATGCAGCGTTGCCCGACCCCGGTGTTGATGTTCTCGTCGCTGACCCATGAAGGCGCCCGCGTCACCCTGGACGCGCTGGATGCCGGTGCCGTCGATTACCTGCCCAAGAATTTCGAAGACATCTCGCGCAACCCCGAGAAGGTCAAACAGATGCTGTGCGAGAAGGTCCACACCATCTCCCGCAGCAACCGCCGTTTCAGCGGCTACAGCAGCGCGCCTGCAGCGCCTGCGCCCGCTGCACCGGTTTCCAGTTCGCTGCGCAGTCCGGCACCCACGGCGGGGGCGGCTCGTCCGGCGCCCGCGCCTGCGCGTCCCTCGGCGGCGCCTGCACCTCACGCTTCTCACACCGCATCGTCGCCTGCGCCCAAGCGCAAGGCCTACAAGCTGGTGGCCATCGGCACCTCGACAGGCGGTCCGGTGGCGCTGCAACGGGTCCTGACCCAGCTGCCCGCCAACTTCCCGGCTCCCATCGTGCTGATCCAGCACATGCCCGCCGCCTTCACCAAGGCCTTCGCCGAGCGTCTGGACAAGCTGTGCCGCATCAGCGTCAAGGAAGCCGAAGACGGCGACATTCTGCGTCCCGGTCTGGCGCTATTGGCCCCCGGTGGCAAGCAGATGATGGTCGACGGTCGCGGCGCGGTGAAAATCCTGCCCGGCGACGAACGTTTGAATTACAAGCCCTGCGTGGACATCACCTTCGGTTCGGCGGCCAAGGCCTACGGCGACAAGGTGCTGGCCGTGGTCCTCACCGGCATGGGCGCGGACGGCCGTGAAGGTGCGCGCCTGCTCAAACAGGGCGGCAGCCACATCTGGGCGCAAGACGAAGCCAGTTGCGTGATCTACGGCATGCCCATGGCCATTGTGAAGGCCGATCTGGCTGACGCCGTTTATAGCCTGGACGATATCGGGCGCCACTTGGTCGAGGCGTGTCTGTAATGGATGTTTTGACGCTTATAGGGATCATTCTCGCGTTCGTTGCCATTATCGGCGGCAACTTCCTCGAAGGCGGCCATCTTGGGGCGCTGCTCAACGGGCCTGCGGCGTTGATCGTGATCGGCGGCACCATCGCAGCGTCCCTGTTGCAAACGCCGATGAGCGCCTTCAAACGGGCAATTCAGATCTTCATCTGGATTCTGTTTCCGCCAAGGGTTGACCTCGCAGGCGGCATTGATCGCGTGGTGTCGTGGAGCCTGACTGCGCGCAAGGAAGGCCTGCTGGGGCTGGAAACCGTCGCCGACACCGAACCCGATGCCTATTCACGCAAGGGCCTGCAATTGCTGGTCGACGGCGTTGAGCCTGAAGCCATTCGCAGCATTCTGGAAGTGGATTTTCTGACCCAGGAAAGCCGCGACATTCAGGCCGCCAAAGTCTTCGAAAGCATGGGCGGTTACGCGCCGACCATTGGCATCATCGGTGCGGTCATGGGCCTGATTCACGTCATGGGCAACCTGGCGGATCCGAATCAGTTGGGCAGCGGCATCGCCGTGGCCTTCGTCGCGACGATCTATGGTGTGGCGTCGGCCAACCTGATCCTGTTGCCGGTGGCCAACAAGCTCAAGGCGGTCGCCCTGCGCCAGTCTCGCTATCGCGAAATGCTGCTCGAAGGCCTGCTGTCGATCGCCGAAGGTGAAAACCCGCGCTCGATCGAACTGAAGCTGCAAGGCTTCATGGAGTGATGGACTGATGGCCCGTCGACGTCGCCACCACGAAGAGCACGAAAACCACGAACGCTGGCTGGTGTCCTACGCGGATTTCATCACCTTGCTGTTCGCGTTCTTCGTGGTGATGTATTCCATTTCCTCGCTCAACGAGGGCAAGTACAAAGTGCTGTCCGAGGCGCTGGTCGGGGTCTTCAACGAAGCCGAACGCAGCGTGCGACCGATCCCTATCGGTGAGCAGAAACCCCAAACCGTGCGCCCGGCCGATCCGCTGGTCAAAGACAGCGATCAGACCGACGCCGCATTGGGGCAGGGCGCTCAGGACCCGCTCAAATCGATTGCCGATGATGTCAACGCCGCATTCGGCGACCTGATCGCTTCCAATCAGATGACCGTGCGGGGCAACGAGCTGTGGATCGAGATCGAACTCAATTCCAGCCTGTTGTTCGGCAGCGGCGATGCCATGCCGAGCAACCTGGCTTTCGACCTGATCGATAAAGTGGCCAAGATCATTAAACCGTTCGACAACCCGATCCACGTCGAAGGTTTTACTGACGACCAGCCGATCAGCTCGGCGCAGTACCCGAGCAACTGGGAACTGTCGTCGGCCCGTGCGTCGAGCATCGTGCGCATGCTGGCTATGGACGGGATCAACCCGGCGCGCATGGCCTCGGTCGGTTACGGCGAATTCCAGCCGCTGACCTCCAATGCCACCGCCGATGGTCGCGCTCGTAACCGCCGTGTGGTGCTGGTGATTTCGCGCAATCTGGACGTGCGCCGCAGCCTGACCGGTTCCGGCACCACGGCCAATGCAAAACCCGATGCCGCATTGCGCCGTGCTGGCACACAAACTGCACCGGCTCCAGCCAAACCGCCGCAAGGCGTCAAATCTTCGTCATCTGCCCCTTAACGGTCCCGGTCACGCCTTGTCCTGATCGGCGGGAAAACGAACACATGAGAGTCTGGGCAGTCGCCAATCAGAAAGGCGGGGTCGGCAAGACCACCACCTCGATCGCTTTAGCCGGGTTGCTGGCCGAGGCGGGCAAGCGCGTGGTTGTCGTCGACCTGGACCCCCATGGCTCGATGACCAGTTATTTCGGCCATGACCCTGATGCGCTGGAACACAGCTGTTTCGACCTGTTTCTGCACAAAGGCACGGTGCCGGAAGGACTGCCGGGCCAGTTGTTGTTGCCCACCAGCCATGAGCGCATTTCCCTGCTGCCGTCGAGCACCGCGCTGGCCACCCTTGAGCGTCAGACGCCAGGGCAGAGCGGCTTGGGCCTGGTGATCGCCAAGAGCCTGGCGCAACTGTGGCAGGACTTCGATTACGCGATCATCGACAGCCCGCCACTGCTGGGTGTCTTGATGGTCAACGCGCTGGCGGCCAGTCAGCAACTGGCGGTGCCGGTGCAGACCGAGTTTCTCGCGGTCAAGGGCCTGGAACGCATGGTCAACACCCTGACCATGATCAACCGCTCGCGCAAAGTGCCGCTGCCGTACACCATCGTGCCCACGCTGTTCGACCGCCGCACCCAGGCGTCGATGGGGACGTTGAAGCTGCTGCGCGACAGCTTTCCCGATCATGTCTGGAAAGCCTACATTCCGGTCGACACCCGCCTGCGTGACGCGAGCCGGGCCGGGGTCACGCCGTCGCAGTTCGACGGCAAGAGCCGGGGCGTGCTGGCCTACCGCGCCCTGCTCAAGCACATGCTCACCGAACAACTCGTCGGGCAGGTGGCGTGACATGGCCGCTGATCGTTTATTCATGCGCCGTGTAGCGGTGTCCTCAAGTCGGCCCATTGTGCAGCCGATACTTCAGGCAGGCGGTCATCGCTTCACTTATTTTCGGGCTTCTGTATGAACAACCGCCCTCTGGACATCGCATCACGACCACAAAAGGCCCTTCAGAACTATCTGGACGCGTTGCTTCAGGACGCCACCGAAGAGCTGGAAGACGCCTCTGCCATCGATGAGTTTCAAGCGGCCGTGCTCGAAGAGCAGGCCCATGACGCGCGCATGCGTTCGGCGGTGGCTGAAGCGGTCGCGGCGGCCGTGCCGGTGACTCGGCCTGCGCCGGTTTCGCTTGCCTTCACGCCAGAAACCAAACCCGCTGCGCCGCGTGAAGTCCCGGCCCCTGTGCCCGTGGCCGAGCCTGTCGTCGCTCGCGTGCTGGATAAACCGGTCATTCTGCCGCCGGTGATCGCGCCACCCGTTGTGGCACCGCCTGTGGTCGAGCCGGTGGTCGTCGAGCCTGAAGTGGCGCGGGTGGAGCCGGTCGTCGAGGTGCACCTGCCGTCGCAGCGTACGCCCACGCCACCACCGACCTCCAACGAGCGCCCGGACTGGGCGGCCGAACCATTCGAGTGCCTGCTGTTCGACGTGGCGGGTCTGACGCTGGCTGTGCCGCTGGTGTGCCTGGGGTCGATCTATCCCCTGGCGGGGCATGACCTGACGCCGCTGTTCGGCCAGCCAGACTGGTTTCTCGGCATTCTGCCCAGCCAGGCAGGCAACCTGAAGGTACTGGACACCGCACGCTGGATCATGCCGGACCGCTATCGCGATGATTTCCGTCAGGGCCTGCAATACGTGATCTCGGTGCAAGGTTATGAATGGGGGCTGGCGGTGCATCAGGTCAGCCGTTCGTTGCGTCTGGAGCCTGATGAAATCAAATGGCGCACCCATCGTGGTCAGCGTCCGTGGCTGGCTGGAACCGTGATTGAACACATGTGTGCGCTGCTGGACGTGTCCGAACTGGCCGAGTTGATCGCCAGCGGTGCGGTCAAGCAGATGCAGACGCGCAAATAAACATCTCCAATAAACACAGGGTGGCGCGAAGGCGTCATTCGCAAAGCACAACACGCAAGGGGTTAGGGGTATGAAGAAGTCGTCAGCACAGGGTTCCGAAGATCCGATCCTGCAATGGGTCACCTTCCGCCTGGACAACGAAACGTATGGCATCAACGTGATGCAGGTTCAGGAAGTGCTGCGTTACACCGAGATCGCGCCAGTGCCGGGAGCGCCGAGCTACGTGCTGGGCATCATCAACCTGCGCGGCAACGTGGTGACCGTGATCGATACCCGCCAGCGCTTTGGTCTGCCACCGGTTGAAGTCAGCGACAACACGCGTATCGTGATCATCGAGGCCGACAAGCAAGTGGTCGGGATCCTGGTCGACAGCGTCGCGGAAGTGGTTTACCTGCGTCAGTCGGAAGTCGAAACCGCGCCAAACGTGGGCAACGACGAATCCGCCAAGTTCATCCAGGGCGTGTGCAACAAAAACGGCGAACTGCTGATCCTCGTCGAGCTGGACAAGATGATGACCGAGGAAGAGTGGTCCGAGCTGGAGAACATTTGATTGATCCTTGAGGTTGCAGTCCTTTTTCTGGCGGTACTGTGGGTCGCGACCGTTGCGATGTTCATGGCCCATACCAAGCGTCAGCGCACCCTGGCCACGCAGCAGCTCGAAGCCGACTCGCTGCGTGACCAGCGCATTCGTGAACTGGCCCGGCGTCTGGAAAACTACCAGGGCGGTACGGTGAAAATGGGCGAAGACCTGCACGAGTTGCAGGCCATCGTCGCACCGTTGCCGGACAAGATCACCGCCCTGGAACAGCGTGATCCTTCCACCTTGTCCTTCGCCCAGGCTGCGCGTCTGGTCAGCATGGGCGCCAGTGTCGATGAGCTGACCCAGTCCTGCGGTCTGACCCAGGCCGAGGCGCAGTTGATGAGCAAGTTGCATGGCAATGGGTGAGATCGGCTAGCGCGAGGGTTCTTCCTGGCAAGCACGGTCTGAAACTGTGGGAGCGAATTCATTCGCGATGGGTTGTGACAGACGACAAAGGTGGGTCG
Source organism: Pseudomonas sp. NPDC088444 (assembly GCF_044900175.1). Lineage (NCBI taxonomy): Bacteria > Pseudomonadati > Pseudomonadota > Gammaproteobacteria > Pseudomonadales > Pseudomonadaceae > Pseudomonas > Pseudomonas sp. NPDC088444. Next base: position 101,503 of record NZ_JBJDNK010000003.1, read on the forward strand.
GCTGAACGACCACAATCGCGAATGAATTCGCTCCCACAGGGATTGTGTGTTTGCCGCGCGACAGTGTTGTGCCTGGAAAACGGGCGATTCGCTACAGTTGGCGTCGCTCAGCGCGGCGTGATATCTCGCTCCACCGGCTGTGGATCCGGGTCGAACCCCTCGGGGTATTTCCCTTTCAAGCGCCAGGCGAACGCGATGATTTCCGCAATCGTCAGGTACAGCTCCTGCGGAATGCTGTCTCCCAGCTCCATTCTGGCGAGCAGGGTCACCAGTTCGGCGTTTTCGTAGATCGGCACCTTGTATTCGCGGGCAATGGCCAGGATAGCCTCAGCCAGCGCGTCGTCGCCCTTGGCGGTGAGGGTCGGGGCCTGTTGGCCATCGTAGTTCAGGGCAATCGCCTGGCGCGGGTTCTGTTCGGGCTTGCTCATCAGGCGTTCTCGTCGATCCAGCGTTGTTCCACCACAGTCCGCGAGCCTTGAGTCGGCACCCCGCGATTGCACGCCAGTTCCTTCACGTTCAGGCCGCAGGCCACCAGCCGTGCGCGCAGGCCGTCCAGCTCGGCAGAAATCAATTCGGCAGCGGCTTCCCGCTGCGCCCACATTTGGCTCGACAGGCTGCCCGCGACCAGTTGCGCCTGAACCTGCAACGGCCCCAACGGCTCCAGATCGAAGGCCAGCTCGACGCGCCACAGCTTCTCCTTCTCCTTGACCTCCTGTGTCGCAGTTTCCGGGCTTTCTTCACGCTCTGGCGCATCTTCGCGCTGCAACTTGACCTGCAATGGCACCACGTCGTGAGCGTTGCGCATGGGGATTTCCAGTTGCCAGGTCGTCACCTGCGTGCCATCGGCGTTGGTCCGGGTCTGTTCCAGACCGCCCAATTGATGGCTTTGCAGGCGAGAAATGGCACCCGCCGCCAACTTGAGCAGGGTCTCCAGATCGTCCTGGCTTTGCGGGCTGCCCAGCGTGCGGGATGGTAATGGGAAGTTGGTCGGAATGTTCGGTGCCGCGACCAGTCCCAACGTGCCCAACGCATTGCGGATGAACCCCGGCATCGCCCGCGCCAGGGTGTTGGCGGCCGCAGCGTCGTTGTAGGTCACGTTCCCCGGTACGCCCGGAAGAATCTGGGAAATGACCCGCAGCAGGTTGGCTTTCAGGTCCGGCATCAGGGTTGGGTTTTCCCCGGCCAGCAAGCGCGACTCCATGAACAGGCCGCTGGCATTCAATGCCTGAGCGACGCCTTTGGCGGTGCTCATCTGTTGCAGGTCTGGCAGGTCAGCGAACAGTTGATCGATGCTGGCGCGCAGTGATGGCGTCAGCGTGTCAGGTGTATTGCCAGAGGGCGCAGGCAAATTCTGGAGCGCTGTCAACAGGCTTTGCAGCGAGCCTTGGCGGCTTTGCTGGGTCGACAATTGCTGGGCCAGCGCCAATTCGTCCATGCGATTGGGCAACGCGACGAAGTTCAGGGCCTGACTGTTTTGCACCTGAGCGCTCAGCAGCGTGCCCACGCGCAGTGGCTGCGGGCTGTCGACAGTCAGGCTGCTGCCTGCCAGCGCAGTGTTGAGCAACAGGACAATCGAACGGTAGGTGGGCGGTGCCGAAGGCTGGCTGGCCAGTTGCGCGACATTCTGGGCGATGACCTGAGTGGTCAATACCTTGCCCTGCAACAGCGTACCTGCGGGCAACTGGCGGGTGTCGATGCTGGTCAGGCTGTTGGCGATGGCTTTTTGCAAGTCTTGCAGGCTGATGGTCAGCGTGTCGGCAGAACCTTGAGCGACATTCACCGTGGTGCCGGGCGTGAGTGGCAGCGAACTGCTGACGGGCAGGGTGGTCTGGCGCCCGTTGTCCATCGTCAATTTCAGCAACAACTGAAAGTCCTGGCCCAGTTGCTTGAGGCTGACCACTTCGGCGTTGGCGACCTGACCTGCATTCAGCAAGCCTTCACGCGGCTCCATCAGCTTGAGGACTTCGCCCGGGGGGACGCCCGCACGCAGCAACGCTGTGGCGGCGGCAACGGGTGAAAGATTGGGTATATCGCCTGTCATCAGATCCCGACTCGGTAAATTTGCGCTCTCGATGGCTCAAGCTGGCATAATCCAGCACTCGCTAAGCTGCAACAAAGTATAACGGCCACCGCGCGCCTGACTTGAACCACCGTGCACACCTGCCATCCGAAAAGAAGGTCCACATGCCGATCCCCGTTCTGGAAGCCACAGAACTCGCGTGCGAGCGCGACGGGCGCTTGCTGTTCGAGCACCTCGACCTGCGACTGACAGCCGGTGACATGGTGCAGATCAGCGGCCCCAACGGCAGTGGCAAAACCAGCCTGCTGCGCCTGCTCAGCGGCTTGATGCAGCCCACCGCAGGCGACGTCTTGCTCGATGGCAAGCCTTTGGCACGACACCGAAGCGCGTTGGCGCACAACCTGTTGTGGGTCGGTCACGCGGCAGGCATCAAAGAATTGCTCACCCCCGTGGAAAACCTCACCTGGCTCTGCGCGCTGCACCACAGCGTTAAAGTCCACGCCCTCTGGCAGGCCCTCGAAGCGGTTGGACTGCGCGGGTTCGAGGACGTGCCGTGCCATACGCTGTCTGCCGGGCAAAAACGTCGTGTGGCCCTGGCCCGCCTTTATTTGCCAGGCCCCGGCCTGTGGATGCTCGACGAACCCTTTACCGCGCTGGACAAGCACGGTGTCGCGCAACTGGAGGCGCATTTGGTCCAGCATTGTGAGCAGGGCGGTGTGGTGGTCTTGACCACGCACCACACGCTGAGCCGCACGCCGGCCGGTTATCGCGATCTGGATCTGGGGCAGTGGGCCGTATGAGTCGCGTGTTCACCTTGTTGGTGGCCCGCGAAGCCCGTTTGCTGTTTCGCCGCCCCGCCGAATTACTCAATCCGCTGGTGTTCTTCGCTATCGTCATCGCCCTGTTTCCGCTGGCCGTAGGCCCGGAAGCACAGCTGCTTCAGACCCTGTCCCCGGGGCTGGTGTGGGTGGCGGCGCTGTTGTCGGTGCTGTTGTCGCTGGACGGGCTGTTTCGCAGCGACTTCGAAGACGGCTCGCTGGAGCAGTGGGTGCTGTCGTCGCATCCGCTGGCCTTGCTGGTATTGGCCAAGGTGTTGGCCCATTGGGCGTTTTCCGGGTTGGCGCTGGTCCTGTTGTCGCCCGTGCTGGCGCTGATGCTCGGATTGCCCACTGCGTGCCTGCCGGTGTTGCTATTGTCATTGTTGCTGGGCACACCCGTGTTGAGCCTGCTCGGCGCCGTGGGTGCAGCGCTGACGGTAGGGCTCAAGCGCGGTGGTTTGCTGCTGGCCTTGCTGATTTTGCCGTTGTACATCCCGGTGCTGATTCTGGGCAGCGGGGCCTTGCAAGCTGCACTTCAGGGCATGCCTGCGACCGGCTATCTGCTTTGGCTTGGCAGTTTGACAGCACTCGCTATAACGCTGACACCTTTTGCAATTGCCGCTGGCTTGAAAATCAGTGTTGGCGAATAATCGATTCCTGATCGATCGGACAGCTTTTTGGCCTGCACTTTTGGCACAGCCGCACATGACGCTTCGGTCAACAGAAGCGCACGCACATGAATGAAACCGTGATGAACAGCATGATGAAAAAGGCAGCGCGATGAACACCAGCGCCAAGACGAAAAGCGGGATCAGTTGGGTCTGGTTCCACAAACTCGGCTCGCCGAAGTGGTTTTACGGCATCAGCGGCAAATGGCTGCCGTGGTTGAGTATCGCCGCCGCGTTGCTGATTGGCGTCGGGGTGGTCTGGGGCCTGGCCTTCGCGCCACCGGATTACCAGCAGGGCAACAGCTTCCGTATCATCTATATCCACGTGCCGTCGGCGATGCTGGCCCAGTCCTGCTACGTGATGCTGGCGGGCTGTGGCGTCGTTGGGCTGGTCTGGAAAATGAAAATGGCCGACGTCGCGCTGCAGTGTGCCGCGCCCATCGGTGCCTGGATGACCGCCGTGGCTTTGGTCACCGGTGCCATCTGGGGCAAGCCGACCTGGGGTTCGTGGTGGGTCTGGGATGCGCGGCTCACGTCCATGTTGATTCTGCTGTTCTTGTACTTCGGTCTGATTGCGCTGGGCAACGCCATCAGCAATCGTGAAAGCGCCGCCAAGGCCTGCGCGGTGCTGGCCATCGTGGGCGTGATCAACATCCCGATCATCAAATACTCGGTGGAGTGGTGGAACACCTTGCACCAGGGCGCGACCTTCAGCCTGACTGAAAAACCGGCGATGCCTGCCGAGATGTGGCTGCCGCTGCTGTTCACGGCCCTGGGTTTCTACTGCTTCTTCGGCGCGGTGTTATTGGTGCGCATGCGCCTGGAAGTGCTCAAGCGCGAGTCCCGCGCCGCATGGGTCAAGGATGAAGTACTCAAGGCCCTGGGTCGTTCAGGGGACCCATCATGAGCTTCGATTCCTTCAGCGATTTTCTGGCCATGGGCAAGCATGGGCTGTTCGTCTGGACCGCCTATGGCATCTGCCTGACCGTTCTGGCGATCAACGTCGCGTCACCGCTGCTGGCGCGTCGGCGTTACCTGCAACAAGAGGCGCGCCGTCTGCGCCGGGAGAGCAACACGTGAATCCGCTTCGAAAAAAGCGCCTGCTGATCATTCTGGCGATCCTCGCCGGGATCGGCATCGCTGTGAGTCTGGCCTTGAGCGCCTTGCAGGAAAACATCAACCTGTTTTACACCCCAACCCAGATCGCCAGTGGCGAGGCGCCCCATGGCACGCGAATTCGCGCCGGTGGCATGGTTGAGAAGGGGTCGTTGCAACGATCCGCCGATTCGCTGGACGTCTCCTTCGTGGTCACGGATTTCAACAAGTCGGTGACCATTCACTACCGTGGCATTCTTCCCGACCTGTTCCGTGAGGGGCAGGGCATCGTCGCACTGGGCAAACTGAATGCCGATGGCGTGGTAATGGCCGATGAAGTGCTAGCCAAACACGATGAAAAATATATGCCGCCCGAGGTGACAAAAGCGTTGAAGGACAGCGGTCAGCCCGCGCCCGGCGCACCCTCCATTCCGGCCAAACAGGGGTAAGCCATGATTCCTGAGCTCGGCCACCTGGCCATGATCCTGGCCCTGTGCTTCGCCATCGTGCAGGCCGTCGTCCCGTTGTTCGGCGCCTGGCGCGGTGATCGGTTGTGGATGAGTCTGGCCCGACCGGCGGCGTGGGGCCAGTTCGCCTTTCTGCTGTTCGCTTTCGGCTGCTTGACGTATTCGTTCATGGTCGACGACTTCTCGGTGACCTACATTGCCGAGAACTCCAATAGCGCCTTGCCGTGGTACTACAAATTCAGCGCGGTGTGGGGCGCCCACGAAGGTTCGCTGCTGCTCTGGGCGCTGATTCTGGGCGGCTGGACCTTTGCCGTGTCGGTGTTCTCGCGCCAGTTGCCACAAGTGATGCTGGCGCGGGTGTTGGCGGTGATGGGCATGATCAGCGTCGGCTTTCTGCTGTTTCTGATCCTCACCTCCAACCCGTTCAGCCGTTTGTTGCCGCAGATTCCGCAAGATGGACGCGACCTCAACCCGCTGCTGCAAGACCCCGGCCTGATCATTCACCCGCCGATGCTCTACATGGGGTATGTCGGCTTCTCGGTCGCGTTCGCCTTCGCCATCTCCGCGTTGCTCGGCGGGCGTCTGGATGCAGCATGGGCGCGTTGGTCGCGGCCCTGGACCATCGTCGCCTGGGCCTTCCTCGGCATCGGCATCACGCTGGGGTCGTGGTGGGCCTATTACGAACTGGGCTGGGGCGGCTGGTGGTTCTGGGACCCGGTGGAGAACGCCTCGTTCATGCCTTGGCTGGTGGGTACGGCGCTGATTCACTCGCTGGCGGTCACGGAAAAGCGCGGCGTGTTCAAAAGCTGGACCGTGTTGCTGGCCATCGCCGCGTTCTCGTTGAGCCTGCTGGGCACCTTCCTCGTGCGCTCCGGCGTGCTGACCTCGGTGCACGCGTTCGCTTCCGATCCGGCCCGTGGTGTGTTCATTCTGGTGTTCCTCTTGATGGTCGTCGGCGGCTCGCTGACGCTGTTCGCCATTCGCGCGCCCGTGGTGAAAAGCCACGTCGGTTTTGGCTTGTGGTCTCGGGAAACCCTGCTGCTGGGCAACAACCTGGTGCTGGTGGTGGCGGCCTCGATGATCCTGCTCGGCACGCTTTACCCGCTGGTGCTGGACGCCTTGAGCGGGGCGAAGATGTCGGTCGGTCCGCCGTACTTCAACGCGCTGTTCGTGCCGCTGATGGGTTTGCTGATGTTCGTCATGGCGGTCGGCGTGCTGGTGCGCTGGAAAGACACGCCGCTCAAATGGCTGCTGAACATGCTGACGCCAGTGCTGATCGGCAGTGCCGTACTGGCCGTGGTGGCCAGTTTCGCCATGACCGATTTCCATTGGGCGGTGCTGGCCACGTTCCTGCTGGCGGCCTGGGTGCTACTGGCCGGTGTGCGTGACCTGTTCGACAAGACCCGGCACAAGGGCCTGGTCAAAGGCATGACGTCGCTGACTCGCAGTTACTGGGGCATGCAACTTTCTCACATCGGCATCGCCGTGGTGGCGTTGGGCGTGGTGCTGTCGAGCCAGAACAGCGCCGAGCGCGACATGCGTCTGGCGCCGGGAGATTCGGTCGAGCTGGGCGGCTACACCTTCGTCTTCGAAGGTGCGAAGCACATTCAGGGGCCTAACTTCACCTCGGATCAAGGCACGATTCGGGTGCTGGAGGACGGCAAAGAAATCACCGTGCTGCATCCCGAGAAGCGCCTGTACACCGTGCAGCGCTCGATGATGACCGAAGCCGGAATCGATGCAGGCCTCACCCGCGATCTGTACGTCGCGCTGGGCGAGCCACTGGATAACGGCGCCTGGGCCGTGCGTGTGCACGTCAAACCGTTCGTACGCTGGATCTGGTTCGGCGGCTTGATCACTGCGTTGGGTGGCTTACTGGCGGCGCTGGACAAGCGTTACCGGGTCAAGGTCAGGGCAAAAGTACGGGAAGCGTTGGGTCTGGCGGGAGCTGCGGTATGAAGCGTTGGGTGTTGTTGATTCCGCTGGTGCTGTTTCTGGGCTTGGCAGCGTTTCTCTACAAAGGGCTGTACCTGGACCCGTCGGAGCTGCCGTCGGCACTGATCGACAAACCGTTTCCGGAGTTTTCCCTGCCTGCGGTGCAGGACGGCAAACCCCTGACCCGTGCTGACCTGCTGGGCAAACCGGCGCTGGTCAACGTCTGGGGCACCTGGTGCATCGCCTGTCGTGTCGAGCACCCGGTGCTGACCAAGTTGGCGCAGCAGGGTGTGGTGATCTACGGCGTCAACTACAAGGACGTCAACGCCGACGCCTTGAAGTGGCTCAAGGATTTTCACGACCCGTATCAGCTCAACATCAACGACGAAGCAGGCAGTCTGGGGCTGAACCTGGGCGTTTATGGCGCGCCGGAAACCTTCCTGATCGACCGCAAGGGCATCATTCGCTACAAGCACGTGGGTGTGATTGACGAGACCGTGTGGCGTGAAAAGCTGGCCGGGTTGTATCAGGGGCTGGTGGATGAGGGTAAGCCATGACTTGTTCACGTTCCCCTGTAGGCCTTCGCTTGCTCGCGATGCTTTTTCACATCCGACGCAAATGTGTCGACCGTGCCGCCGTCTCGCGAGCAAGTGAAGGCCTACAAGGTGTGCGGCGTTTGACTGCTGTGGTGCTGATGCTTAGTTGTGTCACGACCGCCCACGCCGCCATCGACGCCTACACCTTCAAGAACGACGCCGAGCGTGCCCGTTACACCGAGCTGACCCGCGAACTGCGTTGCCCTAAATGCCAGAATCAGGACATCGCCGACTCTAACGCACCCATCGCCGCCGACCTGCGCAAAGAGATCTACCGCATGCTTGGCGAAGGCCAGAGCAATCAGCAGATCATCGACTTCATGGTCGATCGCTACGGCGAGTTCGTGCGCTACAAGCCTGAGTTGAACGCCCACACCTGGCTGCTCTGGTTCGGTCCTGCCGGCCTGTTGCTGGGCGGGGTGGCGTTGATTGGCGTGATCGTCGCGCGCCGTCGTGGCCAGCGCGCCCAAAGCGCCAATGAGCTTTCCGACGAGGAGCGTCAGCGCCTCGCCCATCTGTTGGATAACACACACGAATGATCGATTTCTGGCTAGCGGTCGGCCTGCTGTTGCTGGTGGCTCTGAGTTTTCTGCTGATTCCCCTGGTGCGCGGTCGCCGCGCACAATCCGAAGAAGATCGCACGGCGTTGAACGTCGCGTTGTATCAAGAGCGTCTGGCCGAGTTGCAACAGCAGCAAGCCGAAGGCGTGCTGTCGGCGGCGCAGATGGACAGTGGTCGCGCTGAAGCCGCGCGTGAGTTGTTGGCCGACACCGAAGGCGCTGCGCCTGAGCGAGTCTCCCGTCTGGGCAAGCCATTGCCGCTGCTGGTCGCGCTGCTGGTGCCAGCGGCAGGATTGGCGCTGTACCTGCATTTCGGTGCGAGCGATAAAGTCGAGCTGACTCGCGAGTTCGCTCAGCCTCCGGCGTCGTTGGCGCAAATGACCGATCGTCTTGAGCGCGCTGTAAAAGCTCAGCCGGATTCGGCGAAAAGCCTGTATTTCCTCGCTCGAACCTACATGGCGCAGGATCGCCCGGCGGATGCGGCGAAGATGTTTGAGCGTGCGGTTGAACTGGCAGGGCGTCAGCCGGAGCTGCTGGGGCAGTGGGCGCAGTCGTTGTACTTCGCCGGGAACAAGGCTTGGACCCCACAGATTCAGGGGCTGGCGGACGAGGCCTTGAAGCTCGATCCGAAAGAAGTCACCAGTCTGGGCCTCAAGGGGATCAACGCCTTCGAGAGTCAGCACTTCCAGGAGGCCGTGGATTACTGGACGCGCCTGCTGGCGGTGTTGCCGCCGAATGATCCGTCCCGCAAGGCGCTGGAGGGTGGGATCGCCCGAGCCAGCGATAATCTCGTGAAGAGTGGCGGCACGTTGCAGGAAACGCCCGTTGCCGCGGCGACCGGTGCGCATTTGAAGGTACGCGTCAGCCTGTCCGATGCCTTGAAAGGCAAGGTCCAGCCGGGCGATACCGTGTTCGTCTTCGCCCGCGCGGTGTCTGGCCCGCCTGCGCCATTGGCGGTCAAGCGGGTGACGGTTGCCGACCTGCCGGTTGAAGTGGAACTGACCGATGCTGACGCCATGATGCCGCAGCTGAAACTGTCGAACTTTCCCGAAGTCCAACTCGTTGCTCGGGTATCCCGCGCAGGCCAGCCCACTTCCGGAGAGTGGATCGGACGCAGCCAGCCGTTGCCCAGCAACGTCACTGCCCGCCAGGCCCTGACCATCGACAGCCCCGATCAGTAGCGCATTCGCAACGCCTGTTCGTGCGGCCCAGACACAGTAGAGAAGCAACTATGTATCGCGTCGCACGATTTGCCTTGTTGAGTGTGGTAGTGGCCTTGAGCGCCGCCTGTGCGGTTCAGCGTCCCGGGCCGCAAAGTTCGGAGCCGATTCCGACGCTCCCCGGCGGCGGCTCCCCTCAGCCGCAGCCGACCCCGCAACCGGGAACACCCCGCACCACGCCGCAGACACCGCCTTCGACGCCGATTCCGTCGGGGCCTAAAACCTCATCCCACTTCGCCCCACCCCCGGGTGGCAATAGCCACTGGGACGCGAAACTGGGCGTGCATGTGCTGGATAACGTGCCCAACACCTTCTACCGCCAGCGCACCTACTACCGCTGGAACAACGGCTGGAGCTGGTCCACCTCACCAGCCGGTCCGTGGCAGGAAACCGACTCCAGCGGCGTGCCGCCGGGGTTGAGTCGCCAGTTCGGGAATTGATTGAGCCATTTGATAAACGATCAGAGACGCAGCGAAAGGACCTGGCGAATGCGGTACATCTGATACATCAATGCTGATTGACACACCGCCTTCGCCAGCAAGCCGGCTCCCACAATGACCTGTGTCTATCCATTGATTCGTGAATGGCACCCACCCTGTGGGAGCCTGTTCTGATGGGGGACGTTTGGGCAAACAAAAACGGCGACCTGAATAGGTCGCCGTTTTCATGTCCGGGCGCTGCTTATTTCGCCGGATAAATCTGATCAAACACCCCGCCGTCCACAAAATGGGTTTTCTGCACTGTGCGCCAATCGCCAAACGTTTTCTCGACATTGAGGAAGTCGACTTTCGGGAAACGGTCGGTGTATTTGGCCAGAATTGCCGGGTCACGCGGACGCAGGTAGTTGGCCGCTGCGATTTCCTGGCCTTGCGGTGACCACAGGTACTTCAGGTAATCCTCGGCCAGCGCGCGGGTGCCTTTTTTGTCGACGACCTTGTCGACCACGCTCACTGGCGGTTCGGCTTCAGCGGAAACGGTCGGGTAGACGACTTCGAACTGATCACGGCCAAACTCGCGGGCAATCATCTCGGCTTCGTTTTCGAAGGTCACCAGCACGTCACCGATATGGTTGGTCATGAAGGTGGTGGTCGCACCACGGCCACCGGTGTCGAGTACCGGCACATGGCTGAACAGCTCGCCGACGAATTTCTTCGCCGCCGCTTCATCGCCACCGTTCTTCAGGGTGTAACCCCAGGCGGAGAGGTAGGTGTAGCGGCCATTGCCCGAGGTTTTCGGGTTGGGCACGACCACTTCAACGCCATCCTTGACCAGATCCGGCCAGTCTTTCAGGGCTTTCGGGTTGCCCTTGCGCACGATGAACACGGTCGCCGAGGTGAACGGCGCGCTGTTGTTCGGCAGGCGGGTCACCCAGTTCTTCGGCACCAGTTCGCCATTGTCGGCCAGAGCGTTGATGTCGGTGGCCATGTTCATGGTGATCACGTCAGCGGGCAGACCGTCGATGACCGAGCGTGCCTGTTTGCTGGAGCCGCCGAAGGACATCTTCAGCGTCACGTCTTCCTTGTGTTCGGCCTGCCAATGTTTCTGGAACGCGGCGTTGTAGTCCTTGTAGAAGTCACGCATCACGTCATACGAGACGTTCATCAGTTCCGGTGCGGCTTGAGCAGCGCTGCCGAAAGCCATTCCGGCGGCCAGTAGTGAAGCGGCGAAGAATTTGTTCACTGCGAATTCCTTTGTCGTGTCGTGTGATTATTCTTATGAAAAAAGCGATGGCTAATGGCCGCGACTATAACGAAAACCCACAGCTCGTTAATAGATTAAAAACGTCTGTGCTTATGAGTTTCCCGACGAAGAGGTTCGCGAATCTCTGGCCGATTGCTGCAACAGCCGACTGCCCGCTTGTATTAACCAGCACGCGAGAATGAAGGGAGCGGTCAGTGTGGCCAGGCCCAATCCGGCAAAGCCCGGCTGCAACAGAATCGCCAATACGATGGCAATCCCCGGCAGCCAGGGTTTATCGCGGACATGGCTGAATGCCAAGGCTGCCAACGCCGGGTTGTAACTCGCCAGCCCCAGTAGCGCCAGATTGCTTTCCTGCTGCCAAAGGGCGAACGCGATCCCGCTGATACACCCTACAGCCGCCCACAACGCAGCGGTACGGTTGGAGATCAGCAAGCCGACGCCAATCAACAGGCCCGCCAAAGGGTGATCCAGCAGAAACACCTGACCCAAGCCCAGCGGCAGCGCCTGAATCAGGCTGGCACCGAACAACCCGGTGGTTGGCAGCGGTTCGGCGAACAACAGCAGAATCCAACTGAACAGCACGAATGGCGCGGTGTAGGCCTTCAGACAGGAAGCGCGCGGTGTTCGCTGCTGCCACGTGTGCATCAGCATTGCGCTCAGGCCACCGCAGGCCATGATCAGCAATGGCAGCAGAGGCGACCATTCGAAGCGATAGCTGATCAGCAGGCCCAGCAGCACACCGTTGTAGCTGTAGAGGCCGGATTGACGATCAGCCTTGGCATAGCCGCGCCGCTGAGCGGTCAGCAATCCCGCAACTGCGCCAAGCAGGGCGCCGCCGAGGGAGGAGGGCGCGCTGATGAGAATGGCCAATAGGCACATTAACCCGCACAGCGGGCTGCGTTGCAGTAACACTTGGCTGAAGCCATTGAGCAGCGCTTCCGCCCAGTCGGGGCAGTAATGTGTAGGGGCAGTGTCTGAAGTAGTCATTCATGTATTCAATATTTGTTTTTATTGTATACATGATCTCCAAAGGGCAATCGCCAAGCAAGCCCTGTCATCGACAAGGCTGCTTGCAAGGAGGGGGTCAAACGGCGGAAAAGCGTTTTTCGAGGTAATCGATGATGACCTTGGACTCGTACATCCAGACGGTCTTGCCCGCTTCTTCAATGCGCAAGCACGGCACTTTGATTTTGCCGCCTTCATTGAGCAGGGTCTGGCGATCCAGCGCGTTGTTCTTGGCATCGCGCAGCGCGACCGGTACGTTCAGGCGACGCAGGGTACGACGAGTTTTCACGCAGAACGGGCAGGCGTTGAACTGATACAGGGTCAGGTCTTTGGCTGACGCTTCGACGGCAGCCTGGACTTCCGGAGAGCGCTTTTTCTTGCTGGGACGGGTCAGAAAGTCGACCAGAATGACCAACTGGCCAAGGCCGACCCGCAATGCCTTCATCAACATGTTTCAAACCTCGCAGCCGCAACGCAAGGTTGCGGCGCTTCAGGACGCCCGGATCACTTGATCAGGCTGAGGAACTCGGTACGGGTGGCCGCGTTTTCGCGGAATTCGCCCAGCATCACCGAGGTGATCATCGAGGAATTCTGCTTCTCGACGCCGCGCATCATCATGCACATGTGCTTGGCTTCGATGACCACTGCCACGCCCAGCGCGCCAGTGACTTGCTGCACGGCTTCAGCGATCTGACGGCTCAGGTTTTCCTGAATCTGCAGACGACGGGCGAACATGTCGACGATGCGCGCGACTTTCGACAGGCCCAGGACCTTGCCGCTCGGGATGTAGGCCACATGGGCCTTGCCGATGAACGGCAGCAGGTGGTGTTCGCACAGCGAGTACAGCTCGATGTCCTTGACCAGCACCATCTCGCTGTTGTCGGAGCTGAACAGCGCGCCGTTGGTGACTTCTTCCAGCGTCTGCTGGTAGCCACGGCAGAGGTACTGCATGGCTTTGGCCGCGCGTTTGGGGGTATCGAGCAGGCCCTCGCGGGAGACGTCTTCGCCAAGTTGACCAAGGATCGCCGTGTAATTCTGTTCCAGTGTCACAGGGTTGTGTTCCGTGTGGGTTCAAAAAAACGCAGGGGTTGTGGCCTGCAAAGGCGCACATAGTAGCGTAGCTGGGCAGCGAGCGGTAAGGCACACGACCGACAAACCTGCGGCACGTCGCCGCCCAGGCCTGTGTCAGGTGACCTTTACCTAACCTTTACCGAACCCATATGTCGAAATGTGTCCATTCGGTGTCTGAGTAAATGGGTGACAGATGCCCGGATGAAGAGAGTGAAATTATGTTGAGCCGAATCGCGAAAATCGCACTGGTGATCGCCCTGACGTCGTCGGTTTCGGGATGTTTCTTTGGTCCCGGATGGGGACATCGTGGCGGCGGATGGCATGACCATCGGTATTTCGACGGTGGCCCAGGACCGGGTTACTACCATCGCTGAGCACGGCTGAGTCGACCCGGGACCGGGTTCGACGGCTGAAGGAAAAGGGCCGCGACTGGAGGGAATCCTCGTCGCGGCCCTTTCGTTTTCGATCGCGCACGTATCAATTCCGATACCGGGTGGCTACCAAGTGCAGACGCGGTTTCAGCGGCCTGTGCTGTCAGAATTTGCAAGGGGTATGTACAGGTGATGAGCGCCTGTCGTTAAACCCGTTTTCGAGAGAGTGAGCGAAATGTTGAGTCGTATTGCAAAGGTCGTGATGGTGGTCGCGGTGATGTCGGCCATGTCCGGTTGCTGGCCGTTCTGGGGGCCGGGCTGGGGTGGTCATGGCGGCGGCCACGGCGGTGGTGGCGGTCACTATGAAGGGGGTGGCCCTGGTGGTGGCGGTGGGCCAGGCGGTGGTGGTCCGGGTCCGCGTTGATTCCGGATTCGTTACGCGGTCCTGAGCGCTACCTTTGATAGGGCGAGCGACTCAGGACTTGTGGAGGCTGGCTTGCTGGCGAATGCGATGCCTCAGTCACCTCATCTGTAACTGACCTACCGCTTTCGCCAGAAAGCCGGCTCCCACAATGGTACGTGTCGAGCCGCAGATTTGTGATCGACGCCGATTCTGTGGGAGCCGCCTTGGTGGCGAAAGGTTGCCCAGCCACCACAGAGTCTCCCGCAAATGGCGTATGAGCGGCCACGTTGGGTCCACAAGGGGGGCAAGTCTGCAAGCTACTCGTCTCGCCCCTCCATCATCGTCCGCTTGAGCATCACGTATACCGCCCCTGCGCCGCCATGTTTGGCGATGCACGAGGTGAAGCCAAGAACCTGTTGATGCTGACGCAGCCAGGTGTTGACGTGGCTTTTGATCATCGGCCGCTTGCCGTCCAGACGCACCGCCTTCCCGTGGGTGATGCGCACGCAGCGGACTTCCAGTTTCGTCGCCTCGGCCAGAAACTCCCACATGGTCTCCCGCGCCAGCTCTACGCTCATGCCGTGTAAATCGAGGCTGCCTTCGAAGCTGATCTGACCCAGCTTGAGCTTGCGCATCTGGCCTTCCTGCACCCCATCGCGGGCCCAGTACAGATTGTCTTCAGGGCCGACGTCGATCACGAATTGATCGGAAAGGCCATCCACGGTGATTGTGGCATCCGACCGCACAGTCGCTGCCTGACGCAGCCTGGCCAGGTTCTTACGGTCGATTTTGGGTTTGCCTACATCGGCGTGTTCAGTCTTGATCGGCTTGACGCCACGGATCTCGTTTCTGAACAGGGAAAAGTCGTCGTCTTGCATGTCGGTCTCCGCGAAGGGCGCCAGTTTAACCAAGTCACGCCCGAATCGGCGCGACTAAAAACGATCGAGCGGCCATGCAAGACGCGGGGAAGGGTCAGTCGTGCTTTTTCATCAGGTGTGCGGACATGCTCAGTTCGCCGGCGCGACGACGGTGCCGACGGCTGCGGCGCCACAGCCAGACACCGATGTACAACAGAAACAAACCGATAACGACCGTGACGACGGCCCCGGCGGGGCTGGCGTTCAAATCGCCCAATGCGGGCGGGTGGCCGATCAGGCTGGCAACGCCTGCCATGGCCAGCAGCACACCGGCCGTGGCGAAAATCGCCGAGATGGCAGCGCCAATGCGCATCCGCCAGTTACTCTGGCCCTTGGGACGCAGGCGGCGGGCATCGAAACCATCGGATATCTTCATTCCGACTTCCTCTATGGGTATCGGCGCTCTGACCAGCGTATGTCGGGGTGGTTCCCGCCGGGCCAGCGCTCGAAGGCAAACACGGGCGTTTAACGGATGGGCGGTTATGTGAGAGGGATCACATAACCCGATGACTGTAGTTGTACGCTTTTTCTTCAGGAACTGCCGAAAAATGATATCCGAGGCGGGGCAGGGCGCTGCGGCTCACGGGGCCAGTTCCTGATGAAGAGGCCAGTCAGATCAGGTCTTTGGTCAACGCGAGTTTGGCAAAGTTGTCGTTCATGATTGCCATCTCGGCCTGTTGCACGAGTTCGGCCTTGATCACGCCGGTCGGGGTGGGCAGGTCGCGGGTTGCGCAGGCGTCTTGGACCAGGGTGCAGCGGAAACCGTAATCCTTGGTCGCGCGCACGGTGGTGCTGACGCTGGAATGGCTCATGAAACCACAGACCACCAGGTCCAGACGGCCCAGGTCTTCGAGCAGTTTGTGCAGGGTCTTGCGATCGTCGCTGGCGAGGGTGCCGTTCAGTGCATTCGGCAGGCGTTTTTCGATGACGTATTCGTCGCCTTGAGGGAGCAGTTCCGGAACGAATTTTCCGCGCTCGCCCTGAGGGTCGAACATGCCGCCGACAGTACCGAGGTGACGCACGTGAATGATCGGCGACTTGGCCACGCGGGCCGCGTCGACCAGTTTGACGATGTTGTCGATTGCGTCCTGAACCCCGGTCAGGGCCAGTGGGCCGCTGAGGTATTCCTTCTGGGCGTCGATGATGATCAGCGTGGCATTGCTCAAGGTGGCGGCTGCGTATTCACGGCCACTGAGTTGAAACATGGTCTTTGGACCGGTGTTTGAAACAGACATCTGGGGCTCCTTCGAGTGGGGCTTTTGCCACATTGTCCACTGGCAGAGCGATTCTGTGAATCTCAATGCTCACAGGCATCGCTTTTTTCGCCGGGCGTCAAGCCGTCGAGCAGGTCGCGGTTTTGCCGTCATATTGCCTGCAAAACGGGCAAAAGGCTGTGGAAAGTTTCACCCGGCGCGATTTGCCTCGGACTCAGGCATCGTTTGTTGCGAGGAGGGCTGATAGAATCGCCCGTCGTTTTTTCAAGGAGTCTGCTGTGATCACTTCCCGCCTGCGCACCCTGCGCGATCATATCCGTTGGGCCGTCAGTCGCTTTCACGGGGAAGACCTGTTTTACGGTCACGGCACCGACAATGCCTGGGACGAGGCCCGCCAACTGGTGCTGGGTGCGTTGCATCTGCCTTGGGAAATTTCCGACAGCTACCTGGATTGCAATCTGGAAGACGACGAACTGGTCAACCTGCAACGCCTGATCAAACGCCGCATTGACGAGCGTGTGCCAACCGCCTATCTGCTGGGCGAGGCGTGGTTCTGCGGCATGTCGTTCATCGTCGACGAGCGCGTGTTGATTCCGCGTTCACCGATTGGCGAGTTGATCGAAAACCGCTTCGAGCCGTGGCTGGGCAACGAGCCTGCGCGCATCCTCGACCTGTGTACCGGCTCCGGCTGCATCGGCATTGCGTGCGCTGACGTGTTTCCCGAGGCAGAGGTGGCACTGGCCGATCTGTCGTTCGAGGCGCTGGAAGTGGCCAATCAGAACATCGAGCGCCATGGCCTGGAGGAGCGCGTGTACACCGTTCAGGGCGATGGTTTCGACGGCCTGCCGGGGCAGCGTTTCGACCTGATCGTGTCCAACCCGCCGTATGTCGACGCCGAAGATTTCGCCGACATGCCCGACGAGTACCAGCACGAGCCTGAACTGGCGCTGGCCTGCGGCGACGATGGTTTGAATCTGGTTCGCCGGATGCTTGCGCAGGCAGCGGATCACCTGACCGACAAGGGCTTGTTGATCGTTGAGGTGGGCAACAGCCAGATCCACGTTGAGGCGTTGTACCCGGAAGTGGATTTCGCCTGGCTTGAATTCCAGCGCGGCGGACATGGGGTATTCATGCTGACGGCCGAGCAGTGCCGGGCGCATCAGGCGATGTTTGTTTCTCGCGTATAAGGCACATCACTTACCTTTTTGGAGGCCAGCAAGCCGGCTCCACATATTCAGCGCCGATAACGAGATTCGGTTCGGCGCGACCCCTGTGGGAGCCGCCCTAGTGCGGTTCCGACGAAGGCGTTTGACCGGGCAAAGTAGAATCTCCCACAAGGTGTGCGGCGAACGGACATTAGCGATGCGTCGCAATCCAGATCAACAGCCCCGCCTGAAACACCGCAAAGGTCACCAGGCAGGCAATGGTAAAGCGCAGTCCGCTGTCATCGCGGCGGTACTTGTTGACCTTGTCTTCGGCCTTTTTGATCGCCACTTCCTGTTCGAGAATCTTCTGTTCCGCCTGCTGCAACATCTGCGCGGCGTCGAGGATTTCGACGATCTGCACCTTGTCGGTGTTCCACGTGTTGTTCAGATTGCCGACCTTGGCGTCCTTGACGCTGCCTTTGAGGTGTTGCGCATCGGCATAGACCACCTCGAAACCCTGGGTTTTGAGGAAGTGGTCGCGGCGCAGGCGGGTGTCTTCGTTCAGCGCATCCTTGTTCGCCAATGCGGTGCCTTCGATGCGGTACTCGGACCAGCGTTTTTGCGCCCAGTGAATCCCCTGGGCCAGCATGAAACGTCCCAGACCCCGGTTCCACGGTTCGATCTGCAAGCCGGATTCCGGGCCAACGCGCACGGCGCGGCTGGCGTGGTCGACCCAGATGTCCAGATGGTTCTGTTCCTTTCGGGTTTTCTGGCTGGGCAGGTGATAACTCATACGCAGCAGGCTGAACTCCCGGTTATGGCGTTCGGCGCGACCGAATTCGACAAAGCGCAGAGGGCGCCCGCCAGTGGCGCGGTCGGTGGGCAGGGGCGCCAGACGCAGCATCGTAAAATGCTCGGCCTGAACGTCCTCCCAGAGCACCGGAGTGGCGACGTCACCTTCTTTTCCTTCCGTCGGGGCGGCCACTTCGGCCTGCATGGTAGCTTCTGTCATTACGGCGATCCTGTTGTCGACATGGCCCGGCAAACACGATGCCAGCATCCCGATATCGGCCGTTTTTGGTGAAGCTGAAGGGAAACCTCTTCAGGTCGGGAAGGGTACCGTCCCCTGTGGGAGAGAAATCATTCCGGTCGGCGATCCGACGATGCGGTGGTACATCGTCCAGATACTCGTCTGATGCACCACCCTCTCGCGAATGAATTCGCTCCCACAGGAGAACCGAGTCCTGCCTGAAATATCTATTTAGGTCGCAATTTTTTGGGCGATGCCGTCAGGCAGCAGGCACTGACCCGATGAACTTCAGAATCCGATCGGACAGCTCACTGGCCAGCGGCAGTTGTGGGTCTTTATAGGAGGCGAGTTGACGTTTCATGTCCATCGGCACGATACGCAGCACGTGATTCATGCCGTCGATGATCGCCAGTTGCGAGTCCGGTTTGGCCTTGTGCAGCAACTCGGCATCGCCCACACCAACTTGCATGTCGTTGCGGCCCTGAATGATCAGGGTCGGGATCTTCAATTGGCTGAACGCTTGCGCAGGGTTCTGCCGGAACAGCGAAATCAGGTACGGCTGTACGCTGGGGCGAAACACCACCTGCAAAGGTTCAGGAACGTTGTCATCGGTCTTGCCGGCCTTGATTTCCTCGATCAATTCCTCGCTGCGCGCCAGCAGGGGCGGCGGCAGCCGGTATTGCAGTTGCTCGCGCACCACCTGATCCACCGGGCGTCCAGTGCCTGCGACGGAGATCAATGCAGTGGCCCCGGCACGTTCAGCGGCCAACGTCGCAACCAGTGCGCCTTCGCTGTGGCCCATGAGGATCAATTGTCCCAGACGTGGATCGGTTTTCAGCTTCTCGGCCCAGGCCACAGCGTCGTCGACGTATTTCTCGATGCTAAGGTCGCGTTCGTCAGGTGTGGCAGGACGGCTGGCGGCCACCCCGCGCTTGTCGTAACGCACGCTGGCGATGTTGTGCCGGGCCAGGATCAGCGCCAGGCGTTTCATGCTGTCGTTGCGCCCGCCATCGGTGTTGTTGCCGTCACGATCGGTCGGGCCGGAACCTGCGATGATCAGCACCACCGGCACGGGTGTGGTGGACTTGGGCAGCAACAACGTGCCAAACAGCTCGCCCGTGTCCGTCTCCAGCGAGATGGGACGTTGCAAGACGACCGGCGTGCCCGCGTGGGCAATGGACGATAAAAGGGTGAGGGTCAAAGCGATTACTCGCAGCGGCAGCAAGCCGCGAATCAGGGACATACCGGGTAGCATCGCAAGGCCATCGTCAAGAAAGTGTCAATTGGACGCGACTAATTGCGTAAGGTTCGAGGGTGAACTGCGCGTTCAGCCTGCGTATACTGGCGCCCTCGTGTTTTTGGTCGTTTTTTCGGAGCCTCCCGCATGTCCGGCAATACCTTCGGCAAGCTGTTCTCGGTCACCACCGCTGGCGAAAGCCATGGTCCGGCGCTGGTCGCCATCGTTGACGGCTGCCCGCCAGGTGTCGAGTTGTCGCTGGAAGACCTGCAGCGTGATCTGGATCGCCGCAAGCCTGGCACTAGCCGCCACACCACTCAGCGCCAGGAAGCCGATGAGGTGGAGATCCTGTCCGGCGTGTTCGAGGGCAAGACCACGGGCACCTCCATTGGCCTGCTGATTCGCAACACTGACCAGAAGTCCAAGGATTACTCGCAGATCAAGGACCTGTTCCGCCCGGCCCATGCCGACTACACCTATCACCACAAATACGGTGTGCGCGACTACCGTGGCGGTGGCCGCAGTTCGGCGCGGGAAACCGCGATGCGCGTGGCGGCGGGGGCCATCGCCAAGAAATACCTGCTGACTCAGGGCATCACCGTACGCGGTTACATGAGCCAGCTGGGTCCTATCGAAATTCCGTTCAAGACCTGGGAGTCGGTGGAGCAGAACGCCTTTTTCAGTCCGGACCCCGACAAAGTGCCCGAGCTGGAAGCCTACATGGACCAGTTGCGCCGTGATCAGGATTCGGTCGGTGCGAAAATCACCGTCGTCGCCGAAGGCGTTATGCCGGGGCTGGGTGAGCCGATTTTTGACCGTCTGGACGCCGAACTGGCTCACGCCCTGATGAGCATCAACGCGGTGAAAGGCATCGAAATCGGCGCCGGTTTCGACAGCATTGCCCAGCGCGGCACCGAGCACCGTGACGAGTTGACCCCGGAAGGTTTCCTGTCCAATAACGCGGGCGGCATTCTGGGTGGCATTTCATCGGGCCAGCCGATCGTTGCGCACCTGGCGCTGAAACCGACGTCCAGCATCACCGTTCCGGGCCGTTCGATCGACGTCAACGGCAATGCACTGGAGATGATCACCAAAGGCCGTCACGACCCCTGCGTCGGCATTCGTGCCACGCCGATCGCCGAGGCGATGATGGCCATCGTCTTGCTCGATCACCTGCTGCGTCATCGCGGACAAAACCACGACGTGCGCGTTAGCACTCCGGTTCTGGGTCAGCTGTAATGCCGGACCCCGGCGCGGCCGCCACAGGTCTTTGACCGTGGCGGCGCTTCCTTACTGGCGGCTGTCCAGTTTCTATCTCTTCTATTTCGCCTTGCTTGGGTCGACCGCGCCGTTTCTGGCGTTGTATTTCGATCATCTGGGCTTCCCCAGTGCGCGCATTGGTGAACTGGTGGCCATCCCGATGCTGATGCGCTGCGTGGCGCCAAACATTTGGGGCTGGCTGGGGGACTACACCGGGCGGCGACTGGCCATCGTGCGCCTTGGCGCGATCTGCACGCTGGGCTGTTTTTCCCTGATCCTCGTCGACAAGTCCTACGCCTGGCTGGCAATGGTCATGGCGCTGCATGCCTTTTTCTGGCACGCCGTGTTGCCGCAGTTCGAAGTGATCACCCTGGCGCATCTGCAAGGGCAGACTGCGCGCTACAGCCAGATTCGGCTATGGGGATCGATTGGTTTCATTCTGACGGTCGTGGGCCTGGGGCGTCTGTTTGAGTGGATCAGTCTGGATCTTTACCCGCAGGCGTTGTTGTTGATCATGGGCGGGATCGTTGCCAGCAGTTGGTGGGTGCCCAACGCGCAACCCGTGGCAAGCAGCCAGCGTGCGGCAGGCGAAGGGTTCCTCAAGCAGTTATTCAGCCCCGGTGTGCTGGCCTTCTATATCTGCGTGGCCTTGATGCAGTTGAGCCATGGCCCGTATTACACTTTTCTCACGCTGCATCTGGAGCATCTGGGCTACAGTCGCGGCATCATCGGCTTGCTCTGGGCCGTGGGCGTCGTTGCCGAAGTGCTGATGTTTCTGGGCATGAGCCGCATTCTGCAACGCTTCAGCGTGCGCCATGTGCTGATCGCCAGTTTCTCGCTTGCGGCATTGCGTTGGTTACTGCTGGGCCGTTTCGCGGACCATCTGGCGGTACTGATGTTCGTCCAATTACTGCACGCGGCCACCTTCGGCAGTTTTCACGCAGCAGCCATTCATTTCCTGCAACGCAGTTTTGGCCCTCGCCAACAAGGGCAGGGCCAGGCGTTGTACGCCGCCTTGTCCGGCACGGGAGGTGCCATGGGCGCGTTGTATTCCGGTTACGCGTGGAACGCGCTGGGTGCGGGCTGGACCTTTGCCATCGCCAGCCTGGCCGCGTTGATCGCCGCGTTGTTGGCCGTCGCACGGATGCAAAAGGAGCGATGATGAGTGCGTTATGCCCACCGAGTCTTTCATTGATTAGCCTGTCTGACCCCGCGTCCGGCCCAGCACACTCCGGCCGACGTCGACTGAACCGAGGAACCCCGCAATGAGCATTCTCTCTGTCTATCACGTGTCTTCTCCCGAGTTGCCCAACAAGGTCCTGACTCACCAGGAAGACATCGCCTCGACGCTCGCCGAGCAGGGAATTGCCTTTAGCCGCCTGCCATCGACATTAGCGCTCAAGGCGGGCGCCAGTGAGGAGGAGGTGCTGGACGCATGTCGTGTGCAGATCGATCAATTGATGACCGAGCATGGCCTTGACGCGGTCGAGGTGATCAGTGTCGACGGGCCTGTCCCGAGTGGTGAACCACGTCGCGAGCATCATCATCACACCGACGAACTGCGCTTCTTCGTCGCCGGGCGGGGGCTGTTGTCGCTGCGCGTTGGTGACTTCGTGTACGCCGTGTTGTGCGAGAAAAATGACCTGATCGCCATTCCGGCCGGAACGCGCCAATGGTTTGACCTAGGTGACCATCCGCGTCTGATCGCCATTCGTCTGTTCAGAGATGGAGCAGGGCGCCAGGGTGTCCCGACAGGGGATGCTATCGCCGATGAGTTTCCCGGACTCGACGACTGACTGCTCATTGTTGCGACAGCGAGCAGACGCTTTCAGTCGCAAGAATTTCCGAACGGCCAATGCCTTTTGCATTGGCCGTTTTTGTTTCAAAAAAGGCAAAAATGTAAGCACGTTTTGGTTGTTTTGTGGGAAGTGGCCTGTTTGTAAGTCAGGCATGACTGTTTGTTTTCGCCGTTGTGTTTAACCCCCTCGGACTGTGTAACCCTTGCGCTGTCGGACCCTGACGGCTTCTAAACGCACGCTCGTTCCTGCGTTTTTGTGCAGGACTTCGTGTTTTTTGGATGCCGAAATTTATCAACAACTCTAAAGAGCACTCAGGGACGGCACATGACGTTTTTTAAATGGAGGGGAAGATGAAAAACGTACAGACAGGGACGCTGAGCCCGTTGATCGAACAGATGGTGAGCAGCATCACGGACCAGGACGGCAACGCCGCGATCGAGAATGCGCTGGACTGGCTCAGACAGGAATGTCGCTGCGAGCGGGCCATGTTGTATCAGTACCGGGAAGGGTCATTGCTCAGTTGCATCACGTCCAACGTCGACAATTACTGGAAGGAGTTGTACGCCCAGGGACGGTTGATGATCGAGGACCCGGTGATTCGCTGTTATCGCCACAAGATGGGATTTCTGGACTGGGAGGATGCGTTTCACGACTATCCTCCGTCGTCGGCCTATTTGGCCGCCGTTCAGGACTGCGGGCTGCTACCTGCACTGTCTTATGGTTACAGCAGCGAAAACCGGGCGAATCGCGGGGTGGTGACGGTGTGTTCGCTCAATGGGTTGCAGCGTCCGCTGACGCACAACGATCGCTATCTGGTGACCAGCCTGGTGCCCATGCTGCATGTGGCCGGGAAAGGGCGTGAGTTCCAGACTCGAGCATTGACCGCCAAGGAGATGGAAATTCTCAAATGGGCGCGAGAGGGTAAAACGGCGTGGGAAATTGCGCTGATCAAGGAAGTTTCGGAGGCAACGGTCAAACATCATTTCAAAAGCATCTATGCCAAGCTGGGCGTCACCAATCGCGCGCAGGCGGTAGGTGAAGCGCTGTGCCGTGGCATCATCCGATAACGGATAGGCAGATAAGGTCAGCGCGACACCCGTCGGCTGATGGAATGCGCAAAAAAACCGCGATGGCAGGTCAGCTATCGCGGTCTTCATAAAGGGATGCTTCAGGTGCTGCAACGAATAGCGCTTATCGCGTGTGATAAGTTGGCAAGTCAAAGCGGTGCTGACTTTGCAGCATCGAAATGGCAGGCAGTTCGCTGGCCTGAGCCGCCAGATCACGACGAATGGCGCTGATCACCCATTCCATCTGCACAGGCGTATGAAGCTGCGCGTATGAAATCGAGCGGCGCATGTGCTTGCCCTCACTGTTGCGCAGAGTCAACAGCACGCCGCCATCCGGACGAGCCTGAGTGGTGACTTGGTAATCGGAAAATACGGAAGCGAATTTCTCTTGGATGAAAGTCATGTCTAGCGGCTCCATTGCTCGTGTTAACAGGCTTGGTAGGACTAGTGCAGTGACTGTGCCAGTATGGGTTAAAAATAAATTTGTTATAAATCAATTGCTTATGTGGAATTTACTTTTTTACGTTCGTGCAATTTGCATGAAAGGCTAATCGGCGTCCTGCATTTTGCAGGAGCCGGGAGAGTTCGTGGGGGGAGATGGAGGGGGAGTGGAAGGGGTTGCTGATATCTGAGACAGCGATACCCGGCGTTCATTTCACGTTGTTTCAGCGATTTGTTCACGATGTCGATAGGCGGTGTGGCTATCACCTTCATCGAAATCCTTTGCTGGCTTGGCGGGTGAGAAAGGTGAGATTGTGCGCAAACTTTATCGTCGCTGCGCAGATCAGAGGGTGTGTGCAGCACAATGCAGTATTGGCTAAGCGCACCCTGCCGGGTGCGCCTCAGGAGAGATGAAATGTCTGACACCCCCAACAAACCGGATAGCCCCACACGCATGTCGGACGAAGAAGCGCTGGAATTTGCCGAACAGGTGTTTGACCGCGCCCGTGCCGGTGATGCGAATATGCTGGACCGCTTGCTTGAAAGCGGCTTGACCCCCAATCTGCGTAACCACAAAGGCGACACGCTGTTGATGCTGGCTGCCTATCACGGCCACCAGGACGCTGTGAAAGTGCTGCTCAAGCACAAGGCAGATCCGGAAATTCGCAATGCCAATGGTCAAAGCCCGATCGCCGGGGCAGCCTTCAAAGGCGATCTGGACGTGGTACGGATTCTGGTCGAAGGCGGAGCAGACGTTGAAGGGGCTTCGGCCGATGGCCGAACGGCCTTGATGATGGCGGCCATGTTCAACCGGACGGCGATTGTCGACTACCTGATCGCCCAAGGCGCCAATCCCAATGTAAAGGATGCCAAGGGTGTGAGCCCGTTGATGGCCGCACAAACCATGGGCGCCACCGAAACGGCTGAGCAATTGGCCCGCTTAAGCGTTTGATGCGCCGACCTCAGGAATAGAGCTGCGAAGGATTTCCCGCTATCCTTCGCGCCTGTTTTTTCGCGCCCGAGTACCCATGCCATGAAAGCTTCTCTCCTCGAATTCATCAGCAAGATCAGCTCCGGCTGCATGAGCGACGAGGAAATCGAAAAGATTGCCGACGAAGCCGAGCAGGCTTACGCCGATCCTGACGCTTTCCTGGCCGCCAACCCCGATGTCAATTACGACGACACCTTCCCGATTCCGCTGGGGGAGTGGGTAGTGGTGGGCAGCCTGCCGGAAACCGTGATGTTCCAGGCCGACAACTACATGGACCTGTTCACCGAGATCACGGCGTCGTTTGGCCCTCAGGTGGCCTTCAATATCAAGCCCAAACAGTTGGCCAAAACCGAGCCGCTGACCGCGCTGAACCGCATTCAGATCCAGTTGAGCAGCATGAACAAGGAGATGGGCGGGTACGTGCTGATGAACCTGAGCGAACCGCTGGATGACGAATTGCAGACGGTGCTGGTGTACGGCAACGACCAGTCGCGGGTCATGGAGTTGGGCGTTGAACTGGGTATTCTGATCGAGCCTGCCCTGGAGGCGCTCAAAGCCCAAGAGGTGTAACGGCTGAGTACATCGTTCTGTAGCAGCCCGGCTTGCCGGCGGCGGCGGTTTTACGGACGCCACCGCAGGCAAGCCATGCTGCTACCGTTTTGTGCGGTATTGAATATCAGGGGCGATATTCACCTCCCGCAAATATCCCGCCCGCCTCACGGAACCCTCATTCAACGGCACCACTCCTAACTGGGCAAGCTTTCAATAAGGAGCGTCACCATGGGTTCCACCTTCAATGGTCTGGTTGGATTGATCATTCTGGCCCTCGACATCTGGGCCATCCTCAATGTGTTGAAGAGCGGTGCAGAAACCGGCATGAAGATCCTCTGGGTCTTGCTGATCGCACTGTTGCCCGTGCTTGGCCTGATCATCTGGGCGATTGCCGGTCCGCGGGGAGATGTGCGGGTCTAGCGTCGCACCGGAAACGGCTGGAACATCAACGCCTGATTCGCTTCGGTGGGTCAGGCGTTCTTTGTAAGAAAATATTAGAGCTCTACTCAAACAACGGAATTTTCACTGCTTTTTCGAGAAAATTCCCGCCGCTTGCCGTTCGCTGGCTGAACGAATCCTGAATTTATCCCGTGCGTGCCCATGAAGAATGCAGCGCATTGGTGGTAAACACCGGGCGATCACGTACTATTTGCCCCCCCGCAGTCGTGTGCTGCATTTCAATGCCACGGACTGCACCGGCTTTAACACACATAAACCTGAATCCAACGGATCCCAAGACTCATGGCCAAACCGGACGCCCCGGCGCGCGCGCCGCAACCTACCGTCAAATCGCACCTGGCTTACACATTATTGAGTGGCCTGGCGTTGATGGTGCTGTACACCCTGCTGCGCGTGGCGCTGCTGGTTTACAACCGTGAAGGCATCGGCGCCACGCCTGCCTCGACATTCATCGAGGCATTTGGCAACGGTCTGCGTTTCGACCTGCGTCTGGTGGTCTACATCCTGATTCCGCTGTTGCTGGCGCTGTTCAGTGCCCGGCTGATGGCGGCACGCGGCTTCTTCCGTTTCTGGTTGACGCTGGTCGCGAGCCTGACCACGTTCTTCGGCCTGATGGAAATGGACTTCTACCGCGAGTTCCATCAGCGCCTGAACGGGCTGGTGTTCCAGTACGTGAAGGAAGACCCGAAAACCGTACTGAGCATGATTTGGTACGGCTACCCGGTAGTGCGCTACCTGTTGGCGTGGGCGTTGCTGACCTGGCTGTTGAGTCTGGTCTTCAAAGGCATTGACCGTGCGACCCGTCCACGGGGTGGTTTCAACATCGGCAGCTCCAGCAACCGTGCTGTTGCCCCGTGGTACACCCGCGTCGGCGTATTTGTGGTCTGCCTGTTGATCGCTGTAGTCGCCGCGCGCGGTACGTTGCGTCAAGGCCCGCCACTGCGCTGGGGGGATGCCTACACCACCGAATCCAATTTCGCCAACACCCTGGGCCTGAACGGCACGCTGACCCTGCTCGCTGCTGCCAAGAGCCGCATGTCCGAAGACCGCGATAACATCTGGAAGGCCACACTGCCGCAGCCAGAGGCGCAGCAAACCGTGCGCGACATGCTGCTGACCGCCAATGACAAGCTGGTCGATCCGGACAAGGCGGCCATCCGTCGCGAGTTCACCCCGCCTGCCAGCAACACGCTGCCGATCAAGAACGTCGTCGTCATCCTGATGGAAAGCTTCGCCGGTCACTCGGTGGGCGCGTTGGGCGATGAATCCAACATCACGCCGTACTTCGACAAACTGTCTGAAGAAGGCCTGCTGTTCGACCACTTCTTCTCCAACGGCACCCACACGCACCAGGGCATGTTCGCCACCATGGCGTGCTTCCCGAACCTGCCGGGTTTCGAATACCTGATGCAAACCCCGGAAGGCAGCCACAAGCTGTCCGGCCTGCCGCAACTGCTGAGCGCGCGCAAGTATGACGACGTGTACGTCTACAACGGCGACTTCGCCTGGGACAACCAGTCCGGGTTCTTCAGCAACCAGGGCATGACCAACTTCATCGGCCGTAACGACTTCGTCAATCCGGTGTTTTCCGACCCGACGTGGGGCGTATCCGACCAGGACATGTTCGACCGTGGCGCTCAGGAACTGAAAGACCGCGAAGCCAAGGGCAAGCCGTTCTATGCGCTGCTGCAAACCCTCTCCAACCACACGCCTTACGCGCTGCCTGCCGACCTGCCGGTTGAGCGCGTGACCGGGCATGGCACGCTGGATGAGCACCTGACGGCCATGCGTTACTCCGACTGGGCGCTGGGCCAGTTCTTCGAGAAGGCCAAGAAAGAGCCTTATTACAAGGACACCCTGTTCGTCATCGTCGGCGACCACGGCTTTGGCAACAACGAGCAGATCACCGAAATGGACCTGGGTCGCTTCAACGTGCCGATGTTGATGATCGCGCCTGGCCTGCAAGACAAGTTCGGCAAGCGCAGCAGCATCGTCGGTACTCAGATCGACATCGTGCCGACCATCATGGGCCGCCTGGGTGGCGACACCGTGCACCAATGCTGGGGCCGTGACTTGCTGAACCTGCCTGCGGGCGATCTGGGCTTCGGCGTGATCAAGCCGTCGGGCAGCGAGCAGACGGTGGCCATCGTGACCGGCAACCGCATCCTGATCGAACCGAAGGAAATGGAGCCGAAAATCTACCACTACGAACTGGGCACCAAGCCTCACGCCGAGCTGGAGCCAAACGCTCCGGATGTGGCCGAGCTGCGCAAAAAGCTCGACAGCTTCCTGCAGACTGCGACCAAGAGCCTGCTGGACAACACGGCAGGGGTGAAGGACGCCAAGCCGCAATAAACCCGCCTCAACAAAAACGCCCCGATATCGGGGCGTTTTTGTTGGTGGTCGTTGCCGTTCGATCTGTGAATGGCGGCTGCAGCACTTCGGTCTGCTGTGGGAGCCGGCTTGCTGGCGAAGGCGGCGTGTCAGTCAATGAAGATTTTGCTGATCCGACGTACTCGCCGGCAAGCCGGCTCCCACAGGGATTGTGTTCCAGCCTCAATATTTGAGCGTGTCAGAGCACCGAAAAGTTGTAGCTCAGAATCAACCGCGTCTCGTCCACATCCCGGGCAAACTTCTCGTAGTTGCTACGGAAGGTCGCGTTGCGCAGGCGAACGCTCAGGTCCTTGAAGGTCCCGCTCTGCACCACGTACTTGACCTCGCTGTCGCGCTCCCATTCCTTGCCTTCGCCGTCGCTGCCCGCCACCTTGATGTTATCGCCGTTGACGTAACGGGTCATGACGCTCAGGCCACTGAGGCCGATGGCCTTGAAGTCGTAGTCATAACGCAACTGCCACGACCGTTCCTGCGCTGCGGCAAAGTCGTTGACCTGGATGTAGTTCACGAGGTTCGGGTTGGTGCCGTCCAGATACGGCATCGAGGTGTCGCCGATCATGGTCTGCCAGCCAATGGTCACTTTGTGCCCTGACAGTGCGTAGGCGAGCAGGGCGCTGAATGCCTGGTTGTCGATTTCGCCCGCGCGCGCCGAGCCGTCGTCGTGGCTCTTGATGAAGTGCACATCGGCAGACCCGGTGCCCGGTCCGATTTTCTGAGTGGCGAGTAAGCCGAGGTAGTGCTGGTGATAGACGTTTTCCAGCGCCGCGTAGTGGTACTGGCCGACGAGGCCCGGCGCGATCGTGTAGTCGACGCCGTACATGTCGAAATGGTTGCCGGTGATGTCGCTGGTATAGCGCTTGTTCTTGCTGTTCAGGCGGATGTCCTGCGAGTCGGTGGAATCACGGGCGGTGTAGTGATCGAGCCGCGAAGCCATCAGTTTGAAGCCGGACAGGTCTTCGGAGGTCAGCATGCCGCCGTTGAACATCGTGGGCAGCAGGCGTCCGTCGTTGTACTTCAGCAGAGGCACGTCAGGCATCATCGCGCCGTACTTGAACACGGTTTTCGAGACGCGGACCTTGGCCGCTGCGCCCGCTTTGGCGTACTGGCCCTTCGAGCCGCGTGGGTCGCTGCCGCTGGAAGGCAGTAGGCCAGTGCCGCTGCGGTCGGGGCTGGAATCCAGTTGGAAACCGGCCATCACCAGTGCGTCGATGCCGAACCCTACCGGGCCTTGCGTATAACCCGACTGGAAATTGAGGATGAAGCCCTGCGCCGCTTCTTCGCGTTTCGAGGCGCCCTGAGGGTTGGAACTGCTGCCGTCGCGAAAATCGCGGTTGAAGTACATCGTGCGTGATTCGAGGTTGGCTTTGCTGTCTTCCAGAAAGCCTTCGGCTTGGGCGACGGGCATCAGGCCTGCGCACAGGGACAGTGTTCCAAGGCCGAGCAGCGCGCGCTGCCGGGTAGGGCGGGTAAGCATGTAGGACTCCAGAGAGAGCGCCGCAGGGAGAGGCGTCGAGGGCGCGCAGTATCGGCAGTCAGACGTGCAGGGGGTATCCCACCTTTGTATAGGTTTCGGGTGCGCAAGCCTCGTTCCAGACACGTTTTTACGATGTTGTTCCCATGTGGGCAGTCACGTCAGTGTGCGACTCATACCGGTGGAACGCCGCTGGCAGGGCAGGGTCAAGATCATTAGGCCGGTTTCCGGCTCCGACTGAGGAGACATCGATGAAAGTCTGGACTATTGCGTTTCTCGATAAGGACGGCGTGCAGCAGAGCCTTGATCTTGAATCCGAGCAGCGTCCCAGTGAAGAAGAGGCGGCTCAGCGATTGCGCCCGCGTCTGTTCCCGGTCACTCACGAACTCGACCTGAACGATCTGGAAGGGCGAACTCAGGATCCGACCGTCAGGACACTCAAGGAGCAGAATGCGGTGCAGATCATTTCCATCGTCGAGGCCCACTGAAAAACCTGTGAAATAACCACGCGTTGCCGATTGGCAACGCGTTGATAATGGGCGTAATCTGCAAACAAGGCCGGTGGAGCATCTACCCGAGCCAGCTCGTGTACTGATGTTCTTTTTGTAACAGCAGCATCGGCCTTGTCAGCGACATGCTTGAGTCCCGGGTGGCGGATGATCTGCCGCTTGGCGCTTCCACATGAGGCGTTTCGGGATCGTTGAAACTCTATCTATCGTTGTATAGGAGGACGTTTCATGAGCACGACCTATCAAGAAGACATCAGCAGTCACGTACTGCGCCGCATGAAAGAAAGCGGTTTCGACTTCGCACGCATCTACCCCATCGAGTTCTATGCCGTCTTCCCGGATGAAGAGCGGGCGCGTCAGGCTGCGGAAAAGTTTCGTGGCGAATCCCTCAATACTCAGATCAACGCCCGTGAGGACGGTGCGTGGCACCTGCAAGTGAGCAAAGTGATGTACGCGACTTATGATGGCATCGGTGATTTCGAACAGGACTTGCAGAGCGCGATTTTCGGCCTGGATGGAGAGGTCGAGGGTTGGGGCGTGAAACAGGAGGTCAGGCGGTTTCATTGATCGACTGGCGTGCCCGCAAAACGCTCTCTAGCAGCACGGCTTGCCGACGGCAGCGTCCTGAAGATCGCCACCGTCGGCAAGCCGTGCTGCTACAGATGCCCAAGACGAGAAAGAACCGGGAACTCCCAGCATTTCCGGCAGCCAAATCGGGGCAAAAAAAAGCCGCTCGGGTACGAGCGGCGTAAAGGGAATTTCGTTGAACAATCCGGGAACACAAAAACATCGCTCGTGCAGTCTGGAGCGAGGTTGTCTGCGTTGATGGCGCGATTATCCGTAAACAAACTCAAGTCGGGAAATCAACTCTGGCTATGCTGGTAATAGAATTCTCGGTGGCGGGACGCTTCTCCATGAAGCGTAGGGGAATGGGTGAGGGCGCTTCTTGCACAGGAATGGTGCGAAGGCGTCTGCTGTTTTATTCAACTCATTGATTTAAAAGCGTTTATGCCGCTGGCACGGGCCTTGCGAAGGTCCATGGGTCCATGGTGACAAGGAGTACGGCATGATCCGCACCTTTTATGATGAGATGTACGATGTGGGCGGCGCTGTCCGGCCACATTATCGGGAATTCGCCCGCTGGCTGGGCGAAGCGCCACCTGAGTTACTGGCTCAGCGTCGGCGTGAGGCCGATCTTTTGTTTCATCGCGCCGGGATTACGTTCACGTTGTACGGTGACGAGCAGGGGACCGAGCGTCTGATCCCCTTCGATACGATTCCTCGCAGCATCCCCGCCAGTGAGTGGCGTGTGGTCGAGCGCGGCTGCATTCAGCGGGTCAAAGCGCTGAACATGTTCCTCGCCGACCTCTACCACGATCAACGCATCATCAAGGCCGGGATCATCCCTGCCGAGCAGGTGCTGGCCAACGAGCAGTATCAGTTGGCAATGCAGGGCCTGAACCTGCACCGCGATCTGTACGCCCACATCTCAGGGGTCGATCTGGTGCGCGATGGCGACGGGACTTATTACGTTCTCGAAGACAACCTGCGCACCCCCAGCGGCGTGAGCTACATGCTCGAAGACCGCAAGATGATGATGCGCCTGTTCCCGGAGCTGTTCGCCGCACAGCGCATTGCCCCTATCGACCACTACCCGAACCTGTTGCTCGACACCCTGAAAAGCTCAAGCCCGCTGGATAACCCCAGTGTGGTGGTGCTGACACCGGGGCGTTTCAACAGCGCGTTCTTCGAACACGCCTTCCTGGCGCGGGAGATGGGCGTTGAGTTGGTGGAAGGCGCCGACCTGTTCGTGCGCGACGACCGCGTGTTCATGCGCACCACGGATGGCCCGAAAGCGGTGGACGTAATTTATCGCCGCCTCGATGACGCCTTCCTCGATCCTCTGGCGTTCAACCCTGAGTCGATGTTGGGCGTGCCGGGCCTGTTGTCGGCCTATCGTTCGGGCAACGTGGTGCTGGCCAACGCCATTGGCACGGGCGTCGCCGACGACAAATCGATCTACCCGTTCGTCACCGACATGATCCGTTTCTACCTCGACGAAGAGCCGATCCTGAAAAACGTGCCGACCTGGCAATGCCGCAAGCCTGAAGAACTGTCCCACGTGCTGGCCAATCTGGGCGATCTGGTGGTCAAGGAAACCCAGGGTTCCGGCGGTTACGGGATGTTGGTCGGTCCTGCCGCCACCGCAGCGGAAATCGAAGCGTTTCGGGCGCGGCTGATCGCCAAACCCCACGCGTACATCGCTCAACCTACCTTGTCCCTGTCGACCTGTCCGACCTTCGTCGAGAACGGCATCGCCCCGCGACATATCGACCTGCGCCCATTCGTGTTGTCTGGCCGTGAAACCCGCGTTGTACCCGGTGGCCTGACCCGAGTCGCCTTGCGCGAAGGCTCGCTGGTGGTGAACTCGTCGCAGGGTGGCGGAACCAAGGACACCTGGGTGGTCGAGGATTAAGGAAGCCTGCCAATGCTAAGTAGAACTGCCTCGGATTTATATTGGATGTCGCGGTACCTGGAGCGGGCGGAAAACCTCGCACGGATGCTCGACGTCAGCTACTCGTTGTCATTGATGCCCCAGGACGGGCGCGGCGATGGCCTCAATGAACTGGCCATGCCGCTGCTGATCACCGGCACCCTGGACGATTACCGCGAGCGTTTCGGTGATCTGCATGCCGAGCGTCTGCTGCATTTCTTCGCGCTGGATGCCACCAATCAGGGCAGCATTTTCAGTTGCCTCGCGGCGGCGCGGGCCAGTGCCCACGCGGTACGTGGGCGCATTACTGCGGACATGTGGGAAAACATCAACTCGACCTACCTGGAAATTCGCGGGATCGCCGAGCAGGGCTTGAGCCGCTACGGCATGAGCCGTTTCTGCGAGTGGGTCAAAGAGCGTTCGCACCTGTTCCGTGGCGCCACGTACGGCACGATCATGCGTAACGATGCGTTCCGTTTCATTCGTTTGGGCACGTTCATCGAGCGCGCTGACAACACCCTGCGCATGCTCGATGCCCGTTATGAAATGCTCGAACTGCGCGGGCCGTCTGCCAACGCAGCGGCGGACAGTTCGGCGGCGGGCTACTACCAGTGGAGTGCCTTGTTGCGTGCGCTGTCGTCGTTCGAGGCGTACACCGAGGTCTACCGCGACGCGCCAGGTGCGCGTCAGGTGGCAGAGCTGCTGTTGTTGCGCGCGGATATTCCGCGTTCGTTGCGCGCCTGCCTTGAAGAGCTGGACATGATTTTGTCCACTCTACCGGGCGCCAACGGGCGTCCGGCCCAACGCTTGGCCGCCGAACTCGATGCCCGCCTGCGGTACACCGGCATCGACGAAATCCTTGACGAAGGCCTGCATGAATGGTTGAACGAATTCATTCCGCTGCTGGCCCAACTGGGAAACGTTATCCACACTTCTTATCTGGAGGCAGCATGAGACTGTCCATTAGCCACGAGACCACTTATCACTACGACGATCAGGTCCGCGCCAGCATCCAGTATTTGCGTCTGACCCCACATGACAGCGAGCGCCAGCAAGTGCTCAGTTGGCAACTGGCATTGCCGCGGCCGGTGCGAGCGCAAGTCGATCCGTTCGGCAACATCCTGCACGTGTTGACCATGGATGAACCCCACGAGGCCATTGTCATCGGTGCACGCGGGCAAGTTGAAATCGACGAGAAGCGTGAAGCCGAGCATGAGAGCCAGTCGTCACTGCCGTTTTTGCGTTTCACTCGCCTGACCGAAGCGGACGAAGCCATTCGTGCATTCGCGGCCAAGGAAACGAAAAAGCACACCGACCGCAACGCACTGATCGATCTGATGCAGGCGCTGAATCAGCACATCGTTTACACGCCAGGTGCGACAGCCGTCGACACCAGCGCGGCGCAGGCGTTTGCCAATGGGGCAGGCGTTTGTCAGGACCACACCCACGCATTTCTCGCCTGCGCGCGCAGCCTGGGCGTTCCGGCGCGTTATGTGTCGGGTTATCTGTACAGCGACAGCAGCGACCACCTGGCCAGTCATGCGTGGGCCGAGGCCTGGATCGATGACGCCTGGTACAGCTTCGATGTGACCAACCAACTGGCCATCCCCGAGCGTCATCTGAAGCTGGCGGTGGGGCTGGATTACCTGGACGCCTGCCCGGTGCGCGGCATGCGCCGTGGTGGTGGTTGCGAGCAGATGCATGCCAAGGTGGTGGTGTCGCCGTCTGCGCCGGTGGCCAAGCCGGTGGTGCAAATGCAGGTGCAGCGTCAGTCTTGAAGGTCGGATGTCGCTGTTGATGCCTGCCCTGCCATCATAACCTGTGGGAGCGAATTCATTCGCGAGAGGTCAGTGCATACGACGCATTTGTGTCGGATGTACGCCCGCATCGCGAATGAATTCGCTCCCACAGGAGATTGGCGTCGACGATTGAATTATTGGCTGACCTTACGCCCCGCCATGTGCTTCAAATAACTCACCACCTGCCCCAGTTCCTCATCCGATAACACCTCCGGCGTGATCGCAGGCATCTTGGCCTGGGGCCATTGACGCAGGTTTTGCGGGTTGCGGATGTACAGCTTCAGATAATCCCCGGCGAAATACTCGGTGGGGTTATGGGGAATGTTCAGGTCCGGCCCCAGTTGTGAATCCCCCGCGCCATTCAGGCGATGGCAGGCGAAGCAATTCTTCTGAAACAGCGCAAAGCCCTTGTTCACGGGGTCTTCAGCCGCCAGTTTCGGGTCAGGCAGCAGCGCGGGGAAGCGTTCGGCCACCGACGCCAACAGGCGAATCTTACCCACCGCGTAAGGCCATTGTTCCGGGCTGATGTTGCTGGCCGCAGGATCGGTCCATACCAGATAGAACGGCCCGGCGCTCGGTTTGTCCTGGCTCAGCCCCGGCCACGGATGCGCGGGGTCTTCAATCGCCAGCCAGGCCTGTGAGCCGGTTTTTTGCAGCAGCGGGGCGGCGGGCATTTCTGCTGCGAACCCGTCCGTGGCGATGGCCTGAAGGTGGGCGTCGTTCGTCACCCCCTCCAGCAACGCCGCTAAGGGCACGGCGCGATAATGCATCGCGCGCTTATAGGACACGTCCTGGGGAATATCGATATCCCGGGCCTGCGGATGTTTGAGCAGTTGCTCGGTGTCCCACGTGCGGGTGCCTTTGGCGGTGCCCAGATCGAGGGTCAGTTGTGCAGCATGAACGGGCAGGGCCAGCAGGACGCCAGCCAGCATCAGAATTGAACGCAAGATGAGGGTTACTCCGCAGGATCGTCGGTGACGTCGTACAGCGCGTTGTGCAGTTCGTCGTAGGCGCCGCCGTTGATGATACTGGTGTAACCGGCTTTTATCAGCATGTCCTGCGCCTTGCTGGCCCTGGCCTCCGTTGCGCTGAAGACCACCAGCACCAGGTTGCGGTCGGTCATGACTTGCTTCATCTGTGGAACCAGGCGCCGGTCATCGACGCGCACGGCATTGAGGATGGTGCCCGCTTCGTAATCGCTCTGACTGCGCACATCGATCGCCAGTTTGCCATCCCGAATGGCCGCCACCGCCTGGGCCTGTTCGACCGGCCCCGCCTGTGCGGCCACGCTTAAACCCAGTGCGAAAACTGCCAGCCACTGACGCATGTGTGCATCCCTCTTTTCCGATGAGAAAAAGGGTGGCACAAATGCGCTCTGTGGCAAGGCCAAAGAGAAAAAGATCAACCGAACAATCGGGACAGGTTCGGCAAAATCAACAACAGTGTGGTGGCAAAAACAATCAGCCCTGCCTGACGTACTTTCGAATGCTTGAACATGGCGTATGCCTTTTTTTGTTATTCCTGAGCGACAAAAGCCCACCTGCATCCCTGAAAAGGGAAGCGGCAGCTGGCCTAGGTGAAATCCGGAGAGCAGGTGCCCCCAATCAATTAACCGGTGACGCGGCGCTGTTTGCATCATTTTTATGGCGCCACTGCTACAGACTTAACCTTAGAGCCCGCGTGCGACGCTGCTTAGATCGGTTTGGTATGAATAATTCGATCTAGTTAGGAAAAATGGTGATAAGGCCATTGGCTAGCACGCAATATTCCTGTCCTAGACACCTTGAGGTGAAAAGGTCGCTTTCCGATAGCTCACTACCGTTCGTCCGAGTCCGAAACTTCCCACAACGAGCTAACCTTCATCACAGTCAAGTGAGCTGAGCACTTCGATCATTGAACATCTCTGTGTGACCGTTAGCGTGTCAGCAGACAAAGAAATGGCAGTCCAGTGAGGGGCAGAATGACCGACGCTTTCATTTTCGACGCGCTGCGTACGCCACGGGGCAGGGGCAAGGCGGATGGTGCGCTGTACAGCGTCAAACCGGTGGAGCTGTTGGCGGGGCTGTTGCGTGAACTGCAATCGCGCAACCGTCTGGATACCACGCAGGTGGACGACATCGTGCTGGGCTGCGTGACGCCGGTTGGCGATCAGGGCGCCGATATCGCCAAAACCGCCGCGTTGGTGGCCGATTGGGCAATCAGTGTGGCGGGGGTGCAGATCAATCGCTTTTGCGCATCAGGCCTTGAGGCGGTGAATCTGGGGGCCATGAAGGTGCGCTCCGGCTTCGAGGATTTGGTCGTGGTCGGCGGCGTGGAGTCGATGTCGCGCGTGCCGATGGGCAGTGATGGAGGGGCTTGGGTACTCGATCCGCAGACCAACCTGCACACCCACTTCACGCCGCAAGGCATCGGCGCCGATCTGATCGCGACCCTTGAGGGTTTTAGCCGCGAGGATGTCGACCGATTCGCTTTGAACTCCCAACAAAAGGCCGCCATCGCTCGAGACAGTGGCGCGTTCAAGCGCTCGCTGGTGCCGGTGCGGGACCAGAACGGTCTGTTGCTGCTCGATCACGATGAGTTCATTCGTGCCGATTCCACGCTGGAGGGGCTGGCCAGGCTCAAGCCCAGCTTCGAGGTGATCGGCCAGATGGGTTACGACGCCACGGCGTTGCGGGTGTACAGCCATGTCGAGTCCATCGACCACGTTCATACGCCCGGTAACAGCTCGGGAATCGTTGACGGCGCCGCGTTGATGTTGCTGGGCTCCGAACAGAAGGGTCGAGAGCTGGGCTTGCAGCCCAGGGCGCGTATTGTCGCCACTGCGGTGACGAGCACCGATCCCACCATCATGCTCACCGGCCCAGGGCCGGCTACGCGCAAGGCCCTGGCCCGGGCGGGATTGACGATCGGAGACATCGACCTGTTCGAAGTCAACGAAGCCTTTGCCTCGGTGGTGCTCAAGTTCATCAAGGACATGGGCGTCGACCCGCAAAAGGTCAACGTCAATGGCGGCTCGATTGCCTTGGGGCATCCGCTGGGGGCGACAGGCTGCATCATCCTCGGCACTTTGCTCGATGAACTGGAGGCGCGGCAGTTGCGCTATGGCCTTGCGACGTTGTGTGTGGGCGGTGGCATGGGCATTGCGACCATCATTGAGCGCGCGGGCTATTGAGTCTGCCCGAAGGGCAAGCCACGCTCCTACGCCCTTCGGGCAGACGCGGTTTTGCATGATGTTTATATAAAACAGCTTCAGGAAGAACGACCGCATGATTGACGCCATCCAGTACGAAATCGGTTCCGATCAGATCGTCACGCTGACGCTGGACATGCCCGGCCAGCGGGCCAACACCATGAATGAAACCTACCGCTTGGCAATGGATGAGACGCTGGTGCGCTTGCAGGCTGATAAAGAGCGCATCGTCGGTGTGATCATTCGTTCGGCCAAGAAGACCTTCTTTTCCGGTGGCGATCTGAACGAGCTGATCAAGGTCGAGCCCTCGCGAGCCGAATGGTTTTACCAGATGACCATGGGCCTCAAGGCCCAACTGCGTGCACTGGAAACCTTCGGCAAACCCGTGGTCGCGGCGATCAATGGCGCGGCGTTGGGCGGTGGTTGGGAGCTGTGCCTGGCCTGCCATCAGCGTATCGCCCTCGACGAGAAACACGTGCGCCTGGGTTTGCCCGAAGTCACGCTGGGTTTGCTG
The DNA here is from genome assembly GCF_044900175.1 of Pseudomonas sp. NPDC088444. Classification (NCBI taxonomy): domain Bacteria; kingdom Pseudomonadati; phylum Pseudomonadota; class Gammaproteobacteria; order Pseudomonadales; family Pseudomonadaceae; genus Pseudomonas; species Pseudomonas sp. NPDC088444. The sequence goes on from NZ_JBJDNK010000003.1 coordinate 139,916, forward strand.
CCTGGTGGTGGCGGGACGGTGCGGCTGGTGCGCATGCTGGGGCTGGAAAAGGCCTTGCCGTTGTTGATGGAGGGCCGAGCGCTGAGTGCGCAGCAGGCGTTCAAGGCAGGGCTGATCGACCAGATTGCCGCTGACGCTGATGATCTGCTGAACAAGGCCCGTGAGTGGATTCTGGCCAATCCCGCACCGAGTAAGCCCTGGGATCAGCCGGGTTTTAAGATGCCCGGCGGCTCGCCTGCACACCCGAAAGTCGCGCAAATGCTGGCGATTGCCCCGGCGATTCTGCGCAGCAAGACCCAAGGCTGCTATCCCGCACCGGAAAAAATCCTCGCTGCCGCCGTGGAGGGCGCACAGGTGGATTTCCACACCGCCGAGAAAATCGAGGCCCGTTATTTCACCGAATTGACCACGGGCCAGATCGCCAAGAACATGATCGGCACCTGGTTCCAGCTCAATGAACTCAACGCCGGAGGGGCGAGGCCCAAGGCGCCGCCGGTCTATCACATGCGCAAGGTCGGCATTCTCGGTGCCGGGATGATGGGCGGCGGTATCGCGTACGTCACCGCGCTGGCCGGGGTCGATGTGGTGCTCAAGGACATCAACCTCGCCGCCGCGCAGAAGGGCAAGGATTACTCGGTCAGGCTGCTCGCCAAGCAGGTCGACAAGGGGCGAATGAAACCCGAGCAGCGTGATGCCATTCTGGCCCGGATCAAGACCACAGGGCGGGACAGTGATCTGGAAGGGTGTGACCTGATCATCGAAGCGGTGTTCGAAGACCGCGAACTGAAAGGGCAGGTCAGCGCTGCGGCCGAACAGGTGGTGGTGCCTTATGCGGTGATCGCCTCGAACACCTCGACCTTGCCGATCACCGGCCTGGCGACAGCGGTCAGTCGGCAGGAGCGCTTCATCGGCATGCATTTCTTCAGCCCGGTGGACAAGATGCGGCTGGTGGAAATCATCAGAGGTGAGCGGACCAACGACATGACCCTCGCTCGTGCCTTCGACTTTGTGCAGCAGATCAACAAGACGCCGATTGTGGTCAACGACGCCCGGGGATTCTTCACCTCGCGGGTGTTCGCCACGTTCACCAATGAAGGCATCGCCATGCTCGGCGAAGGCATTTCTGCAGCGATGATCGAGACCGAAGCGCGCAAGGCTGGCATGCCCGTCGGGCCGTTGGCGGTGTCGGATGAAGTGTCGCTGAGCCTGATGAGCCATATTCGCCAGCAGGCGCGCAACGACCTGGAAGTTCAGGGCGTAACGGTCCCTGAGCATCCGGCCACGCGGGTCATCGACGTGTTGCTCAATGAATGCAAACGGGCGGGCAAGGCAGCGGGCGGCGGCTTCTACGATTACCCGGACGGTGCGCGCAAACGCCTTTGGCCGGAGCTGAAAGCGCGCTTCGAGAGGCCCGAAGTGCAGATTGCCGGGCAGGACATTCGCGACCGGCTGCTGTTCATTCAGGCCATCGAGACCGTGCGTTGTGTGGAAGAGGGCGTGTTGTGCTCGACCACCGACGCCAACATCGGCTCGATGTTCGGCATTGGCTTCCCGGCGTGGACGGGCGGGGCGTTACAATTCATCAATCAATATGGCCTCAAAGCGTTCATCGCCCGCGCGCAGCATCTTGCCGAGCAATATGGCGAGCGTTTCGCGCCTCCGGCGTTGTTGCTGGAGAAAGCCCTGAACGGCAAGGTGTTCTGACGCGTGCACTCCCACAGGAGGACGCAGGGCTATCGGTAGCGGATTCCGACAGCGCCGGTTCAGCCAATGACACTCCCATGACACAAACGGTGCTTGCCTTGATTCGGGCTTCAAGGCAGGCTTGGGCGTGTGCATTTTCGCCTTGTCGCTTCAGGTATTTTTATGTCGTTACGCATCTGTATTCTGGAAACCGACGTTCTTCGCCCGGAACTGGTCGATCAATACACCGGCTATGGCCGCATGTTCGAGTCGCTGTTCGCCCGCCAGCCGATCCCGGCCGAGTTCGTCGTCTACAACGTGATGCAAGGCAACTACCCGGCGGATGACGAGCGTTTCGATGCCTATCTGGTCACCGGTTCCAAGGCGGATTCGTTCGGTTCTGACCCGTGGATTCAAACCCTCAAAACCTACCTGCTGGAGCGCTACAAACGCGGCGACAAGCTGTTGGGCGTGTGCTTCGGCCATCAGTTGCTGGCCCTGCTGCTGGGCGGCAAGACTGAACGCGCGACCCAGGGCTGGGGTGTCGGTATTCATCACTACGACCTGGCCCCGGCCCAGCCGTGGATGACCCCGGCGATGGACAAGCTGACGCTGTTGATCAGTCACCAGGATCAGGTCACCGCACTGCCGGAAGGCGCGACGGTCATTGCTTCCAGCGATTTCTGCCAGTTCGCGGCGTACCACATCAATGATCAGGTGCTGTGTTTCCAGGGCCATCCCGAGTTCATCCACGACTACTCGCGCACGTTGCTCGACATTCGACAGGAAGCCTTGGGTGAGCAGGTGTACAGCAAGGGTATTGCCAGCCTTGCAGAAGAGCACCACGGCACGACGGTAGCGGAGTGGATGATGCGGTTTGTGGCGAATAAGCCAGCCACTGCCTGATGTCATTGACTGATTGAAAGCATTCTTGAGCGCAAATGCATTTCTCCTGTGGGAGCCGCGTTGGTGGCGAAAGCGTCCGTTCAGTCCCTTGAATGTTGACTGATACGCCGTATTCGCCAGCAAGCCGGCTGCCACAGGGAATTGCAGAGTGTCAGATTCCTGTGCGGTGAATTGGCTATTGCTACAACCACCCCGACCGCTTGAAGCTCGCGAACAAGATCCCGCACCCGCCCAGAATTACCCCCAACACGATGAAATAACCGTAGTGCCAGCTCAGTTCCGGCATGTTCTGGAAGTTCATCCCGTAAATCCCGGCAATCGCCGTGGGAAACGCCAGAATCGCCGCCCATGCCGCGAATTTGCGTTGGGTCAGGCTTTGACGTGAAGACTCCAGCAGCAGGCCGATTTCGATGGTCTGGCTGGCGATGTCCCTCAGGTTGGCCAAGTCTTCCATCTGCCGCTTTACGTGGATCTCTACATCGCGGAAATAGGGGCGCATGTTCTTGTCGATGAAGGGGAAGCTCAGCTTCTGCAACTCTTCGCCTATCTCCACCATCGGCGCCACATAGCGTCGCAGTCGCAGCAGATCGCGGCGCAGCGCGTGGATGCGATGAATATCGGCCTCGTTGAGTTCCGTACTCAGTACGCTGTGCTCCAGCTCTTCAAGTTCGCAATGAATGGCCTCGGTGACCGGCTGATAGTTCTCAGTGACGAAATCCAGCAGCGCGTACAGCACGAAGTCTTCGCCATGCTCCAGCAGCAGTGGTCGCGCTTCGCAACGTTGGCGCACTAACCCGTAAGATTTCGAATCGCCGTTGCGCGAGGTAATGATGTAGCCCTTGCCAGCGAAGATGTGCGTCTCGATGAAGATCAGCTTGCCGTTCTCTCGGATTGGCGCGTAGGTGACGATGAACAACGCATCGCCAAAGGTTTCCAGCTTCGGACGACTGTGCACCTCCAGCGCATCTTCAATGGCCAGTTCGTGCAGACAGAACTGCTTTTGCAGGGAGGCCAGTTCCTGCGCGTTGGGTTGCTCCAGGCCTATCCAGACGAAATGCCCGGGCTTGGCAGCCCAGGCAGCCCCTTCGTCGAGGGTGATGTTGGTGACTTTCTTTCCGGCACTGTAAACGGCAGCAGCGACAACTCGGCCCATGATGGTTCGCTTCTTCTTTTAGGTGGAACGTCTCTGCAGCTTAGCGCTACGTTCCCCATCAGAGTCAGCGGATTTCAACGAGTTCGAGGGTTTTATGCCATTCGTTCAGCGGCGGTTTGGTCTTCGCTTTCAGGTGCACGCAATTGCCGGTCCATCTGCTCGATGCACGTCTGCATCTGGCTGTGGCAGCGAGCGATCAACTCGGGAATGTCATCGCTGGTCAGGCCGACAGTGGAGAGGGCGGGCAAGGCGCGAATCATCACCTGGCCGCTGTCCCACTGGTTCAATTGCATGTCACGCACATACGTGCTGACGCAGACGGGGACGATCGGCACGCCCGCATCGACTGCCATCTGGAAGGCGCCGCGCTTGAACGGCAGCAGGCCCTTGCCCTGATTGCGCGTACCCTCCGGGAAGACCCAGATCGAGGTGTCCTTGTGTTGCAGGGTTTCGGTGGTCTGGCGGATCGAAAGACGCGCGCGCAGCGGGTTGCCACGGTCGATCAGCACGTTGCCTGCCAGCCAGAACAATTGGCCGAATAACGGCACCCACTTGAGGCTTTTCTTGCCGATGCAGACTGTGCGTGGCGGCACGATGTTGCCGAGCACGAACAGGTCATAGTTGGACTGGTGGTTGGCGACGATCACGCATGGGCGGGAGCGGTCGAACTGCGCACCCATCTCGGCTTTCAGGCGCAGGCGCAGAATCCACATCGCAGGCAACGCATAAAGGCGCGCGCACAGGCGGCTGTTGTCGGGGTTGAACGGACGGCAGATGCCAAGCGCCAAGCCCAGGGCACCTGCAAGGATGAAGTGCACCGCCATCAGCGACATACGCAGGACGAACAGCATGGGGACCACCGGTAACAAAAGGTTGCGCAGTGTACGGATGTGCACTTGAATCGGCAATTGCCATACAGACCGGTGGTGATCGCGAGTTTTAAGAGATGTTTCGAAGCGGTAGGACGATTTAATGCCCCATCAGCCAATGCTGATGCGGCCCAGGTAGCGTCCAGATGCCGAACAGCATCACCAGCACCCCGCCTGCGACCCTCACGCCTCGTCGCCGGAGCAGGGCGGTCGTGCGTTCAGCGGCCAGACCGGTCGCGAGCAGGACCGGCCAGGTGCCGACACCAAACGCCAGCATCAGCAACGCACTGTGAACAGCACTCCCCTGACTGGCCGACCACAGCAAGGTGCTGTACACCAGCCCGCACGGCAACCAACCCCACAATGCGCCGAGTAACAAGGCGCGGGGCAGGCTCGACACGGGCAGCATGCGGTTGGCCAGTGGCTGGATGTAACGCCACAACCAGCGACCCAGACCTTCGATGCGCGTCAGCCCGCTCCACCAACCGGCCAGGTACAAGCCCATGCAGATCAGCAGTAAAGCGGCGATCACCCGCAACGCCATTGCAGCGGGGCTGTTGGCGACCGCCCAGCCTGCCAGACCGATAAGTAAACCAGCACAGGCGTAGCTGAAAATGCGCCCAAGGTTGTAGGCCAATAGCAGGCGATAGCGTCGGCTGCGTTGTTCCTTGGGAATGGCCAGGGTCAACGCGCCCATCAACCCGCCGCACATGCCCAGGCAGTGCCCGCCGCCGAGCAGGCCGAGAATGAGGGCGCAGAGGAGTTGGGGGAGGAGGTCAGGCATGGGGGCAGTCATTGAAATAAATGTTGTCTGCTGTGACGCCATCGCGGGCAAGCGTCGTTAGATGCACCGCAACTTCTGAACAATTCACCCGATCTTCTTCTCACTTGGAACTTCTTTTCCTGACGCCTCATCCACACCCGCCTTATGACCGGGGTCCTGATCATCAAACAGAATGCTGTGCGCCGGGCCGTCCATGTCGTCGTACTGGCCGCTGTCCACAGCCCAGAAAAACACGTAGATCGCCACCGCGACGATCAACAGCGCCACCGGGATCATGATGTAGAGCGCAGGCATCGGGCCTCCGGGGTCGATGGATCAGGCAATATTTCAGTGCTCGGAGCACGCATCAGGCGCAGGGCGTTGAGCACCACGACCAGCGAACTGAGCGACATGCCCGCCGCCGCCCACAGGGGCGTGATCCAGCCCAGCGCGGCGAAGGGCAACATGACGCCATTGTACAGCCCGGCCCAAAGCAGGTTCTGGATGATGATACGGCGTGTGCGTCGGGCAATGGCAAACGCTTGAACCAGCGCCTGCAAGCGGTTGGACAGTAACACCGCATCGGCACTGGTCTTGGCCAGATCGGTGGCCGAACCCATGGCCACGGCGATGTCTGCGGCGGCCATTACGGGGACATCGTTCACCCCGTCGCCGATCATCAACACCTTGCGGCCCTCTGATCTGAGCTGGTGGAGAATCTGCAGCTTGTCGTCCGGACGCAGGCTGCCTCGGGCTTCCTCGATCTTCAGTTGGGCGGCGATGCTGGCGACCATCGGTGAGCTGTCCCCCGACAACAGCAGAGTTTTCCAGCCAAGGGCCTTGCACGCATTGATCAGCGCCGCTGCGTCGTTGCGTACACGGTCGTCCAGCACCAGCCACGCGAGGACTTCCTGATCATCCCCCAACAGCAGCCATTGCCCCGGTTCGTCGGGCGCCTTCGGTGGTGAACCATGGCTGAGTGAAGCGACGAACACGGGGTCGCCAATCCGTACCCGCCGCGCATCGATAAGGCCTTCCAGCCCCAAACCCGGCTCATTGATGACCTGCTCGACGTTCAACGCCGACACCCCGAACGCGCGGGCAATCGGGTGTTCGGAGTGGCTTTCCAGCGCAGCGGCCAGGTTCAGGCAATCGTCGCTGGTCAAACGGCCCAAGCGGTGAACGGCCTTGAGCGTCAAACGGCCTTCTGTCAGGGTCCCGGTCTTGTCGACGATCACGGTATCGATCTGATTCAGCCCTTCGAGCACATGCCCTCGGGTCAGCAACAGGCCGAGGCCGTGCAGTGTGCCGGTCGCGGTCGTCAAGGCGGTGGGCGTAGCCAGTGACAGCGCGCAGGGGCAGGTGGCGACCAGCATGGCCAACACGATCCAGAACGCCCGCTGCGGATCCAGTTGCCACCACAGCAGGCCAATGCCAAGTGCGCTGAGCAGTGAAATCAGCAGAAACCACTGGGCCGCCCGATCCGCCATCTGCGCCACAAGCGGTTTTTCCGATTGCGCGCGGTCGAGCAGACGGACGATGGCAGACAAACGAGTGTCGCTGCCCAGTGCCAGCACTTGCACGGTAAGCGGGCTTTCGACGTTCAAGGTCCCGGCAGTCACGGCATCGCCCGGGACGCGAGGTTGCGGCAGGTATTCGCCGGTGAGCAGCGACTCGTCGACGCTGGATTGACCTGACACCACACGACCATCGGCAGGCAGCACGGCACCGGGTTGCACCAGCACCCGGTCATTGAGGCGCAGTTCGCTGAGCAGGATGCGTTCGCTCTGGCCGTCGTCATTGATCCGCAGGCAGGAGGGGGGCAGCAGATTGACCAGTTGCGCGGTAGCGGCCGCCGTTCGCTCACGGGCGCGGCGTTCCAGATAGCGCCCGGCCAGCAAAAACAGCGCGAACATGCCCACCGCGTCGAAATACAGCTCGCCGATACCGGTGATCGCGGTCCAGATCCCCGCCAGATAAGCCATACCGATGGCCAGCGAAACCGAGACATCCATCGTCAGATGGCGAGTGCACAGATCCCGCAGAGCGCCCTTGAAGAACGGCGCGCAGCTGTAAAACACGATGGGTGTTGTCAGAAACATCGCCACCCAGCGCAGGATAGTGTGCATCTCTGGGCTGAGGTCAATGTTGAATTCCGGCCAGGTGGCCATGGTTGCCATCATCGCCTGAAACCACAGCAGCCCGGCGACACCCAATTGGCGCAAGCTGCGGCGGTTGTCCTGAGCCAGTTGCTCGGTGGCCTGATCCGGCTGATAGGGATGCGCGACGTAGCCGATGCTGCGCACCTCGTTGAGCACTTGGCTCAGCGGCAACTCACGATCGTCCCAGCGCAGGTGCAGGCGATGGGTCGACACATTCAAGCGCGCTTCAGCGACAGCGGGCAGGGTGCGCAGGTGGCGTTCGATCAACCAGCCGCAGGCTGCGCAGGTGATGCCTTCGATCAGCAACGTGGTGTCGGCGAGGCTGGCGTCATGCTGCACGAACGGCGCCTGAACATCAGGGCGATCGTACAGCGCCTGCTCGTCGGCCAGTTGTGTGGGCAGCGTCTGTGGATTGGTCGAGGCTTGACTCCGGTGGCTGTAATAGCTTTCCAGCCCGCCCGCGACGATGGCCTGCGCCACCGCCTGACAGCCGGGGCAGCAGAAGGCGCGGGGTTCGCCGAGCACGACAGCGCTGAAACGCCCGCCACGCGGGACGGGCAAGGCGCAGTGAAAGCAGGGAACAGGCAGGTTCACGTCAAGGCTTCCACCAATCGTTCCCACGCTCCGCGTGGGAATGCGTCCATGGGCGCTCCGCGTCCAGACAGCAGACGCAGAGCGTCAAGTGGTGCATTCCCACGCGGAGCGTGGGAACGATCATCAGGATAGCCATGTTCACTTCTTCAACTCTGCTGCACCCTGAATCGGCTCGTCGCCCAGCACCAGATCCTTGTCGCGGCTGATCGTTTCTTCTTCGAACAAGCGCCAGGTCTGGCTGTTTTCCACGCCCAGCAGTTCGACGAAACGACGGCCTTCCACTTTATCCGCCAATTGCCCGACATACCTCCCCGGTTGCACAGGCACGCGGGCCAGGACGATTTTGCGGTCCTTTTCCGGTTGTGTCGGTGAAATCAGGTTCATGACCAGTGTTTCCGGCTGGCTGTCACCGGTCAGGCGCAGATCAGCCTCACCGGTCACGTCATCCAGCGTCACAGTGGCGCGCAGCTTCAGGGTTTGGGCCAGCAGTTCGCGGTCCAGCGAGCGGTTGATGCCTTTGCCGGCTTCGTAATAGTTGTCGCTGACCAGGTTGTCCGGGTGGTTGACGGCAATCGTCACCATCGACAGGGTCAACGTCACCGAACAGGCGAGAATGCCGATGATGATCCAGGGCCAGCGGTGTCTGTACCAAGGGGCTGTGAGGGTGGCTGCGGTCATGTCTGGCGTCTCTCAACGAACTTGTGGGCCGATGAAACGGCTTTTGGCTTGCACTTCGGTGTCGCTGTTCTCGGCGTCCTTGAGGATGAAGCGGATTTCATTGGTGCTCGATGGCAGTTGCTCGGGTGCGACCGACAGCTCCACCGGCAGGGTAAAAATCTCGCCCGCCGCGACGCGGATTTCTTTGCGCCCTTGCAGTTTCAGGTCTGGCAGGCCCGTGGCGTCGAGCACATAGGTGTGGTCTTTCTGATCCTTGTTCATCACCTTCAGGCTGTAGACGTTTTCGATCCGGCCCTCGGCGTTTTCGCGGTACAGCACCCGGTCCTTGCTGACGTCGAAACCCACCAGTGAGCGCATGAAAAACGCGGTAGTCAGCACACCGATCATCACCAGCAACACCACGGCATAGCCGATCAAGCGAGGGCGGAATTTATGCGTCACCTGCCCGGAGAGATTGTGTTCGGTGGTGTAACTGATCAGGCCGCGCGGGTAGTTCATCTTGTCCATGATCGTGTCGCAGGCGTCGATGCACGCCGCGCAGCCGATGCACTCGATTTGCAGGCCGTCGCGGATGTCGATGCCGGTGGGGCAGACCTGAACGCACAGGGTGCAATCGATGCAGTCGCCAAGGCCCTGTGCCTTGTAGTCCAGATCCTTTTTCCGTGTGCCACGCTTCTCGCCACGACGGGGGTCATAGGAAACGATCAGCGTGTCCTTGTCGAACATCACGCTCTGAAAACGTGCGTAAGGGCACATGTAAATGCACACCTGTTCCCGCAGCCAGCCGGCATTGCCGTAGGTGGCGAGCGTAAAAAAGCCGACCCAGAAATAGGCCCAGCCATCGGCCTGGCCGGTGAAGAAATCAACGGTCAGTTCGCGGATGGGCGAGAAGTAGCCGACGAAGGTCAGCCCTGTCACCAGACCTATCAGCAGCCAAAGGCCGTGTTTGGCGGACTTGCGGGCCAGCTTGTTGGCGCTCATGGGCGCCTTGTCCAGTTTGATCCGCTGGTTGCGGTCGCCCTCGGTGACCTTTTCGCACCACATGAAAATCCAGGTCCAGACACTCTGCGGGCAGGTGTAGCCGCACCACACGCGCCCGGCGAACACCGTGATGAAGAACAGCCCGAAAGCCGCGACGATCAGAATGCCCGACAGCAGGATGAAATCCTGAGGCCAGAACGTGGCGCCGAAGATGTAGAACTTGCGCTCGGGGAGGTTCCACCAGACCGCCTGATGCCCGCCCCAATTCAGCCAGACGGTGCCGAAATACAGCAGAAACAACACGATTCCGCCGCCAATGCGCAAATTACGGAACACGCCGGTGAAGGCGCGGGTGTAGATCTTCTCCCGAGCGGCGTAGAGGTCAACGGTATCGCCGTCTTTCGAGGGCGGCGTCACGTTGTGGACCGGAATCTGGTTGCTCATCGGCGTGTGCTCATCAAAGCGCCCCTCGGCAGGGGGAAAATTGCCCCGGTCAGTGCGTGCCGGGCGGGGTCGTTTGCTGTTTGCTGCTCATCATACCCCTGTGATTTTGGGTAAGCGCGCAGCCTGGCTTTTGATTCTGGCCTTCAAGACGTGCCGGGGTGGCGCCCTACATTCTTGCGATCCGGTTGCGGTAAGGGACAATCTTGTGGGAGCCGCCTTGGTGGCGAAGGCGTCGGATCCGCCAACTCACTCGTTACAGACGCACCGCTTTCGCCACCAATGCGGCTCCCACAATGGCTGTGTGCAGCCTATTGTTGTCCACCCGCCGCCTTCTCACCATGCGAAAGGCTATACACATACGCCGCCAGCAAATGCACCTTGTCATTGCCTTGCGTCACTTCCTGCGCAGGCATCTGGCCCTGACGGCCATAACGGATGGTCTGCTGCAACTGCGCAAAACTCGATCCATAGATGAACGCTGCAGGGTGGGTCAGGTTCGGTGCGCCCAAAGCCGCCATACCTTTACCTTCAGGGCCGTGGCAGGCGACGCAGTTGGTGGCGAAGATCTTTTGCCCGGCAATCGGGTCAGCCTTGGCGTCAGCAGGCAGTTTGCGGCCGTCCAGTTGGGTCAGCACGTAGGCGGCAACATCCCGCACGCCCTGATCGCCGACCACTTCACCCCAAGCAGGCATCACTGCATGGCGACCGCCCATGATGGTGGTTTTGATGGTCTGCGGATCGCCACCCCAGCGCCAGTCTTCGTCGGTCAGGTTAGGAAAGCCATAGGCGCCCTTGGCGTCGGAGCCGTGGCAGACCGAGCAGTTGGAGGCAAACAGGCGCCCCCCCATTTTCAGGGCTTGCGGGTCTTTGGCGACGTCTTCGATGGGCATCGCCGCGAACTTGGCGAAGATCGGGCCGAAGCGCGCGTCGGAACGGGCCATCTCCTTCTCCCATTCATGCACGCCGGTCCAACCGGTCTTGCCGTCGGAGAAGGCGATCTGCTTATCGTTGTCGGCGTACTGATAACCTGGCAATAAACCGCTCCAGTTGCCCAGGCCGGGGTACAGCGCCAGATAACCGAGCGCGAAGATGATGGTGCCAATGAACAGCATGAACCACCACTTGGGCAGCGGGTTGTCGTACTCCTCTATGCCGTCGAAGGAGTGGCCGACGGTTTCGTCGGTGGTGTCGGCGCGCTGGCCCTTGCGGGTCGCCAGCAGCAGCCAGGTCAGGCAGAAGATCGTGCCCAACGACAGTACGGTGACGTACAGGCTCCAAAACATACTCATTCTTCAGGGCTCCTGGAAGCGTGCGCTTGCTCAAGGTGCTTGATGGCCTCGGGGTCATCGGCAAAGGGCAGCAGGGTCGCGTCGTCGAATTCGGCTTTGCGTTTGGGACTGAACACCCACAGCGCCAGACCGATGAAGGCCACCATCACCACGACGGTGCCCAGGCCTCGAATCATTCCGATATCCATGGCGATCACCGTTTGCTTTTGATGAGGGTGCCCAGGCCCTGCAAGTAGGCCACGAGCGCGTCCATTTCAGTCTTGCCCTTGACGGCGTCTGCCGCCCCGGCGATATCGGCGTCGGTGTACGGCACGCCAAGGCTGCGCAGGACTTCCAGTTTTCGACCGGTCAGCTTGCCGTCGAGCTTGTTTTCCACCAGGAACGGGTAGGCGGGCATGATCGACTCCGGCACCACGTTGCGCGGGTTGTACAGGTGCGCGCGGTGCCAGTCATCGGAGTAGCGGCCGCCAACGCGAGCCAGGTCCGGCCCTGTACGCTTGGAGCCCCACAGGAAGGGGTGATCCCAGACGCTTTCGCCCGCCACCGAATAGTGGCCGTAGCGTTCGGTTTCAGCGCGGAACGGCCGGATCATCTGCGAATGGCAGCCCACGCAGCCGTTGGCGATGAACACATCACGACCTTCGACTTCCAGCGCTGAACGCGGCTTCATGCCTTCGATGGGCTGGGTGGTGACATCCTGAAAGAACAGCGGAACGATTTGGGTCAGGCCACCCACGGCCACGGCAATCACCATGAAGATCGACAGCAGGCCGATGTTCTTTTCGAGCATTTCGTGCTTGATCATCAGTGCGCTCCCACGACAGCGATCTGGGCGGCTTCTTCCGCTTCTTCAGCATTCGCGGCACGCACGGTGCGGAACACGTTATAGGCCATGAACAGCATGCCGCTGGCGAAGAAAGCACCGCCCAAGGCGCGCACGATGTAGCCCGGATGGCTGGCTTGCAGCGCTTCGACGAAGGAGTAGGTGAGCGTGCCGTCGTCGTTGATCGCGCGCCACATCAGGCCCTGGGTGATGCCGTTGACCCACATCGAGGCGATGTACAGCACGGTGCCGATGGTCGCCAGCCAGAAGTGCGCGTTGATCAGGCCGATGCTGTGCATCTGTGGGCGGCCATACAGGCGCGGGATCATGTGGTACACCGCGCCGATGGAAATCATCGCCACCCAGCCCAAGGCACCTGCGTGAACATGGCCGATGGTCCAGTCGGTGTAGTGCGAGAGCGAGTTGACGGTCTTGATCGCCATCATCGGCCCTTCGAAGGTGGACATGCCGTAGAAGGCCAGTGACACCACCAGGAAGCGCAGAATCGGGTCGGTACGCAATTTATGCCAGGCGCCGGAAAGGGTCATCATGCCGTTGATCATGCCGCCCCAGCTCGGCGCCAGCAGGATGATCGACATCACCATGCCCAGCGATTGTGCCCAATCGGGCAGGGCGGTGTAGTGCAAATGGTGCGGGCCTGCCCAGATATAAAGGGTGATCAGCGCCCAGAAGTGCACGATGGAAAGACGATAAGAGTAAATCGGGCGCTCGGCCTGTTTCGGCACGAAGTAATACATCATTCCAAGAAAGCCCGTGGTCAGGAAAAAGCCTACGGCGTTGTGCCCGTACCACCACTGAATCATCGCGTCCGTGGCGCCCGAGTAGGCCGAGTAGGACTTGAACAGGCTCACCGGCAGCGACATGTGGTTGACGATGTGCAGCATCGCGGTGACCACGATGAAGGCGCCGTAGAACCAGTTGCCGACGTAGATGTGCTTGGTCTTGCGCTTGACGATGGTGCCGAAGAACACCGCCGCGTAAGTGATCCAGACGATGGCCAGCAGAATCGCGATCGGCCATTCCAGTTCGGCGTATTCCTTGGTGGTGGTGTAGCCCATCGGCAGGGTGACGATGGCGCCGATGATCACCGCTTGCCAGCCCCAGAAATGAAAGGCCGCCATGCCATCGGAAATAAGCCGCGTCTGGCAGGTGCGCTGAACCACGTAATAGGAGGTGCCGAACAGGGCGCAGCCCCCGAAGGCGAAGATCACAAGATTGGTGTGCAGGGGACGCAGGCGTCCGAAGGTGGTCCACGGGAGACCGAAATTCAGGTCGGGCCAGACGAGCTGCGAGGCGATGAAAACGCCGAGCCCCATGCCGAGAATCCCCCAGACCACCGTCATGATGGCGAACTGGCGGACCACCTTATAGTTATAAGCAGTCGGACTGATTGCTGTGCTCATTATCAGGTTCCACGGTTTGGAATTTTATTAGAGTGGTAACGGCCGCAACATCGAATAAAGCGTAGACCTTTTGGCGCGCCTGAGCGTGGATCGGGGTCAACGGTCGAGTGCTGCGAATTCCGGCAGAAGCCTGCGCGAAGGCGCGCCGAGGCCGTCTGCCCAAGTGGGCCGAAAGGTACGGGGGAACAGGTCGGTGAGGCAGCGCGCGTGAGTTCGAGAAATTGGATACAACCCTGCGGGTGACGACAGGGCTGCGCTGTCGGTCTGCAAGAGGGCTGACGGGGTCGTGCACAATCCTGTCACTGAGCCTGTGGCCAGCTATTGCCGGACCACTGTGTGGCTTAGCTTAGACGCGTTTCATCTTGGATGGAAGCCGTAATTCAGAGATCTGCGACACTTCGTCACGTCATGTGTGCGGCTGCCGCGTCCCGTTGCAGGACGCGGCGTTCACCCACCTTCGATGGCCACTGAAACGTTTCTCTGCCCGCATTCCTTGCTCGTCGGCAGAGCATTTTCACATCGAGGTTGTATACAAAATCCGTCGACAATTGCACTTTTTAACTGCCCAAATAGTTGGCCCGAGCTGGCAGATATGGCAGGTGATCGTCGCGGTTGATCGACCCGCACCGGACAAAAAAGCAGACCAACGATGAAACCGCCCGGTTGTGTGCGGGTTGGGGCGCTCATGGCGTTGGTGTTTGATGGCCGAAGTGTTATGGCAGGGTAGATAGCCCAAGCTGAACCGGGGCTGTCTCGACGGAGTGTCTTCATGTTCGGTCGTCGCAGCGCTGCCGGGACCGGCTGCCCACCAGTCACCCATTCATCACTGATCCACCGCTTTCGCCAGCAAGCCGGCTCCCACACTGATCTGTCTCGGGCCATGAACTCAGGACCGGCGCCGATTCTGTGGGAGCCGGCTTGCTGGCGAAGGGGATACTGCAGACGGCAACGTGCCAACTGACACACCCTTTGTCAGTTCCCACAAAAAAACCGACCCCGGCATAATGGCGGCCATTCAGTCCAGAACGAGGCACCCATGGGCAACGACAAAACCCAGAGCATTGACGCTGATTCCATTGCACAACTGGCACGCACCCACGGCTGGTTATGGAACGCCCCGGCGTCTGTCGGGCAGGCTTGGCCCAGTACATTGATTCTTGCCCACGGCGCTGGAGCACCCATGGACAGCGAGTTCATGAACGACATCGCCCAACGCATCGCCGCAATGGGCGTGGGTGTGCTGCGGTTTGAATTCCCGTACATGGCTCAGCGCCGTACGGGCGGAGGCAAACGCCCTCCAAACCCTCAGCCACAACTGCTCGAATGCTGGCGCGACGTCTACGCAGCGGTGCGACCCATCATCGAGGGCCGTCTGGCCATCGGCGGCAAGTCCATGGGGGGGCGCATGGCCAGCCTGATCGCCGACGAGTTGAGCGTCGATGGGCTGATCTGCCTGGGTTACCCGTTCTACGCCGTGGGCAAACCGGAAAAGCCTCGCGTTGTCCACCTGACCGATCTTCGAACCCCCACGTTGATCATTCAGGGCGAGCGCGATGCACTGGGCAATCGCGAGGCGGTCGAGGGTTACACGCTGTCCTCGCCAATCGACATTCACTGGTTGCCCACCGCCAACCATGACCTCAAGCCATTGAAGTCGGCGGGCCTGAGCTACGCTGCCTGTCTACAAGAGTCGGCCGAGCGTATCACCCGATTTCTGGCAAGTTGAAGCCGGTTTTTCAGGGCGACACAGGACGTCGAATTCGCCACACGACACTGCGAACCCCACAGCCGGAATCGCGAACTCGAACGAACCCCGCAATCGGCCTTTTGCGCCGTTGCATTCAAGCAGGGTCAGCGAACCTTCCTGGAAGTCTTGCGAGTGATAGACCTGCGCGGACTGCTTGGGCGTGAGGTGATAGATCACCGTCAGGCGATCATCCCGCACCAGGTCGTAAGTCCCCGGTTCCAGCGACGGGTCGAGAAACAGACCGAACACCGTACGCCGGTAGGCGACTTTACCCACGGCATGAATTTTCCAGATCTTGCGGTTACGCGCCCCTTCAAGCTCCGTTTGCAAACACGACAGCGCGTCCACTGTCTGGGGCAGGAAGGGTTTGCCGTTGACCAGCGCCTGAAAACGATCCGGCAAGGCAGAGTGGCACAGGGTCAAGGGCGAGGGGGAGGTTGGCTTTTCCATCGTTTTTCTTCTTTATCAAGGTTCAGACGGGTCCACGCCGGTCGAAGACGGTAGCGGTGTGCAGCGTCTTCGACAGGTGTATCAGTCAGGTGCTGACAGACAGAGAGGCTTGTTTCAACGAATCGCGACGCCCAGGCTGGCGTTGTGGTGCAGCAACATGAAGTCTTTGCCGGTGTTGAGGTTCTTCACGTAATACCACTTGGCGCCAAACACGTTCTTGGCCACAGTGGATGACCAGTAATTGCCATTGCCCATTGGCCAGCGATTGCCGTAGGTGTTGTAGATTTCGATCAACTCGTGAATGGTCGGTACGCGGCTGTTGGCTTGTGCTGCGGCTGCCGAAACCTGTGCCAGGTTGCCAGAGCCCACGCCCACGCAATGGATGACCCCGCTGACTGCCACGGTGTAGCCCTTGTTCTCGCCCGACGCATCGGTGACCGTGATGGTGGTCGAGCCGTTGCCGCGAACAGACGTCAACCCGTCCTTATCCACCACCGCCACCGCCGGGTTGCTGCTGGTGTAGGTATAGGGCGGGCGGCCCCCGCTCGGGGTGCGCTTGACCGTCGTACCGTTTGGAAACGTCGGAAGCACATCAGGCTTGCCCGGAATCAGGTACACCTTGCCCGCCAGGGCTACGGGCGAGGTGTCCAGTTTCATCTCCTCGCGGACTGTCAGGTCCAGACGATGAGACTCCGTTTCAGCTCCGTTGCGACTGACCAGATACGACACCTTCGCCGTACCGCCCTCGGCGTCCACGATGTAGGATTTTGGAATGCTGAACTTCAGGTGCGTGCTGTCACCGACCGTCTGGGCTGGGCCATTGAATGTGGTCTTACCCACCCAGCGCACTCTTACCACATCCGTCGGCACCATACCGCGATAGCTCGCACGGGCGATCGCCTCCGGACCGGTGATCAGCGAAGGCCGCAGCACCCCGTCCGGCCCGACGGTATCCACCGTCGGCGCAGGCAGGTCCAGCGCCGCACTCAGAATCTTCACCGTCACCGTGTCAGAATCCTGCACCACGCCGCTGCGCCGCGTGACTCTGTACGACACCTCGACGGTCTGTCCATCGTTGACCGACACCAGCGCACTGGCGAACACCAGCGAAACCGACTGCTCCGCCTGACTCGCGCTCACCACAAGTTCCTTCGTGTCAGCGCCTTTCGGTCCATTCCAGCGCACCACTACTTTCTCGCCTTCGCGCAGATGCGCCGTGGCATCGATCACCACCGTGGCGCCTTGCGTGGCGTTGGCCGGGTCGAGGATGCCGTTTTGGGCTTCTTTCAGGGTGGGGAGGGGGAGGGGCGTGATCTGATCGTGGCTGACCGGGACGAGCAGCGAAAGAGAGGTGAAGAACGCCCGTCCAAATGTGTTGACCGTGTAATACACCTCCACCGAGCCTCCAGCCAGCACACTGACCTTATCGTCCGGAATGACGAAGTCGATTGTGCTCCCCACATCGCCGCGTGCCACGGATTTAAGTTCGTCGTACATGACATTGGCGCCGCTGGCGGTTTTGCCCATCCAATAGAGGTGCACATCGTTGCCTTCGGACATGAAATAGTAGGGCGGTACCTCGGCGCGAACGTTGCGAGAGGTTGGATCGAGCACACCGTCGTTCTGTTCGGCAACCGGTACACGGGGCAGCGGAAGCTCCATGGTCTGGCCAACGATTTTCAGTGGCAGGCTTTTGGAACTCAGGGTATTGCCTGATGGTTTAGTGACTCGATACTTCAGTCGCGCCCGACCTTGAGTCAAAGGCTGGAACTGAAGATTGGGAACTTGAAACTCGTGAAAGCTGCTTTGATCGCTGACGGTTTTGCTGGATGTGTAGGGGGCCAGTGGGAGGCCTTCGGCGGTGCTGCGCTCCATCAACAGCGTCAATTCGTCTCCGCGCTGAATGTCAGGATGGGCAATGACCAGCACCTGTACATCCGCGCCCGCCAGATGATCAAGATCCAGTTCCATGCCAGGTGCTTGCGGGGTAACCGGCGCTGGCAGTGTCGAATTTCCTGCTTCCACTTCGACGTAGGTCGGCAGGGACCACCGCGACCAATTGTTCACAACGTCGCGGACTTCATAGCGGACTTCCAGCATGTCCGAGTCACCTGCCCGCTCGATGATGTCTTTGCTGATCGGAATAATCAGCGGCTGGCCAACCTGTTGTTGATCGCTGATCTCACTACGAATGAGTTCGCCATGCCAGGACAAGGTGATCTTGTCGCCTAAGAACATGTTCATGTAGGCAGCGATCGTCACGGTGACGCCCTCCGGTGAGGTGATGACCCCTTCCGGCATGACGATCGGGAGGGCCAGGCGTTCGTTTTCCCATGGGGTCGCTGGGTTGGTGTCGGTGCCACCAGGCAGGGTCAGTTTCACGGGCACCGTGGTCGGGGCTGACTGGTTTTTCTGCCCGCCGATCGGTTTGGTGATTTCATACCAGAGCGTGATTTGCGGTGTCTTGATGAACTTTTGGTCCAGTGGCAGCACGACAAAGTTGAATGTACCTGGGGTCAAGTCTTCCCGCTTCACCGTATAGGTGAACGCTAATTCGTCGTCGCAATGAAGGTCGATCAGATCGCCCTCAGCGATTTCAAGGTACGGTCCGACCCTGACGGACAAGGCAACATGGGGATCCAGCGTATCGGCGTAACCGATACCGCTGGGGTCGTGCAGATTCTGCATGGCAGGTGCGGGCAGCAGGGCGTGGGTTGCAATGTTCATAAGGTGAGTTGTCCATTCTCTGTTTGTTGGAAGGCGAGCCCGCAGGCTCGCCAGGTGGTGCTGATCAGCAGCCTTGACCGGGAATGGCCATGGTGATGATCACTTGGGTGACAGGGGAATTGACCATCAGGCCGTCCGGCCCCTGCACCCGGTAAAAGGCCTCGCCGCGCCCTTCGCAAATCAGGCTCAGTTGATGGGCGGAAACCCGGAAGTTGTAGCCTTGTACCTGCTCGAACTCATCCAGCACGTGCGTGAGTTCAACGCTGGCGCCGGGCACGGGGGTGTCTCCGTTGGCGCGGTTGTAGCCATGGAACACCACGCTCACGCGGGGGTATTTGTCGGCGTTGATATACGGTGCGATGAAAATTGGCGTCCCGTCAGGGCTGTTCACCGGGCTGATCGCATTGTTTTCGTTGGCGTTGGTGAACACCGGCCCTTTCAGCCCGTCAGGGCCGCCTGGCAAGTCGCCTTGAGAGCGTACGACGACTGCCTGAGCGGCAGAGCGCGACGTGTTCGGGTTCCCGGCATGGGTGACGGTGTAATACACGCGGATTGCATCACCCGTACCTTCTGCTGCCATCAGCGCATTCGGGATGGTCAGCGGCAGATCGCGACCCACATCGGAAGAGCGCAAGGTGTAAGTCACAGGTGTCGCTTGAGAACCCCAGTACAGGCTGATCTTGTCGCTGATCGCGAATTCGTCTTTCCAGCCGATGATCGCGTTGGCTTCAAGCAGGAAGTCGTCTTCGTCGATGACGTTGTCTTCGTTGTTCGGGTTGTCGCTGGTGCCACGGATGATCGGCAAATCCAGCGCCTCGTTTTCAGGCGTCTCCGGATCCGGGTCTTGAGGGCCTGGCAAGGTCAGGTTGACGTTGACCGTCAGTGACTGCGACGTGCCGACCAAAATCCCGTTGCGGCGAACTTCGTAACGAAGATCGGCGTCCCCATCCCCCGAGAGCGCAATGTGCGCATAAGGGACGTTGAACGCGAACATCGGGTCCTGATTATCGTCCCCGGGTTGCACAGTGGTTTCCGGCAGCGGGTTGGCGCCCCAAAACAGGGTGATTCGGTCGCCTTCCTGAGCATTCGGGTACTTTGGAATGTCGACGGCGACCGTGGCGCGGGCATCAGTATCGTCCACGACGCCGTCATCGGCCTGGTGGCACAACGGTGCCGGGTAGTCGTGCGGGATTTCTTGCAGGAAAAGCTTGAAGGTTTTGGCCAGTGAATTGATCGACACGTTACCTGCGCGGTCGGTGACCACATAGAACGTCGGTTCCTCGACATCGCCCAGGCTCTCCAGAAACGCGCGGGTGAAGTCGATCATCACTTTGTCATCGTTGACTTCCGAGGCGGTGACCGTGTGCTCCGGACCGGCCACGTTACCCCAGTAAGTACGAATGCGGTCGCCCCAGGCCATGCCGGTGTAGCCCGGCACTTCCGTGGTGAGTACATCGCCCAGCGCGGTCAGCTCATCCGAGTTGAGCACACCGTCCTGGGTTTCACGGGGAAATACCATGGCCGCCAACAGGCTGCCACCGGGGGCGGTACGGTCGACGATCAACGGGATTTCCGGCGAAAAGGCGACTTGGCCGCCGACTTTGTTGATTGCCGCGTAACCTGCGTTGTACAGACCGTCATTGGCCAGCAGCGTGGCGGGAATATCGAGGGTCAGGGCATCACCGGGTTGTTCAGTGGTGATGGTTTTTTCCTCACCGACGCGCTCCCCATTCCAGGTCAATTGATAGGAGTGGCCGGTCACGGCCTCCGCCCAGACCACGAAGTCCATGATCACGGGTTGTTGCAGATCTTCAAGGGTCAGCAAGCCATCGACAGGGTCTGCCAGGGCCACATTTGGCTGAGGCAATGCCCGAATGGCGTGGCGGGTAATCAAAGGGGGTTGTTGTGAGTTACACATGGTTATTCTCCATTTAAAAGGCAGCCGGGATCCTTGTCTGAAAATGACTGCCGATTCGTTTCAATAAAATCCGACGACAGAAGTTGCCGAGCGGGTTACTGCATTACGTTAATCTCTGTGCAAAACGGAACATGTCTGTAAGAGATAAAATTCAAGTAATCGTGGTTTGGTGTGGGTGTCAATATTTATTTATAGCGTTTTGCGTTTTTTAACGGCAAGGTGAAGGGGTGGTGCGCAGGTCAATATAAACATCAGACTCTAATGACCAGGCAACGCCATAATCATTCTTGACACAGTATTTGGCTTCCGCACGCCCGACTGACATATCCATAAACAGTGTCTTGGGAATGGTAAATACAATGTCGCCGATCAATTGTGGCTCATCCAGTGTTAACCAAGTGTTTAATGTGGCCGTTTCGATGGGGTGCCCATCGACACGCGCATCGAATCCGTTTAATACCAACTGAATACGGTCACCTGCTCGCATGTTTCGGTAGGGCCTTATCTTGAGTGACGTCCCTTCGTTAATAACAGCCGAGCGCAATGTCTGGGTGGTATCGGCATCCACGAAGAGTGCACCCTGTAATCCGCATTCACCGCCGGGCAATAATGCCTTGCTCACCACTTGAACCCGTTGAGTTGGGGAGTGTGAGGTATTGGGGTTGTCATGGCGTGTCACCGTGTAATGCACGGGAATGCTGCGGCCGACACCTTCGGCGGCGATGATCGTGTTGGGCACACAGATCACCAGATCGGCCGCTGCATCGATATCGTTCTGATCGAGGGTGCGCAGCACCGCTGTCGGCCATGACCCCCAATACAGATGGATGTGATCGCAGGCCTTGAAACCGCTTTGCCATGGAATGATCACGTCGGCGTTGAGCAGGTAGTCGTTTTCGTTGAGCTGATTCAGCGTCTGGCTGAACTCGCTCTTGCCGCGAACCTGCGGCGCCGCCAATTGCTCGTTGACCCAGGTCGCAGGCGCCGGATCCTGTGGGCCGGGCAGGGCGACGAACACATTGACGACCCGGGCCGGGGACACGGCCCGGGATTCGCCTTCACGATGCACCTCGTACACGATGGTCGCGGCACCGTCACCGGCAGCGAGCAGGGTGGCGAACGAGACGTGAATGGTCAGCAAAATGTCCTGTTGCGTGGCCGCTTCGCTCAGCACCTGACCGGGCAAGGCCAGTCCGCCCCAACTCAGCACGATGACATCACCGGCTTGCGCATTGCCGTAATGGGGAATCTGCACCTCCACCCCATGGCGCGCATCGTCGTGGTCGATCATCCCGTCCGACGCCTTCGGGATGATGGGGGCCAGCAGATCTTGCGGATAGTTACGCAGTTGCAGCCGCAGCAGCGCCGGTTCGGAGACTTTCGACACGTTACCGGCGCGGTCGGTGACGGTGTACGTCACTGGAATGTCGCCGTCTTTCAACTGCTCAAGAAAGCTGCGTTCGAAGGTAAACGTGATGCCGCTGCTGCCCACTTCTTCGGCGGAAAGGGTGCGTTCCGGCCCTGGCTGGTCGCCCCAATAGGTGCGCACGACATCGCCCCATTTGGCGTCGAAGTAGGCCGGGAGCAGAGCGGTCAGGACATTGTTTGCGGAAGATAGCGAGTCTTCCGTCAGGGGTAATTGGGAGGGATTGATAATGAGTGGGGCGAGCAGGTCTCCACCGGGTGGCGTGCGATCTACGATAAGTGGTACTTCGTGGGAAAAAGCGACTTGGCCTCCCAGACCATTGATGGCGGCATAACCTATTCGGTAGTTTCCATCTTCATTTAAGAGTTTGGCTGGAATGTCCAGGGATAGAGAGGTGCCTGGCTTTTCAATGGTTATATATGTTTCCTCTCCGACCCGTACGCCATGCCAAGTTAACTGATACGAGTGTCCAGGCGCTATTTCTCCCCATGCGGAAAAGTGCAAAGTAACAGGATGGTCCAGTTTTTCACGAGTCAACAATCCATCTATGGGGTCCGCTTGCGGAATGGACGCTTCGGGCAGACCGCGTTTTTGTCTTGAAGGTACTTCTTCGTTGGTTGTGATCTTTGTCATGGTCGTTTCTTTATTGTTTGAGAATTTCAGTTTTTGCAGTGCACATGTGTCCTCAGATGCTGCTTGAGGTGACCTGTGCCGGATGCCGTTAGGTACGGAAGTCAGCAACCGGTAACGCATATTTATAGGGTTCGTAGGCAGTTTTCTATAGGGTTTTTAATGTTAAGAAACGTCCTACATTTGTTTCGGATCACCTGATGAGTTTTGTAGGCCGAAGAAAGGTCTGTAGGACATGGATGGCGCGGATTTGAGTGCCCGATAGCCTGCCCCGCATCCATTTGCCTCCGATAGATCGATCGCGGATCGCCATCCTGCCCGCTCATTTTCGGGAGGGTGTTGAGTGTGAGAAAGCGCGGTAGAAAACAATGTGGAACAGGCATCCATTGGCCAATCGTTGGCGTAGTGTGCGGGCTGTCGGTGGCAGGTCACGGGGTCGCAGAGGAGCACTTGGCATCGGCGCGACTCGGCCCGAATCCAGTCATCGTGGAGGGTGAAGCGACTGTGGATGAGTCGACCGGATTTGACTATGTGCTGCGGGGCGCTAGCGCGAATTTGAACCTGCTGTCTGAAGCGGTGGTTAACAGTGTGAGAATGACCATGCAGGGGGGAAGTCTTCATGTCTTGGGCGGAACCGTCATGCAAGAGGCTGATCGTTTGGCAGGGGAGGCAGCGGTCGATATCCAAGGAGGGCGACTGGAGGTGCAGGGTGCGACGGTCGCGAGCGCTATAAAGCCGGGAATCAATGTGTCCAACTCTGGTGGTGTGCAAAGCGTCGCCAAAGTGCGGGACAGCCTGGTCATAGGGCTGGATTATGGGATGAGGGTGCGTGTTAGCGATGCGGTGCTCAGTGGAAGCCATGTTATTGGTTCGGTCGGAGCGACTGGCTCTGGCATTGGTTTGCAGGCCGCTTCCGCAACCGTGCGTGTTGAGAAAAACTCTGTCGTTGAAGGTGAGCAGATCGGAATGGAGGTGATATCCGGAGGACTCCAGGCGGGTGGCGGTCCTCTGGCCGGCCCCAGCGACATCGTGATCGACGACTCTCTCGTTGAAGGCCACTCCGGTCCCGCCATTGTGGTGAGGTACGGCGAAAAGCTTACTCCCAAAGCCACCATCACCCTGCAAAACAACGCCGAGTTGCTCGCGGGCAACGGCAATCTGGTCGAGGTCCATGACACCGGCGAACTCAAGCTGATCGTCGACGACAGCCGCCTCAAGGGCAATCTGCTCGCCGATGCGGGCGCCAGCCTCGACGTGGTGCTGCAAAACGACGCGCGGCTGACCGGCAACGTGCAGAACCTCAAGAGCCTGGTCATCAATTCCGATGCGCGCTGGCGCATGTTGGGTGACAACAGCCTGCCGACCTTGCAACTCGGGGCCGGTCGGGTGAGTTTCCGAGGGGAAGGGTTCAACACCCTGACCGTGGGCGAGCTGTCCGGGCGGGGTGTGTTCGACATGCGCATCAATCTGGACAACGCTACCGGTGACCTGCTGAACGTCACGGGCCAGGCTTCGGGCTTTCACCATGTGAACGTGGCTAATACCGGTGTCGAGGTGGTTCCGGCAGAGTTCGATGCGCTTCGTCTGATTCACACCGAAGGCGGCAACGCAGTGTTCGAACTCGCGGGGTACAACAACCGCGTCGACCTCGGCGCCTATTCCTACGCGCTGGAACAACAAGGCACCGACTGGTTCATCGTCGGCGCTGGTAAGACCATCAGCCCCTCCACCCAGAGTGCGCTTGCGCTGTTCAATGTGGGGCCGACGATCTGGAACAGTGAGTTGACCACCTTGCGCAGTCGCATGGGCGAGGTCCGGGGGCGTGAGGAGGGCGGTGGCTGGATGCGCAGTTATGGCAGCCGCTTCAACGCCTCGCTGGACTCGGGGGTGAGTTATCAGCAGAAGCAGCGCGGGTTGTCGTTCGGTGCCGATGCGCCGGTGCCGGTCAGTGACGGGCATCTGCTGGTGGGGGTGATGGGCGGTTACAGCACGTCTGATCTGGACATGGGGCGCGGCTCCTCGGGTGAGGTGGACAGCTACTATCTGGGCGCCTATGGCACCTGGCTGTCGGACGACGGGTATTACCTGGATGGCGTGTTGAAAGTGAACCAGTTTCACAATCAGTCGAAGGTGGCGATGAGTGATGGCGCCAAGGCCAAGGGCGACTACAGCAACAAGGCCGTCGGCGGGTCGGTGGAATTCGGCAAGCATATCAAGCTGCCGGATGACTATTTCGTGGAGCCGTTCGCGCAGGTGTCGAGTGTGTGGGTCGATGGCAACAGCTACACGCTGGACAACGGCCTGAAGGCGAAGAGCAACCAGACGCAGTCGGTGCTGGGCAAGGTCGGCGCGACCCTGGGGCGGCAGTTCGCGCTCAAGGACGGTGGCGTGGTTCAGCCCTATGTGCGTGTGGCGGCGGCCCATGAGTTTTCCCGTGGCAACGATGTCAGTGTCAACGGCCAGCGTTTTGACAGTGATGTGTTCGGCTCCCGGGCAGAACTCGGGGCGGGTCTGTCAGTGTCGCTGTCCGAGCGCCTGCAGGTGCATGCCGACTTCGATTACATGAAAGGCGAGCACGTCGAGCAGCCGTGGGGTGCGAACCTGGGTGTTCGTCTGGCGTTCTGATCGTGTGATCTGACGCTGTGTTGAAAAGCCCTGGCCAAGTAAGTTGGCCGGGGCTTTTCACTGCCTGTCATTCCACCCGATCAGAAAACCGGTATCACGATCGGACAGTGTCCGTTTTACGGTTACAGCCGACGTCGACGAATGGCTCGCCCGCGGTTGGACCATTTGGGCCGGGTTTTACTGCCGCGCACCATGATGATCAGGGTCTCGGAGACGCCCACCAGACGAGCGCGGCGTACCACTTCATAGCGCACCGCGATTTTGCCCGTCTCGTACTTGGCCAGACGGTCCAGGCAGACATACTGGGTCAGGCGCGGCCCGTCACGCTCTTCAGGCACAGTGAGGACCGTGCAGAAACAATTGGACCCCCAGCGCATTTTCAAATAATCCCCCGTCCAGATCCTGGCAGAGCGGGGCACGTTGACGTAAACCCCGGCGATGAGTTCCTCCTGGGTCAGAACGCCGGATTCATGCCCGTCGAGATAGGGCGCAGCCAGCGTCGGGTTCGCGGCCTTGAGCTCTTCGTCCAGATGCGCGGCGATGTCCAGAATGTTGCTCAGACCGGGCGAGTATTCGGCGGGAATCTGCTCGCGCGTCGAGCACGTGGTGCGACCGGCTTGGAATTCCTCATAATGCGGAACAGACCATTCCTTCTGGTCTGAATCGTCCTGTTCATGACTATTATCCATTACTTTATTTTCCGTTGATTCCGGAGGGCTTTCCGACTTGTTTTTCTGCGGATGAGCGGATGGCGGGATGTCCTTTTCGTCTTCCATGGAAGCTCCTGGGTCATAATGGGGGCGGTAATGTTTAAAGCGAGTTGAGCGGTGGCAGACCAAGTTGTAGGAATGGCCGTTCAAGTTGCATATGGTTGATTTGAAAATCCTGGCTGTCAATCATGACGCTTGCAAAGGTATGTGTGACGATTAGGAGGGAACTATTGCACTTGATGTTTTCGAGAATTTATGGCGTTCGAGTGTTTTGGGGTGTTTTTCCTTGAGGATTGTTCCGTGTTGGCGATGAAAAAAATATTTCAATAAAGAGCGATACCAAATGAATGTAGGAAAAAAGGAAATAAGCGCTGAAAATCAACAGCAAATAATTCGATATTTACAAAGTTTGGATCAGTCTCCCATGCATGTGCATGGGAGACTGTGGTTCAGACATTCAATTGAATGGCGTGTCGGACGATCACAATGCCAATGACATTACCAGTGACACAGATTGCATCGACTCATTGCCGGCACGGTCGGTCACGGTGTAGGACATGGAGACGTTGTCGGTGCCGAGGTCTTGCAGCGCCGCGCGATCAAAGATGATCTCGATGGGCTGCACGGTCAGTTCGTTCGGCTGGACGACATGACGCGGGCCGGGGACGCCGTTGCAGCGGGTCTGGATCGTGTCGCCAGCCTCCATGCCTGCGTAGCCTGGAAGCACGCCCAGGAGGTAATTGCCAAAAGTGGCGTCCGGGAAGATCATCGGAGCGAGGAGGCTGGCGCCGGGTGGGGTGCGGTCGACCTTGAGTGAAATCGGAGGAGAGAAGTCTTCTACGAGGGTATTAGGGCTGTAGGTTCGGTATTCCAGGCGGTACGTACCCTCATCGCGCAAATGTTCACTCATCAGGTTCAGTGTCAGGATGTCCCCCGGCTTGTCATTATCAGTAATAACGCGTTCGTCAGTAACGGAAACACCGTCCAGGTCCAGACGGACAGTGTATCCGGTCTCTGCGGCAGGCCAGACTTCCACCTCCACTGAAATAGGCGATTGCAGATCAGTTACCCTCAACAGTCCGTCTGAATAGGCCACTGGAACCACCGGACGCGCCAACGGAACGGGGAGCTTGATATTCATATCATTCATACATTTCTCCATGAGACACAGTCCTTCACATCGGGTGAAAGCATCTGTGTCCGAGTGATCAGTTGATTAGATCAACGAAAACACCTGCGTGGTGTTATTTATTTATCGCTGTCTGAGACTCAACTAATAGTGATTGCGCTCTCCTGTCAATCCGACACTCCGCATAAAACGGCTAAAAAATACCGAATATAATAAACTTCAGAAACGTCCTACTTTTTTCGGTAATAAAAAACCCCGACAGTTTCCGGTCGGGGCTTTTGGGTGAATAGTGTGCGTCAGCGATTAAACCGTTCCACCAGCGAGTACTGGCTGTGGGCCGTGTTGGTGAGTTCGGCGCTGAGGCTGGCAGAGCGGCGGGCTTCGTCGGATGTCTGGTCGGCCAGTTGGGCGATGGTGCTGATGTTGCGGCTGACCTCCTCGGCGACCGAGCTTTGCTCTTCGGTGGCGGCGGCGATTTGTGTGGTCATGTCGGTAATGTTGGCCACCGCATCGCTGATGCCCACCAATGCCTTGTCGGCTTCCATGACTTGTTCAACGCCTTCCTCGGCCTGACGGCGGCCGGTTTCCATGGTCTGCACGGCGTTGTTGGCGGTGCTTTGCAGTTTGGCGATGAGCGAGTGAATCTGCCCGGTGGATTCGGTGGTGCGCTGTGCCAGTTGGCGCACTTCGTCGGCCACGACGGCAAAACCACGGCCCATCTCGCCTGCGCGAGCGGCCTCGATGGCGGCGTTGAGGGCCAGCAGGTTGGTCTGGTCGGCGATGCCTTTGATCACGTCCACCACGCCGCCAATCTCATCGCTGTCCTTGGCCAGTTGGGTGACGGTCAGGCCGGTTTCACCCACCGAGGCGGACAGGCGCTGAATGGCTTCACGGGTTTCGCTGGCGATGTCACGGCCACGGCGGGTCAGTTCGTTGGCCTGTTGCGTGGCATCGGCAGTGCGTTGCACGTGGCTGGCGACTTCCTGTGTGGTCGAGGCCATCTGGTTGATGGCGGTGGCGACCTGCTCGGTTTCCACCCGCTGGCGTTCCAGGCCGCTGGAGCTGGCTTGTGCCAGGCTGTCGGACTGCTGCGCTTGTGCATTCAGATGTTCGGCGGTGTCCTGCAGACGGGTGAGGCAGGTTTTCAGGCGCGCTTCCTGGCTGAGAATCGACATTTCCAGACGCGCCTGGGCGCCACGGCTGTCGGTGTACATTTGGGCGATCAGCGGATCGGACGTGGTCTGTTCGGCCAGGCGCAGCAGGCGTTTGATGCCCCGCTGCTGCCAGCTCAGGCCGAGCAAGCCCAGCGGCACGGACAAGGCCGCCGCCAGCGCAAAGCCCCAGTAGGAGTTCAGCCACACGCCGATCAGGAAACTCAACTGGCTGACGAGGATGAACGGTAGCCAGTCCTGCAGCACCGGCAGCCATTTGTCGCGGTTCGGCACGGCGGACTTGCCGCTGTTCAGGCGCTGATACAGCGCTTCGGCGCGACGGACCTGTTCAGCGGTGGGTTTGATCCGCACCGATTCGAAACCGACGACCTGCTGTTTGTCGAAGATCGGCGTGACGTAGGCGTTGACCCAGTAATGATCGCCGTTCTTGCAACGGTTCTTGACGATGCCCATCCACGGCAAGCCCTGCTTGAGCGTGCTCCACATGTGTTCGAACACGGCGGACGGAACATCCGGGTGGCGCACGGTGTTATGGGGCGCCTTGAGGAGTTCATCGTGGGAGAAACCACTGATTTCGACAAAGGCGTCGTTGCAGTAGGTGATCACGCCGCGCGCATCGGTGGTCGAGATCAACCGTTGCTGCGCCGGGAAGGTCCGTTCGCGTTGGGTGATGGGCTGGTTATTACGCATAAGCTGTTCAATCCGGGAAGGCTTTGAGGGGGTATCGGCGCGCTGGCCGCAAAATTAAGCATTTTGTGAACTGGATCATGGGACGCTTTGCCGCAGATCAATGCTCAGCGGTCGAACATCGGGTAAGTGAACAGGCTGAAATGCACGAAATTGAGTCCGAAGTGGGTCGCTACGGCGGCCGGGAGTCCACCGAAGCGCCAGGCGATGCCATAGCCGATACCCGCCAGGCCTGCCAACGCCATCCACTGCCACCCCCCGCCGAGATGGGCCAGACCGAACAGAAACGAAGCGATGAACAGGGCGAGCGTCTGGTGATGGGGCACGCGCTGGAGCAGGCGTGTGAGCCCGCCTTGCAGGTAGCCGCGAAACAGCAGTTCTTCGGTCAGCGCGACCAGTAGCAGATTGTTGAGCGCCCAGATTCCGGTTTGCTCAGGCCATTTCGGCGCCCAGCCCACCAGGCCGAGGGTGACCGCTGTAGCAAGGCACACCGCCGTGGTCGAGGGAAGGGTCAGGCTGGCGGTGAGCAGTGATCGGCGCAGCGCCACGGCGGTGAATACCCAGGGACACGCCAGCACGATCCAGACGCCGATCAGCGGCTTGTCGAGGTTCAGGTACATTGAAAACGGTGCTGCTTCAGGGGTGAAGCGCACGGCACTGATGGCTCGGGCACTAAAAAAACCCGGCAACCAGTGGCTGGCGAGCCCGACCCCCAAGGCGATAAACAGTGCATGACCCAGAACGTGTATCGCTCGGTGTCGGAAGTGGCTGACGCAGATGCCGGCCATGATCAACAGGCCGAAGGTGATCACCACCGGAAGGCTCAATTGCCCGTATGACAGTGCGATGCAGTAACCGAATGCGAGCAGTGCCAAGGTGGCCCAGCGTAACGCCGACATGATGTCGTCCCTGTATGTCGGAAGAAGTCGGCGATTTTAACGTCGATTAAACGGATGCGCATGTCGGATCGGGATGAAAGTGTTCCGAAGATGGCGTTGGGATTTCGCAGACTGGTGTAGGGAATTTCTGAAGCATGGCGGCGCGAAGTTCTCGATGCGCTGGAGCCAAGATTCTGCCCGAAGTGCGTAGGAGTCCAGCCTGTTGACGATCTGCCGCGAGGCGACAGTAAACTCAACCAACCGGTATGCCAGACAGACTGTGCACACCGGTTTTACGACTGCTGCGCAGCCGATCGCGAGCAAGCTGCACTCCTACAGGAAACCGTGCAGGCCCCGGCATTTGGGCCGGGCAGGTCCCTTGTTGGGGCGAATTCATTCGCGATGCGGTGGCACAGGTGATGGAACGGTATTTCCCACGGGGGGGCGTTGGCGTCACCTCACGAAGCAATCAACTGCCGCAGCACGTAATGCAGAATCCCCCCGGCCTTGAAGTATTCCACTTCATTGAGGGTATCGATTCGGCACAACACCTCGACGTTTTCCTGCTGGCCGTTTTCCCGGGTGATCTGCAAGGTCAGGTTCATGCCCGGTTGCAAGGTTGCGCCGGTCAGGCCGGTGATGTTCAGCACTTCCTTGCCCGTCAGCGCCAGTGTCTTGCGGCTCTGGCCATTCTTGAACTGCAACGGCAACACACCCATGCCCACCAGATTGGAGCGGTGAATCCGCTCGAAGCTCTCGGCGATGACGGCTTTGACGCCCAGTAGGTTGGTGCCTTTTGCCGCCCAGTCACGGCTGGAACCTGTGCCATATTCCTGCCCGGCGATGATCACCAGCGGCGTGCCTTCCTGTTGATAGCGCATGGCCGCATCGTAGATCGGCAATTTTTCGTCACTTGGGACGTGCAGTGTGTAGCCGCCTTCTTCATTGCCCAGCATTTCGTTACGAATACGAATATTGGCGAAGGTGCCGCGCATCATGACTTCGTGGTTGCCGCGCCGTGAGCCATAGGAGTTGAAATCCTTCGGCTCCACGCCTTTGCTTCGCAGGTAACGGCCTGCGGGGCTGTCTGCTTTGATGTTGCCCGCCGGGGAAATGTGGTCAGTGGTCACCGAATCCCCCAGAATCGCCAGTACACGCGCCTTCTGTACATCGGCGATCACCGGCAGCGGGCCTGCCACATCGTCGAAGAACGGCGGGTGCTGAATGTAGGTCGAATCTTCCTGCCAGACGTAGGTGGCAGCCTGCGGCACTTCAATTGCCTGCCATTGCTCGTCTCCGGCAAAGACTTCGGCGTACTCCTTATGGAACATGCCGGTGCTGACTTTCAATACGGCCTCGGCGATTTCCTGCTGCGTTGGCCAGATGTCACGCAGGTAAACCGGCTGGCCATCCTTGCCTTCACCCAGCGGCTCGCGGCTCAGATCGACGCGCACGCTTCCCGCCAGTGCGTAAGCCACGACCAGAGGAGGGGAGGCCAGCCAGTTGGTTTTCACCAGCGGGTGCACCCGGCCTTCGAAGTTGCGGTTGCCTGAGAGCACCGAGGCGACGGTCAGGTCCGATTGCTGAATGGCCTTTTCGATGGGGTCGCGCAGCGGGCCTGAGTTACCGATGCATGTCGTGCAGCCGTAACCCACCAGATCGAAGCCGAGCGTGTCGAGGTATTCGGTCAGTCCCGCCGCCTTATAGTAGTCGGTGACGACTTTGGAGCCGGGGGCCAGCGAGCTCTTCACCCACGGTTTGCGTTGCAGGCCTTTTTCCACGGCTTTCTTCGCCAGCAGGCCTGCTGCCATCATCACGCTAGGGTTGGAGGTGTTGGTGCATGAGGTGATTGCTGCGATCACCACCGCGCCATTTTTCAGGCGATAGCGATTGCCTTCGTATTCATACTCGGCCTCGCCGACCTGCTCGGCGTTGCCCACGGCGACGCCACCGCCGCCTTCGCTTTCCAGACGGCCCTCTTCATGCTTGCTCGGTTTGAGCGCCAGGCCGAGAAAGTCGCTGAATGCTTGCGATACGTCCGGCAGCGCCACGCGGTCCTGTGGGCGTTTGGGACCGGCAAGGCTGGCGACCACCGAACCCATGTCCAGCTCCAGTGCGTCGGTGAATACCGGCTCCTGACCGGGCAGACGCCACAGCCCTTGCGCCTTGGAATAGGCCTCGACCAGTTTCACGGTGTCATCCGGGCGCCCCGACAGGCGCAGGTAGTCGAGGGTCACATCATCCACGGGGAAGAAGCCGCAGGTCGCGCCGTATTCCGGAGCCATGTTGGCGATGGTGGCGCGGTCGGCCAGTGGCAGGTCGGCCAGGCCATCGCCATAGAACTCGACGAATTTACCCACCACGCCTTTCTTGCGCAGCATTTGCGTGACCGTCAGCACCAGGTCGGTGGCGGTGATGCCTTCTTTCAGTTTGCCGGTGAGCTTGAAGCCGATCACCTCGGGAATCAGCATCGACACGGGCTGGCCGAGCATCGCCGCTTCGGCCTCGATCCCGCCAACGCCCCAGCCCAATACACCAAGACCATTGATCATGGTGGTGTGGGAGTCGGTGCCGACCAGCGTGTCCGGGAAGGCGTAGGTACGGCCGTCTTCTTCTTTGGTCCACACCGTGCGGCCCAGGTATTCGAGGTTGACCTGGTGACAGATGCCGGTGCCCGGCGGCACCACGCTGAAATTGTCGAACGCACTCTGGCCCCAGCGCAGGAAGGCGTAGCGCTCGCCGTTGCGTTCCATTTCGATGTCGACGTTTTCGCTGAAGGCCTGCTGATCGCCGAATTTGTCCACCATCACCGAGTGGTCGATCACCAAATCCACGGGAGACAGCGGATTGATGCGCTGTGGATCGCCACCGGCCTTGGCCACGGCAGCGCGCATGGCGGCGAGGTCGACCACCGCAGGCACGCCAGTGAAGTCCTGCATCAGCACCCGGGCAGGGCGGTATTGAATTTCGCGGTCGGATTTGCGTTCGCTGAGCCAGGCGGCCAGGGAGTGAAAGTCTTCAGCGGTGACAGTCTGGTTGTCTTCCCAGCGCAGCAGGTTTTCCAGCAGCACTTTCAGGGACATGGGCAGCTTGTCCAGATCGCCCAGTGTCTTGGCCGCTTCGGGCAGGCTGAAGTAATGGTAGGTCTTGTGGCTGACGTCGAGTGTTTTGAGGCTTTTCAGGCTATCGAGGGAGGGCATGAACTAACTCCTTGACGAGTCCGCACGGTAGGGACGGACGTATCATACAAAACGGTAAGACGGTCGGTTTAAGCCCTCTGAATGGCGGCTTTTAAACGGTCATTGAATAGTACTGGACCTGTGGCCTGCGCCAGTGGTTCCTGATTCCGCTATCATGCGCGGCTTTCGTGTCGTTGAGATTTATCCTCAAGTATAGGTCGCGTCGGCAAAATGCCTGGTACGCCATGGAGACCACCCCCGTGAACACCCTTTTCATGCATTGCCGCCCCGGTTTTGAAGGCGAAGTCTGCTCGGAAATCAGCGAGCACGCCGCGATCCTTGGCGTGTCCGGCTATGCCCGTGCCAAGCCGGACACGGCCTGCGCGGAGTTTGTCTGCACCGAGCCGGACGGCGCTGAGCGCCTGATGAATGGCGTGCGCTTTACTGATTTGATTTTCCCTCGGCAGTGGGCGCGGGGTGTGTTCGTCGCGCTGCCGGAAACTGACCGCATCAGCGTGATTCTCGACCACATGGCCGGTTTTGCCACCTGCGGCAGCCTGTGGCTGGAAGTGGTCGACACCAACGACGGCAAAGAGCTGTCGACGTTCTGCCGCAAGTTCGAAGGCCCGTTGCGCAAGGCGCTGGAAAAGGCCGGCAAGTTGGTGGACAACCCGAGCCTGCCGCGTTTGCTACTGACCTTCCGAAGCGGCCGTGAGGTGTTTCTGGGCCTGGCCGATGCGGACAATTCGGCGATGTGGCCGATGGGCATTCCGCGTCTGAAATTCCCACGGGAGGCGCCGAGCCGTTCGACATTGAAACTGGAGGAGGCCTGGCATCACTTCATCCCTCGGGACCAGTGGGCAGAGCGACTGTCGGATGACATGACCGGCGTCGACCTGGGCGCAGCGCCGGGCGGCTGGACGTATCAACTGGTCAAGCGCGGCATGCTGGTGACCGCCATCGACAACGGGCCCATGGCCGAAAGCCTGATGGACACCGGCCTGGTTCAGCATTTGATGGCCGATGGTTTTACCTACAAGCCGCGCCAGACCGTGGACTGGATGGTGTGCGACATCGTTGAAAAGCCTGCGCGTAGCGCCGCGTTGCTGGAAACCTGGCTGGGCGAGGGACTGTGCCGCGAAGCGGTGGTCAACCTCAAGCTGCCGATGAAACAGCGTTACGCCGAAGTGCGGCGCTTGCTGGGCCGTATTGAAGAAGGGTTCAAGGCGCGGGGCGTGAAAGTGTCGATTGGCTGCAAGCAGCTGTACCACGACCGCGAAGAAGTGACGTGCCACCTGCGGCGGCTGGATTTGAAACACAAGGGTTGAGAGAACTGATGTTCGAGAGCAATCGTTGTGGGAGCCGCCTTGGTGGCGAAGCGGTGCGCACACCAACATCGATATCACTGAATCGACGCTTTTCGCCACCAAGGCGGCTCCCACAGGATTTTGCGGTGACCTGTAAATCATTGATTCACGTTGTGTTTGATGAGCGTCGCGTCTGGCCATAGCACCAGCAAAATCATTCACCCCCCTTTCAGGAGCGAACCCATGCACAAGGATCCGTCTACCCGCGCATCGGTGCTGCAACACGTCAGCCTCAATGTTCGGCGTCTGCGCCATGCAGCGGACCTGAGCCAGACGGCGCTCGCCGAGAAATCGGGGGTCAGTCGGCGCATGCTGGTGGCCATCGAAGCCGGGGAGCGGAACGTCAGCCTCGCGACCCTGGATCGCGTGGCTGAGGCACTGGACGTCGTGTTCAGCGATCTGATTCAGGCGCCAGACGATCGTGATCCCAGCCGCATCAATGAGGTGGCCTGGGCGGGCACGCAGCCGGGGAGCAAGGCGGTCTTGCTGGCCAAGGCCACGGCTCGTCACGGGGTTGAACTCTGGGAGTTCAGCCTGGCACCCGGAGAAACCTACACCTCGGAAGCGGATCCCGAGGGCTGGAGCGAGCAGGTCTACGTGATCGAGGGCTGTCTAAGTGTTGCCTTGCCCGATGAGACCCGGCGTGTCGTGGCGGGGGAGTTTTTCATGTTCGCGGGCGACCAGCCTCATGCCTATCGCAATGACGGCGAGGTGGCGTTGCGGTTTGTCAGGAATGTGGTGTCCTGAAGGGCAATCCTGTAACACCATGGCCTACCCTATTACCGGCGGTCGAACGCATTTTTGTGGGAGCCGGCTTGCTGGCGAAAGCGGTGGGTCAATTCAAGGGGAGTTGACTGGCAGATCGCATTCGCCAGCAAGCCGGCTCCCACAGGTAGATGCGGTGTTCCAAATGTTGCGCCAGCGACACCCCATCAACACTTTGCCCGCTTTGCACCCAGTAATCCCGGCCTGAATGCGGCATGTCCCGTGCCCTGCATCCTTCGTACCGAGACGGGGCGACCAACGTCCTGTTTGAATCCACCCGCACGCTCTCCATAATCAGACGTGCGCGCCACTGTGGCGAAGAGAAGGCGAAGAACAATGACCTCAGAGAACAATCGACCGGACGCCGACATCCTGATTGTCGGCGGCGGCCTCAGCGGCACGCTGCTGGCGGTGCAGTTGCTGCGCCTGCCGGGGCAGCGGCGAATCGTGATCGTCGAGCCGAGACCTGAACTCGGACGTGGCGAGGCCTACAGCGCCACCGAACTGGGGCACACCCTCAATGGCAACGCCGCGCGCATGGGCGTCGAGCCGGATGATCCCGAAGACCTGACCCGCTGGCTGGGCGAATTCATCAGGGCAGGGGGCTGGCCAGAGTCCGATGAGCAGCATGTGCCGGTTGCCGAACTGTTTCCGCCGCGGGGCATTTTCGGGCTGTACGTTCAACAGCGTCTGGCGCAGGCCCGGACGTTGGGGGAGACATACGGTTCGACGGTTGAGCACGTGCGTAGCGAGGCCACGGATATGCAGGCCGATGACACAGGTGTGCGCATCACGTTGGCCGACGGCCGGGGGCTGAGTGGGTACTTCGGCGTATTGGCGACCGGTATGTTCGCCGCCGCACGGACCCCGCAACGCGACGCCAGCGCCCTCAACGCCGCGGCGGTAGACCCGTGGGACGTCGACGCCATGCGTCAGCTGGATCCGCAAGGTCGTGTACTGATCATCGGTTCCGGGCTGACGATGGTTGACGCCGTAGTCTCGCTGGAACGGGCCGGGCATCGTGGTCCCATCGACGTATTCTCGCGCCATGGCCTGCTGCCTCATGTACGCCGCCAGCCACCGGCCTGGCCGGATTTTCTCGGCGCTGATCATAGCGTGCGCAGCACTCGGCAACTGGTTCGCGCGCTTCGGGAACAATGCGAGCAGGCCATCGCTCAGGGGATCGATTGGCAGGCGCCGCTGGACACGGTTCGGGTGCATATTCCGCGTTTGTGGAGTCAGGCGACGGACCGTCAACGGCGTCAGTTCGTACGCCACGTGCGGCCTTGGTGGGAAAGCCATCACCACCGCTCGCCACCGCCAAGCGCGAAACTGCTGGAGCGGTTGGTTGAAGAGGGGCGTTTGAAGATTCATGCCGCGTCGTTGCAGAACGTGTACGACAAAGCCGCAGGGCAGGTGCGCATCAGCGTTCGCTACCGGGGCGAGGATCAGCCGACTGAGGTCAGTGGCGCAGCCTTGATCAACTCCACCGGTATTCAGTACGACTGGCGACGCGTGGACAAAGCGCTGCCCAAGCAGTTGCTGGCGCGTGGGTTGATTCAGCCGGGGCCACTGGCGTTGGGTATTGCGGCCGATGCGGGCGGCGCAGTGCTGGATGCGCAAGGGCAGGTGTCGTCGCGGCTGTTCGCGATGGGGCCACCGCTGCGCGGGATGTGGTGGGAAAGCACGGCCGTCACTGATGTGGCGTTGCAGGCCAAGGCGTTGGCGGCGCGATTGGCTGCGAGGTGAACGCCTACAGCCTCTGCCCGAAGGGCGTAGGGGCAAGTCCCGCTCCTACAAAGGAAATCGACATGCTGCGGAATTGTGTCGATCACGACACAATTTCACGCCATCACCCTAAAGGACTGTCCGAAAGCGCCGAAAAGCCCCTTGACGACCCCCTGAATCCCCATGGACGCACGGGTCATTCACGGACTTCAGAGGCGTTTTTTCATGTTGAGCCTGAACTTCAGCAATCCCGGTGATACCACACCCGTGCTGCAATTGAGTGTCACCAGGGCATCGCAGGCAACAAAGGACAGCAACGCACTGCCCACGGCCGCCGAACAGCTGCGCCAGAGCGTCGAAGTGTTGTTGTCGCCGGAGGCGCAAAAAGCGGCGAAAAGCGGCAAGAAGGACGCCGATATCGATGCGACTGACCTGCCAGACCGAATCAAGGATCAATTGAAGATGATTCGCTCGATTCAGGAGCGCATCGCCAAGCGTATGAAAGACATGCAGGCCTTCATGAGCGACCGTTCGCTGTCGCCCAGGGTTCGTGAAAACAAGATGCGTCAGTTGCAGTTGGAGATTTCAGCCATGACCAACGCGCTGATTCAGGCCACCAACCAGTTGAATCAGGCCATGCAGCAGATGCAACTATCACTGGAGGATCGAGCGTTGGCGGGGACGCTGGTCAGTCCGCAGAACCTTCAGTCCTGATCCAGCAGACGAGGCCCGCTGCCGTCGTCGCCCAGGCTGTCGCCCCAGTTGCGCAGCGGGCAGGCCTCCATGGACAGGCAGCCACAGCCGATGCAGCCGTTGAGCTGATCACGTAGCGCGGTGAGACGGTTGATGCGGTCGTCCAGGTCGGTTTTCCAGCGTGCGGACAGTCGGTTCCAGTCGTCCAGAGTAGGGGCACGGTCTTGTGGCAGGGTGTCCAGCGCGTCTTGAATGGTCGCGAGCGGGATGCCCAGACGCTGCGCCGTCTTGATCAGGGCGACCCGGCGCAGCACATCGCGAGGATAGCGGCGCTGGTTGCCTGCGTTGCGCTGGCTGCTGATCAGTCCCTTGGATTCATAGAAACGCAGCGCGGTGATTGCCACGCCGCTGCGGGCGGACAGTTGGCCGATGGTCAGTTCCCGAGCCAGGTGCGTGGCGTCTGTAGTGCGCATGGAAAGCCCTGAATCCTGCAACGAAAGAGAAATGAGGCTTGACCTCTAGTTAAGTGGAGGTTTTACCCTTCGCAGCCTTGGTCCGCAACAGGCCCGGATTGTTTCAATACGGCGCAAGAAACGTAGTTCCTGGCGATCAGGGATGCAGCATGCTGTTCAGCGACTTTCGTCATCTGTGGAGAGCGTTCATGACGTCACAAGACTCAACCCTTCCATTCAGCCAGTTCGTCGAGTTCGTGGTTGACCCGCGCCATCAGGCGGGTCTGGTGGCTGCCCTCAACGAGCGTTTCGAAAACTTTACCCGGACCTACCCCGGTTTCATTCGCGCCAGCGTGCAGGTCAGCGAAGACCGCCAGCGTGTCCTCAGCCACGTGTTGTGGCAGTCGAAAGCCGAATGCGAAGCGGCGGTGGCCAATGCCGAGCAGGGGGAGGGGGATTTCTGGGGACTGATTCGCGCGTATCAGACCAAGGCGATGACCTTTAACGCGTATGAGTGGGTGAGTGAAATCGTCGGGCCGCGGTGAGCGCAGCCCTTTTTCAAACCGAAACCTGCACCATCCGGTCCCCTTGAAGCTGCTCACCGGGGCGGCGTTTGTTCACGGCCAGTTCGCCGATCTTGATCAGGCGCGCGCGGATCACGTTGCGGCTCAGGCCCAGCAATTGTGCCGTGTGCACCTGGTTGTAATGACTGAAACGATAGGCCGCCCGCAACAGCGCGTCTTCGACCTTTTCATGCAGCGCACCGGCCTGTTCTTCGAACAGGTTCTGGAACGCACGGGCCAGCAGCGCATCGGTGGAGTCATCGACGACAGAGGCAGATTCTTCCTGCCGCTCCAGACGCAGGTTCGACAGGCGCAGGTCGCTCGCTTGAATCAACCCGTTGCGGCAAATCAGCAGGGTGTGATGAATGACGTTTTCCAGCTCGCGAATGTTGCCTGGCCAACTGTAGGACCGAAGCTTGTACTCGGCCTCGCTGCTGATCTGGATTGGCCCGCAGCCCAGACGCTGGCTGTAGACATCGATGAAATGCCGGGTCAGCGGCAGGATATCGCCGGGACGCTCGCGCAGGGTGTGGAGTTCGAGGTTCACCACGTTCAGCCGATAGAACAAATCCTCGCGGAAATGCCCGGCGTTGATGGCGCGCTCCAGATGAACGTTGGTCGCGGCCAGCACGCGCACGTTGATCGGCGTGCTTTTGCGCGAGCCCAGGCGCACGACTTCACGCTCCTGCAACACGCGCAGCAGTTTGACCTGAATGGCCATCGGCAGGTCGCCGATTTCGTCGAGGAACAGCGTGCCGCCATTGGCTTCTTCGAACCAGCCAGCCTTGGCCGTCAGGGCGCCGGTAAAGGCGCCTTTTTCATGGCCGAACAGTTCGGCCTCGACCAGGGATTCAGAGAACGCGCCGCAGTTCACCGCCACGAACGGCTGGTGACGACGGGCGCTCAGGTTATGGATGTGGCGGGCGACCAATTCTTTGCCGGTGCCGGTTTCGCCAATGATCAACACGCTGGCATCACTGGGTGCGACCTGCTGCACGTGGGCCAGCAGGGCCTGGGATTTGGGGTCCTCGAACACTTGCGCGGTGGCGCGGATCGAAGTGGCCAGTGCGGGCGAGGGCGGTAGGGTCAGTAGCTGCATGGGGATCACTTGTGGTTGAAACGGGACGCTGGCGGTCATGCTTGAGGACTCCTTGTCGCGGCGATCGTACGGGCAACGACGGTGATCGTTCCCACGCAGAGCGTGGGAACGATCACGGCTGTGACGGCTTCTATTTCTGCGGCGGCAAATCGTTGGCAATCATCTCGCCGAACGGCCCGGTCAAATTGGTGATGCCGCGACCGGCCAGGCTGCGATACGGCTCCGGCAGCAGCGGGAACACCAGTTCGGCGAAGCGATAGGCCTCTTCCAGATGCGGGTAGCCGGAGAAAATGAAACTCTCGATGCCCAGGTCGGCGTATTCCTTGATCCGCGCAGCGACTTCTTGCGGATTACCCACCAGTGCCGTGCCCGCGCCGCCACGGACCAGGCCGACACCGGCCCACAGGTTCGGGGCGATTTCCAGGTTGTCGCGACGACCGTCATGCAGCGCAGCCATGCGGCGCTGGCCTTCAGAGTCGAAGCGGGCGAAGGATTTCTGTGCCGCTGCGATGGTTTCGTCGCTGATGTGCTCGATCAGGGTGTCCGCCGCTTTCCACGCCTCTTCGCTGGTCTCGCGCACGATGACGTGCAGGCGAATACCGAACTTCACGGTGCGGCCATTGCGGGCAGCGCGTTCGCGGATGTCAGCGAGCTTTTCGGCGACAGCGGCCGGTGGCTCGCCCCAGGTCAGGTACACGTCCACCTGCTCGGCGGCGAGTTCGTGGGCGGCCTGTGAAGAGCCACCAAAATACAGCGGCGGGTAAGGCTTCTGGATCGGTGGGTACAGGGCCTTGGCGTTTTGCACCTTCAAGTGTTTGCCTTCGAAATCCACCGCTTCGCCTTGCAGCACGCGGCGCCAGATTTTCAGGAACTCGTCGGTGACTTCATAGCGCTCACTGTGGTCCAGGAAACTGCCATCACCCCGGTTTTCGTCAGGGTCGCCGCCGGTCACGACGTTGATCAGCAGACGCCCGCCGGACAGGCGATCCAGCGTCGCAGCCATACGCGCCGAGACGGTGGGCGAGATGATGCCCGGACGAATCGCCACCAGATAACGCAGGCGCTCGGT
The DNA here is from genome assembly GCF_044900175.1 of Pseudomonas sp. NPDC088444. Lineage (NCBI taxonomy): Bacteria > Pseudomonadati > Pseudomonadota > Gammaproteobacteria > Pseudomonadales > Pseudomonadaceae > Pseudomonas > Pseudomonas sp. NPDC088444. The sequence goes on from NZ_JBJDNK010000003.1 coordinate 180,699, forward strand.
CAATGGCACCAGCGCCGAGGCGATGACCCAGGAATCTTCGCAGGAACGGCCGGTAGGGATCAGCACGCCGTGGTAACCCAGATCATCGGCGGCCTGCGCCACTTGCTTCAGGTAGTTGAGCGTGACCGGGCGTGCGCCCTTGGTGGTGCCCAGAAAATGGCCGTCGCCGTGAGTCGGGAGAAACCAGAAAACATCCATGAGAAATCCTTCGCGCTGAAGCAGTGGCTTTTGGAATAAGTGGGGCTATTTATAGAGGGTGTGAGTTATTCCGTAAAAGAACCTAATTCCATATTTTTATAGCGTTTGGAGATATATCGATGTTTACGTTTTGAAACGCCCGGGTTGGCGGGATGTTATTGTTGTCCGCGATTCGGACTGTGGGAGCCGCCTGGGTGGCGAATGCGGTATGCCGGAAACGTCAATGTTGGCTGACATAACGCTTTCGCCACCCAGGCGGCTCCCACAGGTCATTGACCGAGCCTGATAAAAAGAACCCCGCATGACCTCAAAAAAAGAAGTGGCACCCCTGCCCGAAGACCTGCGGGTATTCCTCACCGTGATCCGCAAGGCCGGTTTTGCCGCCGCAGCGGACGAACTCGGGCTGTCCCCGGCGTATGTCAGCAAGCGCATCCAGATTCTTGAATCGACCCTGGCCACGCGGCTGTTGCACCGCACCAGCCGCAAGGTGGCGCTGACCGAGGACGGTGAGCGGGTGCAGCGCTGGGCGGTGCGGATTCTCGAAGACTTTCAGTTGCTCCATGACGAACTGTCCGACGCCCATTCGGCGCCACGGGGCAAGCTGCACTTGTGCAGCTCGTTCGGTTTTGGCCGCAATCATGTGGCCCCGGCAATCTCGAAACTGGCCGAGGCGTACCCGGATCTGGAGGTGCGTCTGGACCTGTTCGACCGAGTGGTCGACATCGTCAGCGAAGGCTTCGATCTGGAGATTCGTGTGGGCGATGACATCCCCGGACAACACATCGGGCGCCAGTTGGTGAGCAACCGCCGGGTGTTGTGCGCCGCCCCGGATTACCTGGCCCGGCGTGGCACGCCGCAGCAGTTGAGTGATCTGGAGCAGCACGATTGCCTGGTGATCAAGGAGCGCGACAACGCCTTTGGTATCTGGCACGTGGAGCGTGACGGTGTGGCGGAAACGGTGAGGGTCAGCGGGCCGTTGTCGTCCAACAGTGGCGAGATCGTTCTGCAATGGGCGCTGGACGGCAGAGGGGTGTTGCAGCGTTCGTTGTGGGACGTCAAACCGTTTCTTGAGCAGGGGCGGCTGGTGCCAGTGCTGCCTGAATACACCGAGAGCGCCAACGTCTGGGCGGTGTACCCGACGCGGCTGGCCAACTCAGGGAAATTGCGAGTGTGCGTGGAGTTTTTGCAGGCGCATTTTCAGGGGTTGTCGTTGTAAATCACTTGCAGAGCTGCCCCGCCAGATCTGACACGCCGCATTTGCCCCCTGTGGGAGCCGCCTTGGTGGCGAATGCAGTGTGTCATTGAACATTGATGTTGCTGACACAGCGCATTCGCCAGCAAGCCGGCTCCCACAGAAGTCACATTTCGTCAGCAGGTTCTCAGACCAGCCATGGATTCTCCGCCAGATGCCGCTGCTGAAACGCCAGAATCTGCTCGCGTTTCTGCAACGTACTGCCAATCGCATCCAGCCCCAGTAACAGCGCGTCTTTTCTCAGTTCATCGATCTGGAACGGCATCCTCCGTCCATCTTGCAAACGGATCTCCTGCGCCGGAAGGTCCACTTCGATGTCGGCAGTGTCTGCCTGGCTGATGAGGCGCCCCAGTGCCTGAACCTGCGCCTCGTCCAGCACGATGGTCAGCACACCGTTTCGCTGGCAGTTGTCGTAGAAAATCCCGGCGAAGCTGCTGCCGATCAGCGCCTGTATGCCCATCTGCTTGAGGCCCCAGACGGCGTGCTCACGGCTCGACCCGCAACCGAAATTGGGGCCGGTGACGAGGAACTTCGCCCCCTGCCATCCCGGTTGGTTGAGGATGAAATCCGGGTTTGGCTCGCCTGAAGGCAGAAAGCGCAGGTCGAAGAACAGGCCCCGATCCAGCCCGGCCCGGTCGATGCCCTTGAGAAATTGTTTAGGCATGATCACATCGGTGTCGATGTTGGCCGCGAGCATCGGCGCGGCCTTGCCGCGAACGTGGGTGAATGGCTGCATCTCAGAGGCTCCCTTGCAGGCTGCGAACGTCGGTCAGGTGGCCGGTGATCGCAGCGGCGGCGACCATGGCAGGGCTCATCAAGTGAGTGCGTGCGCCCGCGCCCTGTCGGCCTTCGAAATTGCGGTTGGTGCTGGAGGCGCAACGGTCGCCGGGGGCGAGCACGTCGTCGTTCATCGCCAGGCACATCGAGCAGCCCGACTGGCGCCATTCGAATCCGGCGTCACGAAAGATCGTCGCCAACCCCTCCGCTTCGGCCTGATCCCGCACCGCGGTAGAGCCGGGGACGATCATCGCCCGCACGTGTTCGGCGACGTGCTTGCCGCGCACGACACTGGCCGCGTCGCGCAGGTCTTCGATGCGTGCGTTGGTGCACGAGCCGATGAAGGCGTGGCTGATGACGATGTCACTCAATGGCATGCCCGCCTCCAGGCCCATGTAGGTCAGGGCGCGGCGCATGTCCTGGCGCAGGATCGGGTCAGCGATGGTTTCAGGATCAGGCACGCTGCCGTTGATCGCTGCCGCCTGATCCGGGCTGGTGCCCCAAGTCACCATGGGCTGCAAGTCGCGGGCGTCGAGGTGGATTTCCTGATCGAACACCGCGTCGTCATCGCTGCGCAGGGTTTTCCAGCGGGCGAGGGCCTGGTCCCACAGCTCGCCTTTCGGGGCGCGGGGTTTGTCCTTTAGGTAGGCGAACACTTTGTCGTCCGGTGCCATGAATGCACCCCGTGCACCGGCCTCGACCGCCATGTTGCAGATGGTCATGCGCGCTTCGACGCTCAGCGCTGCGATAGTCGAGCCGGTGAACTCGATGGCGTATCCGGTGGCGCCGGATGCACCGATGCGCCCGATCAGCGCCATGATCACGTCTTTGGAGGTCAGCCCGCTGGACAGACCGCCGTCGACGGTGACGCGCATGGTTTTCAGGCGTTTGTAGATCAGGGTCTGGGTGGCCAGCAGGTGCTCGATTTCCGAGGTGCCTATGCCGAAACCGAACGCACCCAGCGCGCCGTAGGTGGTGGTGTGGCTGTCACCTGCGGCAATCACCATGCCGGGCAGGATGAAGCCCTGCTCGGGTGCGATGACGTGCTCGATACCCTGGCGCTGGTCGAGCACGTCGAACAACTCGATGCCGAATTTTTCGCAGTTGTCGGCCAGGTAGGACACTTGCAGCGCGCCCCCCGGATCGGCCATCGCTGCCACACGTTTCGGCGCGGTCGGGTTGACGTGATCGACCACCGCCAACGCGGTTTCCGGCCGCCAGACCTCACGCCCGGCTTCGCGCAAGCCACTGAACGCCTGAGGGCTGGTGTATTCGTTGATGACCTGGCGGTCGATGTACAGCAGGACATGGCCCTGGTCATCAAGGGTGCACACGGTGTGCGAATCGATGTGTTTGTCGTACAGCGTTCTTTTTGTGGTCATGGCCGGTTCACGGTTCAGGCGGGGTGTAGCGCCCATCTTAGGCAGGCAGGGAGGGGCATCAATGCTCGAACGGTGAGGGCTTGGGACATGGATCGTGTTTGATCGAGCGGTCCACGCGATATCGGCTCCCACAGGAGTCTCGGCGTGCGGTTGAAAAACAGGCGCTTGAGCGCCTGTGAAGGAGAGCACGTGAAGCCCTGTAAATCAGAAAATCTGGGTGAACAGCCAGTACAACCCGCCCGACAGCAGAATCGCCGCAGGCAAGGTCAAGACCCAGGCCATGGCCAGGTTGCGCAGGGTACGCATTTGCAGGCCCGAGCCGTTGGCGGTCATGCTGCCTGCCACGCCGGAGGACAGCACGTGGGTGGTCGACACCGGCAGGCCGTACATGTCCGCCGCGCCGATGGTCAGCATGGCGACCACTTCGGCCGAGGCGCCTTGGGCGTAGGTCATGTGGGTCTTGCCGATCTTTTCGCCGACGGTCACCACAATGCGCTTCCACCCGACCATGGTGCCCAGCCCCAGTGCGATGGCCACGGAGATCTTCACCCACAGCGGAATGAAGCGCGTGGCATCGTCGATCTGCTGCTTGAACTTCGAGACTTTGCCTTGGGTGTCAGCGTCGAAATTGCCGACCTTGTTCTTATCCATCAGGCGAATGGCTTCGGAGGTCAGGTACATGTCGTTACGCACGTTCGCCGTGGCTTCGGCAGGCACCTTGGCCAGCGAGCCGTAGCTGGCGACCTGAATGCCGATCTTGCCCGCCATCACCGCCAGCGCAGGCACCAGATCAGGCGTCGGCTGTTTGTCGCGGATGTACTCGGACAGCGTTTTACGCGGGTCAGCAGGTGCAGGGGACGGCACAGCTTTGCTCAGCGCCTGTTGCGTGACTTCTGCCACTGCCGCGAATTGCACCGATTGATCGGCGGGCATGGTGCGGTTCAGCGCATAGGCCATGGGCAGGGTGCCGACCAGAATCAGCATGATCAACCCCATGCCTTTCTGGCCGTCGTTGGAGCCGTGGGCGAAGGACACGCCGGTGCAGGTCAGGATCAACAGGCCGCGAATCCACAGTGGCGGCGGGGTATTGCCTTCAGGCGCCTTGTACAGCGCGCGATTCTTGACGAACGCGCGCAGGGCCAACAGCAACAGCGCCGCACAGGTGAAGCCGACCAGCGGCGAGAGCAGCAGCGAATAGCCGATTTTGGTGGCTTGCGACCAGTCCACGCCGCTGGTGCCGTCGCGCCCGTGCATCAACGCGTTGGCCACGCCGACGCCGATGATCGAGCCGATCAGCGTGTGCGACGACGACGCAGGCAGGCCCAGCCACCATGTGCCGAGGTTCCACAGGATCGCCGCGATCAGCAGCGCGAAGATCATCGCGTAACCGGCGGACGAGCCGACTTGCAGAATCAGTTCCACCGGCAGCAGCGCGATGATGCCAAACGCCACCGCGCCGCTGGAGAACAGCACGCCCAGAAAGTTGAACGCGCCCGACCAGACCACCGCGAAATTCGGCGGCAGCGAATGGGTATAAATCACCGTCGCGACGGCGTTGGCGGTGTCGTGGAAGCCGTTGACGAATTCGAAGCCCAAGGCGATCAGCAACGCCACGCCGAGCAGGAGGAACGGCACCCACGTGGTCACGACCGTGCCCAGATCATCCATGTCCGATTTCAGGCTATAGGCCGTGTACAGCAGGCCGAGCGCGAGGATGGCGAAGAAAATCACCATCGTCAGCACGCCAGGCTTGCGCCCGAATTGAGAACTCAGCCCGGCAGAGCCTTGAGCCAGTGAGGGGGTCGCCATGATTCACAATCCTGTTGAGATGGGATGTGAACAATGATCATTACAAAATGTGACAACGATACGACGCAGGTCAGGGTTCGGGTGGATTTGTCGCGCTAAAGGATGGGTGGTGTTCAAGAAATCGACTGCAGCTTCGCATTCTGTGTGGGAGCCGCTTTACTGGCGAAAACGGTGGGTCATTGACCACAGGGGTGTCTGACATTCTGCATTCGCCAGCAAGCCGGCTCCCACAGTAATGTGTGTCAGGCCAGAGATTTATCTCTGTGGGAGCCGCCTTGGTGGCGAATGCGGTGGACCAGACAACATAGAATCTCCTACGGCCTACGGCCAGAAGCGGATTAGCGCAGCTTCAATAATCCCGACTCTTGTGAAACGCCCACCGCCCTGCCACGAAGGTAAAGGTCGCCACCAGCACCACCAGAATCCAGAACCCGTGCGGATCGCTGGCCAGCGGAATTCCCCCGACGTTCATCCCGAAGAACCCCGCCACGATGTTGATCGGCAGGGCCAGGACGGTCACGACGGTCAGGGTGAACAGTGTGCGGCTGCTCTGTTCGTTGAGGTTGGCGGCGATTTCTTCTTGCAGCAGTTTGATGCGCTCGCCCAGGGCCGTGAGGTCGCTGATGACCAGCGCCGACTCTTCCGTGGATTGACGCAGCTCCTGCAAATCCTCTTCCTGCAACCACTGCGGCGGGCGGTGCAGCAGGCGCATCAGCGAGCCCGGCTCCAATGCCAGCAGGCGTTGCAGGCGCACCAGCACCCGACGCATCGCGCCCAGTTCGGTGCGATTGTTGCTCAGGCGTTCTGCCAGCAGTTGGTCTTCGATGCGATCAACGCTGAGGCTGGTTTTGCGCATGAATTGCGCCAGCACGTCGCTTTGATCTCGTAGCAGGTGTGCCAGCAGTTCCAGCGGGGAGCGGAAGGTTTCCCCCTGTTTGACCGACGACCGCAGCCTGTCTACCGAACGCAGCGGTTTGTGCCGTGCCGAAATCATCAGGTTGCTGCGCACACAGACCCAGAGCGTAGCAATGTCGTTGGAAACGCGGTTGAAGTCGAAGACCACATCGTTCACCACTGCCAACAGGGCAGAGTCAACGTGTTCGATGCGGGTCGAGCGCGAGCCTTCATGCAGGGCTTCGAGAAACTCGTCGGGCAAGTCGAGGTTGGTTTTCAACCAACGCTCGCAACTGGCGTGAGCGAGGTTCAGGTGCAGCCAGATGAACTCATCCGGGTTTGCCGGTTGGCGCAGCGCCTCCAGCGCTGTAGGTGAATCGATCTGTTGGGCAGCCTCTCCGGAGCGGAAACGAAAGCCATACAACAGACCGAAAATGTCAGAGTCCTGAGAACGGGCAATGCTTTGGTTCATGAAGGCTCGCAGGCGAAATGTGCCCTGGGGACACAGGATCGAAAGCGGCATCATCGCAAGGCTTTTTGACAGTTTTGTGACGTTTTATGTCTGCGCATTGCGATTTTACGGGTAGGCGCGCGCTGTGCCTCAAACCATCCCCAACGGCCACTTGCGAATCGGCGCGGGCCATGACGTATCAATTAACAATTCATCCTCAAGACTCAATTCGATGTTCACCGCCTCGGCGTTCAGGCGCAGGTGGTGAGGATCGACTGCCTTGGGGATCGCAATCACGCCTTCTTGCCTCAACACCCAGGCCAGGCTGATTTGCGCGGGCGTCACGCCATGCTGTTCGGCGATTTGCAGGATGGCGGGGTTCATCAGCAGGTCACCCGCCTGGCCGATGGGGCAGTACGCCATGAGCGGCATCAGGGCGTTTTGCATCCAGGGAATGAGGTCGTATTCGATGCCGCGCTCGGCAGGGTTATAGAGCACCTGATTGGTGGCGCAGTTGGTGCTGGACGTGACAGTGTCGAGTTCCAGCAGATCGGACACGTCGAAGTTGGAAACGCCCCAGCGCCCGATCTTGCCCGCGACCCGAAGCCCTTCGAAAGCTTCGACGGTTTCGTCCAGTGGGTAGGAACCGGGCCAGTGCAGCAAATAGAGGTCGATGTGCTCGGTTTTCAGGCGTTGCAGGCTGCGTTCACAGGCGGCGATGACGCCTTTGCGGCTGGCGTTGTGGGGGTAGACCTTGCTCACCAGCGTGACATGATCGCGCTTACCGACGATGGCTTCGCCCACCACTTCCTCGGCGCCGCCTTCGCCGTACATTTCGGCGGTGTCGATCAGGGTCAGGCCAAGATCGATGCCGTGTTGCAGGGCGGCGACTTCGTCCTTGCGTTGATGACGGTCTTCGCCCATGCGCCAGGTGCCCTGACCGATGACGGGAACGGTTTTGTCAGCCAGTTGCAACGTACGCATGGGGTGCCTCCTGCCGGATAGGTATAAAGAGATCAGGCAGTTTAGGCGGGGAAGGGTTCAATTCAAGCAGCCGTGGCAAGTGTGGCGGCGGGTGCAGAACCGCTGTGGGAGCGAATTCATTCGCGATGACGGTGTTCCAGACGATGGAAATGCAGCGTCTGTGTCGGCCCCATCGCGAATGAATTCGCTCCCACAGGTTGGATCTGTGTTGGCCGTTATTTTTGGGCCTGCGCAGTCGCCTCCTTATTCTCCCAACCCCCACCCAGCGCCAGGAACAAATCAATCTGTCCCATGGCCACTTGCGTATTGGCCGCTGCCAGTTGCGCGGTCACGTCGGTGTAGGTGCGGGTGGCTTGCAGGTCGGCGAGGAAGGATTCTCGACCGGCCATGTAGAACCGGTGGGTCTGATCGGCGGCTTGTTTGGCGGATTCTTCGGTGTCGGCCAGTGCATCGCGGCGCTCCAGCAGGGCGGTGTATTGAGAGAGGCTGGTCTGAGCTTCGCGGATGGCGTTCAGCACCACGCCGTCGAAGTGGGCGAGGGCGGCCTGGTTCGACGCTTCAGCCATGTGAATCCGCGCGCGGGCGCCGTTGGACGGAATGGTCCAGTTGATCAACCCGCCGAAGCCCCAGCGGTTGGTGGAGGGTTCGCCAAGGTCTTTGAGGATACCGACCGTGGCAACCGTCGCACCGATGCTGATGTCCGGGTACAACTCACCCGTGGCCACACCAATTGCGGCGCTGGAGACGGCCAGACGACGCTCCGCCTGACGCACATCCGGACGCCGTTTGAGCAGGGCTGCGCCATCGCCCACCGGCATCACCTGAGCGATGTGCGGCAGCTCGGCGCACTCGGCCACGCCTTTGGGCAGCTGATCCAGCGGTTTGGCCAGCAGCATCGACAGGCGATACATCCCGGCCTTTTGCGCGGCCTCATAACGCGGCAGGTCGGCGCGCAGGGATTTGTACTGGGTCTGGGAGCGCGTGACCTGGGTTTCGTCGCCACGCCCGGCGTCGCGCAGGCGTTGGGTCAGGGTCAGGCTCTGCTGTTGCAGGTCCAGCGAATGCAGGGCGATGTTGCGCTCTTCGTTGGCCGCGCAAATCTGCGTGTAGGAACGCACGACGTCAGCCACCAGGGTGATCCGCGCGGTGTCCACGGCGGCCTGCGCCGCATCGGTGTTGGCTTCGGCCGCCTCGATGCCGCGCTGCAACACACCGAACAGGTCGAACTGATACGACGTGGTCAGGCCGACATCGCCAACGTTGGCCACCGGCACTTTGTCCTCGATCAGAAACGCCTGACCGGCCTCCTGCAAGCGCTGCGCCCCGGCTTTGGCGGTGTTGGTGAAGCCCCCGGCAGCGTCCGCTTCATCGGTCTGGTAGCGCGCCCGTTGCAGGTTGGCCGCTGCAACGCGCAGGTCGGTGCTGGAAGCCAGTGCCTGACGCACCAGTTCATCGAGTTTCGGGTCGTTGTACAGGCGCCACCAATCGGCGGGGACTGGCGCCGACACCACGTTCGACGAGGTGCCAGCGATCTCACCCTGCAAATCGGGACGATTGACCGCCGCGTCCTTGGGCAGGTGGTAATCGGGACCCACCACCGTGCAGGCCGAGAGCAACATGCCCAGGCCCACGGTCAACAGGCGCGCACCGGGTTTCATTGAGCGGCTCCTTTGTCAGTGGTTTTGTCAGGGCTTTTGTTAACGGCTCCGTCGTCGATGATCGACACCGTGGCAGTCCGTCCGGCGATCATGCGGAAGTCCGCAGGCACTTCGTCGAAGGCGATGCGCACCGGAATGCGCTGGGCCAGACGCACCCAACTGAACGCCGGGTTGACGTTGGGCAGCAGGTTGTTACCGCTGGTGCGGTCGCGGTCTTCGATACCGGCCACGATGCTGACCACGTGGCCGCGCAGGCGGGCGTTGTCGCCGATCACGCGGATGTCCACGGCCGAGCCGATGTGAATGCCGTCCAGTTTGGTTTCTTCGAAATAGCCATCGATGTGGTACGAGGCGCTGTCCACCACCGACAGCACCGGGCGTCCGGCACTGACGAATTCGCGGTCACGGGGTGCTCGGTCGTTGAGGTAGCCGTCCACCGGGCTGCGGATCACCGAGCGGTCGAGGTTCAGTTGTGCGGCGTCCACCGCCACCTGCGCTTCGTTCAGCGCCGACAGGGCACGGGCTTCCTTGGACTGGCTTTCTTCCAGTTGCTCGCGGGCCACCAGATTACCCAGCCCCTTGTTGCGCTTGTTCTCGCGCTGGGCCTGTTCCCAGGTTTCCTTGCGCTCGGCCACGGTCGCCTGAGCCTGACGCAGCGCCAGACGGAAGCGGTCCTGGTCGATGGTGAACAGCACCTGGCCCTTGGTGATCGCCTGGTTGTCGACGACCGAAACTTTCTCGATCAGACCGGACACGTCCGGGGCGATCTGGATCACGTCGGCGCGGATGTGGCCGTCGCGGGTCCAGGGGGCGTACATGTAATACATCACCATGCGCCAGACGACGATCGCGGCGAGGATGACAACCAGCAGTGTCAGGACCACACGGCCCAAAGTCAGGAGAGGTTTTTTCATTTCAGCTCATCAGATAGCGACTGAGGGTATCAACCACGCCGAGCAGCAGGGCGTACAGACCGACGTTGAACAAAGCCCGGTGCCAGACCAGGCGGTAGAAGTGCACACGGGACAGCACGGCGTGCAGCACCAGAAAAATCACGTAAGCGATGCCCATCAGCACCAGAAACGTGGGCAGGAAAATCCCGCTGATATCCAGATCACCGATCATTCCAGTCATACCGATCACAGCGGCGCTCCATCGATGCCATACGGCGGTTGTTCTTCTTGCTCGGCCAGCGCGTCGACAATCTCCACACCCGGCAACAGCGCCAGACGCAAGCCGCTCAAGGCGTGCAACAGGTGCAGGCGGGATTCGTCATCGCCCATCCAGGCGAAGGTCAGCGAGCGGCGTGCGCGGTCCATGGTCATCAACAGGCCCTTGGGCGCAGGCAGACGCTCGCGGGCCTTGAGGCAGTGCTCGAAATACGCCCCCACTTCATCGATCACCTGCCGCAGCAATTGATGCGGCACCGCGTGCACCCGTGGCAGGTAGGCCAGCAAGTCGAGCATGTTCAGCGCCACGCGCACTTCGCGCAGGGCAATGTTGGTGTCCTGCGCGGTGATCGCCAGGCGCGGCAGGTGCTGCATCAGACGGTCGAGCATGCGCACGCCCATTTGCCGGTGCTCGGCCAAGGTCGCTTGTTCACACAGCGACACCACGTCGCGCCAGCTCGACCGGGTCAGGCGCTTGGCGGCGACTTCGGTGCCGAATGGCCGCACGATCAGCGTCCAGACGAAGGCGAACGCCAAGCCTGCGGGACCGGCGAGGTTGGAGTTGAGGAAGTTCAGGAAGTCGGCGTCGTAGGCGCTCTGGATGCTGATGAACGACGAGGTGTTGACGATGGTCAGCAGCGTGCCCAGGTAGAACTTCGGCTGCACGGTCAGAGTGCCGACCACGATGAACGGCACGGCGAAGGCCAGCACCAGCATCGGAAAGTCGTGCAGGTTCGGCAGCACCACGAACAGGTAGAGGCTGGCGAAGATCACCGACAAGAACGTCCAGTAGAAGAACCGGTAAATCTGCGGCGCCGGGTCGTCCATCGCGGCGAAGAAGCTGCACGACACTGCAGCCAGCGCCACGGCACTGGCACCGTCTTGCCAACCGAGCAGAATCCACAGCACCGAGGCGACGATGATCGCGCTGACCGAGGTGGCCACCGAGTACAGCATCATGCCTTTATCGAGGTACGGCGACAGGCGACCCAGACGCCAGTGGCGATACACCGCGCGCCACGGGCGATGGTCGTCGGTCTCAATGGCGTGTTGCAGGCTGCGGCAGTCTTGCCAGAGGTCGATCCACTCGCGCAGGCGGTACAACGTGGTGGAGAGCAGCAGTTGGCGGCGATCGTCCAGTTGCGCAGGCGTCGGTTGCAGGCGGTCGAGTTCGTCGTGAAGCGCTTGCCAGTATTGGACGGGTGCACTTTCGGCGGTCTTCTCTACCCAGTCCCGGCACTCGATGATCAGCGGCGCCAGGTCAGCCACCAGTTCGGGCGTGCGGCGCTCCAGTGCCCACAACGCATCGTCGAGAGCGTCGATAGTGGGCAGCAGATGAATCATCCGCCCGCGCAGTTCTTTGGCGTTGCGCACCGTCTGGCGATGCGCGCCTTCGTGGGGCAACTGGCCAATCATCAGCTCCAGGGTGTTGAAGGTGCCGACCATGGCCGTGCGCAAGGCGCCTACCGCTTCCGGTGTGGCGTTGCGGGCCAGGAACAGGTCGCTGTAGGTCGAGGCGTCCTTGAACCATTTGCCCATGGAGTCGACCAGCACCGGGGCCAAACGCCGTGGCCAGAACATGGCGCCGATCACTGCCGCGCAGACGATGCCCAGCAGGATTTCTTCGGTCCGCGATACAGCGATGTCGAACACCGCTTGCGGATTGTCGACCACCGGGAAAGAGATCAGCGGCATGGTGTAGCCCGCCAGCATCAGCGCGTAGCTGTTGGCGGTGCGCAGGTGCAGAGACAGAAAGAGCAGGGTGCCGGTCCACAAAGCGATGACCACCGCGAGCAGAAACGGCGTTTGCACGAAGATCGGCACCACCAGCACCGAAGCCGCTGCGCCGAGAAACGTACCGGCGGCGCGGTACAGGGCTTTGGAACTGGTCGGCGCCAGGAACGGGCTGGACACGATGTACACCGTGGCCATCGCCCAGTAAGGGCGCGGCAATTCAAAAATCAACGCCAGGTAAAGAGCAAGCATAGACGCGGCGAACGTGCGGACACCGTAAAACCAGTCGCGAGAGGGGGGCACGCCCTGAAAGAAGCCTTTGAACATGTCTTTCAAGATGACAGCTCCGGCCCTACGGGGCTGGCTTTGGCGAAGGCCTTGAAGACGCGAAGAGTGGCTTCCAGGTCTGCCGGGTCGATGTCGCCGAACACGTCGCGGCGCAGGCGAATCAATTCGTCTTCGATGGAATTGGCCAGCGTGCGGCCTTCTTCGGTCAGGCTCAGGGCCTTGGCGCGGCGATCCGTCGGGTCTTCGGTGCGCTGCACCAGATTGGCTTTGCCCAACTGGTCGAGCAGGCGCACCAGCGAAGGACTTTCCAGGCCACAGGCCTGGGCGACCGTGACCTGGCGCACGCCTTCACCCAGGCGCGCGATCATCAGCAGAGGGCCTGCACATGCCTCCGACACGCCGTAGTTCACCAGGGTGGTCTGACACACGCGGCGCCATTGGCGGGACGCTGCGACGACGCCGCCGGTGATGTGCATTTGCAGTGAGTCTAGGTTCATGTGAGTGCCGCTGTGTGGAGAGTCGTAGATCGAACGGGATTTGGTTAGGCAGTGAATGATTAGACGCCGTATTATTAGGTTGCTAACTATTAATATCCGGTAACAAAGTTGTTTCGTCAAATGAAAACTGGATGAACGGCAGCGTAGCTGTAGGGGCGAGAAGAAATTTATGACCGTCTGTCGGGCATTTCGGTGGTTTCTGGTTGTTTTTTCACCGGCAGGTCGAAGTGGGCTCCAAAAAAATGGCGGAACCGATGTGCCCGGAATCCGCCAATTTGATCAAAAAATGCGCAATCGCGTGTTTGAATTGTTTGATCTCAAAATAATAGCCATCGGTGTTTGCGGGTGGTCTTTGGCGATTTCTTGACGGGGTAGGGCGGCTAAAGAACAACCGATTCAGCCGATAGCAAAGGCGACAGACAACGGGGCCAGAACCCCCGTTCCAGAGACCTCCCTTTGCTGGTGCGCAATGCGCACCCACGAGTGCAACATGATCGACCTTGCTACCTGGAACCTCTCCGTCCCCGTCGGTATTCCTGCCGCGACCATCGACACGCCCAAGTTGGTGGCGGGCTATCAGGATGGTTATTTCCGCTCCGGCGACACGCTGTTCTTCTGGGCGCCGGTGACCGGCTCGCGGACAGACAACGCGGTCTACCCGCGCACTGAGCTGCGAGAGACCTACGCCAACGGCGCGGTGCACAACTGGACCTACAACCAGGCGGACAATTTCCTGCGTGCGGCGTTGACCGTGGATCAGGTGCCATCGTCCGGCAAGATCGTCATTGGTCAGATCCACTGCTATGGCAGCACCGAGCCGTTGATCAAGCTGGAGTATCAATACAAGGAGAAAACCCAGACCGGCAATCTGGTCATCAAGTACCGCGTCACGCCAACCTCAGAGCCTGAAGTGATTCAACTGGCAACCGGTGTGCTGCTCAAGGAGCGTTTCACCTACACCATCCACCTGACCCCGGCGGGCAACCTTACGGTCAATGCCCACGAGATGCAGTGGGACAGCAAGCTCGATGCGACCTGGAACGGCAAGCAGCTGTATTTCAAGGCGGGGGTGTACACCCAGGACAACACCGGGTACGCGACCGAGGGCGGGGCGGCGACGTTTTACAAGTTGCAGGTGACCCACGACAAAAAGGCTTGATCGGATGCGATCGTTGTGGGAACCGGCTTGCTGGCGAAGGCGTCGTATCAGGCAGCACAACAGTGGATGAACCACCGCTTTCGCCAGCAAGCCGGCTCCCACAATCCGGGCCAGACGCAACGCAATTGCATCAATCAGGTTGAAACATCAAAGCGAATCGGATTTGTCTTTCTGAGGGCTGGTCGACTGTCACCTCACCCCCATGCAACTGCATGATCGCCGCCACAATTGCCAACCCCAGCCCGTTGGAATCCGAGCTCTGATGGCGAGAGGCGTCGACGCGGTAGAAACGGTCGAACAGCTTGCTCAGGGCCACTTCGCTGAGGTTCGGCCCCTGATTCTCCACTTCGATGCGACAGTGTTCAGTGCTTCGAACCACGCGAATGTTGATCTCGCTGTGTTCGTCGGCATAACGAATCGCGTTAGCCACCAGATTGCTCAAGGCCCGGCGCAGCAGCAATGGGTCGGCATTCAACACGCCGTCGCCTGTAGTGCGTAGGGTCATTTTTCGTTCTTCGGCCAGGCCTTCGAAGTAGCCGGTCACCCGTTGCAGCTCATCCGCCAGCTGCAGCGGCTGACGATTCAACGCCGCTTGGGCGTCATCGGCGCGGGCGAGGAACAGGATGCTTTCGACCATGCGCGAGATGCGTTCCAGCTCTTCCAGATTCGACGCCAATAACGTCTGGTATTCATCTACCGAACGGGGTTGGCGCAACGCAACCTGACAATGCCCCATCAACGATCCCACCGGGGTGCGGATTTCATGGGCAAGGTCGGCGGAGAACTGATTCAGTCGCTCGTAGCCGTCGGCCAGGCGGTCGAGCATGGCGTTGTAGGCGTCACTCAGTTGTTGCAGCTCCACCGGCGTATCGCCGCTGTCCATGCGGCTGTCGAGGCGTGCCGGGGTGATGGCTGTGGCGTGTTCGGCCATCTTGCGCAATGGGCGAAGGCCGCGACGCAACAACACGTAGCCCAGCAGTGCGGTGACCAGAAAGGCCAGTGCCACCGCCACCAGGATCCGGTTGCGGAAGTTGGCCAGGGTGGCCATTTCCTTGACCGCCAGGTGCGCAGCGGTCAAATGCACGGTCTTGCCGCCGGACATCGCCGCCACCGTGGCCGCGCGCATGGGCGCATCCGGGTTGGCCGTGCCGCTGCGCAGATCACTCACGTTCAATGCCTGATCCGGCGCCACCACTGGCGTCTCGGGCAAGGGAGCATGCAGTGGATTGACCAGGATCACGGGCGTCTTGCCCGGCTCGCCGATGATGAAGATGTCGTCCTCGCTGTCGAGCATGTTCTCGAACAGCTGCGGGCTGCCGCGCAGGGTGTCGAGGGTCAGGTCGTATTGCAGCAGTTTGCGAAAGTGATCGAGCCGGGCCAGCACCGCGTGGTCGCTGCGGGTCATCACCGAGGCTTTCATGGTTTCGTAGAGGTACATCCCGGCGCTGGCCACGGCCAGCATCGCCACCACCGCAAAGGCCAGGGTCGAACGCAGGGTCAGAGAGGGTGGGCGTCGGGCTCGCATGGCCGTACCTCGCAGACATAGCCGATACCGCGCACGGTGTGAATCAGCTTGACCGGGTAGGGCAGGTCGACCTTGCTGCGCAGGCGTTTGATCGCCACGTCCACCACATTGGTGTCGCTGTCGAAGTTCATGTCCCAGACTTCCGAAGCGATCTGCGCGCGTGACAGCACGTCACCTTCGCGACGTAGCAACAGGTGCAGCAGGGCGAATTCCTTGTTGGTCAGGGTGATGATCTGGTGCTGGCGGGTCACGCGGCGGCGCAGCAGGTCCAGCTCCAGATCGGCCAAATGAAAGTGATCGGCCTCGCGCACCACGCCACGGCGCAGAATCGTGCGGATGCGCAGCAGCAGTTCGGTGAACGAAAACGGCTTGACCAAGTAATCATCGGCGCCCAGCTCCAGCCCGCGAATACGGTCTTGCAACTGGTCGCGGGCGGTGAGGAACAGCACCGGCACGTCCTGTTTGGCGCGCAGGATTTCGATGATCTGATAGCCGTCGATGCCCGGCAGCATGACGTCCAGCACCAGCAGGTCATAACGTTGCTCCAGCGCCATGTGCAGGCCGTCGGCGCCGTGCTGCGCCCAGTCGACCTTGTAGCCGGATTCGCTGAGGCCTTTCTTCAGGTATTCGCCGGTCTTGGTGTCGTCTTCGATCAGCAGGATGTGCATCGTAGGGCTCGCATTGCATCGTGTGGGCAGTTTAACCAACCTGTCCGGCGCGGGCGGTTACATTTTTGTCATTGAAGGACCCAGCGGCGCTGAGCATGCGAATGACAAAAATGTCATCCGGCGGTCATGGTGCGGTACCGGTTGGTTGGACAGGATGAACCTCATTCAACCCGCAATGCCTACGTTATGAACCTGCCTGGAAGGAACTCGTCATGAACATGAAGACCGCTTTGTCCTCTACCTTTGGCCTGCTGATGCTCAGCGCTGCTGTCATGGCCTGCGCCGCCGACATGCCGGTGGTCAAACCCCTGCGCGGAACCGTCGACAGCGTCGACAACAACACCCTGAACTTCACCACCCGCACGGGGGCTCACCAGAGCATTGGCCTGACTGACAAGACCGGCGTGCGTCTGGTGTCGAAGGCTGATATCGCGTCTATCAAGTCCGACAGTTTCATCGGTTCGGCGGCCACCCCGCAGGCTGACGGCACCTTGAAAGCGCTGGAAGTGACGGTGTTCGAAGCCAGCCTCAAGGGCAGTGGCGAAGGGCACTACGGCTGGCAGAACGCTGACGGCAGTACCGGCACCATGACCAATGGCACCGTGGGCAAACTGACCAACGCCAATGGCCGCACCTTGAGCGTGAGCTACAAGGGTGGCGAGAAACAGTTGGTGGTGCCGGAAGACGTGCCGATTGCTTATGTGGAGGCGGGCAAGGTGAGTGAGTTGGTCAAGGGCGCCAAAGTGGTGGTATTCCCGGCAGAAGACGGCAAGACTGCGCGCGGTGTGGCCGTCGGCAAGGATGGCTTCCAGCCGCCGATGTAAGGACGGCCGCGGTGCATCTGTTGCACCGTGTCGTCCCTTTCGCCAGCAAGCCGGCCCTCACACTGTCTGATGTTGTCATCTACATTTGTGGGAGCCGGCTTGCTGGCGAATACGGACGTACAGGCGCAGTTGGCGTTCAGGAGGAGCCTCAATCCATGAAAAAAACCAGCATTCACCCTTGGCCCATCCGCCTCACGCACTGGATCAACGCCTTTGGCATGGTCTGCATGTTCATGAGCGGGTGGGGGATTTACAACGCATCGCCCTTGTTCCACTTCGCCTTTCCCCGGGATTTTACCCTCGGCGGCTGGCTCGGCGGTGCGCTGGCCTGGCACTTTGCGGTGATGTGGCTATTGGTGATCAACGGCCTGATCTACGTGCTGTATGGCCTGTTCAGTCGGCACTTCCAACGTGATTTCCTGCCGGTCACCCCCAAGGCAGTGAAGCGCGATCTACTCGACGCGCTGCGCTTTCGCCTCAAGCACGAAAAGGGCGTCTACAACGCCGTCCAGCGTTTGATGTACTGGCTGGTGTTGGCAGCAGGCGTGTTGATCGTCGTCTCGGGTTTGGCGATCTGGAAGCCCATTCAACTCCAGGAACTCACCGCACTGTTCGGTGGGTACGACTTCGCCCGCTACGTGCACTTTGCGGCGATGGCGGCGATTGGCGCGTTCGTGGTGGTTCATCTGGCGCTGGTATTACTGGTGCCGAAAACCCTGTTGCCGATGATCACTGGCGGTACGCGGGTGATGGATAACGGAAAGGTCGAACATGATTGAACCGAAGAAACGCGCGGTCCAGCGCATCAAGCTGGAACCGGCGCAGCAGACGCAGCTGGAAAACCTGCAACGCCGCCACTTTCTCAAAGGGGGCCTGACCGTGGGCGCCATGGCCATGCTCAGCGGCTGCAACCTGCAAGATGGCGATCAGGTGGACAAAGTGCTGTGGGCCATGTCGCGTTGGAATGACCGGGTCCAGGCGTGGCTATTCAGCGGGCAGAAACTGGCGCCGACGTTCAGCAAGGACAAGATCCGTAACCCGTTTCCGTTCAATGCGTTCTACAGCGAGGATGACATTCCCGACTTGGACGTGGCGGACTGGAAACTGGGCGTCTCGGGCCTGGTGCGGGACAAGGCATCTTGGACCCTTGAGGGTTTACGCAAACTGCCGCAACGCACCGACATCACGCGGCTGATTTGCGTCGAAGGCTGGAGCGCCATCGGGCAGTGGGGCGGGGTGCCGTTGAAGACCTTTCTCGAATATGTGGGCGCTGATACGACCGCGAAGTTCGTTGGCTTCAAATGCGCGGATCGCTACTACTCAAGCCTGGACATGCCCACCGCGTTGCACCCGCAAACCCTGCTGGCGCTGGACTTCGGCGAGGTGGCGTTACCACCGAGCTATGGCTACCCGCTGCGCATTCGCGTGCCGACCAAACTGGGCTTCAAGAACCCCAAGCACATCGTCGAGATCTTCGTGACCAACGATTATCCGGGCGGGTATTGGGAGGATCAGGGGTACAACTGGTTTAGCGGGATTTGATCCTGTTGGCTCAGCTCTGTTTTTGATTCGCCTGATCGTTCCCACGCTCCGCGTGGGCACGATCAATTCATCTTCATCCGCCAATAAAAACCGCCTGCCGAGCGATCGGCAGGCGGTTTTTTCAACGCGTTTTCAAACTCAGTTCAGACCGAGTTTGCCACGCATTTGCGACAGGTCTTCAGCCAGGGTGTTGACCGGGCCAGTCAGGGCTTTGCGGTCGTTTTCCTTGACCTTGTCGTAAGTTTCGAAACCGCCATCCTTGGTTTTGTACTTGGCCAGGATCTTGTCCACGGTGGCGAAGTTCTTGTCCACTTTAGCCACGAACGCAGCGTCGGATTTCTGCAGTTGTGGCTTGAACAGGTCGACGATTTTCTTCGCGCCGTCCACGTTGCCCTGGAAGTCGTACAGGTCGGTGTGGCTGTAACGATCTTCTTCACCGGAGATCTTGGTAGCTGCCACTTCTTCCAGCAGGGCCGCGGCGCCGCCGACCACTTTCTCTGGCGGGAAGGTCAGGTCGGCAATACGCGATTGCAGGTCTTTGACGTCAGTCATCAGCTTGTCGGCCAGTGCTTCCTGACCTTTGGTGGTGTTCTTGGCGAACAGCGCGTGCTCCAGACGGTGGAAGCCGGTGAAATCTTCGGCTTCAACGCCTTTCTCGTGGTCGTCTTCGCGGGAGTCGATCGACTTGTCCAGGTCATCGAACAGCTCGGCGATCGGCTCGATGGATTCGTAGGCGACGCGAGTGGTCGGGTACAGTTTCTTGGCGGTGGCCAGGTCACCTTTCTTGATCGCGTCGGTGAATTTCTGAGTGTCGGCGGCCAACTTGTCGACGTTTTCAGTGACGTAGATCTTGTAGTCGGAAACCGGGGTTACCAGATCCAGCGGTGCCGTGGCCGCGAATACGGACGGGGTCTGCAACAAGCCAAGGGTAACCAACAGCGCGAGAGGCGACTTTTTCATGGAGCTCTTCCTGTGAGGTAAGGGTTGTCAGGCAGTTTTTGTTTTTACAGCTGTAGCCGCGGCCAACAGCGAACGGCCGATGAAATCGTTGTTGTCTTTCACGCCCGGCAGGGTGAAGAAATACCCGCCACCGACAGGCTTGAGGTATTCCTCCAGCGGCTCGCCGTTGAGGCGGGTCTGCACGGTGATGAAGCCTTTTTCCAGGTCCTGCTGGTAGCAGATGAACAGCAGGCCCATGTCCAGCTGGCCGTTTTTCATCACGCCGTTGGAGTAGTTGAACGGGCGCCGCAGGATCAGGTTTTTCTGCGAATCGTGGGTACGTGGGTTGGCCAGGCGGATGTGCGAATCGAGCTTGGTAACCTTGCCTTCCGGGTCTTTGGTGTAATCCGGAACGTCGGTTTCGGTCTTGCCGTCCATCGGCGCACCGGTGGTTTTCTTGCGGCCGAAAATCGATTCCTGTTCTTGCAGTGGGGTACGGTCCCAGCGCTCGACCAGGTTGCGGATGATGCGCACCGCCTGGTAGCTGCCGTTGGCGGCCCAGGCCGGTTCGTCGCTGTCCGCTTGCACCCAGACCACGTCGTTCATGGTTTTCTGGCTGTTGGAATCCGGGTTGGCCGAGCCATCACGAAAGCCGAGGAAGTTGCGCGCGCTCTCAGGCTGTTGGCCAGGCTTCAACGGCGCTTGAGCCGGTACGGTGCCTTCCTGTTTCCAGCGCACCATTAGCAGGTCCGGCAGGTTCTTCACGATGTCACGCAGGGCGTGAATGTTGCTGTCCGGGGCGTTGGAGCAGAACTGGATGCTCAGGTCGCCGTGGCAGCAGGCCGCTTCCAGTGCGTCGTTGGGGAAACCGACCATGCGTTGCAGACGTTTGGGTTTCACGTGCTCCAGGCCGAAGCGCTCGTCGAACAGCGAATCGCCCACCGAAACGGTGATGGTCAGGTTGTCCGGGGTGACCACCGGGCCGAGGATGCCGGAATCCAGCGGCGGCAGTTTCGGGTCGACCTGGGGCACTTCACCGCCGGTCATCAGGAACGCGATGCGCTCGTTGAGGGTGCGGAACAGGCGCTCCAGATCGTCGCGATCCTGCGCCAGCACGTCGAAGGACACCATCATGCCCGCAGCCGGACGCGGGGTGACGATGCCGCTCTGGTGCGTGCCGTGGAACTCGTTGTGGTCCTGGGTTTTTTCGCTTTTCGGGGCTTCGGTGACTTGCGCAGGCGCAGTGGCGGCCATGGCATTGCCCGCCAGGCTGGCACCGGCAATGGCGGCACCGGCGGCACCCAGGCCCATCAGGACACGGCGGCGCTCAGCGGAAATCGGGGCGTTGGATGAATCAGAGTCTTTCATGTGAATGCTTTCTTAGCTCGGGTTTCAGGGCCGGGCGGGCGCTAGGCTGTGCACGAAAAGTCTTGATACTCGGTCATACTGCGTTGAAAACAGCCTCGGAATGCTCATTTACAACCCGTAAACTCCGCTTCCTCGGCTGTTTTCGCCTTGCCTTACCTTCGTCTCAAAACATTTCGTACAAAGCCTAGGGCACCCGCCAGGGCACGCTTACAGGCCGGTGAGGCCCAGGGCCGGGTCGATTCCATCGAGTGCATCGGCCAGAGCCTTGGCCTTGTCCGCAATTTGTTTTCGTTGTTCGGTGCTGACCTGGTCGTACGGCGTGTAGCCGTTGTCGGTCTTGAGCATCAGCAGTTGATCGTCCAGCGCGGTGGCCGCGTCGTCGATCTTCTTCAGCACATCGTTCCAGTTCTTGGCCAACAGCGGACGCAGCAGGTCGACGACCTTGCGCGTACCTTCCAGGTTGGCAGCGAAACCGGCGGCGTCGAGGTGGCTGTAACGCTCTTCCTCGCCATTGCTGCGGATGTCAGCCAGACTGCGCATGTTGCGCACCACCATGCTGGCCAGTTGCTCAGGGGCGATGCTTTGCGCCAGCAGCTGGGTTTTCAGGGTGGTGAGGTCGGTTTGCAGCTTCTGAACGACCGGGGTCAGGCCGTCCAGCGACTTTTGCTGGAACAGGCCGAACTCGATGCGGTGGAAGCCGCTGAAGCCTGGGTCCTGCTCGCGTTTTTCGAAGTAGTCGGCGCGGGCGTTGACGGCGTTGTCCAGCTCGGCCAGACGCTGGGCGGCCGGAGCGATGCGTTGGTACGCGGCGCGGGCCGGGGCGTAGGCTTGCTGAGCGGCTGCCAGATCGCCGCCTTCGATGGCGGTTTGCAGATCGGTCACGGCGCGGATCAGCGCGCTGCTCTGCGTGCTCAGGTAGACGCGGTATTCAGACAGCGGGCCGATGAACGCGACCATCGACGGACGGGCCTTGGCAGCGGCTTCGGACTCCGCAGTCGGGGTCACGTGCAGCACGCCGCGCGGGTTGCTCAGCAGGCCGCAGGTGATGGCGTAGTCGCCCGGTTGCAGGTTGGCGTTGATGATCTGGCTCAGGCCCGGAACGATGTTTTCACGCTCCTCGACCACCAGCACGCCATCAAGAATTTCCCACTCCACGGCACGCTCGGAAGCGTTGACGATGCGGAACGCGTTTTTGCCCGCCGGAACGGTGATCTCGTTCGGCTCGCAGTTCTTGGCGTGGATGGTCACCACGGTTTCATTGCCGGTGTTGGCCACGCGTTTTTTCTGCGCAGCCTGTGAGGCGAAATAGAACATCGCGCCAGCGGCGATCATCAGAAGGACCGAGCCTGCGACGGCGAATTGCAGGGCGCGAGGCGGCTTGGCTTTCTGTGGCGGAAGGCCGGATGGAGTGGTGGTCATGGTTGCCCTTACTTGTTCGAAACGGAGGAAGAATGGCCGTGTTCATGGACCGGGCGGGTGGGCAGACTCACCACCTTCGCCTGCGGCCTGAAGAACAGGAACAGTGCAAAAACCAGATAGGCCAGGTACGCCACCAGCACGCTGACGCTTGGCGCGTCCTGGTAGCCGAACATGCCGGCCAGCACCGAGCCGGCCGGGCCGTCCATCGGCAGGATGGCGCTGATGTCGAAGACCACGTCCTGGAAGTAGTTCCAGACCCCGGCTTCGTGCAGCGAACGCACCGAGTTGGCCAGAATGCCCGCCGCGACGACGAGGATGAACAGGCCGGTATAGCGGAAGAAGCGGCTCAGGTTCAGGCGCAGGCTGCCTTTGTAGATGGCCACGCCAATCGCCACGGCAATGATCAGACCGAACAGCGCACCCAGCGGGCCAGACGCGCCTTCGCTCTGCTGGAACACCGCCAACAGGAAGAACACGGTTTCAAGGCTTTCGCGGGCCACGGCGAAGAACACCATGGCAATCAGGGCATAGGTCTGGTTTTTCGAACCGGCGAGGGCGGCGTCCAGCGATTGATGCAGATCGTGTTTGACCGAACGCGCCACCTTGCGCATCCAGACCACCATGGAACTGAGAATGACCACGGCTACCAGGCCCACTACGCCTTCGAACAGTTCCTGTTGTTTCTGAGGGAATTCGGCGCTGACCATTTCCAGGCCGCCACCGACGAACAGCGCCAGAGCCGCTGCGAGGAAGACCCCGATCCAGACAGCGGGCATCCACTCGCCGCGGCCGGTCTGTTTCAGGTAACTGGCAATGATGCCTACGATAAGCGCGGCTTCAATCCCTTCGCGCAACATGATCAAAAAAGGAACGAGCATTTATCACCGAAGTAAATCTGATAAGGTGTGCGGCGTGAACGCAGTCGCTAGCCATTCGCGTTCTGCCAATGTGTAACATAATGATACTCATTATTGAATGAGCATACTTGTTTTTTTGCAAAATCCCGGATTTGTGCAGGTGTTCAGGTGGCGTTCAGCCATAAGGGCAGCGGCAAGCTTTCAGCTACAAGCTGCAAGAGGGTTGCTGGCGAAAGCGGTGGTCCAGTGAGATCATTCGTGGCTGACCCTCCGCATTCGCCAGCAAGCCGGCTCCCACAGGTTCAGCGCCGAACGAAAAATCTGGATTCGACGCGATCACTGTGGGAGCCGCCTTGGTGGCGAAAGCAATTGATCAGACACCATAGAATCTCCCACGGATCTAGATTTGTGGCGTGAGTGACGTCTTCATCATCTCCACGAACTTTTCCGCTGCCGGGCTCAGGCCAAACCCCGCTCGGGTAATCAATCCAATCTCCCGATTCACCCCCGCGTGCTCGACCTGCACTTGCGCCAGATCCCCCCGGCCTTCGTCAGCCGATTCTGGCAACAGCGTCATTCCCAAACCTTGCCGCACCAGCGCCATGACCGTGGACATGTAGTTCGCCTCCAGTCCTGGCACCAGGCTCAAACCGGCGTCGGCAAATAACTGCTCGACCCGCTCACGCACGCTGCTGTCGCGCCCCGTGAGGATGATCGGTTCGGCGGCGATGTCGGCCAGTGTCACTGAGCGGCGTTTCGCCAACAGATGATCGAGCGGTACGAACAGGCTCAGGCGGTCGACCATCACCACTTCAAAATCCAGCCCGTGGCCCATCCGCGCCCGCACCCCCAGTCCGAAATCCACCTCGCCCTCGCGCACCAGGGCGTCGATGCGTTGCGCCACGACATCGCGCAGGCGCACTTCGACGCCGGGAAACTGGTCGCGGAAGGTTTTCAGGATCGGCGGCAGCGTCCCGGAACACAGCGAGGGCAGGGCGGCAATGGTCACCACCCCTCGGCGCAGGGCCGCCAAGTCGCGGGAGCCACTGACGATGTTGTCCAGATCCAGCAACAGCTTTTCCATCGGCCCGCGATTGTTCTGCCCCGCGGCGGTCAGGCTGACCTGACGCGGGCTGCGTTCCAGCAGCGTGACGCCGAGCCATTCTTCCAGTTGCTGGATTTGTACGGTCAGGGCCGAGGGCGAGAGATTCAGTTCGACAGCGGCCTTGGCGAAGCTGCCGCTGTTGGCCACGGCCAGAAAGGCGCGGATGTGTTGAATCGAGTTTTTCATCGTTCTGATTTTCCGAACATGACCCATCAAACATTTCAATTTACAAATCTTACCCCCGTTTCAATACTCGCTGAAAACAACAACAGCTCGTTCCGCCGCCCGCCGGTCAGGAATGACAAGGATCAGCCCATGCTCGCCACCCTCGGTGTCATCACCATTCTCTGCTTGCTCGCCACCGTCATGAGCAAACGCCTCTCGCCTCTGGTTGCCCTGATCGCCTTGCCGATCATCGCCGCGCTCATCGGCGGTTTCGGTCTGCAAACCAGCGGGTTCATCATCACCGGTATCAAGAACGTCGCCCCTGTGGTCGGCATGTTCGTGTTCGCCATTCTGTTTTTCGGGGTGATGACCGACGCCGGGATGCTCGACCCGATCATCGATCGCATTCTGCGTACCGTGGGCACGCGGCCTACACGCATCGTGGTCGGCACGGCGTTGTTGGCACTGCTGGTGCACCTGGACGGCTCGGGGGCGGTGACCTTTCTGGTGACGATCCCGGCGATGCTGCCGTTGTACACGCGCTTGGGCATCGATCGACGGATCCTGGCCTGCGTAGCGGCGATGGCGGCGGGGGTGAATTTCCTGCCGTGGACCGGCCCGGTGCTGCGCTCGTCGGCAGCCCTGCATGTACCGGTGGCCGAGCTTTTTCAACCGCTGATTCCGGTGCAGATCGTGGGTCTGGCCTTCGTCTTTATCAGCGCCTGGCTGCTGGGCCGTCGTGAAGAAAAACGTCTGGGTCTGGGGGCCGGAGTCCAAGTGGATGTGGTGCCCGAGCGTGTACTCACCGAGCAGGAAGAAGTGCTGCGGCGCCCACGGCTGTTCTGGCTCAACCTGCTGCTGACTATCGTGGTCATGGCGGTGATGATCGCCGGGTGGGTCGATCCGGTGGTGATGTTCATGGTCGGCACGGTGCTGGCGCTGTGCATCAACTACCCGAACGTCGATGCCCAGCGCGCCCGTATCGACGCCCACGCCAAAACTGCGCTGACCATGGCCAGCATCCTGCTTGCCGCCGGGGTGTTCACCGGGATCATGCAAGGCACCGGCATGCTCAAGGCCATGGCCGAAGTGGCAGTGGCGCAGATTCCGGCTGGCCACGGCAAGCTGATTCCGATGGTGGTGGGTTTCCTGTCCATGCCGCTAAGCCTGCTGTTCGACCCTGATTCTTTCTATTTCGGCGTGATGCCGGTGATCGCCGAAGTGGGCCGCGCATTGGGTGTCGACCCGCTGCAAGTGGCGCAAGCCTCGTTGTTGGGTGTGCACACCACGGGCTTCCCGGTCAGCCCGTTGACCCCTGCGACCTTTCTGCTGGTGGGGCTGTGCAAGATTGAGCTGGCCGACCACCAGCGTTTCACCATCCCGTTTCTGTTTGCCGCATCGGTGCTGATGACCCTCACCGCACTGCTGCTGGGAGTGTTTTGAATGAAGACTTTACGTATCGGCTCCGGCGCCGGGTATTCCGGCGACCGCATCGAGCCTGCCGTGGAACTGGCCGACAAGGGCGCGCTGGATTATCTGGTGTTCGAATGTCTTGCCGAGCGCACCATCGCGTTGGCGCAACAGGCGCGTCTGAGCGATCCCGATGCCGGTTTCGACCCGTTGCTGGGCGAGCGCATGCGCCGTGTGCTGCCGTTCGTGGCGCGTGGTCGTGAGGCGGGGCAGAAGCGTTTGCGGGTGATCAGCAACATGGGCGCGGCCAACCCGCTGTCGGCGGCGAAAGCTGTGCGTCGTGTCGCAGCGGAACTGGGTCTGCATGGCCTTAAAGTGGCCGCCGTGACGGGGGATGACGTGCTCGCGCAGTTGAGTCCCGAACAGTTGCTCGACAACGGCTCGACCCTCGGCGGCTTGGGTGACCGGCTGGTGTCGGCCAACGCCTATCTGGGCGCCGAGGGTATTGTCGAAGCGCTCAAGGCTGACGCCGATGTGGTGATCACCGGTCGCGTCGCCGACCCCTCACTGTTCCTCGCGCCGCAGATGTTCGAGTTCGGCTGGGCGCAGGATGACTGGACGAAGCTGGGGCGCGGCACCTTGACGGGCCATTTGCTGGAATGCGCGGGGCAGATCACCGGGGGCTATTTCGCCGACCCGGGCGTGAAGGAAGTGCCTAACCTGGCGCGTCTGGGCTTTCCCCTTGCGCAGATCGATGCCGAGGGCAGGGCGGTGATCAGCAAGGTGGCAGGGTCCGGCGGGCGAATCGACACGGCCACGTGCACTGAGCAGATGATTTACGAAGTTCATGATCCCGAGGCGTACCTCACGCCGGACGTGACTGCGGATTTTTCCGGTGTGTCATTCAGCGTCTTGGCGCCGGATGAGGTGCAGGCCGAGGGCGCAAATGGCCATGCCCGACCTGAAACGCTGAAGGTGTCGGTCGGCTATCTCGACGGCTGGATCGGCGAAGGGCAGATGTCCTATGGCGGACCGGGCGCTCTGGCCCGTGCGCGACTGGCGCGGGAGATCGTGCTGGAGCGTCTGAACATCATCGGTGTGGTGTGCGATGACGTGCGTGCCGAGCTGATTGGTGTCGATTCGCTGCACGGCACTGAACTGGGTTCTCGCACGGACAGTGATCCGTGGGAGGTACGCCTGCGGGTGGCCGCGCGTTGCGCAGACAGAGCCGACGCCGTACGCATCGGCAACGAAGTGGAAACGCTGTACACCAACGGCCCGTATGGCGGCGGGGGCGCGAGCAAATCGGTACGTCAGGTGGTGGCGGTGGCGTCGCTGTTGTTGCCGCGAGATTCGGTCAAACCTGAGGTTCATGTGGAGGAAGCGTCGTGAGCGCAGTCAAATTGCGGGACCTGGCCCATTCTCGGACTGGAGACAAGGGCGACACGTCGAACATCTCGGTGGTTGCGTTCAAGGCTGAGGACTATCCACGGTTGCTGGAGCAACTGACGGTCGAGCGGGTAACGGCGCATTTTGCCGAGTTGCTGGACCCCAAGGCGGGAGCGGTACGGCGCTATGAATTGCCGAACGTGCAGGCGCTGAATTTCGTATTGCCGGGGATTCTGAAAGGCGGCGTGACCCGGTCGCTGGCGCTGGATGCCCATGGCAAGGCGCTGGGCGCGGCGTTGTTGGATATCGAAATCGAGCGATGATTTGCCGATCGTGCATACCCGTTGTGGGAGCCGCCTTGGTGGCGAAAGCGGTTGATCAGTTGCAGAGGTGGTGCATGACACACCGCCTTCGCCAGCAAGCCGGCTCCCACAGGTGCTGCGTTTGTCGGACGTGAGGGGGGGGATCGCGACGGAGTCAGGGGCCATTCTGCAAAAACACCACATACCCGCGAAACCACGGATTCTCGCGCAGAAAATCCGGCTCGGCCCATTCCCCGCCCTGAATCAACCCGATCTTGAACGGCAGCTCCAAACGGCTCACCCGAGGCAAGTACGCGGCGTAATCGGGAATGCTCTGTCGCCCCTGATAGGTCTGCACCACAACTTCGTCCACCACGCCTTTCAACTGCACGATGGCCTGTGGATCGGCGTTGCTGCTCCAGTCCATCAGCCCGGTGATGCTCAATTGGTAACGCGAGGGCAGGCGCTGGCGCAGGTCCTTGAGAAACGCCACGTAATCCTGCAAATACCGGGTGCGGGCATCGAAATCGATCTGAATGCCGACGACCGCATTGCCCGCCTGTTGCCAGCGTTGCACCTGACCCAGTAACTGGCGGTAGACCGGCTCCGGCCAGCGCAAGGTATGGGCACGATAAACGATCCACACCGCCTGTTGCGGCAAGCGCGTAATACTTATCCCTTGGGCGATGAAATCGACCCGTTGTCGGTTACGACGTGGCGCAAATACCTGGCCCTGCAACACGTACAGCGTTTTCGCCTGATCCAGGACGGGCTGCGAAGCGACGCCGCTCCACAGCCAGAATGCATCGTGGTCCCGGGCATCCACGTCGGCCAACGCTAAGCCACTGCACAACAGCCCGATCAGCGCACAGCCCAGCCATCTCATCACCAGTAATACTGCAAGGATTTTCCCCAGGTCGTGCCGCTGTACGTGCTCTTCAACTGACGAAACCAACCCTTGCGCACCGACGGTTCGACCTCTTTGCCGCCGCAACTGTTGTAGCCCGACGGTGCATAGCAGTTGATCGCACGGAACAGTGCGTAGGCCTTGTCTTCTTTTGTGGCTTTGGCGTCGGCGATAACCGTTTGATAGCCGTCGAGACGGGAGAACACCTCGCCTTTGAACGCCGGTTCGCTGCTGCCCAGTTGCGGCGCAGCCGGGCGTTGATCCAGCGGCATGCTGTCCAGACCATTGCGCAGTATGAACTCGCCCAGGCAGTTCAGGCCTTTGGCGTCTTTGCCGTCGGCTTGCAGAACGGCAGCGATCTCGCCAATGCTCGGGCAGGTGTATCCGGACTCGGCTTTATCGCCCCTCCAGCGGAACAGTTGCAGAGTCTGGCCAGTGCCGTAGACGTAACCCAGGCTGGTGCCCAACTTGGTGTCAGCGGGCTTTTCCGGCAGTGATTTGAGGTCCTCGGCGAACGCGGCGTATTGGCTGTGCAAGAGGTCCTTGTAGAGCAGCACGAATTGCGCAGTGGCTTTCTCGTTGTCGCTGATGCCCCGGCTGATTTGCTGACGCAACAGGGGCGTGTCGGCGACTTTGCCCAGCAGGATCAGTCGCACCTGAGCGGACTGGATCGGCGAATCACTGGCAAACACCTTGGCCAATTGACCGCCGTGTTCGTAGTTCCAGGCCAATGCCAGTTCCAGTTGCTCCCGTTGCAGCGGTTCGTTGGCCAATGGCAGCAGACTCAGCCACAGTTTCTGCGCGCCGGGCAGGTCGCCGCTGGCTTCCAGCGCCAGACCCCGCAGGGTCTGCTGGCTGAAGGCGAGGTAGTCGAGCTGAGCGGGCAGCGCGTCGGGCAGGTGTTTCAGCGCCTCGTCAGGCTGTTTGTCGATGTAGAACGCGAACACCGCCTGCAAGTAGTCGAACATCGCCGGTTGCCCGGCAAACACCGCTTTCTGGGCCAGGAGTGTTTCCCGAGTCATTTTCGCCGGGCTGTCCGGGCGCATCAGCATCAGGTCACGCGTGGCGGTCATGAGCGGCGCCGGCGTGGCCTCGACCACGGTCATCAACAGCTTGTTGTCCGCCTCCTGAATCAACGCCTCCAGCGGCAGGTTGCGTTGTTCGTCGTCACGTTGAGTGAGCAGCTCATCGTAGTCGGCGGCCAGCGTGTCGAAATCGTTCGTCAACCAATGCACACGGCGCATCAGCCCCTTGGCCGAACGGGTGTACAGACCTTTCGGGTAGGCGGCCAGATACTGCTCGAACGCCTCGGCGACCTTGGCCAATGGCGCCGGGTCGAGGTTGTCCTTGAGGGTGCCGTATTCATCGAAGGCGTCTTTCTGCGCATCGTTGAGCCGGGTGCGGGCGACCATGTAACGCGCCGTTTCCTTGAGCCACGGTTGTGGATTGTCACTCAGGCTGGCGAAACCGGTTTCGGCCTGGGCAAAACGGCCACTGTAGAAATCCGAGGCGGCTTGCAGGTAGGTGACGAACGCCTTGCCTTGCTCAGACTGAACATCGGCAGGCAGCAAGGCCGCCTGTTTCTCGCCTTCCCAGGTGCAACTGTCGAGCAATTGCACGCGGCTGCGTGCCAGCGACTGCCGCTCGGCATCGGACAGCGAGGGCGTGCTGAGCAACTCTCCGATAAAACTTGCGGCGCTGTCGTCCCGGTTGCTGCGGCAGCGGCTGCCTTCGCCCTGTAAGAACGCTTGCCCTGCGCTGTCGGTGCTGTCGCGTTTGACGCCCAGTCGTTCCAGTGCATCACTCAGCGCTGCGGCCCCTGATTCTTCACTCTCGTCGCCCTCGATTTCCCCTTCTTCCAGACGCGTAACGGCGAACGGCACCGGGCCGTAGCCTTCGGACCGTTCGTCTTCGCTCAGCGCGTTGGGCTTGAGCGCCAGCGCCTGACGGTCCGCCAACAGCAGACGCAGGTTCACCCGGCTGTCATTGCCAGGGCTGAGGAAGGGCAGGTTGTTGCAGACGTCCAGTGAGTCGCGCAGCAGCGACCAGGTGGGGTAGCAGGAATCGTCACTGCTGGCCTGGGCTCCACCGCAGAGGGTCGCGCCGATGATCAATGCAAGAGGCGTCAGAGAGCGGATACGCATGAACAATCCTTGATTTCGCTACGTAGAAGGAGAGGGTGAGGCGGGCGAATGATACAGGGTGTTTCCAAAATGCGGATTGCTGGCGTTTTGATGATTCCTCCTTATCGCGCAACACCGCGCAAGCCTGTGGGAGCCGGCTTGCTGGCGAAAGGGGTGTCTCAATCAAGACCACTGTGTCTGACCTGACGCTTTCGCCAGCAAGCCGGCTCCCACAGTCTGTGCTCCGGATAAAGATCAAAATTATTTTCAAAAAACGGGTGAGGTAAACCCCGCTGGCAGCCGTGTAGTGAGAATCAGATTCGTTTCTAACGAACGCCACCACTCCTCGACAGCTCAGGTTTATCCGTTCATGACAGCTCAATCCGGTTCGCGTGTGTTCCCTTCGCCCATTCTTCGTCCCGTCGCGCGGGGGCTCTGCTCGGTCACGGCGATGTTGTGCTCTCTGGGCATGAGTTCACTGGCCAGCGCCGAAGAAATGCAACTGGAAGCGACCAACATCGACGCCACTTCGCAAACCGAAATCAGCGAAACCGAGCACAGCCGTACCAGCTATCAGGCGCGTAAGGCCTCCGTTGGCACCCGCACCGAAGCATCGCTGGTGGAAGTGCCGCAGACCGTGAACGTGGTGACCAATCGGGTGATTGAAGACCGTCAGCCCAACAGCCTCGACGAAGCCATCAACGCGGTCAGCGGGGTCAAGCAGGGCAACACCCTCGGCGGCACCCAGGACGCGATTCAGAAGCGTGGTTTTGGTACCAACCGCGACAACTCGATCATGCGCGACGGCATGCAATCGGTGCAGGCGCGTAACTTCACGCCCACCACCGAGCGCATCGAAGTGCTCAAAGGCCCCGCGTCGATGCTCTATGGGGTTCAGGACCCGGGCGGGGTGATCAACGTGGTCACCAAGAAGCCGCAATTGGTGGATGCCCGTTCCATTTCTGTGTTCGGCACCAGCTTCGGTGGCGGCGGCGAGCAGATCGACGTGACCGGCCCGATTGGCACCAACGGCTTGGCCTACCGCTTTATCGCTGACAAGCAGAACTACGATTACTGGCGCAATTTCGGCAGCATCGACCAATCGGTCGTCGCGCCGTCCCTGGCCTGGTACGGCGACGACACCACGGTGTCGGTGGCGTACGAGCACATGGAATATTCGGTGCCGTTCGACCGGGGCACGCAGATCAACACCCAAACCGGCAAGGTGCTGGACATCCCGGGCACCCGTCGTCTGGACGAGCCGTTCAACGTCACCACCGGGCGTTCCGATTCCCTCGACTTGCGCATGGACCATCGCCTCAACGACACCTGGACCCTGCGCACCGGTTACGCCTACAGCCGCAACTACTACAACGATTACCAGTCGCGCTTCATCTCGGCCAACTACACCACCGGCGCCGTGACCCGTCGTGGCGACGCCACCCGCGATGCCGTGCAGTACGCCCACACCGCCACCGTCAACATGCTCGGCAACCTGTACTGGGGCGACATTCGCCATGAAGTGATGTTCGGCGCCGATTACATGAAGAACTACCGCGATTTGGGCGACCTGTACCGCAGCGCCAACAAGGTTGACTTCAACTACAACAACCCGGTGTACGGCGCCACCGCGCAACCGAGCACGGTCAGTGCGGCGAACAGCGATCAGACCGACCACCTGCGCACCCATGCCTTCTTCGTGCAAGACGCGATTCACCTCAATGACCAGTGGATCCTTCAGGGCGGTCTGCGCTACGACGCTTTCGACGAACTGACCGGCAAGGGCCGTCCGTTCGTGGTCGGTGCCGACGTCAAAGACAGCAAAGTCGTACCGCGTGTGGGCCTGGTGTACCTGATCCAGCCGGACTGGTCGGTGTACGGCAGCTACACCGAATCGTTCCGCCCGAACACCTCGATTGCCTCGCCCATCGGCGACCTGCCGCCGGAGGAGGGCAAGTCCTACGAGATCGGCACCAAGTTCCAGAACGATGCGATGACCGCCACCGTGGCGCTGTTCAACATCGACAAAAAGAACGTGCAGACCAGCGAGCCCTGCGGCGTGAACGGCAGCGAAACCTGCACCCGCGTTTCGGGTGAAGTGCGTTCCCGCGGCCTGGAAGCAGACATCACCGGGCAACTCAACGAATTCTGGAGCGTGACCGGCAGCTACGCCTACACCGACACCAAGGTGCTGGAAGACCCGGTGCTCAAGGGCGAGCCGCTGGACGGTGTGTCGAAACATACGGGTGCCGTGTACCTGACCCGCGACTTCGGCCATGTCGGCGTGGGTGATCTGCGTGCCGGTGCCGGTGCGCGTTTTGCCAGCCGCTGGGGTGTGAACGACGGCTCGGGCAAAGAGTATTACCTGCCGTCCTCCAAGGTGGCCGACGCCTTCGTCTCTTACAAAATGAAACTTGACGAGCGCGACCTGACCCTGCAGTTGAACCTGAAAAACATGTTCGACGAGAAGTACTACACCTCGTCCAGCGGTTTGGGTTCACCGGCGATTGCCATTGGCGAACCGCGTCAGTTGGTGGCGCGGGCGAAGCTGGAGTTTTAAATCCGCTGCTGGCGGAAACGATTTCAGCAACGCCGCCTGTAGCAACACGGCTTGCCGGTGGTAGCGATTTCACAAACGCCACCGCCGGCAAGCCGGACTGCTACAGGGAAGGTGGCAATCTCACCAACGCATCCACCTGGCAGTCTGCGTTGCTACAGCGAGAATCACCCCTCCTTCTTGTACGCCAATCGGAACTGGTGCAACAGCGGCTCGGTGTACCCGCTCGGCTGTTCACACCCTTTGAACACCAGCGCGCACGCGGCCTGGAAAGCCACTGACTTGTCGAAGTTCTCGCTCATCGGCTTGTAACCCGCATCCCCCGCGTTCTGCTTGTCCACCACCTTGGCCATGCGCTTGAGTGTGTCCAGCGCTTCGTGCTCATGAATCACCCCATGAAGCAGCCAATTGGCAATGTGCTGGCTGGAAATACGCAGCGTCGCGCGGTCTTCCATCAGGCCAACGTTGTGAATGTCCGGCACCTTCGAACACCCCACACCCTGTTCGACCCAACGTACGACATAACCCAGCAGGCCTTGCGCGTTGTTCTCGACTTCCTCGCGAATCTGCTCGTCGGTCCACTTCGCTTCGGCGGCCACTGGAATGGTCAGCAGATCGAGCTGGATCTGCTGGCTTTCGCCCTCCAGATCCACCTTCTCCAGTTCCTGCTGCACCGCCTTCACATCCACCTTGTGATAGTGCAACGCATGCAGAGTCGCGGCGGTCGGCGAGGGCACCCAGGCGGTGGTCGCACCGGCTTTCGGATGACCGATTTTTTGTTCCAGCATGTCGGCCATCAGGTCGGGCATCGCCCACATACCTTTGCCGATCTGCGCTTTGCCACGCAGGCCGCACGCCAACCCGACCAGCACGTTGTTACGCTCGTAGGCCTTGATCCACGGCGTGGCTTTCATGTCGCCTTTGCGCAGCATCGGACCTGCTTGCATCGAGGTGTGCATCTCGTCACCCGTGCGGTCCAGGAAACCGGTATTGATGAACGCCACCCGCGCCGAGGCCGCATTGATGCAGGCCTTGAGGTTGACACTGGTGCGCCGCTCTTCGTCCATGATCCCCATTTTCAGGGTGTTGCGCGGCAGCTTCAGGGCATCTTCGATGCGCCCGAACAACTGGTCGGCGAACGCCACTTCCGCCGGGCCGTGCATTTTCGGTTTGACGATGTACACGCTGCCCGCCCGCGAGTTGGTGCGGTTGTGCAGGTCGTGCAGGGCGATCAGGCTGGTGATCACGCCATCGAGAATGCCCTCGGGGATTTCCTTGTTGCCGTCGTAGGTGATCGCCGGGTTGGTCATCAGGTGGCCGACGTTGCGGATGAACAGCAGCGAGCGGCCATGCAGGGTCAGCGAACTGCCGTCGGCAGCGGTGTAATCGCGGTCAGCGTTGAGGCGGCGGGTGATGGTCTTGCCGCCCTTGACCAACTCTTCGGTCAGGTCGCCTTTCATCAGGCCCAGCCAGTTGCGGTAGATCACCAGCTTGTCATCGGCGTCGACGGCGGCTACCGAGTCTTCGCAGTCGATGATGGTCGACAGCGCCGCTTCCAGCAGCAGGTCTTTGATGCCTGCCGGGTCGCTGCTGCCAATCGGGCTGGTGGGGTCGATCTGGAGTTCGATGTGCAGGCCGTTGTTCCTCAGCAGGATGGCGCTCGGTTGCGCGACATCGCCTTGATAGCCGACGTACTTCTCGGGTTGCGCCAGCGGCGACTGGCTGCCGTCGGCGAGGGTGACGAGCAGCGCGCCGCTATCGATGGCGTAGGCCTTGGCGTCGACGTGGGAACCGGACGCCAGTGGCGCGGCTTCGTCCAGCAGGTTGCGGGCGAAGGCAATGACCTTGGCGCCGCGCAGCGGGTTGTAACCGGCTTTGATCTCGGCGCCGTGACTGCTGTCGATGGCGTCGGTGCCATACAGCGCGTCGTACAGCGAGCCCCAACGGGCGTTGGCGGCGTTCAGCGCATAGCGGGCGTTGGCCGCCGGGACCACCAACTGCGGACCGGCTTGTTCGCTGATTTCACTGTCGACGTTGCGGGTGGTCGCCTGAACGCTGTCCGGCACCGGTTGCAGGTAACCGATGGAATCGAGAAAGGCGATGTAGGCGGGCATGTCGGTGACTGGCCCCGGGTTGGATTTGTGCCACTTGTCGAGCTGGGTCTGCAGGCGGTCGCGCTCGGCCAGCAACTCGCGGTTGATCGGCGCCAGGTCGTGGACCAGCGAATCGAAGTCGGCCCAGAAGACGTCAGGGTTCAGCCCCGTTCCGGGAAGCACGTCCTCGTCGACAAAGCGCTTCAGATTGGCCGCCACCTTGAGGTTGTGGCAGTTGACGAATTCGGTCATCTCGGGCTCTCCGTTAAAAATGTCTGATTGAATCTACGCGGTATCGCTTCTGCCCGAAGGGCGTGGGAGCCGGCTTGCTGGCGAATGCGTTTTGCCTGTGCCAAATAGGTTGACTGACCCACCGCCTTCGCCAGCAAGCCGGCTCCCACAAGATGAGTGGCTATCGAGCTTAACCGGCGTTTACAGCGGCCACACCCGCCTTGGCCACTTGCGCATCCTGATCGGCCTTCACGCCCGACACACCCACTGCACCAATGGTTTCGCCGTTGACGATCACCGGCACGCCACCTTCCAGCGACGTCAGCAGCGGCGCAGTCACAAACGCCGTGCGCCCGCCATTGACCATCTCTTCATACCCCTTCGACTCGCGACGACCCAGCGCCGACGTGCGGGCTTTTTCGATGGCAATGTAGGCGCCGATCGGCGCGCAGCCGTCCAGACGCTCGAAGCCCAGCAGGTGGCCGCCATCGTCAGTCACGGCGATGGACACCGCCCAGCCATTGTTGAGCGCTTCGGCGCGGGCGGCGCCGAGGATCTGAGTGACTTCGGTCTGGGTCAGTACAGATTTGGTTTTCATGGGCTTCTCCTGATGATTGTTGTAAGGGGCGAGACGGCCTGCGATCACATCGGATGCAGGGCGTCCTCGATAAGTTCGATCCAGTGCTTCACTGGCGTGCGACCGGCGCTGGCCAAGTGGGTCTGGCAACCGATGTTGGCGGTGGCGATAACCTCCGGATGGCCACTTTCCAGCGCGTTCATCTTGTTGTCGCGCAACTGCTTCGACAGCTCGGGTTGAGTGATCGAGTACGTGCCAGCCGAGCCACAGCATAGGTGACTGTCGGGCACTGCGGTCAGGTTGAAGCCCAGACGGGTCAACACCGACTCCACCGCGCCGCCGAGTTTCTGCGCATGTTGCAGCGTGCAGGGGCAATGGAACGCCAGTTTCGTGCTGGTGCAGCTTCCGAGCTTTTCCAGCGGCTCGGCGCGCAGCACTTCTACGAGGTCTTTGGTCAGGGCGCTGATCTTCGCGGCTTTTTCAGCGTAGGCCGGATCGTCGCGCAGCATGTGCCCGTAATCCTTGACGAACGCGCCGCAACCGCTGGCGGTCTGCACGATGGCTTCGGCCCCGGCCTGTACGCTCGGCCACCAGGCATCGATGTTGCGACGGGCGCGTTCCAAGCCTTGCTCCTGAGCGTTCAAGTGATAATCCACGGCGCCGCAGCAACCGGCTTGAGCGATGGATGTGACGCTGATTTCCAGACGATCCAATACCCGTGCCGTCGCCGCGTTGGTGTTGGGCGACAGGCCCGGTTGCACGCAACCTTCGAGGATCAACATCTGCCGTGCGTGTTGCCGGGTCGGGCGTTCCTTGGCCGGGCGAATCTGGCCAGGCAGTTTGCTTTTCAGCGTTGTGGGCAGCAGCGGGCGAAACGCGTTGCCCACTTGGGTCAGAGATTTGAATAGCCCAGCATTTGGCACCACCGCACGCAGGCTTTCACGCAGTACGCGCTGGCTCATGGGGCGCGGTACGGCGGCGTCGACCACGGCCCGACCGATGTCCAGCAGGTTGTGGTAATTGACCCCGGACGGGCAGGTGGTTTCGCAGTTCCGGCAGGACAGGCAGCGGTCCAGATGCAACTGGGTCTTTTCGG
Source organism: Pseudomonas sp. NPDC088444 (assembly GCF_044900175.1). Classification (NCBI taxonomy): domain Bacteria; kingdom Pseudomonadati; phylum Pseudomonadota; class Gammaproteobacteria; order Pseudomonadales; family Pseudomonadaceae; genus Pseudomonas; species Pseudomonas sp. NPDC088444. The sequence goes on from NZ_JBJDNK010000003.1 coordinate 218,048, forward strand.
TGACTTCCTTGCCTTCCAGCACTTGCTTGATCAGGTAGATTCGGCCGCGGGGGCCGTCCAGTTCGTCGCCCAGCAGTTGATAGGTGGGGCAGGTGGCGTTGCAGAAACCGCAATGCACGCAACTGCGCAGGATGCTTTCGGCTTCGTCGCCACGGGGCAGGCTTTTCGCCTGTTCGCTCAGGGTGGTCTGCATGGTTCAAATCTCTGCGTACATTCGGCCCGGATTGAAAATCCCGTGCGGATCGAGTTGCGCCTTGAGCTGGTGGTGATAGCGCAAGACCGGCGCGGCCAGTGGCTGGAACGGGCTGTCTTCAAGGCCGTGGCTGTAACAGGTGGCGTGACCGCCGACGGCGTTGACGATGGCGCGAATCTCTTCGCCCGTGGCGTCGGACTTCAGCCAGCGTTGCGCACCGCCCCAGTCGATCAACTGATCACCCGGCAGGTCCAGCACGCCGGTAGGGGTCGGCAGCGACAGGCGCCACAGCGGGCGACCGTCGGTGAAGAAATCCAGTCGATGTTCGTTCAACGCCTGCCAATACGCCGGATCGATAGACTCGCCACCGAGGCGATCATGGGCTGCGGCCACAGAGCCTTCACCGCCCTCCAGGCGCAGACGCAATACCCGCCCGTCCTGACTGGCCGCGCTGATCGGCAGCGGTTGCTGGCCCCATTCAGCCAGACGGGCGAGTGCGTGCGGCGTGTCCATTTCCAGAGCGATGCTGGTGCACAGTCGCGGCTTGGGCAGCACTTTCAACGAAACTTCGGTGATCAACCCCAAACAGCCGAAGCTACCCGCCATCAGCCGCGACAGGTCGTAGCCTGCGACGTTCTTCATGACTTCGCCGCCGAATTTCAGGTGCTTGCCAAGCCCTGTGATGATGCGGGTGCCGAGCACGTAATCGCGCACCGAACCTGCCCACGGGCGACGCGGCCCGGACAGTCCGGCAGCAATCATGCCGCCCACCGTGGCATCGCCCACACCACCGTCGCTGTAAGTGGGTGGCTCGCACGGCAGCATCTGTCCGGCAGCGTCCAACGCGGCATTCAGCTCGCTCAGTGGCGTCCCGGCGCGGGCGGTGATCACCAGTTCGGTGGGGTCATAGGTGATGATGCCGCGATGGGTGCGGGTGTCGAGCACCTCGCCAGCTACCTCGCGACCGAGAAACGCCTTGCTGTTGGCGCCTTGAATGCGCAGCGGCAAACCGGATTGGATGGCCTCGTTGACTTGCGCCAACAGTTCATCACTGGCGTCGCGGTCCTGCGCGCTCAGGTTGATTTGACGTTCGGCACCCATCAGAAACGCTCCAGTTCAGGGAAGGGCAACTTGCCCATGTGCACATGCATCGCGCCGAATTCGGCACAGCGGTGCAGGGTCGGAATGTTCTTGCCGGGGTTGAGCATGCCGCTTGGGTCGAACGCTGCTTTCACCGCGTGGAACAGGGTCAACTCGTCGCTGTTGAACTGGGCGCACATCTGATTGATCTTCTCGCGGCCCACGCCGTGTTCGCCGGTGATGCTGCCGCCGACTTTCACGCACAGTTCGAGAATCTTGCCGCCCAAAGCTTCGGCGCGGTCCAGCTCGCCCGGCCGGTTGGCATCGAACAGGATCAGCGGGTGCATGTTGCCGTCACCGGCGTGAAACACGTTGGCCACGCGCAGGCCGTATTCTTCGGACAGCGCCGAAATACCCTTCAGCACACCCGGCAGTTCCCGGCGCGGAATGGTGCCGTCCATGCAGTAGTAATCCGGTGACAGCCGACCGACCGCCGGGAAGGCGTTCTTGCGACCGGCCCAGAAACGCACGCGCTCGGCTTCGTCTTTGGCCTGACGCACTTCGGTGGCCCCGGCTTTTTCCAGCACCGCGCGCACGCGGTCGCAGTCGTCGTGAACGTCCGCCTCAACGCCATCCAGTTCGCACAGCAGAATGGCCTCGGCGTCCACCGGATAACCGGCATGGATGAAGTCTTCAGCGGCGCGAATGGCCAGGTTGTCCATCATCTCCAGCCCGCCGGGAATGATGCCCTCGGCAATGATGTCGCCCACGGCGCGACCGGCTTTTTCCACCGAGTCGAATGCGGCCAGCAGCACCCGCGCCACCTGGGGTTTGGGCAGCAGTTTCACGGTGACTTCGGTGATGATCCCGAGCATGCCTTCGGAGCCGGTGAACAGCGCCAGCAGGTCGAAGCCGGGGGAGTCCAGCGCGTCGGAACCGAGCACCATGCGCTCGCCTTCAACGGTAAGGATGTCGACCTTGAGCAGGTTGTGCACGGTCAAGCCGTACTTGAGGCAATGCACGCCACCTGCGTTTTCCGCGACGTTGCCGCCGATGGAACAGGCGATCTGCGACGACGGATCGGGGGCGTAATACAGATCGAAGGGCGCCGCGGCCTGGGAAATCGCCAGATTGCGCACACCGGGTTGTACGCGGGCAAAGCGCCCGGCGGGGTCGATGTGCAGGATCTTGTTGAAGCGCGCCATCACCAGTAGCACGCCTTTCTCCAAAGGCAGAGCGCCGCCGGATAACCCGGTGCCTGCGCCGCGGGCCACCACTGGCACGCCGCGTTCATGACAGACCTTGAGCAGCGCCTGCACCTGCTCGACTCGTTCGGGCAGCACCACCAGCATCGGCGTGGTGCGGTAGGCCGAAAGGCCGTCGCATTCATAGGGGCGCAGTTCTTCCTCGCGGTGGAGGATGTCCAGATCAGGCAATCGCGACTGCAAGGCTTGCAGCAACTGGGCCTTGTCGATGGCAGGCAACGCGCCATCGACGCTTTCGTCGTACAGGATATTCATGGTGGGTTCGTCACCCTGTCATTGTTTTTATTGATGGCCCGTTCCTGACCGGAACGTTCTGCGGCTGACTTGCATCATTGGCCGGAAGGGATTTACTGTCCATGGCAAAACGCACTGGTCGAACCAGTTTTTTTTGGCGTTTGCACAATGTATTTCTATAAAATCAATTTGAATCAAATAGTTATGAGATGTGATGGGACGTTTTGTTGTTGTTGCTGGATCTGGTCATACCAGTTGTCGGCTCGGGGTACCTTGTGGGAGACGGCCGGGCGGCGCTCCGCTTGGAGGCGAATGCGATACATCGGATAAAGATGAGTTGACTGTCACACCGCTTTCGCCAGCAAGCGGAGCGCCGCCCGGCCGGCTCCCACAATGAGTGATCTGCCATGGACACCTTCAACACTGAACGCCCACAACAAGTCGCTGACGTCGTCAGCGAACGCATCGAGCGCCTGATCGTCGACGGCGTGCTCAAGGTCGGGCAATCGCTGCCCTCCGAACGGCGCCTCACCGAGAAACTTGGCGTGTCCCGCACCGCGTTGCGCGAAGGGCTCAAACTGCTGCGCGCCCGAGGCATCATCGAAACCCGCCACGGTCAGGGCTCGTTCGTCGCACAGATGGGCGGGCTGGGCATCACCGCTGCCTCGCCGCTGATGCACCTGTTCGCCTCCCAGCCGCGCACGCTGTACGACCTGTTCGAAGTACGCAGCCTGCTGGAAGGCGAGTCCGCACGGCTGGCCGCATTACGTGGCACCGACGCCGATTTCGTGCTGATCACCCGTGCCTACGATGCCCTGGTCGCGGCCCATGATCACGAATTGCCCGCTTCCGAACATGCGCGACTCGATCATGCCTTTCACCTGACGATCTGCGAGGCATCCCACAACCCGGTGCTGGTGCAGACCCTGCGTTCATTGACCGATTTGCTGCTCAACACCGTATTTGCGTCGGTCAACAACCTCTATCACCGTGAAGCCGAGAAGCGCCAGATCGACCGGCACCATGCGCGGCTCTATAACGCGGTGACTGGCAGGCTACCGGAGCAGGCGCGCAAGGCCGCTGTGGCGCATATTCAGAGTATTTGCGACAGCCTGCGGGAGATTGAAAACGAGGAGCAACGGCTGGTGCGCGCGACGTTGCGTCTGGAGGGATGGATCTGATCAGGCAGCGTTGGGCTGTCGGGCCTTATCGCGAATGCATTCCCCCGCAGGTATCGTGTTTACGCTTGACTCTGGGTGATAGATCATTCAGTTTGTTACGCATTGCGTAAACAATTTACGATAATAACAAAAAGCAGGGCCTGCCCGTGGATCTCTATACCTACTACCGATCAACCTCCAGCTATCGCGTGCGCATCGCACTGGCGCTGAAAGGGCTGGAGGTCAACGCGATTCCCGTCAACCTGATCCGCGACGGTGGCGAACACCGCAAACCGGATTATCGGGCCATCAACCCGCAAGGGCGCGTTCCGGCGCTGCGGGTGGACACGTCTGAGGTGATCATCCAGTCCCTGGCGATCATCGAATATCTGGAAGAGCGCTACCCCGAATCGCCCTTGCTTCCCACCGACCTGATCGAACGCGCGAAGCATCGTGAAATCGCCGCGCTCATCGGCTGTGACATCCACCCGCTGCACAACGTGGCCGTGCTCAACCGATTGCGTGGGCTGGGTCATGACGAGGGTGATGTGACGGCCTGGATCGGCCATTGGGTCAGCGAAGGTTTGGCCGCTGTTGAAGCACTGATCGGCGATGATGGCTTCTGTTTTGGTGCCGTTGGCCTTGCGGATATTTACCTGTTGCCGCAAGTCTACGCAGCCCGTCGTTTCAACGTGATCCTGAGTGCTTTCCCACGCATCTGTCGGGTCGAAGCGTTGGCCCTGCAACACCCGGCCTTCAAGGCAGCGCATCCAGATGCGCAAGCTGATAAGCCGGAGTAATCTTTCCTACATGAAAATCTTCGGTCTGCAACTGATCTTTGGCGACTTTCTCGCCCGTAGTGTGCGGGGGATTCCCTGCGCGCCTCCCCGCTGAACAGTGACTTTCGCCGCCGTGCCTTTCACTTTTTAGCAGGAGCAAGACCGTGACCGATCTCTACGACAACCCCATGGGCCTGATGGGCTTCGAGTTCATCGAATTCGCCTCGCCAACCCCCAACACGCTGGAGCCGGTGTTCCAGATGATGGGTTTCACCAAAGTCGCCCACCACCGTTCCAAAAACGTGGCGTTGTACCGCCAGGGCGCGATCAACATCATCCTCAACAACGAGCCGCGCAGTGAAGCCTCATACTTTGCTGCCGAACACGGCCCGTCTGTGTGCGGCATGGCGTTCCGGGTCAAGGACTCGCATCAGGCCTACAAGCGTGCGCTTGAGCTGGGGGCGCAACCGATTGAAATCGCGACCGGGCCGATGGAGCTGCGCCTGCCTGCGATCAAGGGCATTGGCGGCGCGCCGTTGTACCTGATCGACCGTTTTGGTGAGGGCACCTCGATCTATGACATCGACTTCGTATTCATCGAGGGGGTTGACCGCCATCCGGAGGGCGCGGGCCTGCAGTTCATCGATCACCTGACCCATAACGTGTACCGCGGGCGTATGGCGTATTGGGCGAACTTCTATGAAAAGCTGTTCAACTTCCGTGAAATTCGCTACTTCGATATCAAGGGTGAGTACACCGGTCTGACGTCGAAAGCCATGACCGCGCCGGACGGCATGATCCGCATTCCACTCAACGAGGAGTCCTCGAAGGGTGCGGGGCAGATTGAAGAGTTCCTGATGCAGTTCAACGGGGAAGGCATCCAGCACGTGGCATTTTTCACAGAGGATCTGGTCAAGACCTGGGACCGTCTGAAGGCCCTCGGTATGCGCTTCATGACCGCGCCGCCGGACACCTACTACGAAATGCTTGAAGGCCGTCTGCCAAACCACGGCGAGCCTGAAGAGGCATTGAAGGCCCGCGGCATTTTGCTGGATGGCACGTCAGAAGGTGGTAACAAGCGGTTGTTGTTGCAGATTTTCTCGGAAACCCTGATGGGACCGGTGTTCTTCGAGTTCATCCAGCGCAAGGGCGATGACGGCTTTGGCGAGGGCAATTTCAAGGCACTGTTCGAATCCATCGAGCGTGACCAGTTGCGCCGTGGGGTGTTGACGGCGGATTGAGGTCTGACAGTCTGCGCTGATCTCTGTGGGAGCCGGCTTTCTCGCGAAAGCGGTATTTCTGTACCGAAGAAGGTGACTGGCCCGATGTATTCGCCAGCGAGCCGGCCCCCGCAGTTCAGCGTCGAAAGTGCGATATTTGGCGCTGCACCTCAATACGCTTTCGGCATTTCCCCACCCATCCGCGCACTGATGGTCTGTGCGGTTTGCAGCAGCTTCTGCGCCACCGCCTTCTGGCGTTCATCGGTCAATGCCGACGCCGAACCTACAATCGTCACCACCCCCACCAGTTTGTGGCCCATGGCGAACACCGGGGAAGACACCGCGTTGACACCTGCCATCAGCAAGCCGTGAATTTGATGCACACCCGTGCTGCGGATTTCCTTGATGTGGCGGTCTGTCTCTTTTAGTTGCTTTGCGTTCAGGTGCGCTGATTCCGCCTCGCGCAGCAGGGCGGTTTCTGCGGGAGAGAGGAACGCGTCGAACACTCGTCCGGTCGATGACCCGAGCAGCGGCAATACCGAGCCGATCTGCGTGACCAGCGTCACCGCGCCCAGCGACTGTTCGAGGTACACCACTGTCGGACCCTTGTTGCCCCACACCGCGAGAAAGCAGGTTTCGTTGATGTCGTCGCGCAGGGCGATCAGTTCCGGTGCGCTGACTTTCAGTACGTCCAACTGGCTCAATGCCGCCAAGCCCACCTGTAACGCTGAACGACCCAGCCGGTAATGGCTGGTCATGGGGTCCTGCTCGGCAAAGCCGCTGTCCACCAACGCCTGAAGGTAGCGGTGCACCTTGCTGGCGGGCATATCGACGTATTCGGCCAGCTTCGACAGCGAGGTGGCAGGGGCCAGTTCAGCGAGTGCTTTGAGAATGCCGACGCCGACCTCGGCGGATTGCACCTTTTGTTGGCGTGGGACTACTGGGGTTGAGGAATCGTCTGTCATGGGCCAAGGCGTCGGTCTGAAAATGCTGCTTTATAGCTTGACCGTCGCGGGAACTCAAATTACGTTATTCGTAATCCATTTACGAATAACATGTTTTCCTTTGTAGCAGCACGGCTTGCCGGCGGTAGCGACAGTTCAGGCGCAACCGTCGGTGAGTCGGAATGCTACGGAGGCATGCAAGCCCTCAATAAAAACAAGAGGTCGAGATGCTCAACACATCCGCACCCGAAGCCCTTCGGTATCAATCCGGCTTTGGCAATCACTTCTCCAGCGAGGCGGTGCCCGGGGGGTTGCCCGTGGGACAGAACTCGCCACAACGTCACCCCCTGGGTCTGTATACCGAACAGTTCTCCGGCACGGCGTTCACCGTTCCTCGTGCCGAGGCGCGGCGGGCCTGGCTCTACCGTATCCACCCCTCAGCCGCGCATCCGGCGTTTCAGCGTCTTGAGCGGCAGATCAGCGGCCAGCAACAAGGTCCCGTTACCCCGAATCGCCTGCGCTGGAACGCCTTCGATGTTCCCGTCGAACCCACTGACTTCATCGACGGCCTGATCGCCTTGGCCAGTACCTCCGCAGCCGATCAGGCCGAGGGCGTCAGCGTGTATGTCTACACCGCGAATCAGTCCATGCAGCGGGCGTTTTTCAATGCCGACGGCGAATGGTTGATCGTTCCCCAGCAAGGCCGCCTGCGGCTGATCACTGAGTTGGGTCGACTGGACATCGAGCCTCAGGAAATTGCAGTGATCCCCCGTGGCCTGAAATTCCGCGTGGACCTGCTCGACGGACAGGCGCGGGGCTACATTTGCGAAAACCACGGCTGCGCGCTGCGACTGCCAGATCTGGGCCCCATTGGCAGCAACGGTCTGGCCAATCCGCGTGATTTTCAGGTGCCGGTGGCGCACTTCGAGAACGACCCAACGCCCACGGTACTGATGCAGAAATTCCTCGGCGAACTCTGGGCAACGCAACTGGCGCACACGCCATTCGACGTCGTCGCCTGGCATGGCAACAACGTGCCGTATAAGTACGACCTGCGCGTGTTCAACACCCTCGGCACCGTGAGTTACGACCACCCGGACCCGTCGATTTTCACCGTGCTGACATCTCCGAGCGCCATCCACGGCCAGGCCAACGTCGATTTCGTGATCTTCCCGCCGCGCTGGATGGTGGCTGAAAACACCTTCCGTCCGCCGTGGTTTCATCGCAACCTGATGAACGAGTTCATGGGGCTGATCGACGGCGCCTACGACGCCAAGGCCGAGGGCTTCATGCCCGGCGGCGCCTCGCTGCACAACTGCATGAGTGCTCACGGCCCGGACAACGCCACGGCGGAAAAGGCCATGGCCGCCGACCTCAAGCCGCACAAGATCGAACAGACCATGGCCTTCATGTTCGAGACCGGCAAGGTCCTGCGCCCCAGCCGCCACGCGCTGGAATGCCCGCAACTGCAAAGCGACTACGATGCCTGTTGGGACGGCATCGCCAACACCTTCAAACCTTTCGAGACGGACAGCCAACGATGAGCACTTCCAGACACCTGCGCAGTTGGGTGACCTGCGCCAACGACCACCCGGATTTCCCGTTGCAGAACCTGCCATTTGGCGTGTTCAGCCGCGAAGGCGGCAGTGCAAGAGGGGGCGTGGCCATTGGTGATTTCGTTTTCGATTTGCAGGTGGCCTACGAAACCGGGCAGTTCAAGGGAGAGGCACGGATAGCCGCCGAAGCGGCGCGACATGGGCAGCTCAACGCGTTTTTCGCCTTGGGTGCGGTGTCTCGGCAGGCGCTGCGCCATGCGTTGCTGGATCTGCTGAGTGAAGGCAGCGCGCAGCGTAAAGAATTGGAGATATTGGGCGATGCCTTGCTGGTGCCGATGAGCGAATGCCGGATGCACTTGCCCGCGCAAGTGGGCGACTACACCGACTTCTACGTGGGCATACATCACGCGACCAACGTCGGCAAACTGTTTCGCCCGGACAGCCCGTTGCTGCCGAACTACAAGTACGTGCCCATCGCCTACCATGGGCGCGCTTCGACGCTGCGGGTCTCAGGTACACCGGTCAAACGCCCGAATGGCCAGACCCTGGCACCGGGAGCTGAAGTGCCGTCGTTCGGTCCGAGCAAGCGTCTGGATTACGAACTGGAATTGGGTGTGTGGATGGGGCCTGGCAATGATGTGGGCGAGCCGATCAATATCCGCGAAGCCGGTCAGCGCATTGCCGGGTTCTGTCTGCTGAACGATTGGTCGGCGCGGGATCTTCAGGCGTGGGAGTACCAGCCGTTGGGGCCGTTCCTGTCCAAGAGCTTCGCCACCAGCCTGTCGCCGTGGGTGGTCACCGCCGAAGCGCTGGCGCCGTTCCGTTGCGCGCAACCCCAGCGCCCGGAAGGTGACCCTCAGCCGCTGGAGTACCTGTTCGATGAACAGGATCAGGTCGAAGGGGCGCTGAACATCGAGCTGGAAGTGTTGCTGCTGACGGCCCAGATGAAAGCGCGGGGTATCGCGCCTTATCGCCTGGCGTTGAGCAACACGTTGAACATGTACTGGACGGTGGCGCAAATGGTCACCCATCACAGCGTCAATGGTTGCCAGTTGCAGGCGGGGGACCTGTTCGGCACCGGCACCTTGTCCGGGCCGCAGACGGGGCAGTTCGGCAGTTTGCTGGAGATGACCGAGGGCGGCAAACACCCGGTCGAACTGCCAGGCGGCGAGACACGCACCTTCCTGCAATCCGGAGATGAAGTGATCCTCAAGGCGCGCTGCCGCAAGGACGGGGAGGTGAGTATCGGGTTTGGGGAGTGTCGTGGGGTGATTGTCGGCTGAGTTCCTCAGCTCCGGCATCCTTCATGTGGGAGCCAACTGGGTCGCGAATGCGTTGTATCAGGCAATTCATGTGTTGCTGATTCACCGCTTTCGCCAGCAAGCCGGCTCCCACAGGTTCGGCGTCGCACAAGGGGCTTGGATCCGGCGCGACCATTGTGGGAGCCGCCTCTGGTGGCGAATGCAGTTGGACAGCCAACATGGCATCTCCCGCAGGATCGCGTTTTGTCAGTTGAACCCTGCGACCAACGACCCGCTGCGTGGCAAAAATCGCCCCTGCCGCTCTCCCTGTGGTTTGCCTAGGGCATAACTCAACTGCCCGTTCACCCACACGCCGTCGATGCCTTCGGCAGCGCGTTTCGGTTCCTTGAAATCGGCTACGTCCCGCACGGTGTCCGGGTTGAACAACACCAGATCCGCCCAATACCCTTCGCGCACGAAGCCGCGCTCATGCAGACCAAAGCGTGTCGCAGTCAGTCCGGTCATCTTGTGAATGGCCCGGTGCAACGGAAACAATCCCAGGTCGCGACTGAAATGCCCTAGCACACGTGGGAATGCGCCCCACAGACGCGGGTGAGGGAAGGGGTCTTCGGGTAGCCCGTCCGAGCCGATCATCGACAGCGGATGTTTCATGATGTTCTGCACATCGTTCTCGTCCATGCCGTAATACACCGCGCCTGCCGGTTGCAGTTGGCGCGCGGCGTCCAGCAGTGACACGCCCCAGTTGGCGGCAATCTCTTTGAGGTCACGTCCGCTTTGATCAGGGTGCGGCGTGGACCAGGTAATGGTGATGCGGAAGGCGTCCGTCACCTGCTTCAAATCCAGCGTCGACGAACTGGCCGCATACGGGTAGCAATCGCAACCGACTGGGTGGCTCGATGCAGCTTTTTCCAGCGAGGCCAGGAGTTGCGGGCTGCGCCCCCAGTTGCCTGCGCCTGCGCATTTCAAGTGAGAAATCACCACGGGCGATCGCGCATGACGGCCAATGTCGAAGGCTTCGTCCATGGCGTCCAGCACCGGCTCGAACTCGCTGCGCAGATGAGTGGTGTACACCGCGCCGAAGGCCGTCAACTCCTCGGCCAGTTGTTTGACCTCGTCAGTCTCTGCCGCGTAGGCCGTGGCATACGCCAGCCCGGTGGACAGCCCCAGTGCGCCGTCTTCCAGGCTTTGGCGCAGTTGTTCGCGCATGGCGCTGATTTCGGCAGGGTGAGCGGTGCGAAACAGGTCGTCCAGATGGTTGCTGCGCAGGGCAGTGTGGCCGACCAGTGCCGCAACGTTGACCGCCGGACGCGCCTTGTCCACGGCGTTGCGGTAGTCGCGAAAGCGCGGGTACACGAATGCTTTGGCGGGGCCGAGCAGGTTCATCGGGTCCGGTGGATCACCCGCGAGCGTCACCGGAGACGCGCTGATGCCGCAGTTGCCGACGATGACTGTGGTCACGCCTTGGGTGACCTTTGGCAGCATGTCAGGCTGGCGAATGACCACAGTGTCGTCGTGGGTGTGCACGTCGATAAAGCCTGGTGCCAGCACGCGGCCTGCGGCGTTGATGTCTTCGTTCGCCGAAACGCCTTTCAGATCGCCGATGCGCTGGATGCGCCCGTCACGAATCGCCACGTCGGCGCGAAAGCCGGGCGTGTCGCTGCCATCGATCACTAGCGCGTCGCGAATGATCAGGTCATAAAGCATGGGTCAGTCTCCAAGCGGCAGGCCGTCGTCGCCGCCGCGGTAATCGTCGAGGGCCAGCTTGATGCGGCGCAGGCGTTCCTGATTGTCATCCGGAGCGATCAACGCCAGTTCGGTGGCCAGCACGTCGAGGGTCAGCAGCATGCCGTAGCGCGCCGCCGTGGGTTTGTAGATGAAGTTGGTTTCAGCGATCTGCAACGGCAGCAGTACGTCGGCCAATGTCGCGAGAGGCGACTGGGGAAGGGTGATCGCCACGACTTTCGCGCCGTAACTGCGTGCCAGTGTCACGGCATCCAGCAGTTCCGGGGTCAGCCCGCTCAGCGAGCAGACGACCAGACTGTGATCAGGACCGAGGGTGGCGGCGATCAAGCGCATCATCACCGGGTCGCGGCAGGCGGCGATCGGGTAGCCCAGGCGCACGAGGCGGGTTTGCAATTCGTCGCTGCACAAGCTGGAGCAGCCGCCCATGCCGAAACTGTGGATCATCCGCGCCGGGGCGAGCAGGGCGACGGCAGCCTTGAAACGGGCGTCGTCGAAGCCCGCCAGATGCTGGCGCAGAGTGGATTCGATGTCGCCGACGATCTGGCTGAAAAACGCCGACTGTTCCGGCGCCTGTTCCGGTTTGAGAAAACGGCTGCCCACGCCACTGGCCTGCGCCAGTTGCAGGCGCAGGTCGCGCAGGTCCTTGCAGCCCACGGTGCGGGCGAAGCGGGACAGGGTCGCGCTGCTGACTTCGGCGCGGGCCGCCAGCTCGTCGAGGCTGGCGCTGGCCGAGAATGCGACGTCGCTGAGAATCAGTTTGGCGATGCGGCCCTCTCCAGCGCTGAAGGAATCCTGACGGGCGCGGATCTGATACAGGATGTCCACTCAGATCACCTGCGCCAGACCGAGGGTGAGGACGAACGCGATGACCGAAATCAGCGTTTCCAGCACCGTCCAGGTCTTGAAGGTCTGTGCCACGGTCATGTTGAAGTACTCCTTGATAAGCCAGAACCCGCCGTCGTTGACGTGGGAAAAGATCACCGAGCCTGCGCCGGTCGCCAACACCAGCAATTCGGGATGCGGATAGCCCAAGCCCATGGCAACCGGCGCGACGATGCCGGAAGCGGTGGTCATCGCCACCGTGGCGGAACCGGTAGCAACGCGCATCAGGGCCGCGAACAGCCAGCCCATCAGCAGTGGCGACAGATGGAAATCCTGGGCCAGACCGACGATTTCGTTGGTCACGCCGCTGTCCACCAGAATTCGATTCAAACCGCCACCGGCACCCACCAGCAAGGTAATGCTCGCGGTCGGAGCCAGGCACTCCTGGGTGAACTTGAGGATGGCATCGCGATTGAAGCCTTGGGCGATACCCAGGGTCCAGAAGCTTAGCAAGGTCGCCAGCAGCAGGGCGATCACCGAGTTGCCGACAAACAGCAGAAAGCTGTTGAGCGCGCTGCCCGGCGTCGAAATCAGGTTGGCCCAGCCGCCCAGCAGCATCAGGAAAACCGGCAGCAGAATGGTCGCCATGGTGGTCGCGAAACCGGGCAGTTGTTTGCGTGGTTCACGGTCGAGAAACTGCCTGGCCAGCGGGTTTTCATCGGGCAGATGAATGTGCGGGACGATGAGCTTTGCGTAGACCGGGCCCGCGATGATCGCGGTCGGGATGCCGATCAGGATGGCATAAAACAGTGTCTGGCCGACGGATGCCTGATACGCCTGCACTGCCAGCATCGCGGCCGGGTGTGGCGGCACCAGCGCGTGCACCACTGACAGACCGGCCACCATCGGCAGGCCAACCATCAGGATCGATACCCCAACTCGACGCGCGACGGTAAAGGCGATCGGCACCAGGAGCACGAAGCCGACTTCGAAGAACAGCGGCAGGCCCACCAGAAAGGCGATGCAGACCATTGCCCAATGCGCGTTGCGCTCACCGAAGCGGTCGATCAGCGTGCGCGCCACCTGCTCGGCACCTCCGGATTCGGCCATCATTTTGCCGAGCATCGTGCCCAGTGCCACCACCAGCGCGATGTGGCCGAGGGTCTTGCCGACACCTCCTTCATAAGAGGTCACCACGGAGGCGGCAGGCATCCCGGCAACCAGCGCCAGGCCAACGGACACCAAGGTGATGACGACAAATGGGTTGAGGCGAAAACGGGCGATCAGCACGATCAGGGCAATGATCGCGATGGCGGCATAGACCAACAGGGACAGGCCGGTAGAAGGGGGCATGCAACGGTTCCTTGCAGAGAAAGTGGAGGTCAGGCAGGGCGGCGACGGCGTTCAGTCCGGGCGTAGACCTGCGATGAAAACGGTCTCGGCAGTGGGCGTTGCGAAAGGTTCAGGGCATGAAGCAAGGGTCGAAAGGCGACGATCACAGGCAGGCATTATTTTTATCTCTGATTTCGTGATGAAAATTAAATTACACGAAAATCGATAAAAATATCAATTTATGAAAATTAATTTCTTATTGGCCATGCGGCGACTGACCACGGGCAACGCAGATCACCCCGCACTGAACCGCTCCCGATACGCTTGCGGCGTGACGGCCACGGTGCGCAGGAAACTCCGACGTAAGGTCTCTTCAGTGCCAAACCCGCAGCGATCGGCAATCCGCTTGATCGGCAGCGCGCTGTCCCCCAACAACCGGCGTGCAGCTTCAACGCGCAATTGCTCGATGGCCCGGGCCGGGGTGTTGCCGGTTTGGGCGCGGTAGTGGCGCACGAAGCTGCGTTCGCTCATGCCCACTTGCGCCGCCAGCGTGGCGACGGACAGGTCGCTGGCCAGGTTGTCCAGCATCCAGGCATGCAGATCGCCAAAGCGACTGTCCTGGCTGCGGGTGGTGTGTTGCAGCGACAATGCAGTGCTGAATTGCGATTGGCCGCCCGGCCGTTTGAGAAACACCACCAGATCCCGCGCCACCGCCAGCGCCACGGTCCGCCCCAGATCGGCCTCGACCATCGCGAGCGCCAGATCGATGCCTGCCGTTACGCCGGCGGACGTCCACAGCACGTCTTCGTTGATGAAAATCGGTTCGGGATCGACCTGCAACGCGGGGTAGCGTCGGGCCAGCTCCGCGCAACTGTCCCAATGGGTCACCACGCGATGGCCGTCCAGCACGCCGGTTTCAGCCAGCAGGAAGGCGCCCGTGCAGACGGAGGCCACCCGACGCGCGCGTGCTGCCTGAGCCCGAACCCACATGAGTAAATCCTTATCCTGCAACGCCGTATGGACACCTCGGCCACCGGCGATGATTAGCGTGTCGGATGCGGTTGTCGGCAGTGGATACGTCAGCAGCCCAAGACCTGCGGATGACACGATGTGGCCGTGCTCGCGGGCGATGACCATGGGCGAGTAGGGGGCAGGCAACCCGTGCTCCGCCGCATGCACGTTGGCCGACGCGAACACTTGCAGCGGCCCGGTGACATCCAGCAACTGCACATTGGGGAACGCCAGAATGTGAATGGGTTTGGGGCTGTGAGCCATGGCCGTTCTCGATCAAAAGGGTTGGCGTAATCTGTGGGGTTAATGGCGTATCTGCCAAAGCGTATCTGGCTACAGTGAATCCGTCCAATGACTCCCTCACATCCACCAAGGAGCGACCCCCATGACGCTGCACATCGGCCTGTTGGTATTTCCCAAGGTTCAACAACTGGACCTGACCGGTCCTTACGACGTTTTCGCCAGCACGCCCGGCGTGACCGTGCACCTGGTCTGGAAGAACCTCGACCCGCTGCAATCCAGCACCGGGCTTGGGCTGCAACCGACCGTGACGTTTGCTGACTGTCCTGATCTGGACGTGATCTGCGTGCCGGGGGGCGTGGGGATCGATGCCTTGCTGGAGGACGCGCAGACGCTGGCGTTCATCCAGCAGCAGGCGAAGAACGCGCAATACGTCACGTCAGTGTGCACGGGCGCGTTGGTGCTCGGCGCTGCGGGGTTGCTGAATGGCAAGCGCGCGACGACCCACTGGGCGTCCCACAGCCTGCTGGAACAATTCGGGGCGATTCCTGTCAAGGACCGCGTGGTACGGGACGGCAACCTGATGACCGGGGGTGGCGTGACGGCAGGCATCGACTTCGCTCTGACGTTGATTGCCGAGATTTTCGACGCCGACACAGCCCAGGCCATCCAGTTGCAAATCGAATACGCCCCTGCGCCACCGTTTAATGCAGGCCGTCCGGACACCGCACCGGAACAGGTGTTGGCGATTGCCAGAGAGCGTGCCGAACCTGGCTTGCAGGTGCGCCGGGAAATCGTCGGGCGGGTGGTCGCCGCCAAGCGTTAAACCGCTGGGCGGATTTCATACCAGCAGAGAAACAGGTCCAGTGCGGATTCCACCACGGTGACCTGTTTTTCGAGGGTGAGCAGCGGCTCGTTGAGGGTGACTTGCGGCCAGAAGGCGAACGCTTTGAGCAAGGCATGGATTTGCGAGGCGGCAAAACCCGGCTCGACGGCTTTGAGGCGGCCGTCCTGTTGTGCGCCGCGTACCCAGACGGTGAAGGTTTCTTCCCGCTGATTGAGGCGGTTGACCCAGACTTGCGCCCGCTCAGGGGAGTGAATCGTCGCGCCGATGGCCACCCGCGCCAGGTCGATGAAATTGCTGTCGCCCAAGGTGCTCATCTTGGCATTGAGCAGTTCGCGCAACTGGTCGCGCAGCGGTACGCCGGGCCGGTAAGCGGCGTCCGGCTGCGCGGCGGCGCTGGCCCACAGGCGCTGCAACATTTCCGAGAACAGCTCTTCCTTGCTCGGGAAATGGTTGTACACCGTGCGCTTGGAGACTTCAGCCCGGGCAGCGATGCGGTCCATGCTGGTGACCTCAAAACCGTTATCGCGGAATTCGGCAATGGCCGCCTGCACGATGGATTCACGTTTTCGGTCGGTCAGGCGCGTCGGGGCTGTCATGTCGTCTCTTCTGAGAGGTGATGCTGACCTTGTGGGCCGCCAGCAGGAAAATTACACCGAGCAGTTTACTTCTCTTTGGGATTCGTGCAAGCTAGAAACTACACTGTGTAGTGTAAAAGCCTGTTACAACTTCCCGCTTACTTCTTTCTGTCGTATGCAACATTCTGCAATGCGTCCGCCACTGCAGAAACCTCCACCCGTTTCATGGAGTCAGCACCTCATGGCCTCGATCGAAAAAAACCTCGATAACGCTCCTTCGTTGCCGGTCCTTGCCCGCGAAGAGGGTCGCTACCGCAATCACAAGCCCATGCAGCGCTCGGGCTTCGTCAAGACGCTGCGCATCTTCTGGAATGCCATGGTCAACAAGCCTCGCCACACGCGCCCCGTGGGTGAGATTCCGGTTCAGCCGCTGTCCCGTCAGCAACTGCTGGCCGCGCCGAACAACACGGTGTATCGCCTGGGGCATTCGACCGTGCTGCTGAAACTGCGTGACCAGTATTTCATTACCGACCCGGTGTTCGCCGAGCGCGCCTCGCCCGTGCAATGGGCCGGGCCACAGCGCTTCCACCAGCCTCCGATCAGCCTGGAGGACCTGCCGCCGCTGAAGGCGGTGATCCTGTCCCACAACCATTACGACCACCTTGATCACATGACCATTCAGGTGCTCAAGGACAAGGCCGAACATTTCATCGCGCCACTGGGTGTGGGCGATACGCTGATTGAATGGGGCGTGCCCGCCGAGAAAGTCCAACAGTTGAACTGGTGGCAGTCCACCGACATTCACGGCATCCGTTTCGTCGCTACACCGGCTCAGCATTTTTCCGGCCGCAGCCTGCGCGACGGCAATCAGACGTTGTGGTGCTCGTGGGTGATGATCGATGGCGAGCAACGGATCTTTTTCAGCGGTGACACCGGCTATCACCCGGGTTTCAAATTGATCGGCGAGCAGTACGGGCCGTTCGACCTGACCCTCATGGAGACCGGCGCCTACAACGTCGAGTGGCCGGACGTGCACATGCAACCGGAAGAAACCCTGCAAGCGCACATTGACGTGCGCGGCAAGTGGTTGTTGCCCATCCATAACGGCACCTTCGATCTGGCGATGCACGCCTGGCATGAACCGTTCGACCGTATTCTGGCGCTGGCGTGGGATCGCAGCATTTCCATCACCACGCCGGAGATGGGCCAGCCGTTCTATCTGCAATACCCCAGTCGGGGCGAGGCGTGGTGGATGAAAGTCGAGAAAGCGGTCGAGGTTCAGGCGCCGTGTCAGCACAAGCGTCGGTGTAATCGTCAGCCAGCGACCAGTCGATGAACATCAAAAGCGGGGTCAGGGTTTGTCCCGATTCTGATCCCCGCTGACAGGCTCGTTTTTCTCGTGTCCAGGATGGCGAGGCTGTTCCCCTTGTTGATTAGCCTGCTTGTGCCGTTCATCGATTTTCCCGGCATTTTGGGGTGTGTGTTCGAGGTCTTCACGGTTCGATTCATGTGACATCTTCGCTTCTCCGTTTTGTGTTCAGGCACTGATCTGTCGGATCAACATGACGGCTTCATCCTTGAACAATGGCTGTTTCATTCGTTCCGCCAACATGGCCACCTCCCGCTCTCGTTCGCAGCCGACCACTGCCTTTACCGCACCTTGATTGCAAATCAGCGCGAGGAAGTCGAACGCTTCGGGATCTCCCAGGTAAACGATGTCATCCCATGCATCGGCGTGGCCGAGGTAATCCAGACGTTTTTCCACCTGCTGGGTCCAGAAGTAGGGGACATCGCTGTAGTTGTCTTGCCCACCCAGCATATTTCTGGCCGCTATGCGCGCCTGCTGCTGCGCCAGCCGCCAGTGCTCGATGCGTTTGGACTGGCCCGCGAGCGGGAAGGTCACGATGTCGCCTGCGGCCCACAAATCCTTACCTGCGCGCATGCCTGAGTCCACACTCAGCGAGCCGTCTTGCTCTCGTTGGATACCATCGACGAATTGAGTGGCAGGGGTGACACCGATGCCGATCAGGGCCAGGTCGACTGGCAAGCGTTCGCCGTTGCTAAGCACCGCAGTGGTCAGCTGTCCATGATCATCGCTTTCGAAGCGGCTAACATCGACATGGGTGCGAAATAACACGCCGTTCTGCTCGTGCAACGACCGAAGGGCTTTGCCGATGCGCTCACCCAATTGCCCGGCAAACGGAATTTCATGACGGGCCAGCACGGTGACGTTGACGCCGTGTTTGCGTAGCGCAGAAGCCGTCTCTAGTCCGATGAAACTGTCGCCCACAACCAGCGCGTGACGGCCGGGCTGCGCCGCGTGCAGAATTTTTTCTGCATCGTCGCGGCAGCGCAGGGTCAACACGTGCGCAAGGTCTGCGCCAATCAGCGGCAGGGTACGCGGATCGCCGCCCGTGGTGATCAGTGCCGAGTCGTAATCGAGGCGGCGACCGTCCGAGAGGGTCACCCGTTTGTTGAGGGCATCGAGCTTCATCACCTCACCCTGAATGCGCTCGATGCGTTGATCAACGTAGAACGCATCTTCCCGTAAGGCAGGCGTTTCATCTGGGGGCATGTCGGCGGCCAGCACGAATTTGCTCAACGCAGTGCGGTCGTAACCCGGTGAGTGTTCGCGATCGATCAGCAATACTCGACCGTTGAATCCCTGTTCTCGCAGTGCGCATGCCCCGGCGGTCCCGGCGGCACCCGCGCCGATGATGATGAAGCAACGATCGTCGTCGGCGAGGGCTTCTGGTCTCGGTTCCACGGGCTGGTCGTCGACGTGTACCTGATCTTCGATGACTTGCGTCGGATAGCGCGTCAGGGCATCCAGCGCAGGCGGCTCGCACAAATGGCCATCGGAGACCGCGAACTCGGCCTTGTGCCACGGGCAGATCAGATGGCCGTTGCACACCGCGCCCTCTGCCAGTGGCGCGCCAGCATGGGGGCACTCGGCCTGATAGGCCCGAACTTCTTCACCATGCCAGACCAGTACGAGCTTTTTCTTCCCCACTTCAACCTGAATGCCGCGATCCCGACGAAGATCGGCCAGGCTGGCGACTCGATGCATTGGCATGTGCTTATCCTCCCAGGCTTTCTGTTGGGAGTCGGCGGGTCGTGGAGAGGTTCAGAGAATTTGCCGAGCAAGCTCACTCCTACAGAGAAGGGGGTCAACGCTCCAGCCCCAACCGCTCATGCCATTGGGCAATCGACTCCTCAGGGTATCGTTCGAATTGCAGGTCGTTCGGCCCTGCTTCCACTTCCACCCAGGACGCTTTGGAGTCCAGCAACAGGTGCGTATGTTCCGGCGGCGTAGGCAGAGGGGTGTCGATGGCCGAAGCGAAAGGGTGAATCAGTTCCGGCCACTCGGGGCTGAACAGCCACAGACCGCTGCCGCAGTGTTTGCAGAAATGCCGTTCGGCGCTGCTGGTGTGGACGTGCTTGTGTTCGTCGTCACGCATTTTCGCGTGGTAGATCGCGATGCTGTTTTGGCCTTTGACCTTCAGGCTTTTCGCCTCGCCACCCAGGTTGATCGCGTAACCGCCACCGCCCTGAGTCTTGCGGCAAATCGAGCAATAGCAACGCTGATAAGGGTAGGGGTGGGCGCAGGTCAGGCTGAACTCCACCGCCCCACAATGACAGGAACCTTCCAGATGCATGATTCGTCTCCCGTGCTGTTGATCGCTGTCTTTCAGGTCTAGACCGCTCAAGGACGAGGGGTTCGATGTTTCGTCGAACAGGCGTTCGGATTCTTCATCTGACGGCGACTCAAGAAGCGCCTCGCGGCGTCGATAAGCGGTAGTCATACGATGACTTTGCGACGCCGTCACACCTACACGCCCCCAAAATAACGAGCCTACGGTCATGAATCTACGCAACCTGACCATCGCCCGCCGCGCGGGCCTTGGATTTACCCTGATTTCCCTGCTTGTTGCGCTATTGGGCTGGTTTGCCCTCAGCCAGATGTCCACCATTCGCCAAAGTGAGGTGGCGGTCGAAAGCAACTGGATGCCAAGCATGCGTCTGGTCAATGACATCCGCGAGGCCATGCTGCGCATTCGTACGATTTCCCTGCGCATGGCACTGGACCCGGATCCGAAGAATGTCAGCGTCTACAAAGGGCAGATGGACGCCCGCGCCAAGGTCTTGGCTGACAAGCTCACCAGCCTCGATAAATTCATCGACACCCCCGAGGAAAAGGTCCTCTACGACAAATTCCGCACCACCCTGGCCGACTATCAGCGTGGGCTGGCGCAATCCTTCGTGCTCGCTGACAGCGGTGACCTCAAAGGCTTGAACGCCTTGTTGCTGGTGGACATGAAAACCACCGTCGACAACTCCGGTGCGCAGTTGGGGGATCTGGCGGATTTCTACTCTCATCAGGTCGAGCTGGAAGGCACGGCGGCCGAGTCGCAATACGGCCATTCACGCACCATCGTGCTGGTCTTCGTGTTGATCGCGGCGCTGGCCACAGTGATCCTCGCCCTGTGGCTGACTCGCAGCATCATCCTGCCGCTGGAGGACGCCGTCAGCGCCGCCGAGTTCGTGGCCAAGGGCGACCTGACCCACGACATCCGCGTCGAAGGCAAGGACGAAGTGACGCGCTTGCTCAGTGCGCTGCAACAAATGCAGAACAACTTACGCAGTACCTTGAGCCTGATCGGCAGTTCAGCGAGCCAGTTGGCGTCGGCGGCCACCGAACTGAATTCGGTCACCGAAGACAGCCATCGCGGCCTGCATCAGCAGAACGCCGAGATCGAACAGGCCGCCACGGCCGTCAATGAAATGACCTCGGCGGTGGAAGAAGTGGCGCGTAACGCGGTGTCCACGTCCCAGGCGTCGAGCGAGTCCAACGAAGCGGCTCAGGACGGTCAGGCTCGGGTGATCGAGACCGTCAGCTCGATCCAGAACCTCTCCAATAACGTGCAGCACACCTCGGTGCTGGTGCAGACCTTGGCCGACCAATCGCAAGACATCGGCAAAGTGCTGGACGTGATTCGCTCGATTGCCGAACAAACCAATCTGCTCGCGCTGAACGCTGCCATCGAGGCGGCTCGCGCTGGCGAGTCGGGGCGCGGTTTTGCCGTGGTCGCCGACGAGGTTCGCGCATTGGCCCACCGCACCCAGCAATCGACGCTGGAAATCGACAAGATGGTCTCCACCATGCGCAGCGGTTCCAGTGAAGCGCTGGAATCGATGCTGGTCAGCCGTTCCCGAGCCACTGAAACCCTGGAGCTGGCGCAAGGGGCGGGTGAATCGTTGAACCGCATCACTTCGTCGATCAACCAGATTTCCGAGCGCAACCTGGTCATCGCCAGTGCCGCTGAAGAGCAGGCGCAGGTGGCGCGGGAAGTGGACCGCAACATCGTCAACATTCGTGACCTGTCGCTGCAATCGTCGTCCGGCGCCAACCAGATCAGCGCGTCGAGCAACGAACTGTCGCGACTGGCCGGGGAGTTGAATCAGGTGGTTGCGCGTTTCCGGGTGTAGCGTTCGCCTCGTTGTAGGCGCGAGCAAGCTCACGCCTACAGAATCTTTAGCTTAAAGGATTCACCTCATTCACTTGCCTGCACCCGTCTGTGGCTTGCATGATTCGACCCGTCTAATAATTCCTGGCGGGCCGAACCTGCCGAGCAGAAAAGGTGACAAGCAATGGACGATGTGAATCGCGGTTTCAGCAGTTGGTTGCGCTCCCCAGGGCACAAGGCCTGGCTGGCGCAGGAGGGTAACCGGCTGTTGGGCTTCGCCAAGGCAGCGAAGATGCACCAAGGCTTCGGCAATCTGGATGACGTGGGTCGGCTGCCTGCCGACGCAGTCGCTGAAACCATGAACACCGCACGCATGACCCACAGTTTCGCCATGGCCCATATCAACGGCATTCCCGGTTGCGCCGAGCTGGTGGATCATGGCGTTGCCGCGTTGGCGGGCCCCTTGCGTGATGCCGAGCATGGCGGCTGGTTTGCCAAACCGGCAGACAAGGGTGGCGATACCGGCAAAGCGGCTTACCTTCACGCCTTCGTCGCCCTCGCGGCATCTTCTGCCGTCGTCGCCCAACGACCAGGTGCCAAGGAACTGCTGGAGCAGGCGATCCATGTCATCACCCAACATTTCTGGAGCGAAGAAGAAGGTGCCATGCGCGAGTCCTTCGCTCGCGACTGGAGTGATGAAGAAGCCTACCGCGGCGCCAACAGCAACATGCACAGCACCGAGGCCTTTCTCGCACTGGCCGATGTCACCGGTGATGCACGCTGGCTGGATCGCGCGTTGCGCATCGTCGAGCGGGTGATTCATCAACATGCGGCGGCTAACGATCATCAGGTGATCGAGCACTTCACCCTGCAATGGCAGCCGGTCCTGGAATACAACGATGACAAGCCGGACGACGGTTTCCGCCCGTATGGCACCACGCCCGGTCACGCTTTCGAATGGGCACGCCTGGTGTTGCATCTGGAAGCGGCCCGGCAGAAAGCCGGATTACCGACGCCTGCGTGGTTGCTGGAGGACGCGCGGGGGCTGTTCGAAAACGCCTGTCGTTACGGCTGGAACGTCGATGGCCTGCCGGGTATCGTCTACACCCTCGACTGGGAAAACCGCCCGGTGGTGCGCCATCGCCTGCACTGGACCCACGCGGAAGCGGCGGCAGCGGCAGCGGCCTTGTTGCAACGGACCGGGGAGCAGTCGTACGAAACCTGGTATCGCACGTTCTGGGAATTCAACGAGACCTTGTTCATCGACCGAGAGCACGGCAGTTGGCGCCATGAGCTGAACCCGCAGAATCAACCGAGTGCCGATATCTGGGCGGGCAAGGCGGATCTGTATCACGCCTATCAGGCGACGTTGTTGCCGGTGCTGCCGCTGGCGCAGAGCCTGGCGACGGCGTTGGCGCGGTTGTAATCGTGCGCTGATCCCATTGTGGGAGCCGCCTGGGTGGCGAATGCGTCGTGTCAGACACACCAAGATTGACTGATCCACCGCCTTCGCCAGCGAGCCGGCTCCCACAGGGTTCAGCGTCGAACACAAGATCCGGATCCGGCCCTATTTCTGTGGGAGCCGCCTGGGTGGCGAATGCAGTTGACCAGTCAACCAGAATCTCTCGCAGGGGATGCGTATCACCGCATCTGAAGCATCACGCCAACCGCTGCGTCACCCGAATCACCTGCCGCGCAATGTACGCGCCGGTCACGATCACGCCGAACAGACGCAGGGTCTGCATGGCCAGGACGAAGCCGACATCGGAGTGGGTGTCGATGGCGATGATCGCCATGGCGTCCAGACCACCGGGGCTGGTGGCCAGGTACACCGAGAGGAAATCCTTGCCCATCATTTCGGCGATGACCCAGGCAGAGAGGGCGCAGAGCACGATCAGGATCAGCGCGCTGCAAATCATCGCGGGCAGGCGCCGCCACACGTAGTTGATCGTTGCCCGGTCGAAGCGCAGGCCGATGTAGCTGCCGATGGCGCCATAGGCAATCGCCAGCAACCAGGTCGGCATGACGATCTGCAACACGCCACTGAGCTGCAATGCGCCGCCCAGAATCAGTGGTACCAGCAATGCACCCGCAGGCACTTTATTACCAAGGGTCACACCGACCACGATCACCAGCAGGCTCAGCCCCAGATGCAGCAGGTTCACGCCTTGCAGCAGCGCATCGGTGCTGTGAGCGTCGGTGCCTCCGGCGTCAGCGCCGATCAGGCGGCTGACCAGTGCTCCGACCATCACCACGCACACCACGCGCACGTACTGCATGGTCGCCACCACGCGGGAATCCGCACCGTAATCCTCGGACATGGCCACCATCGCCGATGCTGCGCCGGGTGAGGTGCCCCAGGCAGCCGTGCTGCTTTGAATCCCGCCCCAGCGCGCCAGGCCGATCCCGACCACCGCACTCAGCACGACGGTCAGTAAGGTCGCGAACACCATCACATGCCAGGACTGCATCGCCGTGAGCAGCACACCCATCGTCATCGAGTGGGCCACCAGCACACCAACCGCGCCTTGACCCAGGCGAAACACATGCTTGTTGAGACGGATCGAGGCACCGGACACGCCAAAGGCGATCGCCACCAGCATCGGCCCGAGAAACAGCGCAGCGGGGACGTGAAAGAATTTGAACAGCTGACCGGCGCTACCGGCCAGCAGGATTAACAGACACCATTGCAGCAGCGGGTGAAGGCTGTCGAGGGAAAACGAAGCGGGGTGTGCCGAGGTGTTGCGAGACAAGGAGGATCTCCAGAGCATGGGCGGTTTCCTGATGGAGTGCGGTCCAATGGCGGAAATTATCGACAGCTGAATCGATCAAGTCTATTTTCTAATAATCATGAATTGATAACTTTGGTTGATATATGGACCTGCGTGACCTGACCTATTTCGACACCATCGCCGAACTGGGTCATCTGGGCCGTGCCGCTGAAAAGCTCAATCGCAGCCAGCCTGCGCTGACCAAGAGCATTCAGCGCCTGGAAGAGTCGTTCGGCACCAAACTGTTTCAGCGCGACGGGCGCCGGATCAAGCTCACCCCGGTGGGAGAGTTGTTGCAGGCGCGGGGCAGGATGCTGCAGCAGAGCATCGCCCAGACTCAGCGTGAGGTCAGGGATTTTGCCAGCGGTGCAGTGGGGGAAATTCGTCTGGGATGCGCTTCGACCATGGCCGAGTACCTGCTGCCGGAACTGACCAATGCGCTGCTCAAACGGGCGCCCGACATCACCTTGAAACTGGTGATTGGCCAGGACGACATGCTTCGTGAACAACTGCGTTCCGGGCACTTGGACATGATCATCTGTGCGCAGCGGGGCGTTGAAGACGAATTCAACGCGCACCCGATCCTCACCGACGAAGCGGTGGTGATCGCCAGCCGCAATCACCCGATTTTCAACGCGCCATTTCAGATGAGCGACCTGTGCAACTATCGCTGGGTGTTGCCGCCGCCAGGGGTGTCGTCGCGCATCTGGGTCGACGAAGCCTTCGCCCGCCACAATTTGCCGCTGCCGGTGGTGCAGATCGAGGCCAACTCCATTTCCCTGCTGCCTAGATTGATCGCCCAGACCAGCCTGCTCAGCTTCATCGCCCGGGAAACGCTGGAATATGGCAAGAACATGCAATATCTGCGGGAAGTGCCGCTGGACAATACCACCATGACGCGAACCCTTTGCGTCATCCTCCGACGCGAGGGATACCTCTCACCCGCCGCCCACGCCATGGCGCAAATGCTGCGCGACAATGGCGGCGCGTTTTTCAGTTGGGTGTGACAGCCACGGATTCTGGAGTAGCCTTGAAGTGGAATTGAATCGTTGGGAGATTGAAGCCATGCAGGTAGTGCCACACGCAGTGACTCAACATTTTTTTGCACCGCTGTTTTTGATTGAAGATGAGCAAGACCGGCATTTCGGCGGTGATCAGTCGCCGCTCAATGACTCCGACGCTGACGAAGAGACCGATCCGGGAGAGCTGGACCTGGCGGATCTGGGGCTGGATGAATTTGCCGATGCGGACAAGCTGGATATTGGCTCGGCGACGTTGGGATAGTGGTGGTTGAACAGTCTTTTTCGCCACCAAGGCGGCTCCCACAGATTCGGCGTGGAACGAAAAATCTGGATTCGGCGCAATCACCGTGGGAGCCAGCCACCATGGGGCCTCTCGCAAGCCCTGAACGTCCCAACCCCGTGCGCCCACGCCCCAGCTTTGTTAAATTCCCTCCCGGCCCATCCTGCTCTTGGGACGTGCCCGACCCCCTGCGTTGACCTCGGAACTCTCCATGCCCAAAAAACCGGGCCGGTCGGCTGACCCTGTGTCGTCGTCCGAGCCGAAAAAAGCTGCCAGTCTGACCCTGATCGATGTCGCCAAAGTCGCCGGTGTGTCGCCGATGACGGTGTCGCGGGCCTTGAGTCGCCCGGATTTGGTGAGCGAGAACACCCGCGAAAAAGTCCGTGAAGCGGTGCGCAAGACCGGCTATGTGCCGAACATGCTGGCGGGCAGTCTGGCGAGCAACAAGAGCCGATTGGTGGCGATCTTTCTGCCAACGATCGCCAACTCGATCTTCGCCGACACGGTGCAGGCGCTGATGGACCGCCTGACCCAGGCGGGTTATCAGACGTTGCTGGGCTTGACCGGTTACGACGCCGAGCAGGAAGAAAAGCTGCTGGAGGCCGTGCTGGGGCGTCGTCCTGACGGCATCGTCTTGACCGGTACGTTGCACACTGAATCCAGCCGCACACGTCTGGCTCAGGCCGGGATTCCAGTGGTCGAAGCGTGGGACTTGAGTGAAGACCCCATCGACATGCTGGTGGGGTTCTCCCACGAAAAGGTCGGAGAAGAAACCGCGCGGCATCTGTTGAACAAAGGCTATAAGCGTTTTTCCGTAGTGACCATCAGCGACCCTCGGGGCTTGCGTCGTTGCCACAGCCTGATCGCTGAATTGAAGCGGCACGGCATCGACGACGTGCCGATGGAAGTCCTCGCGCCGCCCGCCACCCTGCAGGTCGGGCGGGAAGGGCTGGCGGGTTTGCTGGACCGCGGTGTTGCCACCGATGTGGTGGTCTGCAGTTCGGACACCGTGGCCCAAGGCGTGCTGGCCGAAGCGGCGAGTCGTGGCCTGCGGGTGCCGGAAGATCTGGCGGTCATGGGCTTTGGTGATCTGAGCAGTGCCGCGCAGGTGCATCCGGCGCTGTCCACGGTGCGCGTGGACGGTAATCGCATTGGTTTGCAGGTCGCTCAGGCCTTGCTGGATCGCTTTCAGGAACACAGCTCCAGCGCCCAACCCGTACGCCTCGACACCGGCTTCACCCTGATCGACCGCGCCAGTACCTGACCCTCTGCGTCCGTTCTATGTGACCCCCTTCCAACCTGGCGCCGCTCCCACAGGGGAGAGGTGTTTGCCGCACGAACCGACAAACGCGGTATTGAATGATTGCGCAATCAGTGTAGTATTTTCGCCAAAGGCAGACGTTCAACCAGCGCAGTGCCTTTTTTATTGAGTTTCAATGATTGCGCAATCATAACGATTTCAGTGCGTAAATCAGGGCCAGGCCAACACAGCACCCGTGCTACATCACAACAAGGAAAATAACAGTGATCCCCACACCACAGGTCCCGGCGAAGACCCACGTTCGCTATCTCATCCTCGCGATGATCTTCATCGTGACCGTGTTCAACTACGTCGACCGCGCCACGCTGTCGATTGCCGCACCGGCGATGCGTCATGACCTGGGCTTCGATGCGATCACCATGGGCATCGCCTTTTCTGCCTTTGGCTGGGCCTACACCAGCATGCAGATTCCGGGTGGCATCGTGCTCGACCGCTTCGGTTCGCGGCTGGTGCTGGGCATGAGCCTGATCATCTGGTCGGCATTGACCTACCTGCAGGGCTACGTCGACCTGTTCAGCTCGGCGTTCGTCGTGCTGTTCGTATTGCGCTTCCTGATGGGCGTAGCCGAATCACCAGCCTTTCCGGCCAACAACCGCCTGACCGTGATGTGGTTTCCCCGTCATGAACGCGGGTTGGCCACGGCGATTTTCCAGTCGGCGCAGTACTTCGCGTTGGCCGCCTTCACCCCGTTGATGGTGCTGTTGCTCAACAGCTTTGGCTGGCAACACGTGTTCTTCTGGACCGGCGGGGCAGGCATTCTGATCGGCCTGCTGTGGTTCAAGCTGGTTCATGAACCGCGCAAAGACAAACGCGCCAATCAGGCCGAAATCGACTACATCGAAGCGGGCGGCGGTCTGCCGAACATGGGGGATGTGAAGACCCCGTTCAGTTGGACGCGCGTCAAAGCCATTGGCGGCAATCGCATGATGCTGGGCGTCTATCTGGGCCAGTTCTGCCTGACCTCCATCACCTGGTTTTTCCTGACCTGGTTCCCGACCTACCTGATCGAAGCCAAGGGCATGACCATGCTCAAGGTCGGCCTGGTGGCGGCCATTCCACCGATTGCCGGCTGCCTGGGCGGGATGATCGGTGGTGTGTGGTCCGACTGGATGCTGAAGAAAGGCTACAGCCTCACCGCGTCGCGCAAGACCCCGATCATCTGCGGCCTGCTGCTCTCCAGCACCATCGTCATCGCCAACTACACCCAGTCGATCCTCGTGGTGATCGGCGTGATGTCCCTGGCGTTCTTCGCCAAAGGCATCGGCAACCTGGGTTGGTGCATCGTCGGTGATGTGTCGCCCAAACGCGCGATGGGCATCAGCGGGGCGATGTTCAACTTCTGCGGCAACATCGCCAGCATCGTGACGCCGATTGCCATCGGTGTACTGGTCAATCAACTCGGATCGTTCGACTCCGCACTGATGTACGTGGCCGCCATGGGCCTGCTCGGCGCCTTCGCCTATCTGGTGATCGTCGGTCCCCTGAACCGCCTTGAAATCGATGACCTGGAAGACAGCCCTGCGCCCGATACGGCATCCAGCAAGGCCAATAGCGATCTGTCCGGGCAACGCGCCTGATTGTTCAACCCCCTATAAGCATTCGCCCTACAAAAATTCGAAAGGAGAGTCCCATGTCTGTTCAAGCCCACGTTAAATCCGCCGACGATGACCGTATTGCCTGGGTCAAGGTGTCCTCGGTGTTTCTGCCGCTGGCCAACCCGATCAGCGACGCCAAGGTGCTGACCGGTCGCCAGAAACCCATGACCGAAATCGCCATTTTGGTGGCCGAAATCGAAACCACCGAGGGCCATCGTGGCCTC
The DNA here is from genome assembly GCF_044900175.1 of Pseudomonas sp. NPDC088444. Lineage (NCBI taxonomy): Bacteria > Pseudomonadati > Pseudomonadota > Gammaproteobacteria > Pseudomonadales > Pseudomonadaceae > Pseudomonas > Pseudomonas sp. NPDC088444. Next base: position 246,992 of record NZ_JBJDNK010000003.1, read on the forward strand.
GGTTTCAGCTACTCGAAACGCGCCGGTGGCCCCGGTCAGTTCGCCCACGCCAAGGAAATCGCCCCGGCGCTGATCGGTGAGAACCCCAGCGACATCGCCAAGCTGTGGACCAAGCTTTGCTGGGCCGGGGCGTCTGTGGGACGCAGCGGTTTGTCGACCCAGGCCATCGGCGCCTTCGACGTCGCGCTGTGGGACCTCAAAGCCAAGCGCGCCAACCTGTCACTGGCTCGCCTGTTGGGCGCGCATCGTGATTCGGTGCGTTGCTACAACACCTCGGGTGGCTTCCTGCACACGCCGCTGGAGCAACTGCTGCACAACACTGACATGTCGCGGGAAAAGGGCATTGGCGGGATCAAACTCAAGGTCGGCCAGCCGGACTGCGCCATCGACCTGCACCGCGTGGCCACGGTGCGCAAGCACTTGGGCGACGACTTCCCGCTGATGGTCGACGCCAACCAGCAATGGGACCGCTCGACCGCCCAGCGCATGTGCCGCCGCTTCGAGGAGTTCAACCTGATCTGGATCGAAGAGCCGCTGGACTGCTACGACGCTGAAGGCCATGCGGCACTGACGCAGCAATTCGACACGCCCATTGCCACCGGGGAAATGCTCACCAGCGTGGCCGAGCACGCCGAGTTCATCAAACTGCGTGGTGCGGATTTCCTGATGCCGGACGCCCCTCGCGTGGGCGGCATTACCCCGTACCTGAAAGTGGCGGGCATGGCCGAGCAGGCTGGTTTGATGCTCGCACCGCACTTCGCCATGGAGCTGCACGTTCACTTGGCGGCGGCTTATCCGACCGAGCCATGGGTCGAGCATTTCGAGTGGATGGAGCCGCTGTTCAACGAGCGTCTGGAAACCCGCGACGGCCGCATGCTGGTGCCGACCCGTCCGGGCCTCGGTTTGTCCCTGAGTGAGCAGACCCGCGCCTGGACCGCGCAGATCGTCGAGGTCGGTTCACGCCCCTGATTTACCCGTCAAACAGCGTCTGTACATGACCGGGAGCGCTTCGTGTGAAGCGCTCTTGCTGGCCGATCTATAAAAACAAAATGAGGGCTTTCATGTGGAACATTCCAACACCGCCAGTGCCGCCGATCCGGCTGCCGCTGCTGCAACCGCCGTGCGCAGCAAAGTGCGTTACGGCATTCTGGCGATGCTGTTCATCGTCACCGCGATCAACGTCGGCGACCGTGCCACGTTGTCCATCACAGGCTCTGCACTGACCGAAGTGCTGGGCATCAACTCCGTCACGCTGGGCTATATGTTTTCCGCGTTCGCCTGGGCGTACGTGCTGGGTCAGTTGCCCGGTGGCTGGCTGCTGGACAAGTTCGGCTCTGTGCGCGTTTATGGCCTGTCGCTGTTTCTCTGGTCCACGATCACCGTGGCGCAGGGCATGATCGGTTTCTTCTCGGTGCCGGTGGCCATTGGCACCTTGTTCGTGCTGCGCTTTTTGTTGGGGCTGATCGAGGCGCCGGTGTACCCGGCCAACAGCCGCATCGTCGCCGCATGGTTTCCGTTGCAGGAGCGGGGGCTGGCGACGGTCATTTTCAACTCGTCGATGTACATGTCGGTGGTGCTGTTGGCGCCTGCCATGGGCTTCATCGCCCATCGCTACGGCTGGGAACACGTGTACTGGTTCATGGGTGGGCTGGGGATTGTGGTCAGTCTGGTCTGGTTCAAGTACGTGAAAACGCCGACTGAACACCCGCTGGTCAACCGTGCCGAGCTTGAGCATCTGCGTGAAGGCGGCGCTCAGGTGGACATGGACAAGCCCAAGGAAAAGGGCGGATTCGTGCCACGTTTCTCGGACCTGAAGGTGCTGCTGAAAAGCCCGATGATGTGGTCGATTTATCTGGGCAAATACTGCGACACCTCATTGCAGTATTTCTTCCTGACGTGGTTTCCGGTGTACCTGGTCAAAGGCCGTGGTTTGAACATCATGGAAGCGGGGGCCATCGCTGCGATTCCCGGTATCTGCGGCTTGCTCGGCGCGCTGTGTGGCGGCGCGGTGTGCGATTACCTGATTCGCAAGGGCTTCTCGCTGTCGGTGGCGCGCAAGATTCCGCTGGTGTGCGGCATGACCATGGGCGCCACACTGGTGTTCTGCAACTTCACCGAGTCGATGTGGATCGTGACGATTCTGATGTCGCTGGCGATCTTCGGCAAAGGTGTGGTGGCGGTGGACTGGACACTGGTGTCGGACACCTCGCCCAAGGAAATCACCGGCATGGCGGGCGGGCTGTTCAACATGTTCGGCAACCTGTCGGGCATCTTCACCCCGATCGTGATCGGCTACATCGTGCAGTCCACCGGCTCGTTCTCCGGGGCGATGTATGTGGTGGCAGCGCATGCGTTAGTGGGGGCGTTGGCGTTTTTGAGCATGGGCAGCCTCAAACGTTTGGAGTTGCAGCGTAAGGTCGCCTGACGAGCGCATTTTCTGTGGGGGCCGGCTTGCTGCGGGCGGCTCCCACACAGTAAGGCGTCGAGACAAATGTATTCGCTACGACGTGATCGCCGCGCTGCGCCACTGCTTCGGGCTGATACCAAACCAGCGCTTGAACGCACGGGAGAAGGCGCTGGTTTCGGAATACCCGAGCATGGAGGCGAGCTGGGTAACACTGAGGTTCTGTTGCTTGAGATGAGCGAGGGCGGTTTCCTGGCGGATCTGATCCACCAACTGCGTAAAGCTCAGGCCCTGATCACGCAGTTTGCGTTGCAACGCCCATTCGGAAAGGCCCAGGTTGTGGGCAATCTCGTCGAGGGCAGGTTCGCCCAAGTGCAAGGTCGCAAGGATGGTCTGGCGGGCGCGCTCCAGCAGGCTGGTTTCAAGGCCGCTGTTGTCGCCGAGCTGGCGAATGGCGTCCTTGATCAGCATCAGCAGAATCGGGTCGCTGCCGGGCATGACCTTGCCGACCACCTCGCGCTTGGGGATCAACAGCGAATTGCAGCCTTGAGCGAATTGCACGTCGGCCTGAAACGCATCGCGGTGTTCGTGCCAGTCCAGCGGTCTGGCGTGTTCGAACGCGACTTGCCGAGGCGCCCAGTCTGCCCCCAGCACGTGACGCACCAGGTTCATCGCCATGCCCATGGTCAGTTCGGCGTCCTGTCGACGTTCGTTGATCGCGCCATGACGCACCTGATAATCGAAGCGGTAACACTCACCTTGATCCACCAGCTCGATCAGCGTGCTGTGCTGGTGGAAGGGAAAGGCTTCGGAAAAGTTGATCAGCGCGTCTTCCAGCGTAGGCGAACACAGGCCGATGTAGCCCAACAGGCCCAACGCTTTGGGCTGGAATTGCTGGCCATAGCGCAGGCCGAAATTGTCGCAGCCGGTTTGCCGCGCGGCTTCTTCCAATACCTTGCAGTAGTTGGTCAGCGGCAGGCTGAGGGTGGGGTGGAGCAGTTGTTCAGGATCGATGCCCGAACGGCCGAAGACCCGATCCAGGTCGCCACCGTGTTGCACGATGAACCCGTCCAGACCGTTGGCAGCAGCCGACAACACGCCGCGATTGCTGGCGGCGGGGGTGTTGGGCGCGGCGGTGGGGATGAGGGTCTGGAACATCGGATTGAACGGTCTTCAGCGTGCGTATGAATTTTTTTCAAGCAAATGTCATACCTTGTTACGGATTTACAGGCCGAACGGGGTTCATTGTAGGAGCGTGGCTTGTCCCGCGATCGGCGACGCAGTCGTCGTAAACCCGACTGGCGCGGTGGGTCTGAAGGAACGCATGTACCAAGTTTACGACTGCTTCGCAGCCGATCGCGGGCAAGCCACGCTCCTACAGGTTTTGTGCGGCGCCTTGAATTGCTACCCGTCAACTCACCTCGCTGTGTAGTCAGGTGTCAAATATGACCCGCAATAAAGCACCGCACCCTTGTCATGCGCCGCCATGGCGCACCCCGGAAAAATACCCGGAAAACTTGACCGCACACGACAACCCGCGCTTTTTACGGTCAAGCCTTGGCCGCAACGCTGTGGCTATTCTCGCTGTCAGGCAAATACCGTCGCTTGGCTACCGGGGTGCACACTCATGACTGCTTCAACACTGAAACCAACATTGGGAACCCTGCATTTGTGGGGGCTGGCCGTGGGGCTGGTGATCTCCGGCGAATACTTCGGCTGGAGTTACGGCTGGGGCACCGCAGGGACTTTGGGCTTTCTGGTGACCACGCTGATGGTCGCTGTGATGTACACCTGCTTCATTTTCAGCTTCACCGAGCTGACCACTGCCATCCCTAACGCGGGTGGCCCGTTCGCTTACAGCCTGCGTGCCTTCGGCCCTGCTGGCGGGATGATCGCGGGCCTGGCCACGCTGATCGAATTCGTCTTCGCGCCACCGGCCATCGCCATGGCCATCGGCGCGTACCTGAACGTGCAATACCCGTCGCTGGACCCGAAAGTCGCGGCCATCGGTGCCTACTTCGTGTTCATGACCCTGAACATTCTGGGGGTCAGCATCGCCGCCACCTTCGAACTGGTCGTGACCGTACTGGCCGTGGCTGAACTGCTGGTGTTCATGGGCGTCGTGGCGCCAGGCTTCAGCTTCAGCAATTTCGTGCTGGGCGGCTGGGCCGGTTCCGACACCTTCAGCCTGCCTGCGATCAGCGGCATCTTCGCGGCGATTCCGTTTGCCATCTGGTTCTTCCTCGCCATCGAAGGCGCCGCCATGGCGGCAGAAGAGGCCAAAGACCCAAAACGCACCATCCCGCGTGCTTACGTGGCAGGCATTCTGACCCTCGTTGCGCTGGCCATTGGCGTGATGATCTTTGCCGGTGGTGTGGGCGACTGGCGCGCGCTGTCGAACATCAACGACCCGCTGCCACAGGCGATGAAAGCGGTGGTCGGCAACAATTCCAACTGGATGCACATGCTGGTGTGGATCGGCCTGTTCGGTCTGGTGGCCAGTTTCCACGGCATCATCCTGGGCTACTCCCGTCAGTTCTTCGCGCTGGCCCGCGCCGGCTTCCTGCCGCCAAGCCTGGCCAAACTGTCGCGCTTCCAGACCCCGCACCGCGCGATCATTGCCGGTGGCGTGATCGGCATCATCGCGATCCTCAGCGACGGCGTAGTCAACCTGCAAGGCATGACCCTGACCGCCGCGATGATCACCATGTCGGTGTTTGGCGCTATCGTCATGTACATCATCAGCATGCTGAGCCTGTTCAAACTGCGTCGCAGCGAGCCGAACCTGGACCGCAGCTTTCGTGCACCGGGTTACCCGATCGTGCCGGGCATCGCGCTGGTGCTGGCGGTGGTCTGTCTGGTGGCGATGGTCTGGTTCAACCTGGTCATCTGCGGCATCTTCATTTGCCTGATGGCGCTGGGTGCGCTGTTCTGTAAAGTGGTTCGCAGTCGCGGTCCGGTTGTTGCAGTCGCAGGTTAAGTATCTGGATTCAGAGAGAGGAGAGGGCGATGAGTTTTTCCCACAGCATCGGTGGCATGGTCTGGCGCTTCGACAGCCTGCGGGAACTCATGGCCAAGGCCAGTCCTGCGCGCTCCGGCGACTTCCTCGCCGAAGTCGCAGCCACCAGCGACGCCGAACGTGCGGCAGCGCAGATGGCCTTGGCCGAGGTGCCGCTCAAGCGTTTTCTCAATGAAGCGCTGATTCCTTACGAGCAGGACGAAGTCACCCGCTTGATCGTGGACAGCCACGACCAGGCGGCCTTTGCCCCGGTCAGTCACCTGACCGTCGGCGGGTTTCGCGACTGGCTGTTGGGCGACGACGCCACCGAGGCCAGCCTCAAGGCGCTGGCGCCGGGGCTGACCCCGGAAATGGCGGCAGCGGTGTCGAAGATCATGCGCGTGCAGGATCTGGTGCTGGTGTCGCAGAAGATTCGCGTGGTCACGCGCTTTCGCAATACCGTGGGCCTGCGCGGGCGGATGTCGACCCGCTTGCAGCCCAACCATCCGACCGACGATCCGGCGGGCATTGCCGCCAGCGTCCTCGATGGCCTGCTGTACGGCAACGGCGATGCCATGATCGGCATCAACCCGGCCACCGACAGCATCAGCGCCATCAGCGAACTGCTGAAAATGCTCGACGGCGTGATCCGTCACTACGAGATTCCCACCCAGTCCTGCGTGCTGACCCACGTCACTTCGTCGGTGGCGGCCATCGAGAAGGGCGTACCGCTGGACCTGGTGTTTCAATCCATTGCAGGCACTGAAGCGGCCAACAGCAGCTTCGGCATCAGCCTGGAGATTCTGCGCGAGGGTTACGAAGCGGGCTTGAGCCTCAAGCGCGGGACCCTCGGCAATAACCTGATGTACTTCGAGACCGGGCAAGGCAGTGCGCTGTCGGCCAACGCCAACCATGGCGTCGACCAGCAAACCTGCGAAGCCCGCGCCTACGCCGTGGCGCGGCATTTCAATCCGTTTCTGGTCAACACCGTGGTCGGTTTCATCGGCCCGGAATACCTGTACAACGGCAAGCAGATCATCCGCGCCGGGTTGGAAGATCACTTCTGCGGCAAGCTGCTGGGCGTGCCCATGGGCTGCGATATCTGCTACACCAACCACGCCGAAGCCGATCAGGACGACATGGACATGCTGCTGACCCTGCTCGGGGTCGCGGGCATCAATTTCATCATGGGCATTCCCGGCTCCGACGACGTGATGCTCAACTACCAGACCACCTCGTTCCACGATGCCTTGTATGCGCGCAAAACCATCGGTTTGCGCCCTGCGCCGGAGTTCGAGGCGTGGCTGACGCGCATGGACATCCTGCGTCAGGACGACGGCGGCGTGCGGCTGGGGCAGGGCGTGCCCCCGCTGTTCCGCAAAGCCTTGGCGCAATTGAACTAGCTGTAGAGAAGAAGAGACTGGCCATGAGTGATGACCACAACAACTCACCGGCCCAGGCTGATGCCTGGCGTCAACTGCGCTCGCTGACCTCGGCGCGGATTGCGCTGGGTCATGCGGGCACCAGCCTGCCGACCGCCGCGCAACTGGACTTCCAGTTCGCCCACGCTCAGGCCCGTGATGCCGTGCATTTGCCGTTCGATCACGCTGCGTTGAGTGAGCAATTGCAGGCGCGCCAGCGGGAAAGCCTGACCGTTCACAGCTCGGCGCCGGATCGCAACATCTACCTGCAACGGCCTGATCTGGGGCGGCGGTTGTCGGCGGAATCCGTCGAGCAACTGCGCGACTATTCTGCGACCCATTCCGAGGGTTTCGACCTGGCCGTGGTGGTCGCGGACGGCTTGTCGTCGTTGGCCGTGACGCGCCACAGCCCGGCGATGCTGGAACGGATTGACCAATTGGCTGCCGCTGAGGGATGGGGTGTGTCGCCCGTGGTGCTGGTGCAGCAGGGCCGCGTGGCGGTGGCCGATGAAGTGGCTGAACTGCTCAAGGCGCGGATGGTGGTGATCCTCATTGGCGAGCGACCCGGCCTCAGCTCGCCTGACAGCCTGGGGCTGTACTTCACCTACGCGCCGCGCGTGGGGTTGAACGATGCGGCGCGCAACTGCATTTCCAACGTGCGCCTTGAAGGCATGAGTTATGCCATGGCTTCGCACAAGTTGCTGTATCTCATGCGCGAGGCGTGTCGTCGGCAGTTGTCCGGGGTGAACCTGAAGGATGAGGCCCACGTTCCGGTGCTGGAGGCGGGGGAAGAAGCCCGGCCAGGGAATTTCCTGATTGGCAGTTAAATCACGACGCAGGTTTCGCGTCCGACCGGATCTGGCGTTCAGCGGCAATGCTTCTGTGACGTAACGGGACAGGTTTCGGCACAGGAGCGACGCGGCGCCAGAATGACCCTTACGGCGCAGGCGGTGCCGAACAGAATCAGGGTTAAACCGAGGGCTTCAGCCAGGCTCGGCAAGCGACCATGAAAGGCCAGGCCCAGGACCGTGGCGAAGAAGGCTTCCAGCGCGATCAACTGTCCGGAGAGGACCATGGGTAGACGGCGCGAGGCGAGGTTCCAGGCCCAGGCGCCGATCACGGACGACATCAGCGCGATCAGCAACGCCCAGCCATAAAGACGCAGCGCGCCGGGATTGGCGATGCCCAGCGTCGGCAGCCGCAGCCAGTCAGCCGCCCACGCCAGCGGGGCGAGCAGCAGGGCGCACAGTCCGGCGCCGATCATCATCAGGCAGGTCCAGGCACTGGTCGCTCCGGTGTGCAGGTGTTCCATGGCGGCCTGGTTGATCACGCTGAAGGACAGCCACAACACCACCGCGCCGAAGGAAAAGGCCAGGCCGATGCCAAGGGACGTTGCACCGGAGGGGGCGCGCAGCACGTGAAGGTTGATCATCACCAGCCCCAGGCACAGTGCGCCGATGGGCAGGGCCAGTTGCCCCCAGCGCAGCGAGCGGTGTTGAGCGTTGCCCAACAAGGCCTGCAACACTGGCACGGCGCCGATGAAGGCAGCAATCAGCAACGGCCCGCCGAAGATCACGCCTCCGGCAATGCAAGCGCTGTAGGCCAGATACCCCAACACGCCGAGGCCCATGCCGGTCAGCCATTGTCGGGGGCGCAGGCCGCGCAGTTGGGCGCGATACAACGGCAGCAGCAAAAGCCCCATCAGCCCGGCCATCATGAAACGCACCAGCATGAAATCCTGAATGCTGTACTCCCCGAGCACGTAGGGCGAGATGAAATTGCAGGCCCAGCTCAAGGTCGCCAGCGTTGCGAATCCCACGCCTTGCAGGAGGGTTGAACGGGGTGAGTTCATGGGGTGTCCTGTTGCAGTGATCTGGCGGTTGGCGGATTACCTGTGGGAGCTAATTCATTCGCGATGCGGTGGTGAACCTCACACACCGGCGTCGAATGTCCCGGCCTATCGTCGTGATGCCGCCCGGAATGAATTCGCTCCCGCAGGGGGTATGTGGCTAGCCCCCGTACAGCGTCATCTTGCCGATCCTCCCACCTGTGCTACAAATGATCTCTTCGTCACGATGCATTACTGAAGATTATGAATAAGCTCGGCAAATCCCTCCCGCCACTGGCCAGTCTGCTGCCGTTCGAAGCGGCGGCTCGGCTGCTGAGTTTTTCCCGGGCAGCCGAGGAGCTTAACCTCACTCAGGCCGCCGTCAGTCGGCAGATTCGCGCGCTGGAAGAGGATTTGGGCATCGCGCTGTTTCAACGCCGTAATCGCGCGGTGTTTCTGACCGACGCCGGACGGGAGCTAAACGTTACGCTGGGTAATGCATTGCGAGACGTGGCCGGAACGGCGGATCGCCTGCGCGGCGTGGCGGGCAAGAATGAGGTGGTGTTGCTGTGTCAGCCCTGCGAGGCGTTTCACTGGCTGATGCCCCGGCTGTCGAACTTTCATCAGCAGTACCCGGAAATCGAACTGAAGATGGTCACTTGGGCCCACCCGTTAACCGACTATCAGGGGTATTTCGACGTGGCGATGCAAAGCAGCAACCGCGATCACGGCCTGCACCCGCTGTTGTTCTCTGCGGCTGATGAGGTGTTCCCGGTGTGCAGCCCGGCTTATTTGAAAGGGCAGCCAACGCCCATTTCACTGCGCGACCTGCACCGTCATACCCTGTTGCACCATGACGCACAGCCGGTTTACCAACTGGAATGGGACACCTGGCTCGCGACCTTTGGCCATGAGATGCCGCCGCAGCGCCGCAGGCTGGCCTTCGACAGCTATTCCGTGATGCTGCATGCGGCGGTCGAAGGGCATGGCCTGGCGATGGGCTGGCGACGCACCTCACAACGCATGCTCGACAGCGGCGCGTTGGTTGCGCCGTTCAGCCAGAGCGTGCATCTGGCAGAAGCCTTGTCGGTCTATCGCCGCCATGGCCAGGCGCGCCGGGAAGAGGCGCGCCTGTTGGTCGAGTGGTTGAAGGCCGAGTTACTGTAACCGGCGAATCAGGCGCCGATCATCAGATCCAGGTTCTGCACCGCCGCACCGGCTGCGCCTTTGCCCAGGTTGTCGAAGACCGCCGCCAGCATCACGTGTCCGGCGTTTTCGAAGACCATCAGGCGCAGCGTGTCAGTGTCGTTCATCACCCGTGGGTCCAGGCCGCTCAGCGCTTTGGCGGCGTCCATGGACAGGACTTCGACGAACCCGCTGTCCGCGTAATGCTGCTCCAGACAGGCGTGCAACGAAGCGCCCGTGACCCCGGCAGGCAACAGCCGCTGCTGCAACGCGGTGGTCAACACGATGCCCTGACGGAACGAGCCGTAGGCGGGAATGAACACAGGCCGCTCCGACAGGCCGCTGTATTGCTGAATTTCCGGCACATGCTTATGCGCCAGGCCCAGACCGTAGATCTGGAACGGCGTCGCCTGCGCAGCATCCGGTCCTTCGAATTCATCGACGCCTGCACGGCCTTTGCCTGAGTAACCCGAGATCGCGTTGATGCTGATCGGATAATCCCGAGGCACCAGACCCGCATCCAGCAACGGCCGCAACAGACCAATGGCACCCGTTGGGTAGCAGCCAGGGTTGGTCACCCGCTTGGCGGTGGCGATGGCGTGTTTCTGTTGCGCGCTGATCTGTGCGAAGCCATATACCCATTCTGGATCGGTGCGGTGGGCCGAGCTGGCGTCGATCACCCGTACCGCAGGGTTTTCGATACTGGCGGCAGCTTCGCGGGCAGCGTCGTCGGGCAGGCAGAGAATGGCGATATCGCAGGCGTTGATCGCCGCCGCGCGGCTCTTGGCGTTCTTGCGTTGCTCGGCAGGCAGTGTCACCAGTGTCATGTCGGTCCGGCCTTGCAGCCGTTGGTGGATTTGCAGGCCGGTGGTGCCTTGGTCGCCGTCGATGAAAACCACTGGAAGGGTCATGGTCGTTGCTCTTTTTAAAGTCGGGTTGAAAGGTTCGATGGCGACCATCATCGAACGATGGGTAAGATAGTAAAAGTTGAATTTAATAACGATCAGGATCAGGTTTTCTGAATGAGAATGAGCCATGCGTGAAATCAGTCTGGACCGCCTTCGCACGCTGGTGGCGATCGCTGATCAAGGGTCGTTTGCCGAGGCCGCGAGGGTGTTGAATCTGGCGCCGCCCACGGTGAGCCTGCACATTGCCGATCTGGAAGCGCGAGTCGGTGGCATGTTGTTGTCGCGCACCCGAGGCAGCGTGCAACCGACGGCCATTGGCGAAACCCTCGTCGAACGAGCGCGGCGGTTACTGGCCGATGCCGAACAGGCGCTGGAAGACATCGAACGCCAGGTGCAGGGGCTGGAGGGGCGAGTGCGGCTCGGCGCATCCACGGGCGTCATCGCGCAATTGATCCCTCAGGCGCTGGAGACCTTGAGTCAGGCGCATGGCGGCATCGACGTTCAAGTGGCGGTGCTGACCTCGCAACAGACGTTGCAGAAACTGGCCGACGGCAGCCTGGACATTGGCGTGATTGCCCTGCCGCAAGCGCCGGTCAAGGGGTTGCAGATCAAGCCGTGGCGAAGGGATCCGGTCATGGCGTTTCTCCCGGCGCGCTGGAGCAGCCCTGACGTGATCACCCCTGCCTGGCTGGCGGGGCAGCCGCTGATTCTGAATGACGCCACGACCCGTCTTTCGCGTCAGGTCGCAGAATGGTTCGCCAGCGAGGGGCCGCAGCCGACGCCACGCATTCAGCTCAATTACAACGATGCGATCAAGAGTCTGGTGGCGGCCGGATACGGGGCGACGCTGTTGCCCCACGAAGCGTCCACGCCGTTACCGGAAAGCCGGATTGTGATGCGTCCGGTGCAGCCTTCGCTGTGGCGCGAGTTGGGGATTGCACACCGCGCCGGGGAGGTCGAGCGTTCGACCGGGCATGTGCTGGATATTTTGTGGGGGCTTGAGGCGTTGTAACGGCGGGAATCAAGTAACGGCGGGAGCCAAGGACTGGCTCCCGCCACGGTTCAGCGGGGGCTACTTATTTCGGATGGCACTCGCCGTCGCTCCAGGTCGCCTTGTCCAGAGGGGTCAGGCCCGGGATCACGAAGGCGGTGCAGGCGAACTTGCGACCACGGGCGGTGGTGGCGTCGTAGCTCAGCTTCTGACCACCCAGCGCGTTCTGTTGCGCGTATTGCACGTTGGTGACGGTGATTTCGTCAGAGGATGCCAGGCCCAGCGTCTTGGCGGTGGTGGTCTGCATTTCGGTCATGTTGACCTGCGCCGAGCCACACGCGGACAGCAACACGCTCACCCCTGCAATGGCCAGGGCGCGCAATTTCCATGTAGTCATTTTCCATCTCCATCCCAAAGTAAGTTCCCGCGCGGGCGCACGGGAAATATCAACGTCTCGTTATAAATTTTTGAGTCGGCATCGACAGGATCTGATGTTCCGGCAGGCGTCGAGGCAGAGACGATAGGGCGATTGGACGGGCATCGCAATAACGAATGGATCCAATAGTTGTGACGCTGTTCTCAATTTTGAAACGGTTAGTGGCACGTTGCTATTAAATATGATTGCACAGAAAAGCACGTTCAACTGTGTTCAGCTCTGTTCAACAACGTTCAAGGCGCCCCAAACACCATCGTCCAGTAAATGCCCAGATCGCTGCGGGTGTTGGTGGCGTACGCAGCGCCCACCTGGGTAAACATCGGGTTCATCAGGTTGGCGCAATGGCCAGGGCTGGCCAGCCAGCTTTGCATGGCCTGGCTCGGTGAGCCTTGGCCAGCAGCAATATTTTCGCCGACCTGACGACCTCGATAACCCGCCACGCGGGCGCGGTCGTAAGGGGTATCGCCGTCCGGGTCCTGATGAGCGAAGTAATTTTCGTTGGCCATCGCCCGGCTATGGCCTTGCGCGGCAGAGCCCAGAGCGTTGCTCCAGCTCAGCGGGCGAGCGGCAGCAAAACGCCGATATCCGCACATACGGGGCTTGGCGCGCGCGGCGTTGACTTGAGCCAGCAGGCTTTTATCGGCGGAGCGGACATCGGCCAAATGTGAGTCGAGCAGCGGTTTGGCGAGTACCACTTGCCATTGCCCGCCGTAACGGCTGACGCCGATGTCGGCGGCCTGGTCGTCGAGCAGCGTGTCGCAATATTCCCGTTGCAGCATGACGAACGCAGCGTTGGCATCTCTGGCGCCGACCAGTTGAACACTCTGCACGCTGGCCGCTTGATAACCGGATTCCTTCAGCCCCTCACGCAGGCTGCCTGAATAACCGACCGGCAGCGCCACCGTCGCTTTCATCGACAAGGGGGCCATGGCAGGAGAAACACGCCCGTCACACCGCTGGGGATGTGCGCGGTAGCTGTTGATCGCCTGGACCAACTGGCGTTCGCCATCGGCATGGGCGGTCGGGGTGAGGGCGTACAGGGAAGAAGCGAGGCAGAGCAGGGCAACGCGGGACGGGCGAACGAATGGACGCATGGGACGAACAGCTCGACAGGACGAACGAAATGAAAGCGCCCGATTCAGGGCGCGGATAGGACTGTGGTTTTGGGGGCAAGTTGCAACGTGAGAAAAAAATCCTGTCGCGCTGATCGCGACTCGCTTCATTTCAATTTTGAAACGATAGCTTTCTGATGATTCTATTTTGAAATTTTCGAGTCCTCGATACAGTTCTCCCACACCGCAACAACTTACCCAATCAAGGTTCAGGAGATACATCATGACTCGCACAAACGAAGGCAAACTGGCAGGCAAAATCGCACTGGTCACTGGCGGCACCACTGGCATCGGCCTGGCCACCGCCAAACGTTTCGCTGAAGAAGGCGCTCACGTTTACATCACCGGCCGCCGTCAGGCAGAACTCGACGCCGCCGTCGCCGCCGTCGGCAACGCCACGGGTGTTCAGGTCGACTCGACCCAACTGGAACAACTGGATGCGCTGTACGAGAAAATCGGCAGCGAAAAAGGCCGTCTTGACGTGCTCTTCGCCAACGCCGGGGGCGGTTCGATGCTGCCGCTGGGCGACATCACCGAATCCCACTACGACGACACTTTCGATCGCAATGTGAAAGGCGTGCTGTTCACCGTTCAAAAGGCGCTGCCACTGCTGGCCAGGAATGCTTCGGTGATCCTGACCGGTTCTACTGCCGCCAGCTCCGGCACCCCGGCGTTCAGCGTGTACTCGGCCTCGAAGGCCGCCGTCCGGGCCTTCGCTCGCAGCTGGATTCTGGACCTGAAAGACCGCAACGTGCGCATCAACACCCTCAGCCCTGGCGCGACCAAAACCCCGGGCCTGGTGGACCTGGCCGGCCCTGATGCGGCTCAGCAACAAGGTCTGCTCGATTACCTGGCCTCGCAAATCCCGATGGGTCGTGTCGGTGAGCCGGTGGAAATCGCCAATGCGGCAGTGTTCCTGGCCTCTGAAGATGCCAGTTTCGTCAACGGCATCGAATTGTTCGTCGACGGTGGTCAGGCTCAGATCTGATCGTCAGAGCAGCGCTGTGACTGACTAAAAGGGCCAGGAGAAATCCTGGCCCTTTTTGCATCGAATGGACGCGAATGCATTCACGAAGCCGGGGCCACCCTCATCTGCGCCGCCAGGCCGTTGCCGTTGATCTTGATCTTCAAACGCGGTGTCTGGGCTGTGGCGTAAAAAGATCAACGGCACCGCTCTGCCGGTCACTGCAAGTCATTCACAAACGGCATCAACGGCCCGTCGCTGGGGCGGCGGCCAGTGGCGCCGACAGCGTTGAGCATCACCTCCTGATCCTTGGCCCGTGGCGTGCTGGAGTTGGCATCGACCGGCCGCACCACCACCGAATTGCCGTCACCCACCTCGCCTTGAGCAATGGTCAACGACGGATGATCGAACGGTGCCTGTTCCCACGCCACGCGAGGGTCGGTCAGGCCCACTTCCATGAAACGCACCAACGCATCGATTTCACCCGGCGTGAGGTTCAGCGCCGTCATGTCCGGGTCCAGATTCGACGCGTTGTGCTGATTGACACTCGGATGATCGAAGCCGCTGGTGTTGCTGGCGTCCTGACCCCGACGATCACCCCCACGATTGTAGAATTCCACCACCTGTTTGAGCGTCGAGCGACTGCCGTTGTGGAAATACGGGCCGGTGAGCGCAATGTTGCGCAGCGTCGGTGTCTTGAAGGCGCCGTCCACCGAGTCGCGAAACCCGACGTTGGGTTTGAGCGTGGCATCGCATGGCACGGCAGGACTCAACGGCGCCTCGAATTTACACACATCGACCTCGAACGGATCGGGCACGCTCAAGCCCTGCAACAGCGTGTTGTACTGACGGGTGAAAGACAGCGGATTGCCCCAGGCGTCGCTGCCACCCAACGCCAGGTCTTCTTCGGTGGGGCGCACGCCCGTGTTGTAGAAACCGTTGTCGTACAGGGTGATCAGGCCGTCCGCCATGACCATGCGTTCGATACGTTCCCGAGGCTCCAGACGCAGGCGTGTCGCCGCATTGGTCATTTCAGGCCCGGCATGGCAGGCCACGCATTTGCCTTTGCCGGTGAACAGGTTCATGCCTTCCACGGCCTGAGCGTCCATCGCCTGGGTGTTGCCTTGCAGGTAGGCGTCCAGCGGCGTCTGATCGGACACCAGCGTCGATTCGTAGAGCTGAATCGCCAGGCCGAAGAACAGCGGAAAGTTGGCCTCGATCTGGGCGTAGTCCACCCCGCCCAGTGACACCGGCTGTGTGGCGTTCCACAGCCGGGGATGGAATGCAGCCTTGATCATGTCGCGATAGGACGGACGCCGCACGGCAATCGACGACAGCACCGAATCGTTGGTCGCGATGCGCTGATGACTGAGGACCAGCGAGTCCAGCATGCGACGACCGATGTCGGCGAAAGTACGTCCGCCGCACGACATTTCCACCGGGCTGCCAGGAGGGCCGACGGCCTGCGACGCAGCGGAGGCGTCATTGAGCGCCAGGCGAACCTTGCTCGCCACACCGGCGCTGCGCTCGGTGGTGACGAAAATCGCCGCGTCCGGATCGCGGTTGCCAAAGGGCGAGAAGCCGTTGAACACGTTATTGGCCCGGCCATCCCAGAAATTGCGCACGTTGAACGCCGCGTTGATCACCGTCGGTGCGTTGCGCCCGGTGCTGCGTCGGACGCTGACTTTATTGACCGCGAACAGCGCGTCAGTCTGCTGGGTGCAGCGGTCGAACCGGGGCTGACGCGGGCGTACGTAGTTGGCTTCGAACACGCCCTGAGAACCCACCACATCGTCGGTCGAATAGAGGATCGCCGAGTTGCGGTCCAGCGGATCGGCCAAAACGTGGGTGGGGAAGTCGGTTTTTTTCAGCGCGTAGTTGGGGCCGCCCTTGCCGCCGGACAGGGTGCCGTAGGAGGGCACGTCGCCTGGAATGTTCGGCGCAATGAACGGCTTGTTGAACAGCGATGCCACGTTGAGGTTGATGTGCGCCTGGCCCGGATTGAGCTGGTTGACGCTGCGGTGATCGACCCCCGCGTGATAGTGGCACGACGCGCAGGCGGTGAAGCCGTCGCTGCCGAAGTCCTGATCCCAGAACATCGCTTTGCCGAGGCGAATGGCGGCGTCGCGATTGAGGACGAAGTCGCCCATCAGGTCCACCTTGCGCCCGCCTTCGGTGCCGGACGGATCGGGTGGAGTCAGTCCGCGCATGGATTGCAGGGTTGGGATATCCGGTGCGGGATCGACCACTTCCACAGGGGTGGCGGCGTGGGCGAGGCTCATGAGTGCGCCGATCAGACTGCCCGTCAGGGCCGTTGTCAGACGCAGGGACCGAAAGCTGATCAGGTCATTCATGATATCGACACTCTATCAATGAGCGGTTGTTGTTATGGGTAAAACTCAGGCGCAAAAGAACAGCGTTCTGCGAGAATTAAACGCAGACGGAGCAGAGATAAATATGTCAGTCGTGCACCGTTGTCTTAACGGACGAAGTGCCACTGAGGGTGAATGTAGCGCGGTCATTAAAAAATGGAAGATACATTTTGAATTATTTTTCGTCAGGTGATTAACGGTCTGAAAGTGGGGAAAGTGTGCGCGAGGCACGATGTATTGGGTGAGATTTTCCCCGCATTTGGGGGACGCGTTGCAGTATGAAATGGCCGCGGTTAAGCCTTAACCAGCTGTTTTTAAAAGAGTGTTTTTTGTCGTGAGTTCATGGTGTTTGAGTTTGGCAGATTAATTGCTGATACGAAATCTATGGAATGTAGATAGAAGGCTGAGCATTCGTCGCCCGTCACGGAGTGTGAAGAAAACAGTGCATTTGTTTAAGCGGTTTTATTGAGGCGGCGCTGAAGTAACGATGTAGCGGTTGTGTGCAGGCACACGGAGCGAGCTATTGTCAGCACCTTGCGTTAGTTGAGAAAAATACCGGCAGAATTATGACCGAGTGGTCTTGTCATTGATTGTCCAACGCAGCCAGAGACACAAAACACTGCTTTAATGATTGTTCATCGCCGTCCCGTGCGGCCGGTGGCCAGCCGACAATCAATGAGGAAGTGCCCTGATGACCCGTCTCACCGCGAAGGATTTCGCCCCGGAACTGCTCGAACTGTACGACTTCTACGTGCACGGCAAAATCAACCGACGGGAATTCCTCGACCGTGCTGCCGTGTTCGCCCTGGGCGGGTTGACCGCCACCGCGATCCTGGCGTCCCTGAGCCCCAATTACGCGCTGGCCGAGCAGGTCGAGTTCACCGACCCCGATATCGTCGCCGAATACATCACCTACCCCTCGCCCAAAGGCAACGGTCAGGTTCGGGGGTATCTGGTGCGTCCCGCCAAAGCCTCGGCCAAGGTGCCCGCGGTATTGGTGGTGCACGAGAACCGTGGTTTGAACCCCTACATCGAAGACGTGGCGCGGCGCGTGGCCAAAGCCGGGTTCGTCGCGCTGGCGCCGGATGGCCTCTCTTCGTTGGGCGGTTATCCGGGCAATGACGACAAGGGGCGTGAATTACAGCAGAAGGTCGATCCGGAGAAGCTGATGAACGATTTCTTCGCCGCAATCGAATGGTTGATGGCGCATCACGCATCGACGGGCAAGGTCGGCATCACCGGGTTCTGCTATGGCGGGGGCGTGGCCAACGCTGCCGCAGTCGCCTATCCGGAACTGGCGGCTGCCGTTCCTTTCTACGGCAGGCAGCCAAAAGCCGAGGACGTAGCACGCATCAAGGCACCGTTGCTGTTGCATTACGCCGAACTCGACAAACCCATCACTGACGGTTGGCCCGCCTACGAGGCTGCGCTGAAAGCGGCAGGCAAAACCTACGAAGCGCACATCTACAAGGGGGCCAACCACGGGTTTCATAATGACTCGACGCCGCGCTATGACGAAGCCGCGGCGAAGCTGGCGTGGGACCGCACGATCGCCTGGTTCAATAAATACCTCGTTTGATTATGCGGTGTGTTATCGACATGCCAGTGCGTTTGGCACCGTACATTCGTCTGGCATGTATACAATAAGAGGGTCACAAAAGTGACGCCAGAAAAGTGAAGTATTTCCGCCGGTCATCCAACTTTGGATCCGTCTTGTCCTAAAGGCTGCTACTGTTATGTTTAACCGACATGTCCATTGCGTGACGCGTGGCCTGACAGTAAAAGCGGCTGGAAAGTTCAATGTTTTACATGAGGGTGCGGGCGAACGCACACTTTGAGTGTTCCTGAAAGCACCGGCGCAGGGCCGTTGTGTCAAGGTGAAACCCTTCATTGACTCGCCAGCTTTGTGAAAGTTTAGGAAAATTTCAAGTTGTTAAAATCGTTATAAAATCTTTTGCAAAGCGTTTTTTATCTGCTAATAATCTTCCCTGTTTCGGGCACTAAGGATTGCTGCGTTTTCACAGTGAAGTGAACATCGAATCGTTTCTCCGATCGTCTCCGTCCGTTCATTACTACAACTTTCGAGCGACTTCCGCCCCTGCGGTCGAAGTACGCTGCCGTGCGGCGCATGCAGATGCGCGGGAGGAATATGAATGGCTCGAGCTCATCCCCAACTCAAGGTACTGTCGATCTTCGGCACACGCCCTGAAGCCATCAAGATGGCCCCCCTGGTCAAGGCGCTGGAAGCCGAACAGGGCATCGATTCAAAGATCTGCATTACCGGTCAGCACCAAAGCATGCTGCAGCAGGTGCTGGACATGTTCGAGCTCAAAGCCGATTACACACTCGACGTGATGACCCCCGGCCAAACGCTGAACACCCTGACGGCGGCCCTCTACGCCGCGATCGATCCGGTGCTCGACGAGGTGCAACCCGACAAAGTGCTGGTACACGGCGACACCACCTCGGCGATGGTCGCGGCCATGTCAGCGTTTCATCGGCGCATTCCGGTGGCGCACGTTGAAGCGGGTCTGCGCACCGGAGACATTCACCAGCCGTGGCCGGAAGAGATGAACCGCCGCAGCATTGATCTGATCGCCGATCACCTGTTCACGCCGACCGCCGAGTCCCGTCGAAATGTGCTGGGCGAACGCCTGCAAGGCACTTCGTTCGTGACCGGCAACACGGTGATCGATGCGTTGAAAATGACCGCCGAGCGCATCGACAAGAATCGTCAGTTGCGCGTGGCGCTGGACCGTCAGTTCAGCTTTCTTGACCCGCAACGCAAGCTGTTACTGGTCACCGGCCATCGTCGGGAAAACTTCGGCGAGGGTTTTCTGGACATCTGCCAGGCGCTGCGCACGCTGTCCAGCCGCGATGACATTCAGATCGTCTACCCGGTGCACCTGAACCCCAACGTATTGGGGCCGGTGACCGAGCGTTTGGGCGGGCTGCCCAACGTCCACCTGATCAAGCCGCTGGACTACCTGTCGTTCGTGCGTCTGATGCAGTTGGCCCACGTGGTGCTGACCGACTCCGGCGGCGTGCAGGAAGAAGCGCCGTCCCTGGGCAAGCCGGTGCTGGTCATGCGCGACGTCACCGAGCGTCCCGAAGCCGTGGCGGCGGGGACGGTTCGTCTGGTGGGCACCGATCCTGACACCATCGTGCGCGGCGTCTGCGCGCTGTTCGACGACGAACAGTTGTGGCGCATGGCCTCGCGCTCGGCCAACCCCTATGGCGATGGCAAGGCGTGCGCGCGCATTGTCGACGCCCTGATGGGGCGGCCTGTGGACGAGTTCGTGGTGGAAACGCCCGTGCCGCGACCGGAACCGACCGAGGCGCAACGCCCGGCCAAGTCACTGCGTTCGGTGTCCAGTCTGCATTAGCGACGGCACCTGACTCTGGCCTGCCGTGGTGACGGCAGCGCCTGCTGAAATTCCTGTGGGAGCGGACTGAGCCGCGAACAAGCCGCGTTGGCCCTGCCAGCCGAAGCTTCCGTTCGCCGGTCTCCCACGCCTTGTTTGCCTTGACCGAGATCTGCCTGAATGAAGTCTTCCGTAACCGTTCACACGGGGGCGCTGTTCGCCCTCGTTTGCGGCATGAGCCTGTTGGCTGCTGCACCTGCGTTCGCTGCCACCTCGACAGCGGCGGTGCCGACCGGGCTGAGTCCACTGAGTCAGGCCATCAGCCGCCTCAGCGCGGACACCCGGCAACAACGGGTCGTCGAGCTGAAGGATTTGGGTATTGACCGCCCGATCATCCTCAATGCCTCCGATGCCCGCCGCGAGTTGTACCTGCCGGTGCCCGCCGACGTGCCGCTGACTGACGCCACGCTGCAGTTCGACGCGAGCTACCTCAACGGCGAAGAGGGTCGCAATACGCTGCTGCTGTCGCTGGACGGTTACCCGGTGCGGGCGATGGGTCTGAATGCAGGGGAGGGCGATGCCAGTGTGACGTTGGGAGTCGACAAGTCGGCCCGTGAAACCGGTTCGGTACGACTGGGCATTGCCTGGTCGTCGATCATTTCGCGGATTCAGTGCGAAGACGAACGCGCCATCGGCAACGTCCTGCGTATCGCACCGGACACCCGGCTGAGTTACAGCTTCGACGCCAGTCAGTTGCATGACCTCGGCGCAGCATGGAATGCGCTGCCGGGCAAACCGGGGATTCTGGTGGCACCCGGTTCACTGTCCAGCGCCAGCTATGACGCCGCGTGGCGTCTGGGCGTGGCCCTTGAACGCATCGGCAAACAGGCGCGTATCGTGCCGTTTCCGTCGGTCAAGGACAGCATTGACCTGAGCGGTGTGAGCATCCCCGCCGAGCTGAAACAGATTCCGGCCTTCGCTGCCCTCGATGGCAAGGGCCTGCACACCCTGGATGATCCGGCGCAGATCGGTGCGCTGCTAATGCTGGGGCAGACCCCGGCGTTCAACGCCGATCTGGCGGTCAGTGATCCGGCGCTGCTCAAGGCGGTCAACGAGTCACTGGACGCACTGCAACGACAGATTCAAAGCTTGGATGCGGGCGCAAACGGCGCGTTCAATCAATGGCGCGAGCGTCATGTCAATGGCGCGCTGAACGCTTCGGGCAGCGACAACGTACGCTTGGCGATGCTGGGTGCGCACCCGCTGCTGATGATCAATCAGGACGCCGCCACCCAGGCGATTGGCCTATTCAGCACAGCCTGGAACAAGCTGGCCCGCACCCGCCAGTTGACCGTCGGTGAAGAAGCCAACATGCCGTTGAGCGACGATGGCCGCGTGGCGTTGACGCGCTTGGGCGGCAAACCGGGCAGTGTCGATGTACTGGCCAAAGCCGACTGGAGCGCAAGCTTTCCGCTGGGCACCGTGGCCTATGACGGGCGCGTGCCAGTCAGTGCAGCTATCGATGTCGCGGCAGCGCCGGGCGCATCGGGTACGCCGCCGGTGGCCAGCCTATTCCTCAACGACTACCTGATCGGCGCTGCGCAACTGACCGCCGACGGTCAGAAACAGCGCATCGAAGCGCGTATTCCCCGCTATGCGCTGGCGGCGCAGAACACTGTGCGCGTGTCGTTCCAGCGTCAGCCGGTGAGCGATCTGTGCCGTGAAACCCCGCAAGCGTTCCCGGTCTCGATTCTGCCCAGCAGCCACGTGACGCTGGACAAGATCGGTCTGGACGGCGACTTCTCCGGCATGGCCGCGCGTTATGCAGCGGGCACGCAAGTGGTGGTGCCGCAGGGCTATCTTGATCGTCCGGCGAGCAGCCTGCCGCACGTCATCCGCATCGCCAGCGCCAGCGGTGTGTCGCCGTTGCGTGCTGACCTCAACGTAACCACTGACGCGCAGTCCGCCATTTCGCCAGACAAGGCATTCCTCGCGTTTGAAGTGCCAGTCAAGGGCAGCGACGAATCCCTGCAAGTGGACGCCCAAGGCCATCTGCTGATTCACCACAAAGAGCAAACCCTGCTGGACTTGAAATCGCTGAATCATCTTGCGGCGCTGCAAGTGGTCGAGTCTGGCAGCCAGCACGGCATGGTCTATCGCACCTTGGGCGGGCAGGGGCCTAACTTCGAGCGGCCGGTGTTGCTGGAACGTGGCAATGTCACGGTGCTGGGCGACAACGGCCCGCTGACTACCTTCGATGCCAAGGACCCGACCGGCAGCCAGATGATCGACGATGACGAACCGAAAGGCTTCGACGCGTGGCGCAAACCGTCGGCGCTGTGGCTGATCCCGGCCGCCGTGATCGGTTTCATCGTCCTGCTGCTGGCTGGCCGTCGTGCCCGTCGCAAGCGCCAGTAACGGGAGCCGCGATGACCTCGCTTTATTGGCCGTACTGGCTGGCCCATTACTACAGCGCGCTGGAGGTCGCGACCATTGTGGTCGCGACCATCATCCTGGTCTCCAGCCTGGACGATCTGTTCATCGACCTGTGGTACTGGGCGCGGCGCATTTATCGCAAGTTCACTGCCGAGCGGCGTTATCGGCCGCTGACCACCGAGCAGTTGATGGCCCGCGACGAACAGCCGCTGGCGATCATGGTGCCGGCGTGGTTGGAGTACGACGTCATCGCGCCGATGATCGAGAACATGGTGTCGACGCTGGACTACCAGAACTACGTGGTGTTCGTCGGCACTTACGTCAACGATCAGCGCACCATTGATGAAGTCGAGCGCATGCGTCGGCGTTACAAACAGTTGCATCGCGTCGAAGTGCCCCACGCCGGGCCGACCTGCAAGGCCGACTGCCTGAACTGGGTGATTCAGGCGATTTTTCTCTACGAGAAAACCCACGGCGTGACCTTCGCCGGGGTGGTGCTGCACGACAGTGAAGACGTGCTCCACCCGCTGGAAATGCGCTTGTTCAACTACCTGCTGCCGCGCAAGGACATGATCCAGTTGCCGGTAGTGTCGCTGGAGCGCAACTGGTACGAGTGGGTTGCCGGGACTTACATGGACGAGTTCGCCGAATGGCACGGCAAGGACCTGGTGGTACGCGAGAGCCTGAGCGACAGCGTGCCGTCGGCGGGTGTCGGCACCTGCTTCTCGCGCCGCGCGTTGCAGGTGCTGGCCGACGAAACCCACAACCAGCCATTCAACACCGACAGCCTGACCGAAGACTACGATGTCGGCGCACGCCTGGCCCGTTATGGCATGAGTGCGATCTTTGTGCGCTTCCCTGTGCAGTACCGTGTGCTGCGCAAGTCGTGGTTCCGCGAGCCGTACGAGTCGACGCTGGAAATGCCGTTGTGCGTGCGTGAGTTCTTTCCCGACACCTTCCGTACGGCGTTTCGGCAAAAGGCGCGCTGGACCCTCGGCATCGGCCTGCAAGGCTGGGAGCAGATGGGCTGGAGTGGGTCGCTCGCCAACCGTTACTTGCTGTTTCGCGACCGCAAGGGCGTGGTCACCTCGTTCGTCAGCATCATCGCCTACGTGATCCTCGCCCAGTTGCTGGCGCTGATCGTGCTGCGGGCCAGCGGCCTGTGGAACACCAGTTTCCCGACCCCATTCGACACCAACGGCTGGGTGGGTTTTCTGCTGGCGGCCAACGGCGTCGCGCTGCTGTGGCGCATGGCTCATCGTTGTTACTTCACCACGATCATTTACGGCTGGCAGCACGGCCTGTTGTCGATGCCGCGCATGGTGGTGGGCAACTTCGTCAACTTCATGGCCGCCGCCCGGGCCTGGCGCCTGTTTCTGGTGGGCAAGCTGCTCAACCGCAAGCTGGTCTGGGACAAGACCATGCACGACTTCCCGTCCACCGATCTGGTCGCCCGGGCGCCGCGCAAACTGGGCGGCGTGCTGCTGTCGTGGCAGGCGATCAACGACGAAAAACTGCAAAGCGCGCTGGATGAACAGCAGACCCGGCAGATGCCGTTGGGGCGCATTTTGCTCAGCCGCGGCTGGCTCGATGACGAGACCCTGGCCGAAGCCATCGCGTTTCAGAATGACCTGCCGCGGGTCTTCGACGTCGCCGCCAAAGTGCAGCCGCAATCCTCGTTGGCCGATGAATTCTGCCTGCGCTGGCGTGTGGTGCCGCTGGCGCTGGACATCCAAGGGCGCCCGGAAATTGCTGTGGCCAGCCCGCTGTCCGAAGAGGGTTTGCAGCAACTCACCGAGCAGATGGGCGTGGAACCTGTGCAGTTGATCGCCCGAGAGAGCGAGATCATCGAGCAACTGCGGCGTCTGGATGTCGTCGCCGGTCAGCCCCTGCCAGCCGCTACGCCGCTGCTGGGCGAGTTGCTGATCGATCAGGGCTTGCTCGACCGCGTCACTTTCGAAAAGGCGATGCTTGGCTATCGCCCGCACATGCACGGCCGTATCGGCGACTACCTGGTGGACCTTGGCGTGCTGTCACGCGAGGCCATCGAGCAGGCCGTGGCTCGTCAGCATCGTGATTACCGCCATTCCTCACCGGACGCATCCTCGGAGCAGCCCTCATGAGACTTCCGATTTTTCTGGGCCTGAGCGTCCTGCCTGCGCTGTGTTACGCCGGTACCACCTCGACCGCAGCGCCGCAAATCCTGCCGCTGGCACTGACCGGCCCGGCGTTCGAAATCGCCAACGAGGCGTACGCCGCCTACAACGACAAGAACTACGACCTGGCGATTGCCAAGGCTCAGGAAGCCTTGCGCCAACGCAGTGACGTCGATCGCCTGCGCAAGTTGATCCAGTTGGCCGAGCGCGACAAGGACCGCCGCGATCATCCCGAGCGCTATCCTGGCAACAGGAAGGGCTTTCAGAACGGTGACCGTTCGCTGCGTGCCTACGCCAATGGCGATTACGACCACGCCGTCGACTATGCCCGTCGCGCCATCGTCGAGTCTCCAAAGAATCCTGATTACCGGATGATGCTGATCGAGGCGCTGCAACGTCAGCAGCGTCTGGATGAGGCCGAGGCAGCAATCAACGAAGCGGTGGCGGTGCTCGGTGAGTCGCCGCAACTGACGCGACGCCGCGAGGCGATCAACGAACAACGAGCGGTCAACATCGCCGCAGCAGGCTATGCGTCGCTTGCCCGTGGCGACAACGACGCGGCGGTCAGTTATGCCCGTGATGTGGTGCGTCGCTTTCCGAATCAGATCGCTTATCGCCGTTTGTTGGTCAGCGCGTTGATCGCTCAAGAGCAATACGCCGCGGCCCGGTCGGCGGCCACCGAAGCGCTGGCCTTGAACGGCAACGATGCGCCGCTGTTGGCCCAACGTGGGCAGATGCGCATGCGCCTGGGCGACAAGAACGGCGCGCAACAGGATTTCAGCCAGGCATTGGCGGTTGGCACCTTGCCGCTGCGTGATCAGGCTTCGCTTTACGCTGCGTTGGGGCAACCCAAAGAGGCGCTGGCGTGCATGCAGCAGGCTCGCGCCAAGGGCCAGTTGAAGCCCGGTGATGAAGTGCAGATCGCCTACTTTTTGATGCAGGCAGGGGATGATCGGGGCGCGCTGGACGAATTCCAGCGCGTCGATCGTTCCAAGGGGTTGACCCCCAAAGAGACTCAAGATGCGGCCTACACGGCCATGCGTGCTCCGAACGACGGGCAGGCCATTGCTTATTTCAAGCGTGTGCTGGACTACCAAAAAACCGGCGATTTGCAGATGCCCGATCAACAGGTGTTCGACACCCGACGTGCGGTATCCGACCTGTCACGGGTCTGGGGTGTGACCAACACCACGACGTATCGCGGCGCGAGCACCAATAACGGTTTGAGTGGTGCGCCGAGCAGCAGCAACGACAGCCTGCAAAACAGCACGGAAATCTTCTGGCGCCCTGAAGGCTATCGCGATGCCCGATTCGTCGAACTCTACGGGCGCGTCACCGACACGCTGTGGAACAAGGAAAGCGGCAACGACAAAGGGCTGGATGCCTTGCAAGGAGCGGTGGGTATTCGCGTCAAGCCGTTCACTGAGTACAACGTGATGGCCGCGTTCGAGCGCACGTTCCCGCTGGCAGGCAGCAATGTCAGCGGCGACTGGCTGGTGCGTCTGGGCTATGGATCGAGCGTTGGCACCGACCTGCGTGTCGACGTGCCGAGCTGGTGGACGTCACAGTTCTACGCCGAAGGCGGGCGCTACCTGCGCGACAAGCGCAACTACTTCAACAGCGAATGGCAACTGGGCCGCAGCATCCGTCTGGACCGCATCAGCCCGCGTCTGGTCATCTTCCCGCACGCCGTGCTGGCGGCGGATTACGACTCGAAGATGCACAGTGAAGTCGATACCAACGGTCGCACGCGCACCTCATCCGATAACGCGGGCGGGGCGGGTGTGGGGATTGGCGTGCGTTACTGGTTTCGTGAAACGAAGCACAAGGCGCCACAGTCATACATCGACTTCTCGGTGCAATACCGCGAGAAGATTTTTGGTGATGACAGCGCGCAGGGCGTGTTCGCGCGCATGACGTATTCCTGGTGAGGCGAGTGAGATGTCACGACTGCTGAGAATGTCGCTGGCGGCGCTGTTGATCGGCGCGGTGGGGGTGGCGGTCGATGCGCTGTACGAACTGGGGCAGGGGCTGCGTCCGGACATCGTCGGCGTGGTCTGGCAGCCGGACAATGCCACGGTGGGTATTCAGGGCGAGTGGCAGAAGCTTGGTGTTCGGGAGCTGTTAGTGCAATGGACGGCGGTGGACGGGCAGTCGTTCGTCGCCGGATCCGGGCTGCCGGAAGTGCCGGTGCTACCGGATTGGGCGCGCATCGCCAAGGAGCCGTGGGCGCAGGATACGATCGTCGGGCTGGCGGGTTTCTTCAGTGAAAATCGCTCGCGGGACAACATCGAAGAACTGGCCACGCTGTCCGAGCGAATGGCACAGGTGAAGACGCCGTTGAATGTGACCGGCTGGTATTTTCCGGCGGAAGTCGATCCCGGTTGGACCCGCGCCAAAGAACTGCCCGCATTGTTGGCGCGCTTGCCCAGGCCGTTGTGGATCAGCGTCTACGACGGCGCCAACATCGGCCCCGAGGCCACGGCAGACTGGCTGAAAAGCTGGCTGCCGGACGACATCGGCGTGTTTTTTCAGGATGGCGTGGGTGTTTATGCCCGCACTGCGCCTGTGGCCCGCACCTATGCCGATGCCTTGCGCGAAAGGCTCGGTGCGCAGCGGGTGAAGATCATCGTCGAGGCGTTTCGGCCACAGGTGGGCGGCGGGTTTCGTCCAGCCACCGTCGATGAGTTGAGGCCGCAACTGGCGGCGTATCGGGGGTATTCGCTGTACCTGTTCGATGGGCCGCATTATGTGACGCCGGAGGTGGTGGAGGGACTCTTGAAGTAGTTTTTGATTCTGGGCAAGCCACGCTCCGACGCCTTCGGCAGAGGCAGTCGCGCTCCCTGGCACCAAAATCACTCAACGCTGCCTCAATAGTGCGCATTTTTCAGGGCTGCAAAGACTTGAGTCGCTGCACAGAGCCCCGAAAACAGGCCTTCTGATCCCATGGCCCAGCTTTTGCTTTCCCAGTATTCAAACTTGGATACAAGATGGAATACCTACCATGCAAAGCCTCCCAAACCCGCTGTTCGGCTGGACCGTCAATCAATGGATCGCCGCCTATCAAACCGGTGAACTGACCCCGGCCGCACTGCTGCAATTGCGCGACGCCTACCCTGAGCAGGACACGGCCTGGATCACACTTGTCAGCCACAGCCAGCTCGATACCCAATTGGCCGACCTGAGCCAGCGCCTCGACGCAGTGAAAGGGGACATCAGCCAGTTGCCGCTGTACGGCGTGCCATTCGCGATCAAGGACAACATTGACGCAGCGGGCTGGCAGACCACGGCCGCCTGTCCAGAGTTCGGCTACACCGCCAGCGCCGATGCGTCGGTACTGGCCCGATTGCGCGCCGCTGGGGCGATCCTGATGGGCAAGACCAACCTCGATCAGTTCGCCACCGGTCTGGTCGGTACACGCTCGCCTTACGGCGCGGTGCCGAACAGCATCAATCCTGATTACGTTAGTGGCGGATCGAGTTCCGGTTCCGCTTCGGTGGTCGCCCGTGGGCTGGTGGCGTTCTCGCTGGGCACCGACACGGCAGGATCTGGTCGTGTGCCTGCGGGTTTCAACAACATCGTCGGGCTGAAACCGACCAAGGGCCGTCTGTCGAACACCGGGCTGGTTCCAGCCTGTCGCACGGTGGATTGCATCTCGATTTTCGCCCTGACCGTTGAAGACGCTGAACAGGTGGCCGGTATCGCTGAAGGCTTTGATGCCAGCGATGCTTACTCACGTGCCAACCCGCAGACCGCACCGGTCGGTTTCGCTCAGGCAGTCAAACTCGCGGTGCCCGACACACTGGAGTTCTTCGGTGATGCGCAGAGTCAGGCGGTCTACGAACAGGCGCTGTTGACCCTGAGCAAGTTGGGCGCCGAGATCACGCGCATCGACTTTTCCCCGTTCAAGGCGCTAGCGGATCAGCTGTATTACGGCTCGTGGGTCGCCGAACGCACGGTGGCGATGGAATCGATGTTCGAGTTGAACCCGGACGCAATCAATCCGGTGGTGCGCGGCATCGTCGAAAACGGCTTGGGCTACAGCGCCTGCGATGCCTACAAGGCCGAGTATTTGCGCGCAACGCTGAGCCGCAAGATCAACGACGCGTTGGTCGGATTCGATGCGTTGGTGGTGCCGACCTCCGCAACGATTCGCTCCCTTGCCGAGATGGCGGAAGAGCCAGTGCTCTATAACTCGCAGTTCGGTTACTACACCAACTTCACCAACCTTGCTGACCTGTCGGCGTTGGCATTGCCCGCCGGCTGGCGCGCCGATGGCCTGCCTGCGGGCATCACCCTGATCGCTCCGGCCTGGCATGACACGGCGCTGGCGCGTTTCGGCAAACAGTGGCAGGCGCATCTGGGCCTGACGTTGGGTGCCACCGGGCGCCCGTTGCCAGAGGCCAAGCCGGTGGCGACACCTGCCAAGGGCTGTGTGCGAGTGGCCGTGGTGGGCGCGCACCTGACCGGCATGCCGCTGAATTTCCAACTGACCACCCGCGATGCAGTGTTCGTCGAGCAGACCCTGACCGAAGGCGGCTACCGCCTCTACGCACTACCCGGTACAGTGCCGCCCAAACCGGGTCTGGCCAAGGCCGAAGGTGGCCAGTCGATCATCGTCGAGTTGTGGGACATTCCCGTGGCGCGCTTCGGTGAGTTCGTTGCCGAGATCCCGGCGCCGCTGGGCATCGGCAACCTCAAACTGATCGACGGACGCAGCGTCAAAGGTTTCATCTGCGAACCGTGGGCGCTGGCCGGTGCGCTGGACATCACGGCCTTCGGTGGTTGGCGCGCCTACATCGCCAGCCTGAAAAAGGGCTGATGGGGCTTTTCTGTGGAAGCGGGCTTGCTGGCGAATGCGGCTTGTCGGCCAATGCCTCTTTAACGGCGCCATCGCTTTCGCCAGCAAGCCGGCTCCCACAGGTTCAGTGTCAACCGCGCGACGTGATTTTGTAGAAGCCGCCTTGGTGGCGAATGAGGTCGGCAGACAACATAAAATCTCCCACAAGAATTGCGTTTATCTGGAGGCGTTCGATACGCGCCGATTCTGTAGCAGCACGGCTTGCCGGCGGTGGCGTTTGAACAGGCGCCACCGAATCCAACACGTGAGATCAATCATGCAAATCGCTCAGCCGAAAAAGACTAAGGATCGCCCGGACAACATGGTCGAGCGCATCTATCAGCAGCTCAAGGGCGATATCTTCGAATTCCGCTTGCTGCCGGGTGACCGCTTCAGCGAGAACGAAGTGGCCGAGCGTGTCGAGGCCAGTCGCACCCCGGTACGTCAGGCCCTTTACCGCCTGGAGCGGGAAGGGTATCTGGAAGTGTATTTTCGCAGCGGCTGGCAGGTGAGGGCTTTTGATTTCAATTACTTCGAAGAACTCTACGATGTGCGCATCGTGCTGGAAAACGCTGCGGTGGCACGGCTGGCATCACTGGATCTGACCGCCAACCCGGCCATCGTCGAGCTGCGAAACACCTGGCAGGTGCCTGAGGTCGCGCGTGAGCAGGATGCGGCGAGGGTCTCGGCGCTGGATGAGCGTTTTCATTGCGCGTTGTTGGAGGCAGCAGGCAATGCCGAAATGGCGCGCATGCATTACGAGATCACCGAAAAAATCCGCATCATCCGGCGCCTGGACTTCACCCAGGCGCCGCGCATCGAGGCCACCTACGCCGAGCACGGCCAGATCCTCGACGCCATTCTCCAGCGTCGTACCGAACACGCGCAGCACTTGCTGAAAAACCACATCGAAATCAGTAAAAACGAAGTGCGCAAAATCACTTTGCACCGGCTGCACATGGCCAGGCAGAACGCGGTCCTGTAGGCGCCGGAGAATCTGTTCCTACGAAACTGTCATGCCATTGAGCATCCGCCGCGCGTTGTCCGCACACCCCACGCCTTCCGGTTTGCCCTCGATCCCGGCGATGGTCGCCAGCAGTTGCACCTTGTTCTGCTCCAGACGCTGTTGCAGGGCTTCGATCTCACTGACCTTGCGCTTGAGCGCGTCGAGCAAATGATCGTACGCCCAGTCGTCCAGATTGGCAGGCAGCAGGTGTTGAATTTCTTCCAGCGAGAAACCGGCCTTCTGCGCGCGGACAATGATCGTCAGCAATAACTCGGCGTCCGGCGCGTACTCGCGATAACCATTGGCCGTGCGTTTGACGGCGTTGATCAGCCCGGCAGATTCGTAAAAGCGAATACGCGAGGCCGCAAGGCCCGTACGTTTGGCCAGTTCACCAATTCTCATCGCAGCACCTGATCGATTATTTCGGAGGGAGGGGGTTGACCTTAAAGCTGACTTTAATCTTAGGGTTGAGCCTCGGTCAATCGAGGTGACGAGATGGGAATTTTCGACAGGTTGCAGCTTCCGGGCGGTTCGGTGATCAAGAACCGCATCGCCAAGGCGGCGATGGAAGAGAACATGGCGGACGCTGATCAGGCGCCGTCCGAGGCGCTGATTCGTCTGTATCAGGCGTGGGCCGAGGGCGAGGCGGGGTTGCTGATTTCCGGCAACGTGATGATCGACGGCCGCGCCATGACGGGGCCGGGGGGCGTCGTGCTGGAAGACGACCGGCATCTGGACCGCTTCAAACGCTGGGCACAGGTGGGGCGCGCGAAGCACGCGCAATTCTGGCTGCAACTCAATCATCCCGGTCGCCAGATGCCCGCCAGTCTCGGGCAATCGACCTGGGCGCCCTCGGCGGTGGCGATGGATCTGGGCAAGATGTCTCGGCACTTCAATCCGCCGCTGGCAATGACCGAGTCGCGTATTGAAGAGGTGATCCAGCGTTTTGCCCGCGCCGCGCAACTGGCCGAGCAAGCGGGGTTTACCGGTGTGCAGATTCACGCGGCCCATGGCTACCTCATCAGTCAGTTTCTCTCGCCGCTGACCAACCAGCGTGACGATCAATGGGGTGGTTCGCTGGAGAATCGCGCCCGTCTTCTGCTGGAAGTGATCAAGGCTGTGCGAGCGGAGGTCTCGCCCCGGTTCGTGGTGGCAGTCAAGCTCAATTCGGCGGATTTTCAGCGCGGCGGGTTCTCGGCCGACGATGCCCGACAGGTGGTCGAAATGCTCAATGCATTGCCGGTGGATCTGGTGGAAATGTCTGGCGGCAGCTATGAAGCTCCGGCCATGCAGGGTGTGGCGCGGGATGGGCGGACGCTGGCGCGGGAAGCGTACTTCCTCGAATTCGCCCGCGACATTCGCGCTGTGGCGAGGATGCCGGTGATGGTCACCGGGGGCATCCGGCGTCTTGAAGTCGCCGAAACGGTCGTCGCCCATGGCGTGGACATGGTGGGTATCGGCACGGCATTGGCCATCGAACCGGACCTGCCTCGGCAATGGCAGCAGGCGCGAAACGTCATCCCCGAATTGCCGCCCATCACCTGGAAAAACAAGGCGCTGGCCTCGGTGGCCAATATGGCGGTGGTCAAGTTTCAATTGCGCAGGCTGAGCAAGGGACAAACGCCCAAGCCTGCTGTTTCACCGATCAGGGCGTTGATCGCGCAACAGATGTCGACGGTACTGCGCGCCAGGCAGTACCGCCGATGGGTTCAGGCGCGTCAGCAGGTCTGAGTTAACTGGTCAGGCGATGGCGCCTTGCGGAAGATCCTCGCGCGCAGGTTTGAGCAGCGGGGTCACGCACAGCATGAACAGCAACACCGCAAAGAGCATGTCGTAGGCTGCGGCGTAACTGCCGGTGACGTCACGCAAAGCACCGAAGCACAACGGGCCTGCCGCCGCGATCAGGTAGCCGATGAACAGCATGAACACAGTCCAGGCCCCAGCCTGTGCAGGGGTGGTGGCGTTGTCCAGTGGCAGGGTCATGCCGACGGTGAATCCCATGCCCAAACCGACGGCAGCGAGGACCACGTACAGCACTGGCGCCCAGTTCGGTGCGAACGCGATCCCGGCGATGCCCAGTGTTGCCAAGGCTGTGGACGCACCGATCATCACCCGCCGGTCGTGGGCTTTGCCGGGGAGCATTCCCGCACCGACGCTGGCGATGGCAAACACCGCCGTGAACAGGCCGAGCACGATGCCGGGTGCCAAGGTCGTAACCCCTGTTTCGGCCGCCGAAGGCGCGAGCCAGGCGAACAGCCCATACACCACGAACTGACTGGCGCCGAAATTGATTGCCACCAGCCAGGCCTGCGGGTTGGCCCATGGCAGGCGCACGGTCTGCGCGTTACCGGGCCTGATCGCCGAGGCGGGGGCGGAGCTGGCGAAGCGTCTGGCGACCGCGCTGGACCGGCTGGAGCAGGGGCAAGCGTTGGGTGCTGTTGCCCGCGAACTGGGTTACGCCAGCCCGAGCGCGTTCAGCGCGATGTTCCGGCGGGTGATGGGGGAGTCGCCCCGGGCGTTTCTAAGCCGGGAATAACGACTTTTGCCCGCGTTTTTGTATCGCAACGTATCTGCACCCTGATCGCATACATGGCCATGCAAATGGGCGCGGCGTCGATACATTTGCGATACACCGGGCCGGTACGGTGGCGTCTCCCGTCACTGGACCTGAGAAAGGAGGCCGCCATGAAGCGCGCACGTATCGGACTTTTCGCGGCGGTCATCGCCTCGGCCATTGCTGCACCGCTGGTGTTTGCCGAGGCCACCAAGACCCCAGACAGCAGCGCGGCCGCAGCGGACAGCTCAAGCAAGGCCTCGCCCATCTACGGCGTGACGCTGCCCGAAGGGTATCGCCAGTGGCAACTGGTCGCCCCTGCGACGGAAGGCGCACCGCTCAACGAAATCCGCGCCGTCGTGGGCAACGACATTGCCATCAAGGCCTACAAGGAAGGCACGCTGCCCTTTCCCGATGGCACTGTGCTGACCAAACTGGCGTGGAAACACGTGCAGTCCACGGAACTGGGATCCGCCGCAGTGCCGGGCGCCGCCACCACGGTGCAGGTCATGGTCAAGGATTCGGTGAAGTACAAGGATTCCGGTGGCTGGGGCTTCGGGCGCTTCGTCAACGGTCAACCGGTGGACGTCAAACAACACGAAACCTGCCTGGCTTGCCACCAGTCACGGGTCAAGGACCATGACCTGGTGTTCACTCGTTGGGCGCCGTGATCGTTGCGTCTGTGACACATCAGGAAATAGTCGCTTGTTTCGATTATTTCGTTTCTTCGGTTGTTTGTTTCGTTTGTTTCGAATATCGTCGGCGGCATTCAGGCGACCTTGCCCGTTTTGCGGAGATTGAAGGGCGCAGACATAAACGCTGACGATTTGGAGATCCCATGACGCTGCTAGCGCGTGAAGACGCCACACTCCCGGACCAGGCGGTCATCGAGGCCGCTGCTGAGACGCGTCGCCAACTGGCGGCCTTTCTGTCGACAAAACTCGAAACGCAAAGGGTTGACATCGTCGATGTTCAGGACCAGGTGCATACGGTTCAATTGCCCGCGATGGCGCTGCAACTGCTCGACGAGGTGCTCAGTGAACTGGCCTTGGGCAATGCGGTGAAAATCGTGCCTATTCATGCAGAACTCACCACGCAAGAAGCCGCCGACCTGTTGAACGTATCGCGGCCTTATCTGGTGAAGTTGCTGGACGAAGGGCGGATCGCTCACACCAAACTCAACCGACATCGCCGGGTGAAGTTCGCGGACCTGATGGCTTACAAGAAGCGCCAGGATGCCAACGGCCGCAAAGCCCTGGATGAACTTTCCGAGCTGTCTCAGGACGTGGACATGGGGTATGAATGAGGAATACGTCGTTCACCGCTTTGCTGGACGCCAACGTGCTGTATCCAGCACCACTCCGGGATCTGTTGTTGCGGGTGGCGTTGACCGGCATCTACCGGGCTCGCTGGACGATCGACATCCATGACGAATGGAAACGGAATCTGTTGAAGAACAGACCGGACCTGTCCCCGCAACATCTGGATCGCACTTCGACGCTAATGGACCAGGCCATCCCCGACGCACTGATCACCGATTATCACTCGCTGATCGCAGGGCTGGATTTGCCGGATAACGATGACCGCCATGTATTGGCAGCTGCGATAAAAGGCGGTGCAGCGGTGATAGTCACCGCTAACGGCAAAGATTTCCCCGACTCAATTCTCGAACCTTACGCAGTTGAAGCCATTCACCCGGACGAGTTTCTGGTCGATCTGTGGGACCTGGATCAGGCAGCGTTGCTCAAAGCGGCCGCTGAGCAGCGGCGCTCCCTGAAAAAGCCGCCGCTGTGCGTAAATGCCTACCTCGACATGGTGAGGCGCCAGGGGCTGGCGCAGACTGTCAAACTGCTCTCACGCTGCAAGCACGTCCTTTAACGCAAAAACCTGACCTCTCAAGCCGGTTCATACGGCGCGTAATCCACATACCCTTTGCCATCGCCACCGTAGTAGGTGTCGCGGTCCGGTGTGGTCAATGGCCAGCCGTTTTTCAGGCGGGCGACCAGGTCGGGGTTGGCGATGAAGGGCTGGCCGAAACCGGCGAGGTCGATCAGACCTGCATCCACCAAATCCTGCGCCCGTTCCAGGGTCATGTCGCCTGCGAGAATCAGCGTGGTGTCGGACAGTTCTGTTTTGCAATGCTCAAGCAGTGAGCGCAGGGCGGCCTCTTGCGCATCCGAGCCTTCGGCAGCGAGGAAGAAATGCGTCTGATCCATGACGTGAACGTAGGCGATGCCGCGCTGGTTCATGCCTGCGCAGAGCGCCGAATAGGTTTCGTCGATTTCTGGATAAATCGGCATGTCGAACAATTGGCCGTAAGGGGAAATACGGATGCCCACTTTGTCAGCGCCGATGCGCGCGACCACGGCGTCGACCACTTCGAAGACGAAGCGCAGGCGACCTTCCAGCGTCTGGGCCGAGTAGCGGTCAGTGCGGTCGTTGACCAGCGGATTGAGGAATTGCTCGATCAGGTAACCGTTGGCGCCGTGGATTTCCACGCCATCGAAGCCCGCTTCAACTGCGTTTGCAGCCGCTTGAGCGAAATCCTGAACGACGCGCCCCACTTCCTCCGTGGTCAGCGGACGTGGGGTGGAGGTCGGCACGAAACCTGGCTCGCCGTTGTCGTCGTAACCGAACGCGATGGCGCCCTGGGCGGCTTTACCGGTGGAGCTGACAGGCGCCTGACCGTCAATCTGGATCGAGGTATGAGACACGCGGCCCACATGCCATAACTGAGCGAACATCTTGCCACCGACGCTGTGCACCGAGTCGGTCACCAACTTCCAGCCCTTGATTTGCTCGGGCGTGAAAATGCCGGGGTTAAACAGGTAACCCTGACCTTCGCGGGAAATGGGTGTGCCTTCGGACACAATCAACCCGGCGGTGCCGCGCTGGGTGTAATGCAGGGCGATCTGCTCGGTGGCGACGTCGACCGGCGCGCGGGAGCGGGTCATTGGTGCCATGACGAAACGGTTGTTCAGGGTCAGGCCGTTCAGGTCGTAGGGTTCAAACAGGTTGATCATCGAATGCAGTCTCGAAAACGGGAGGCACTGGTGGCTGCGATCAGCCCGGCCTGCGTGAAAGGATGAATCGATGGTAGAAGCTTGCCCAAACAGCCACAATGCAACGCATTGGCAAAAGACTATTGCGATTATCGCAATACGAATGGAGCGTTATTCATGCATCTCAAGGCCCATCGGTTCTTCGCCATGGTCGCGGTGACCGGCAGTTTCTCCGCGACGGCCCGGCATTTTCAGGTGCCTGCGTCGTCGGTATCGCGCTTCATCGCGGCGCTTGAGCGGGAGGTCGGCCAGCAATTGCTGTTTCGCAACACGCGCGCCGTCAAACTGACGGAGGCAGGGGAGCGTTACTACGTACAGATCCGTGAGGTGCTGGAACTGCTGGACGCGGCGGATGAAGAGGTCACGGGCAAAGGCGCGGAAATTCGTGGTCAGGTACGGATCAACGCGCCGGTTGCGCTGGGCCATCTGCACATCGTCCAGTTGCTCGACGGGCTGTATGAGCGTTACCCGGAGTTGACGGTTGAGCTGACCGTCACCGATGCGTTCATCGACCCGGTGCAGGAGGGGGCCGACATCACCTTTCGGGTCGGCCACATGGAAGACTCAGGTCTGATCGGGCGCAAGATTTGTGATCAGCACCATGTGCTCTGCGCCAGTCCTGCTTATCTGGAGAAGTACGGCATTCCGAAGACACCCGAAGACCTGCGCCAGCATTGCTGCCTGAACTACAAAGGCTCGGGCGGTCTGCAGCGCTGGCATTTTCGGCACCCGGAAACCGGTGCTCAGGAGGTCATTGACGTCACCGGCCCGCTGCGCAGCAACAACGCGCAGGTGTTGGTGGAGGCAGCGTTGGCGGGCAGAGGGATCGTGTTTTTCCCGTCCTGGCTGTTCAGCAAGAGCCACTTTGCCAACGGCAAGCTGGTGCGGCTGATGCCTGAATGGGGTGGTTCGGTGGAAGAGGTGCAGAGCCAGATTTACCTGCTCTCGCCAGAGAATCGCCTGCGCTCACACAAGACCCGCGCGGTGTGGAATTACTTCATTGAGGCGATCGGCTCGCCGCCGTATTGGGACGATTTGGAAGGCCAGGCATCTCCTCTGTAGCATCCCCGCCGGGCTGCTACAGGGGGTACGCTCGCGAGATCAATGCTCCTGCGGCCCATCATGCAGTTGATGGAAGATATTGCGCTTCATGCGAATGAATTCCGGGTCCATGACCATGTCCAGATTGCGCGGGCGGCCGATGGGCACGTCGAGCACTTCCTTGATCCGCCCGGGGCGGGCGCCCATGACGAAGATGCGATCGCCCAGCAGGATCGCTTCGTCGATGTCGTGGGTCACGAACAACACGGTCTTTTTGCTGTGTTCCCAGACCTTGAGCAGCAGTTGCTGCATCTGCAAACGGGTCTGGCTGTCCAGCGCGCCGAAGGGTTCGTCCATCAGCAGGATCTGCGGATCGTTCGCCAATGCCCGGGCAATCGCCACCCGTTGCATCATGCCGCCCGAGAGCTGCTTGGCGTAGTTGTCCGCGAAGCGCAGCAGGCCGACTTCGTTCAGGTAGAAATCGACGATCTCCTTGCGTTCAGCCGCTGGCATGCCACGGCGCTTGAGGCCGAATTCGATGTTCTTGCGCACGGTCAGCCACGGGAACAGGGTGTAGCCCTGAAACACCATGCCACGGTCGGCGCCGGGGCCATCCACTTGTTGTCCCCCGACGTAGATGTCGCCCGAGGTGGGTTCGGCCAGACCTGCGGTGAGGTACAGCAAACTCGATTTGCCACAGCCGGACGGACCGACCAGCACTGCGAACTGCTGATCGGGTACGTCGAACGACACTTTGTCCAGCGCTGTGAACGTACCGCCCGACGGCGTCTTGTATTGCAAGGTGACGTTATCGACTCGCAGACGCGGCTCGGCGGCAGCGGTCACGGCCGTGGGGCGCAGCGGGATCGGGGAAGTTGCAGTTACTGAGCCCATGCGGCCACCTTCAAGCGAAGCAGTCGGAAAAGTTGATCGGTGATCAGGCCCAACAGGCCGATGACCGCGATCGCCAGGAAAATCACATCCACCTGAAAACCACGCATGGCCTTGAGGCTCAGGTAGCCCAGTCCACTGGACGCAGCGACCAGTTCGGCCACCACCAGATAGGTCCAGGCCCAGCCCATGGTCACGCGCAAAGTGTCGAGCACGCCGGGCAGCGAAGCCGGTGCGATGACGTGCAACACCGCGTCGGTGCGGCTGGAGCCCAGGGTGTAGGAGGCGTTGATCAGGTCTTTGGAGATGCCTTTGGACACGTCAGCGATCATCACCAGTTGCTGGAAAAACACACCAAAAATGATGATCGAAACCCGTTGTTCCAGGCCGATGCCGATCCACAGGATGAACAGCGGCACGAACGAGGTGACGGGCAGGTAGCGGATGAAATTCACCAGCGGTTCAAGGAACGCCTGCACCAGCCGGAAGCTGCCCATCATCAGGCCGATGGGCACCGCGACCACCGACGAGACGATGAAGCCGACCATCACCACTTCCACACTGGCCCACACATGCGGGCCAAGGGTGCCGTCATGGGCCAGGCGCATCGCGGCGTCGAACACCGCGCCCGGTGTCGGCAGAAACATCGCGGGCACCACGCCGCCGTAGGAGAGGAAAGCCCACAGGCCGATCAACAAGGCCCAGGCCAGGCCGCTGGCGCTCCAGATCACCTGCACCGGCAGGCTGGTCTTGGGTGTCAGGCAGCGGTTGAGCCACGAATTACGCTTGGACATGACGTGCTCCTGCCTTATTTCGGGCTGATGAAACGGTTGTCGACCAGGTCGCTGTAGGTGACGTTGTACGGCTTGCCTTGCAGCTCGGTGGCGGTCTCGTTGGCCAGTTTGATCACAGCGGCGGCGTCACCCGTGGAGCCGTTGCTGCCCAGCAGTTTTTCGCTCATGGCCTGATCGTAGAAACGCACGCCCTTGGCGGCCGCTTCCAGTTCAGCCGGGTCGGCGAGGTAGCCGCCAACGCCCTTGGCCATGATCGCGTAGGCTTCTTTAGGGTGGTCCTTGGTGTACTGCACGGCTTTGTAGAGCCCCGAGACCAGCGCCTTGACGTCGGCCTCCTGCTTGTCGATCACGTCGCAACTCAGGGCCACGACGTCGACGATCACGCCCGGCGTGGTGCTGCTGTCCACCAGCACTTTGCCTTGCTGCTTGTTGCGCACGGTGGTCAGGTGCGGCTCCCACGTCACGGCGGCGGGCACACGACCGGCGATGAACGCGGTGGCGGCGTCGTCTGCGGTCATGTTCTGGATGGTCAGGTCGCTCATTTTCATACCGGCGTTTTTCAGCAGGTAGTTGAGCCAGAACTGCGACACCGAGCCTTCGTTGACGGCCACGGCCTTGCCCTTGAGGTCTTGTAGGCTGTTGACGTCCTTGCCCACCAGCACGCCGTCGCCACCATGGCTGTCGTCCAGCGCGGCCACGGCCTTGAAGCAGAACTGTGGGCGGTACTTGAGGATTTCATCCAGGGTCGAGGCCGAACCGGACAGCTTGCCCGACGCTTGTGCGGCCATGTACATCGAGGCTTCTTCGATGGTCGGCAATTCGACGGTCAGGCCCTGCTCCTTGAAGTAGCCCAGATCCTTGGCCAGATACAGGGTGCCGTAGCCGACCCAGGTGGTATGTCCGATGGACAGCGTGCCGGCCTGTGCGCCGCTGGCCATGCAGGCGGCGACGGCAGTCAGGGTCAGCGGACGCACGCAGCGCGATACGAAAGACTTAAACATGGAGCACTCCCGCAATGGTGGTTTTGAGTTCGTTATTTCACGGGGCAGTGGGGCAAGACGCCAAAAACAGACAACGCTCATGGCCTCTGACGGACCTTTTGCCTCTGTGGGGCGAGGTCGATGTTGGCCGATGTCGGGGGCGACGAAAATTAGTAAATATGTGGTCCCTGACGAGGAAAAAACTGGGGTGGGGAGCGGCGCATTCATGAGCGCCACCTATGCCGCTTCTGCCCGGCGGGCAGAAGCGGGTGTACGCAGGTCAATAAGCAGCGTGTTCAGCCATCGCAGCCGCAGCGCTCTTGGGAGCACGACCCAAAATCATCCCCGCCGCCTTCTCGCCGATCATGATGCACGGTGCATTGGTATTGCCGCTGATCAGCGTCGGCATGATTGACGCGTCGACCACCCGCAGCCCCTCGATTCCGTGGACCTTCAATTCCGGGCTGACCACGCTCATCGCGTCGACACCCATCTTGCAGGTGCCCACCGGGTGAAACACTGTCGCGGCGTATTCCCGCACGTAAGCCATCAATTGCTCATCGGTCTGCACCTCGGCACCGGGCAGCATCTCCTTGCCACGAATCCCGTCGAAGGCTTGATCAGCCAACACCTTGCGCGCCAGTTTCAGGCCCTCGATCAGCACGCGAGCGTCTTGCGGATCCGAGAGAAAGTTGAAGTCGATCACCGGCTGCGCGTTGCGGTCCAGACGGATCTCGCCAATGCTCTTGGGCCGCAGCACACAGGTGTGCACGGCATAGCCATGACCCCATTCGAACAGCCGCCCGCGATGGCTGCGATAACCCGGCACGAAGTGAAATTGCACGTCCGGCAAGTCGTCAGTCAGTGGCGTGCGGGCAAAGCCCCCAGCCTCGACGTAGTTGGTCGTCAACCAGCCCTTCTTGCGCAACACATAGCGCAGCGGCGACAGCAAAATGCTCGGCAGCGCCCCCAGCGAGAAGCCCAGTGTAAGGGGGCTTTTCGAGCGCACGGTGACCAGCCCGTCGATGTGGTCTTGCAGGTTCTTGCCGACGCCCGGCAGGTCATGCTCGACCTTGATGCCCGCATTTTTCAGCTCATCCGCAGGGCCGATGCCCGACGCCAGCAAAAGGCTCGGGCTGCCGAGCGAACCCGCCGACAGAATCACTTCACGCCGCGCATTCAGTGCGAGCTTCTGACCGTCCGACACCACGTTCACGCCCTTGGCGACGCGCTGTTCGAGGATCAACGATTGCACCGAACAATCGGTGATCACCGTCAGGTTGGGGCGATCCAGTACCGGCGCGACAAACGCCCGATAGCTCGACAGGCGCTTGGCGTCCTTTTGCGTCAGGTTGTAGATGCCACAGCCCTCCAGCGTCTCGCCATTGAAGTCATCGTTCTGACGAATGCCCACCCGTTGTGCAGCCTTGACGAACAGGCGAGACACGGGGTTGGGATCGCGAGCTGCTTCAACGTTCAACTCGCCGCCGGTGCCGTGCAGGCGCGGGTCCTGGCCGAGCCGGTTGTTCTCGGATTGCTTGAAGTAGGGCAGCACACCGTTCCAGTCCCAGCCGGGGCAACCGGCCTGCGCCCAGCGGTCGTAATCGCTGGCGTGGCCACGAATGTAGATCATGCTGTTCATCGAACTGGAGCCGCCCAGCGCCTTGCCACGCGGGGTGTGCAGCGAACGGCCGTTGAGGTGCTTTTGCGGTGCCGAGATGAAATTCCAGCTGTACTTTTTGCTCTTGTACAGCGTGATGGTGCCCGCAGGTGTCTGGATGCGCAGATTGTTGTCATGGCTACCGGCTTCGATCAGGCAGACGCTGACGGTCGGGTCCGCGCTCAACCGGTTCGCCAGTACGCAGCCCGACGAACCCGCGCCGACGATGATGTAGTCGTAATCGGTTTTCATGCGTTTCTCCCCAGAGCGCTCATCGATTGCTTGCGGCTGCGGCGCTGACTGGCCAGGTAATAAACCGGCGAAATCACCGCCAGGCCGACGATCCACGACACGTCCGCGCCGCCCATGGCCTTGGCGATGACGCCGGTGTACAGCTCGGTGGCCATGAACGGCACTTGCACCAGAATGCCCAGTACGTAGCAACCCACCGCCGTCCAGTTGAAGTAGCCGTAGATGCCGCCGTCGCGACGGAAGAACGAGGCCACGTCGTAGCTGCCGTGGGCGACCAGGTAGTAGTCCACCAGGTTGATCGCGGTCCATGGCACCAGCACGTACAACAGCAGCAGAATGAAGTTGGTGTAGTTGGCCATGAAGTCGTCCTGACCCAGCAACGCCAGCGTCAGGGAAATCGAGAACAACACCAGCGCGGTGATCGCCCGGGAGAGCGCGCCTGCCGACCATTTCGGCACCAGCGTCTGGCCGACGGTGATCGCCGACAGGGTGCCGCAGTACAGGTTCATGGCGTTGGTGGCGGCGATGCCGATGGAGAACACCGCAACCACCAGTGTCGCGATGCTGCCGGTCATTTCGATCAACCCGGCGATGATGTCGCCTTCCACGCACAGGCCGACGATCACCCCCAGCGCCATCGGCAGAATTGACCCCAGGCAGCAGCCCCAGTAGCTCGACCAGAACGCGGACTTGCTGCCCGTGTCGGCGGGCATGTAGCGCGAGTAATCCGAGACATACGGTGCGTACGCCAGTTGCCACAGCGCCGCGACGGACAGCGTGCCGAGGAAGCCCGCGACGCTCATTTCGTTGCGTTGCAGAAAGTCTGCAGGCAGACCGTGAACGGCGACGATCCAGACGAAACACACCAGCAGAATCGCCCCCGAGAGGTACGACATGACGCGTGTGTAGGCGTGAATCAGGCGGTAGCCGAATACGGTGGCCACGACGCTGATCAGCCCCACCAGCACGATGCCTTGATTGGTGCTGAACAGCGGGTAGCGGCTGTGCAGCGATTGCCCGCCGAGCACCAGGTTGGAGGCGAAGAAACCGAGGTACATGATCACTACCAGGGCAACCACCAACAGCGAACCGTAAGAGCCGAACTGGCCACGGGTCTGCACCATTTGCGGCACGCCCAGTTGCGGGCCTTGTGCCGAGTGCAGGGCCATGAAGATCCCGCCGATCAGGTTACCGAGGACCAGCGCGATCATCGCCGCCATGAAAGGCAGCTTGAACACGGTGACAGCCAAGGCGCCGGTGACCACGGTCAGCAGCATGATGTTGGAGCCGAACCAGATGGTGAACAGATCGCGCGCGCGGCCATGGCGCTGGTCGGCGGCGATGGGTTGGATGGTACTCAGTTCGAGCGTGGCGGCTCTGGAGTCATTGTTGTGCATGAAGGGGGTTCTCACGATCGGGTGAAGTGCTTAGCGCAACTGAAACCAGGTGGTCTTCAGTTGGGTGTACTTGTCGAAGGAATGCAGCGACAGATCGCGGCCAAACCCGGATTGCTTACCGCCACCGAACGGGACGCTGACGTCCAGCGCGTCCACGGTGTTGACCGATACGGTCCCGGCATTCAGGCGGCTGGCCACGCGATGGGCGCGGTTGAGGTCGTCGCTCCAGACCGAAGCGGCCAAGCCATAGATGTGATCGTTGGCCATCTGCACGGCCTGGTCTTCGTCGTCGAACGGTGTGATCGCCAGCACCGGGCCAAACACCTCTTCGCGAGACAGCGCCATGTCCGGGGTGACCCCGGTAAACAGCGTGGGCTGAACGAAATTGTTCGAACCGTTGATCACCACGCGATCCCCGCCCGCCACCAGCCGGGCGCCGTCGTTCTGAGCGCTCTGGATGTAGCCCATGATCCGAGCCGCCTGACCCGCATCGACGATGGCGCCCATTTTGCTCGCCGGATTCAGCGGATCGCCCGGTTGCCAGTGACGCGCCTTCTCGATCAGACGCTCGACGAACTCGTCATGAATCGAACGCTGCACCAGCAGCCGCGAATTGGCCGAGCAGACCTCGCCCTGATTGAAGAAAATCCCGAACGCGGCCTTTTCGGCAGCCAGGTCCAGGTCCTGACAGTCGGCGAACACCAGATTCGGGCTCTTGCCGCCGCACTCCAGCCACACTTGCTTGAGGTTCGATTGGGCGGCGTACTGCATGAAGTATTTGCCGACTTGCGTCGAGCCGGTGAACGCCAGTGCGTCCACGTCCGGGTGCAGCCCCAACGCACGACCGGCCTGTTCACCCAGCCCGGTCACGACGTTGAACACGCCTTCCGGTACGCCCGCTTCCAGCGCCAGTTCGGCCAGACGCAGCGCCGAGAACGGCGATTGCTCCGCCGGTTTGAGGATCACACTGTTGCCTGCGGCGAGGGCAGGGGCGAGTTTCCAGGCGGCCATGTCCAGCGGGAAGTTCCACGGCACCACGGCGGCCACCACGCCCAGCGGTACGCGGGTGATCGTCGCCAAAGTGCCGGGGCCGGTGGGGGCGACTTCGTCGTACCGTTTGTCGAGGCTTTCGGCGTACCAGGCGAACACACCGGCAGCGCCCGGCACGTCGAGGGTGTAGGCGTCCATCACCGGCTTGCCCATGCTCAGGGAATCCAGCAGCGCCAGCTCTTCACGATGCTCCAGGATCAATGCGGACAGGCGCAGTAGAACAGCCTTGCGCTCCCTTGGGTGCAGGCGCGCCCAGGGGCCGTTTTCGAAGCTACGGCGGGCCACGTGCACGGCGGCGTCAACATCGGCGTCCGAGCACGCGGCGACGTGGGCGAGCAATTGATTCGTGGCCGGATTGACCACCGGGAAGGTTTCGCCACTCAGGGCGTTGTGCGGCAGGCCCGCGATCAAGGCGGTATCGATCACCCGCTGTTTTTTTGCACGCTGTTGCCAGCTTTTGAAGTCCGTCACTGCACACTCCTTCGATGGCCTCTGCGGGCCATGTTCACGATCAGTGGTGTCGATAGTGGGCGATGTGACGGGGGTAGGAAATTAGTAAAAATGTGGTCGTTATCGATAAAAAAACTCTGTAAAACCGCACCTTTCCGGTGCCTGCGTGCACTGTTTTGAGGTCAGTTTTTTTAGCGTCAATGGGCAGCATTTTGCTTGTTTCCTGCCGCGTGCGAACACCGCAGAATGACGCGCAAGGATCTGCAATCCGGTTCACCCTTTCGAGGTTTCAA
Organism: Pseudomonas sp. NPDC088444; assembly: GCF_044900175.1. Taxonomy (NCBI): domain Bacteria; kingdom Pseudomonadati; phylum Pseudomonadota; class Gammaproteobacteria; order Pseudomonadales; family Pseudomonadaceae; genus Pseudomonas; species Pseudomonas sp. NPDC088444. The sequence continues at coordinate 291,838 of NZ_JBJDNK010000003.1, forward strand.
TGGCAGCCTACAACCTGCGACAACTCAAGTATTTCGTCACCACGGTGGAATGCGGCAGCGTGGCCGAGGCCTCGCGCAAGCTGTACATTGCGCAGCCTTCGGTGTCGACCGCGATCAAGCATCTGGAAGAAAGCTTTGCCGTGCAGCTATTCATTCGGCATCACGCGCAGGGCGTTTCGTTGACCCCGAGCGGCGCGCGCTTCTATCGCAAGGCGCAGGAGTTGTTGCGGGTGGCCCATGAGTTCGAGCAGAACGCGCTGGCCGACAACGACGTGGTGGCGGGGCAGATTGACATCGGCTGTTTCGAGACCGTGGCACCGCTGTACCTGCCGCGATTGATTGCAGGATTTCGCGAGCGCTGGCCGGGGGTTGAAATCCGCATGCGTGACGGCGAGCAACAGGATCTGGTGCAGGGGCTGACCTCAGGCAGCATTGACCTGGCGATTCTCTACGAGCACGACCTGGACAGCACCATCGACACCGTTCCCTTGATGGCGCCGCAGCAACCCTATGCGTTGTTGCCAGAGGGGCATCGCTTCGCGCATCAGGCCAAGGTCTCGCTCAACGATCTGGTTCTGGAGCCGATGGTGTTGCTGGACGTACAGCCGAGCCGGACCTACTTCGTGAGTATCTTCGAAGAGCGCGGATTGACGCCGCACATCCAATTCAGCTCGCCGTCGATCGAGATGGTGCGCGGGATGGTAGGGGCCGGTTTTGGTTTCTCGATTCTGGTCACACGGCCTCACTCCGAATACACCTACGACGGGCATAAAGTGGTGTGCGTGCCGCTGGCTGAACAGGTCACCGGTTCGGGTTTGTCTGCTGCCTGGCTACGCCGTTCGCAGTTGACCAAACCGGCGCAGTTGTTTGTCGATCACTGCCGGGAAGAGCTGGCGCCAAAGTAGAGGGATTCGGGCTGTGGTGCATACCTGTTGGAGTGAGCTAGCTCACGAATGCATTTGGACCGTCACATCCAAGGTGGCTGACAGGATGCTTTCGTGAGCAAGCTCACTCCCACAGGGTATGGCTGTTCGCAGGTGAGATTTATCTCAACGTCTCAATCATCCGCCACAACATCGCATCGCACGCATCCAGTTGCTCAACGCTGACAAACTCATCCGGCTTGTGCCCTTGATCCATGCTCCCAGGGCCGCAAACCACCGTTGGAATGCCGATGGCGTCAAACAGCCCGCCCTCGGTGCCAAACGCCACGGTCGTGAAATCCTCCGAGCCACAGAACTGCGCGATCAACCGTGCCGCCTGACTTCGGGCATCCGTCGCCAGCCCCGGATACGCCGACAACTCGCAGAAGCGAATGTCGCTGCCGGGATTGACCGCCTGCATACGCGGCAATACCTGTTCCCGAGCATACTGTTGCAACTGCTGCGCAACATCGAGCGGGTCGTGGGCGGGCAGGGCGCGCACCTCGAAATCGAAGCGGCAATCGGCGGGTACGATGTTCAGCGCCTTGCCGCCACTGATCACGCCCGTCTGCACGGTCGTGAAGGGTGGGTCGAAACGCGTGTCGTGCAATTCGGGCGCACGCAGCGTTGTGCCGATGCGACCCAGTTCACCGATCAGCTCGGCGGCATATTCGATGGCGTTCACGCCCTGTGGCGCATAGGCCGAATGGCAGGCTGCGCCGTGCACGTCGCAGCGCATCGCCAGTTTGCCTTTGTGGCCCAGAACGGGCTTGAGTTCGGTGGGTTCGCCGATGATGCACAGCAGCGGTTTCACCGGGCGCTTTTCCAGTTCGCTCAGCAGGGAGCGCACGCCCAGACAGCCCACTTCTTCGTCGTAGGACAGCGCAATGTGCACGGGCATGCGCAGTGGTTTGGCCAACAATTCAGGCACCGCCGCCAGCACGCAGGCGATGTAGCCTTTCATGTCCGCCGTGCCGCGCCCGAACAGCTTGCCGTCTCGCTCCGTCAATTCGAACTGCGGCACTGTCCAGGGCTGGCCGTCCACCGGCACCACGTCCGTATGGCCAGACAGCACGATGCCGGGCAACTCCGCAGGGCCAAGGGTGGCGAACAGATTGGCCTTGCTGCGCTGCTCGTTGTAGATCAGCTCGCAAGGCACATCGTGTTGTGCGAGGTAGTCGCGCACGAACTCGATCAATTGCAGATTCGACTCGCGGCTGGTGGTGTCGAACCCTACCAGCGCGGCCAGCAGATTCCGGCTGTCGTTCATGCGATCACTCATGGATGGCGCTCTCTGTCATTCGTCGCCCGGCACGCCATAGCTCGGGGCCTTGGTCGGGTCGAGGGCACGGGTGATGTAATCCTGCATCTGCGGGCGGTAGTCGGTCCACAGTTGGGCCAGTTTGCCGATGGGGTCTTCATCGGCCCAGTCGACCCGCAGGTCGATGATCGGCCAGGTCAGTTCGCCCACCACGACCATGGCTGCCGAGTGCACGGGGCCGGCCTCACCACCGGCAGCGACAGCGACTTGCATCGCTGCGATCAAGCGGTCAGCCAGTTGCCCACCGCTGTTTTCGAACGTCTGCACCAGCACCTCGATCACTGCGCGGTCCGCCAGCATGTTGCCTGCGCCGACGCATTGCTCGCCCACCACGGCGTTGTGCGTGCCCAGGGTTTCGCTGCCGCTGAAATGCGCGGCACGGCCCAGATGATCGATGGCCGTCACCTGACGAAACTGGCTGTAGCCATTGCTGGTCAGCGCCTTGTCCAGCGCGTCGGCGGGCGACAGGCCATTTTCCAGTTGGTCGAGCACCTGTGGGCCCAGTGCGGGGAGGGTGATGTTCTGCGTGGAAACAGCGCCCACGCCTGGCCGCAGCCAAGGGCAGCGAGCGCCCACGGCGATGCTGGAAGAACTGATAGCGATGCCCAGTTGCCCGGTTTCGGCGCAGCGGCCGACGATTGAAAACGTCATGGTGTGAGTATCCTGATTCGTCCAGACCCGCCATCCATCGCCCGCGCCATGCGTAGGGCACGGCTTGGGCGAGGATGGGACATGGCTGCATTCTGTCGAGACGCTGGCCCTGACGAAACGAGGATTTTTGTGGAGGCTGGTTAGGTAAAACCTTATCAGCCTCTGAGCGCGTTACAGGCGTCCATACTCCCGCGCCGTGCGGTCGACGGCGATGCGGGTCTTGTCCACCAACTCGTCCAGTTCCGCGCGAGTGGCCACCAGCGCCGGGGCCATGATCATGCGGCCCAAGGTCGAGCGAATGATCACGCCTTCTTCGAAACCGATGGTGCGGCAGCGCCAGGCGATGTCGTTCTCGTTGGCGAAGCGCTTGCGAGTCGCTTTGTCTTCAGCGAACTGCAACGCGGCTACCAGCCCAACGCCCTGAACCTCGCCCACCAGTGGGTGATTACCGAACACCTCGCGCAGGCAGTTTTGCAGGTACGGCCCGGTTTCGGCCTTGACTCTGGCGACCACGCCCTCGTCGCGCAACGCCTTGAGGTTGGCGATGGCCACGGCGGCCGCCACCGGGTGGCCGGAGTAGGTCAGGCCGTGGGCAAATACGCCGCCCTTTTCCACCAGCGCTTCGGCCATGCGGCGCGACAGGATCAGCCCGCCCATGGGGATGTAGCCCGAGGTCAGGCCCTTGGCGATGGACAGGGTGTCAGGCTCGAACCCGAGCGCCTGATGGGCGAACCATTCGCCAGTGCGCCCGAAGCCGCCGATCACTTCGTCGGCGCACAGCAGCACGTCGTATTGACGGCAGATGCGTTGGATTTCCGGCCAGTAGGTCGCTGGCGGAATGATCATCCCGCCTGCGCCTTGAAATGGTTCGGCGACAAACGCGGCGACTTTGTCAGCGCCCAGCTCAAGAATCTTGTCCTCCAATTGGCGGGCCGCACGCAGGCCGAACTCTTCCGGGCTCAGCTTGCCTTCATGGGCAAACCAGTACGGTTCATCGATGTGCGCGACGTTGGGAATGGTGCCGCCCATTTCATGCATGAATTTCATGCCACCCAGTGCGGTCGCGGCCAGGGTCGACCCGTGATAGCCGTTCCAGCGGCCGATCATGACCTTCTTCTCGGGTTTGCCCATGACTTGCCAGAACTTGCGCACGGTGCGAATCAGCACCTCGTTGGCCTCGGACCCGGAGTTGGTGTAGATCGCGTGGCTGTAGTGATCAGGCAGCAGGCTGAACAGCAGTTCAGAGAGTTCGATCACCGCCGGGTGGGTGGTGTGGAAGAACATGTTGTAGTAGGGCAGTTGCTCCAGTTGCGCGCTGGCGGCGGCAGCCAGGTCTTTGCGCCCGTAGCCGAGGTTGGTGCACCACAGCCCCGACATGCCATCCAGATAACGCTTGCCGTCGTTGTCCCACAGCGACAGCCGATCGCCTCTGACCATTACCCGCGGGCCTTCTTCATTCAGCGCTTTCTGATCGACGAACGCGTGAATGTGGTGGGCGGCATCGGACGCCTGATAGTCGCGTGTGGTGCGGGTAGGGTCGAGTTCAAGGGACATTGCGCTTCTCCAGAGTGTGGTCGCCCTTTGCCTGGGTTCATGGCGTTTTTGTGAGGCGGCGAGGGCGTGCCGGGGTGGATGTGTCGCAAGTTTTGTCAGATAACAATATTTTTGTAAATAAAATATTTTTCAATGCCAAGTAAATTTCGTACGCTCCACAGCCCGTATTGCCAGCGCAGAACGACATGACAGGGCTCAGAGAGCGACAGAAGGAACAGCGTAGACAGGACATCGCGGAAGCTGCGTTGATTCTGTTCAAGGCCAACGGTTTTGGCGCGACAACGTTGGAACAAATCGCCATTCAGGCGGGGGTCTCCGCACCCACGGTGGTCAATTACTTCGGCGGCAAACAGGAAATCCTGCTGGCGCTGTTGAAGGCCCCCGATGAACAGGCCATGCGCGAGGCGAGGGCGAATCTGGACGAAAACTCCGATCCCCTCGACGCCTTGTGCGAGCTTGAAGGGCTGATGACGCATTACCAGTTGCAAGCGATGCCCGCTTCATTGTGGCGAGAGTTGGCGCCGTTCCTGTTCACGGGTGAGCTGTCCCAGACGTTTCAGCCCTGGAATGCGGCAGTCGTGGAAGCGGCCAAGGGGTTGCTGTTGCATTTTCGCGAGTTGGGTAAGGTGCGTGAATCCGTTGACATCGAGGTGGCGGCGACCCTGTTCAATCAGTACGCGAACCTCGCCTTTATCCGATTGGCCACTGAACCCGTGCCAGACCGCGAGGCTCATGCTGCGCACATGCGCAGCGTTTTAGAGTTGATGTGTCACGGGATGTTGAGCGACGTGTCTTGATCCTTTGACGAAAGGGCCTCGTCAAGCTCGGTGAGGCGTTCGTCCGACGGCACCGGGCGCCCGAAGAGAAAGCCCTGGAAGTGTGAGCAACCTTCGGCCCTCAACTGCTCCATCTGTTCGACCGTTTCCACGCCTTCGGCCGTCGTCTCGATCATCAGGCTGTTGCCCATGCCGGTGACGGCCCGGATGATCGCCAAAGCCTCTTTGTTTTCCGCCATGTCCCGCACGAACGAACGGTCGATCTTGATCCGGTCGAACGGAAACGAACGCAGATAACCCAGCGACGAATATCCGGTGCCGAAATCGTCCAGCGAGATGGCGACGCCCAGCCCTTTCAGCGCCCGCAGAATCGCGACGTTTTCGTCGCTGTCGCCGAGCAGTACGGATTCCGTGATTTCCAGCTCCAGTCGCCGCGGTGCCAGGCCCGAGTCGGCCAGCGCCAGCTCCACGCTGGCCAGCAGGCCGGGGTTCTTGAACTGGACCGGTGACAGGTTGACCGAGACTTTTTGTTGCGTGCCCCAAGTGGCTGCATCCTGACACGCCAGATTCAGCACGCGACTGCCGGCTTCGTGGATCAGGCCGGTTTCTTCGGCCATCGGGATGAAGTCCATGGGCGCAATCAGGCCTTTGGTCGGGTGCATCCAGCGAATCAGCGCCTCATAGCCAGAAATCTCGTTGCCGTCGCGGCTGACAATGGGTTGGTAATGCGGCTTCAGATGGCCCAGATGCAGGGCGGTTCGCAGGTCAGCCTCCATCGAGCGACGCTGACGAGCGGTCTCATCGAGGGCCGGGCGGAAGCGTTCGAAGCGGTTGCGGCCATTGCGCTTGGCTTCATAGAGCGCCATGTCGGCGTAGCCCATCAATTGCTCGGGGCGGTCGTGGTCCTCTGGCGACAGCGCGATCCCGACGCTGACACCCACCGAGCAACTGTGCCCATCGATCAGAAAGGGCGGGCGAATCACTTGAATCAGGCGTTGGGCTGCCAGTTCAGCGGTCACGTCCTCAGCCACGTACAGCACGTAATCCGAATGGTTGTAGGTGCCCTGATTCAACACGGTACGGCTGCGCAACGTGCGCAGGCCTTCGGCGGTTTCGACGGGCATTTCCGAAATTCGGACCTCACCCTGCACAAGTCCCTGACTCATTTGCTGATTGAGGTAGTCAGCCACTTCCGGCCGCAGGCATTCACTGGCGAAGCGTCCGACCATTTTCGTCGACGCGAACAGCCGCTCGGCCTGCTGATTCGCCAGCAGAATCTTGTGTGATCGCACGTCCTGTACCACGACGCTGGCGGGAATGTTGGCGATCACCGAATCGAGGAAGCCCGACAGCGAGCCCAGCTCGGCGCTGCGTTTTTCGGCCAGCTCTTTGGTTTCCAGCACCTGCACTTCGTTCTGGCGCAGTTCCGTTATGTCCTTAAGCGGTACATGGCATCGGAATCTTGGATTAACTGCATGGGAACACCGGGAAAAAGAAAGGGCGCGCTGACGGCGGCAGAGTATGGCCCGAAACTTATGCAAAATCGGTTTTCTGTATAACTATCGGCGGCCCTTTGAAGAGGTTGAGTGCACCTCATCGCCCGGAAGGGCGTTCATACCTGACGCAACCCCTAGCTTTTTCCTGCTCTGCGACGACAAAAATCATAATTTCGCTATCCCCTGATCCTGCACAGAATGCGCCCACACCCGCCTTCGTGAAGGACACAGGTATGACAGCTGCAAACTTAGAAATCGATACCCTCGTGGTCGGCGCCGGTCAGGCTGGCGTGGCCATGAGCGAGCACTTGAGTGCATTGGGCATCCCTCACCTGGTGCTGGAGCGCAACCGCATTGCCGAAGCGTGGCGTACTGGGCGCTGGGACTCGCTGGTGGCCAACGGTCCCGCCTGGCACGATCGCTTTCCGGGCCTTGAGTTCGACGACCTGAGCCCGGACGGCTTCGCACCGAAAGAGCGGGTTGCGGATTATTTCGAGGCCTACGCCCGTAAATTCAAAGCGCCGATCCGCACAGGGGTCGAGGTGCGCAAGGTCGAGCGCAACGTAGGGCGGCCGGGCTTTACCGTCGAAACCTCTGACGGTGTGATCGATGCCCGTCGCGTGGTCGTGGCCACGGGGCCGTTTCAGCGCCCGGTGATTCCGGCCATCGCCCCTGACGATGCACGCCTCCACCAGATTCACTCTGCGCAGTACCGTAATCCTCAACAGTTGCCCGAAGGCGCCGTGCTGGTGGTAGGCGCTGGCTCGTCTGGCACGCAGATCGCCGATGAATTGCAACGGGCCGGACGTGAGGTGTATCTCTCCGTGGGCCAGCATGACCGTCCCCCACGCGCCTACCGCAACCGGGATTTCTGCTGGTGGCTGGGCGTCTTGGGCGAGTGGGACCAGGCGGCCATGAAACCGGGTCGAGAACACGTGACGATTGCGGTCAGCGGCGCCCATGGCGGGCGCACCGTGAATTTCCGCGAGCTGGCTCAGCGCGGCATGAAACTGGTGGGCGTGACCCGTTCGTTCGACAACGGTGTCGCGCGTTTTCAGCCCGACCTGATCGACAACCTCAAGCGCGGCGACGACAACTACCTGGCCGTCCTCGACGCCGCCGATGCCTACATCGCGCGCAACGGCCTGGACTTGCCGCTGGAACCCGAAGCGCGTCGGATTTTTCCCGATTCCGACTGCATCACCCGGCCCATTCTGGAACTGGACCTGGCCAAAGCTGGCATCACGACCATCATCTGGGCCACCGGATTTGCCACTGACTACAGTTGGCTCAAGATCGATGCGTTCGACGCCAAAGGCAAACCGGTGCACCAACGTGGTGTGTCGACCGAGGCGGGGATCTACTTCCTGGGCCTGCCGTGGCAGTCCCGCCGCGGGTCGTCGTTCATCTGGGGCGTCTGGCACGACGCCAAATACGTCGCCGATCACATCGCCATTCAACGCCAATACCTGACCTACCGCGATGCCGCTCAACGTGACGCCGAACAGCGCGCGCCCGTTATCGCGCCAAGCCCGGTCAGAACCGTCAGCGCCTGATCCTTTTCACCTTTTTGGAGACGCCCCACATGGCACAACCGACCCACACCCGCATCCGCATGTTCAACACCAAGGACACCTACCCGAACCAGTCGCTGGACAACGACCTTTGCCAGGCCGTCCGCGCGGGCAATACCGTCTACGTCCGCGGCCAGATCGGCACCGACTTCGACGGCAACCTCGTCGGCCTCGGCGACCCCCGTGCCCAGGCCGAACAAGCCATGAAAAACGTCAAACAACTGCTGGAAGAAGCGGGGTCGGACCTGTCCCACATCGTCAAAACCACTACCTACATCATCGACCCGCGCTACCGCGAGCCGGTGTATCAGGAAGTGGGCAAGTGGCTGAAAGGGGTGTTTCCGATTTCGACCGGACTGGTGATTTCGGGGCTGGGCCAGCCACAGTGGTTGATGGAGATTGATGTGATTGCGGTGGTGCCGGAGGGGTGGGAGCCGAAGGTGGGGTGAGTTTAGGCGAGGCGATGTGGGTCAGGTTGATGGCCTGCATCGTGAGTAACTGTCTGAAAACGGTTAATAACGGAGTTTCCGCTCGAAAAATAACCCGTTAGAGACGTGCCTGGAAATATTAGTCTCCAAGCTTCTCCCAGAATGTAAGGTGCTCCATCGCACGCTCGCTGTCGCTCATATCATCGTTGCCCAACGAATTATCGAATCTTTCTGAAATTGTCTTTCGTACCACCGCAAGCCTGTTAATGAAGCTGTTTTGGGTTACGAAACGAGAGATTTCTCGAGCGCGAGTGCCCGGATCTTGACCTGGTGCCTCGATTTCTTTGTAAAAGTAATAGTCTTCCATTTGTCTCAACGAGATAAACATGAATCCTATTTCCTGCAATGCTTTGATCGCTTGTTTGCCTGTGATGATTATTTTTCTATTTGTTTTTCTTAATTTGTTCTTTTCTTTTGTAGGTGGCATTTTGGTTTTCAAGTTTTCTATAAGGGTTAGCTATTTCAAATGGTGGGTGGGATTGATTTTGCAATCCGCTTATTAAGCAAGGCGGCTTGATCAAAATGGCAATGTGTTTTTTATTGCCGCCAGCTTCGCTATATCTGCGCCTTTGGTAATCAGGTGCTCGAAAGCCTTTTCAAGCGTTTGAAATGTTTGTACCTCTTCTTCTGCGTAGTCCTCAAATACATCAAATTTTGTTTCGTCTATTTTTAACGTATACGTTTGATAAAGATGTCTCTCTTTCTTTATTGCGTATTGGAAAAGATATGACGTCGATCCAGTGGTGCGAACCTCTTGATAGCCCCTGCGCTTTCCGGACTCAATTGATACTTTGATGTTATTCATGAATGGTATTAGTTGGTGATATCGATACGCACATCGTCCCATCTGAACGTTTGATATTTATGTGTGGAAGCTCACCATGGCCGTGCCCCGTGCCTTTTGGATCGTCGTGGCCATGGACTCGTTCTGATGCTTTAAAGCATGTGTTTACCACGGTGCTAAATTGTTCATAGAATTTAAGGTGATATAATTTAGATTTATGTCTTTTGCGATTTTTTTTGCGGCTGTTTGGATTTTTCTATCAAAAAAATTAAGGTGCTCCTTGCGTCGCTCATGAAAAAATGGTTTATAAGAAAGAATTGCTTGTGGGTAATGAATGTTGAAATGACTTCTGCTGATATTTTTTTATGTTTGGTTGATTCTACTAGTGCGGATTTTGTTCGTTGAGCGGTAAGAGTGTCGTTTTTTTCATATTTTTCACGAAGCAAATATATTTTTACATTCTTTTTATGATGTTCTAGTTCTACTTCGAGTATGGACGTGTGTGGTTGTATTTTTGAAAAGTATATGCCCTCTTGAGTGGGTTCTATCGTATTCTCCAAAATTTTGCGCTCAGGCTCCCAACGGAGAAAGTTAGGGAAAAGTGTGCGCAGAAAGTTGGAGGCACTGGTGGTATTGAACCCATAGGGGCCATAGCCATGCTGATCAACATCGTACTGATAGCAAAGGCCGTAGGCTTGGGGGAGGAGTGGTTGTTCTGTAAAGATCTCACCTTGCTTGATCGGGAACTCTATAATTTGTTCCAATGTTGTATCTGTCATTTGAATATTATTTCCTCGCTGCTTATAATTTGGGCGTGGACTCGTCCAGTAGCGTGATAATGGGGAATGCCGAGCATGCCCGTATCCGGGTGTATACTCCAATAATGACTCGTCCACATTTATCAATACGAAGTGCGGACGTTTCCCTCCTGATATCTGATAGCTCTTTTCTCTGTGCCTGCGCTGTGTTTGGAGCGTTGATGGGAAAGTTTTAACTGTATTTTTTTGTTTTGTTCGAAGTTTCACTGTTTTGGATCTGTTATGGGTAAATCCAGAGTTCGGAAAAAACGAATTTTTCGTCAAATTCTTCAGCTAGATGTTCAAAGTTATCATGGTCGGCAGGAAGCGATAGTCCGATACCTTCAATGGAATAAACTTGAATGAAGCCAGACCATGCAATTTGTATTCTAGCATGGGTGAGTAGCTCTGCGACGGTCATCCCTGGCCAAACCTTTTCTCGGTAGTTTCCGGTAAGGCTTGAGTTACAAGATAATGCTGAAATAATGCCTTGTAGGTCATGGTAGGCAGTGATAAAGCCCCCATTAATGGTGGTCGAATTGTTGTCTCTATATACTTTGTAATCGCTGGGAAGGAGAGCTAGTATTTCGTCAATTTACTCTCCGATACGGATGCCGCCCAGTGATTCTTTAGGGTGTATCGAGTTGCTTATTCTCATCGCGTCTCCTAGGTGGGTGCGTTTACAAGTCTGCCATCAACGAAAACTGGGCTGTCTACAATTTTCTCGTATTTTATGAATCCTTCAGGCGCAATTCTACATTGTACTTCCCCGTTTCGATAAACCTTCCAGTAGCTTGTTATACGGGCTTCTTCACCCGAGTGGTAATCCAAAGTGTGTTCGGTGTCGACGTACAGGCATTGAGTGCCGTAGCGTTTTCATGGAGCATGCCTCTTTATAAGTCCTGAATTGCTGGAAGACGAGAGATGTGAACGTCAGCTGTATTTCCCAATCTGGTCCTGCAGTCGCTAGATGATACTTAATCTCCGAGAGGCTCAAGGTTGGTTCTCGATAGTCGATATTTCGCCACCCTCTCAATTCAATGATTTCAATTTGAGTTCCGGTTAAATCGATTTCGATGGTGTCGTAATTTGGTTGCCATATGCCCCATTTGGGAATTTCTATCGCGGGCTTTTGTTTTGTGTGGATGTGGAGACTAAAATCAGCGTCTGGGTAGAGCCCTAGATGCGCTATGTACATTTTTCCCGTAATACCCGTTGGGAAGTTTTTTTTAGAAAAGTATTGTTCAATGCACAGTCCAGTAAATTCATAAAGCCTCAAAAATTGTAATGTCCATGGGTTCCATCTGCCGCACCCGATCTCAGCTTGTCACCAGAACGTACGTTGAAATTTGGGCCAGCCTCATGTATGAGCCTGTTTGGGGCACTGTTCTACAGTTCGCAGTAGGTGCTGCACGACTGGAAGCTTAAGCTCTTGAATGTTGCATGAAATTCCCAGTTTGCCTCTGTTGAGGCTAGGCTAATTGTGTTGCTGTTGGATGAGGCGTGAAGGGGTGCATAAGAAACGTTAAACCAGTTTTTTGTTGAAAATTCGGTTAAGTATGTTCCTATTAGTTTGATGACGATAACGTCGTAGTCTCTACCTTGTTCTCCCCATTTTTCTATTTTGAATTGCGGGCTTTGTCTTGTGTGGATATTTAGGTAGAAACGCCCCTCGACATCAAGCCCGAACTGCCCAATAAATACCTGTTCCGATAGCCCGTTCGGGTATAGCTTTTTCAGGAATAAATTATTATCGATGAGGTCTATGATGTTCAATTTGTGCTCTAAAAGTTATAGTGGCCGTGGGTTCCCACCACGTAACCAGTGTCTACATTGTCATCAGGTCTCACGTTGAAATGAGCTTCTGCGCCGTGTGTGGGTGTGGCTTTTTTATGGCCTATGCTATGTTCTTGGATGAAGATAGGTTTCTCTCTTTTGTTGACGAACTGATACTGTCTAGTCTCTACAATTTTTCCATTGGCGATAATGGGGTTTTTATTCTCATCCAGTAGTTTTGGTCTAGTAAGAGCGGCCGGATGTTGGCTCATCGGAATCCCTGCATCTCGCTTGGCTTGCCTAAACGCATCTCTTCGACTTTGCCCCTGATAAGACGTCTTCTTGTTTGGGGAGCAGCTCCACCCCCACGGATCCACCCACCCCACCGGATTCGGCGCGTAGGCATACAGGTTCAGACCACCCGCCAACCCGATCGGATCAGGCGTGGTGAACCTGCCGACATCCGGGTCGTAGAACCTGAAGGTGTTGTAGTGCAGTCCGGTTTCGCGATCAAGGTATTGGCCTTGAAAGCGCAGGTTCTGTTCGGCGTGGTAGGGGCTGCGTTCTTCCTGATGGGTGTTGCCCCAGGTCCGATAGTGGGTCATCCAGACGAAATGACCGCTGGCGGTGGTCAGTTCTTCGGGCAGGCCGTTGGGCTGGTTGTGAAAGTAGAGGACTTCCTGGTGCTCGCCTCTGCTGTCGATACGGGCGTGGGGTTCGTGGCTGTCGTCGGCGTAGATGTGCAGGCATTGAGTGCCGTGGCGTTCTTCGCTGAGCAGCCGCAGGCCTTCCCAGGCAAAGCGGGTTTCGTTGCGCTTGAGACCGTGAGCGTTATGTTCGGTTTTGCCGATGCGTCGGCCCAGTGGGTCGTAAACCATTCGAATAGTGATGCCACCGTATTGATGCACGGCGATCAGGCGGCTTTCGGCGTCATATTCAAAACGCTGGGTGCCGTGTCGAATGCTCTGTTTTTCGATCAGCCGACCAAAGCCGTCGTAGCGATAGCGTTTGTCCTGATAGCGCTGGATCCGGTTGTGTCGGACCTGTTCGGCGTTTTGCTGACGGCCGTCGATCAGGTTGGCAGCGGCGTCGTAGGCGAAGACCTCGGGCGTCTTCAGGGCGTCGTCGTCGCTGACGATCAGGCGCGCAGTGGCGTCGTAGTGCAAATCAGTGCGCCGGTCGCGTGACTGCTTGCTGGTCCAGCGGCAGATGAGGTTGTCGGCAGGGTCGTAGTCGTACTGTTTGTCGTAAACGGCCCAGGCGTCGGGGTGTACCCCTTCGACGCGTGGGATACGCAGATGCAAGCGGCCTGCGGCGTCATAACGGGTGCAGGTTCTGATCTGACCCTGAACCCGCAGCACTTCGCGGTGCAGGGGATCACGCTCGAAGTCACTGATGACCTGGCCGTCAAGGTTGATCTGGTGCAGGTGGCCACTGCCGTAGTACAGCCGGTTGAGGGTGCGGCCATCGGGCAGACGGGTCTGGGTCCGGTTGCCCAGCTCGTCGTAGGTGTGTTGCAAAAGGCCGTAGGCGTTCTGTTCGCTGAGTAACTGGCCCAAGGCGTCATAACGAAACGCAATGTGCTGCTGTTCGCCTTCAAGTGGAGCGAAGGAGATGCCGGTCAGTTGATCCAGCAGGTCGTAGGTGTATTCGGTACGACCATCGGTCGTGGTCTTGGCGATCAGCCTCCCCACCGCATCACGCTTCAGATCGTGAATGATCGGCTCGTCGACTGGATCGTTATTTCCCACGGCTGCCGGACGCTGCTCGACCCGCAGCGGATTGCCCAGGCCGTCATAACGGAAGTGTCGCTGGCTGCCGTCCAGATCCTGCTGCACGATCAGCCGATCTCCGGCGTCCCAGGCAAACCGGTAGTGTTCGCCGTTCTCGTTGGTCAGGGTGTCTAGCCGCCCGTAAGCGTCGTAGCGATATTGCACCGTGCGGCGAAGTTCATCGGTGCGCTGGCGAAGCTGACCACGGGCATCGTATTCAAGCCGTGTGGTGGCCCCGGTCGGATCGGTCTGGCTGATCAGCCGTCCGCTGGCATCGTACCGGTACTCAAACAAGCGCTCATCCGGCGTCTTGAGCGTTTCCAGACGGCCATACAGATCATGTATGTATCGGGTCTCGTTGCTCAGGGCATCGGTGGTGCTCACCAGGTGGCCACGCGGATCGTGGCAAATTTCGGTCCGATGGCCCGAGCAGTCGATGTGCCCGCTCAACTGGCCGAAGGCGTTCCAGGTGTTCTTACGGGTCTTGCCGCTGGAGTCGAGGATTTCGACAACCTGGCCCAAGGCGTTGTAGCGATACTGCGTCACATGCCCCAAAGGATCGCGCACATGAGTGCAATTCCCGCGAGCGTCATAGCGGTAGTGCCAGTTGTTGCCTGCCGCGTCGGTTTCCACGCGAGGCAGGGCCCAGTGTTCCAGCCATTGGGTTAGTTCATGGCGGCCTAGCGGGTCTTCAGTGGAGGCAAGATTACCTGCGGCATCGTAGGTGTAGCGCCACTGGCCGCCTTGCGGGTTGGTCGCCCCGAGCAACTGACGCTCATCGTTCCAGTCGAATTGCCAGCTCAGCCCCAGCGCATCGGTAATCGAGGTGATCTGGTGCTGCACATTCCAGTGCCGAACGCTGCGCCGCCCCAGCCCGTCGGTGACTACTGTGCGACCGGCCTCAAGGTCGTACTCGAACCGGTACTCGGCACCGTCATCGGTGTAATGGCGCACCACTCGCCATTCCCGATCCTTGATCACATCCCAGTCATAAAAACAGCGCAGCCCGGTCGGTAACTGATGCTCGACCATTCGCTGGCCGCTGTCGTAGGCGAAACGGCGCAAGAGGTTGTTCGACGCATTGCGAACTTCAATCAGATCCCCGGACGCGTCATAGCTGTAATAAACCAGCGCTTCAGGTCGGTACTGCGTGTCGTCGTAGAGCCGTTCGATGGACGCAACCCGCCGCGGCCACTGCGCCGAGTACCCCAATCGCAAGTGCTGAACATTCAGCGAATCGCGCAGCTCACTCAACCGACCCTGCGCGTCATAGGCCAGATCGATGCGGTTGTCGTTGCGATCACCGAGCTGCACCAGACGCAGCATCGAATGACTGACGGAAGCAGGTTCAAAATACCGATACAGCCCGTCCTCGCTCTCGATCAGTACCCGGCCATCGTCATGCCGTCGCACCACCAACCCTTCGCCAGCACTGAACACCGCTTCGCCCGCGCCGATCTGACCCATGTCGATACGACGGGCCTGTTCGTCGACGTAGATCAGCCGCTCTTCTTCAACGTGAACACAGACTTCGAACGTCACACTCCAGCCCGCGCCAAACAGGCCGTCCCGTCGCTCATCCCGGCTGTTGTAAAAGCGCTGCCAGGCCAGTGGCATGACGCCGGGCAGGGAAAAGTCCAGGTCTTCGACGCTGCCCAGCACCTTGGCCCCAGTGGCCGCATGTACAGGGTGCGGCGCGCCTGAAATCGCCCGCCCGAGTGCCCCTGAAACCTGACTCACGGCATAGGCATTCACGCCCCCCAGCAGCATGCACGGCAGGTTGCTGACGAACCTGCGCGGCCCGCCCCTCAACATCATCAGTGCATTGACCGCCAGCCCTACACCCGGCGTCTTGCCACTGCGAATGCTGCGCACCACCAGATTGCCCCCGCCGATGCGCACGTTGGGCGATACGTGCGCCGAGGACACCGTCGCGCCGCAGGTGCTGCGGTCCCCGCTGCGCACCGCCGGTTGGCCGTTGATGAAGACAGTGCTTGAGCCTTCGGCGAGGTACTGAACCGGCATCGGCAGATGGCGTTCGCAAGTGATCTGATCCTGCGCTCGTGGTGATGCGCCGGGCGCGGGGGAGGCGAGGGTGGGTTGCCACAGCTCGGAGAAAAAGCCCTTGGCGATATCGAGAAAGGTGCCTTCAGGGGCCTGATCGTCGGGCAAGTCCACGGTATCGTAGGAGGTGCAGCCTGCCGCCCGCGCCGCAGGTTTGCCGTTGATGAAAACGTTCGGCGAACCGCTGCTGATGTAGGCACAGACGCTGGGCGGGAAGAGGTCTTTGGCGAGATTGTCGCAGAAGGTACTGATGCCCTCGTCAGCACCCAGGGCGTTCATGCCCACGCCGACGGCGACGTTAACCGCAGCACCAATGAGGCAGGCTGCCAGCCCTCCGGTGGCGACGGTCAGGCTGGTCGCACCGACCACTGCTGCGCCCACGGCCGCGCCAATGGCAACGCCGACAGCGATTTCCAGAACGCCGCCAAAGATGTCGGCCAGTAGCGAGTTGTGAGTGAGGGCATCGCCTTGGCGAGCGGCCCCTTGGGCGTCAGACATTCCCTGATCCGCGCTGAGAAAGGCGCGGAATGTAAGGGCTTGAAACGCGCCTGTCTGAGCGCTGAAACACAAAAAGCAGGAGGGACGGGATTTTCAGAAAAGGACTACGACAATGCCGCAAACACTCCTACTGATGCCAAGGAAAGGCCTGATAAAAAGAGCTGTCAGTGAGCCGCGCCGCCCTTGATTCCGCTCGGCAGTTTCTTGGTCAGCACCACCGCCAGCATGCTGATCCCCAACGCCAGTCCGACGAAATGGAATGCGTCGTTATAGGCCATGATCGCCGCCTGTTGATGGGCGATCTCACTGAGCTTGCCCAGCGCGGCGGTCTCGTTGCCCAAACGCTCTGTCAGTTGTGCCATGCGCTCGGCGACTTGCGGGTTGGCCGGGGAGATGGATTCGCGCAGGTAGTCGAAATAGGTCTTGGTCCGCGCATCCAGTAAGGTCGCAAGCAGGGCGATGCCGATGGCGCCGCCGAGGTTGCGCAGAATGTTGAAGAGGCTCGACGCCGAGCCCGCGTCCTGCGGCTGTATATAAGCGGTGGCGATCAGCGAGATGGTCACCATGATCAATGGCTGGCCCAGCGCCCGCACAATCTGGATGTGGTTGAACTGCGGCCCCGCGAAATCCGGATTCAGCACCCCTGACAAAAAGCTGGCCAGTCCAAACAAGCCAAAACCCAGGGCGCACAGTACTTTGGGCGAGATGATTTTCATCAGTTGCGGCACCAGCGGAATCAGGAACAGCTGCGGAATCCCCATCCACATGATCACCTCGCCGATCTGCTGGGCGTTGTAACCCTGAATTTGCGCCAGATACAGCGGCAGCAAATACACCGAGCCATACAGCCCCACGCCCATGCCCACGCTGGAGATGCTCGATAGGCCAAAGTTACGGTTGACGAGGATGCCCAGATTGATCAGCGGCTTGGGTTTGGAGAACTGAATGATCACGAAGGTGATCAGGCTGAACAAGGCGATACTGCCCAGCGTGACGATCAGGCCCGATTCCAGCCAGTCTTTGCGGTGGCCTTCTTCCAGAAACACCTGGAGGCAGCCCAAGCCCACGCCGAGGGTGACGATGCCTGCATAGTCAGTACTTTTCAGCAATTCCCAGTGCGGCGCCTTCTTCTCCAGGCCGTACATCAGCCCGGCGATCATCAGCAGCCCCGGCGGGACGTTGATGTAGAAAATGTATTCCCAGCCGAAATTTTCCGTCAGCCAGCCGCCCAAGGTCGGGCCGATGGACGGCGCGAAGGTCGCGGTCATGGCAAACAGCGCCATGCCCTTGGCGCGGTGGTGTTCGGGCAGCTTGATCAACGTCAGGGTGAACGCCAAGGGGATCAGCGCGCCGCCGGTAAAACCCTGCATGGCGCGGAATACGATCATGCTTTCCAGGCTCCAGGCCATGGAACAGAGCAGAGATGAGACCAGAAAACCCAGGGATACCCACACCGCCAGTCGCCGCGCCGAGAGCAATTGCACCAGCCAGGCGGTGAGCGGGATCATGATGATTTCCGCCACCAGGTAGGACGTGGAAATCCACGAGCCTTCCTCCAGCGTGGCTGACAACGCGCCCTGAATGTCCTTGAGCGAGGAGTTGGTGATCTGAATGTCGAGCACTGCCATGAAGGCGCCGAGCATCACACTCATCACCGCAATCCAGTCACGCCGGGTCGGCTCGCCGACCGGGCGGATCAGTTCATCACCGGCCACTTGCGGCGTCGTTCGCAGGTTTGACGTTGACTGACACGGTGACCGACATCCCTGGACGAATCTTGCCCTGCAAGGGGTTGTCCGGCGCGAACGTCAGTTTCACCGGAATACGCTGTACGACTTTGGTGAAGTTACCCGTGGCATTGTCCGGAGGCAGCAAGCTGAACTGCGCGCCGGACGCGGCGAACAGGCTGTTGACGCGGCCTTGAATCGGCGTGCTGGGGAAGCTGTCGAACGTCAGCTCGGCGGATTGGCCGATCTCCATGTGCTCTATCTGGGTTTCCTTGAAGTTGGCTTGCACCCAGATGTCTTCGTCGGGTACCACTGACAGCAGGTACGCTCCGGCCTGCACGAACTGGCCATTGCGCGCGGCGCGCTGGCCGATCAGTCCGCTGATCGGCGCGTGGATTTCGGTGCGCTGCATATTCAACTCGGCCTGGGCCAGATCGGCGCGGGCAGTGGCGATCTGTGCGTCGAGACGCTTGATGTCGGCGGTCAGGGCATTCACTTGCTGGCGCTGGCCTTGCGCATCAGCCTGTGCCTTGGCCACTTGAGAACGTGCCACATGGCTGTCGGCGGTCATGGTGGTGACCTGTTCTTCTGAGACGAAGCCCGGTTTGCGCAGTTTTTGCAGGCGCGCCAAGTCCAGTTGCGTACGACCTAGGGTGGCCTGATTGGCCTGCACCTGTGCATCGCTGGCGGCGATCAGGCTCGACTGTTGCGTCAACTTGCTTTGTGCCTGCGTCCGCTCGGCCTCCCGCGTTGCCAGCGTGGCCTGGGCGCGATCGATGGCCAGGCGGAAGTCATCGGGTTCCAGCTTTACCAGCAATTGGCCTTTCTCGACGTGCTGGTTGTCCTGCACCAGCACCTCACTGATCCGCGCGCCGAGCTGGCTGGACACCCGGGTAATTTCACCCTGAACGTAGGCATTGTCGGTGGTTTCGTAAAAGCGTCCTTTCAGGTACCACTGGGCGAAGAAGGCGAGGGCGATCAGCAGGACCACCAAAAGAAAGATGAACAGGCGGCGTTTGAGTTGGGCGGGCATGGTCGTTCTTGTTTATTGGAATGGTTCTGAATCTAGCAGCAAATAAAGTCTGGCAACTAGCCAGCGTTGCAATAATGACCAGAAATGATATTCGGGTATTCATTCGTCGATCGCCAAACTGTCCTCTGTGCTGGAGCCGCGAGGGTTACGCCTGCTAAGATTCGCCGCTTGTTCGACCTATTCGGAATTCTTCATGACCACCGTTCGTACCCGCATCGCGCCATCGCCTACTGGTGACCCCCACGTTGGCACGGCTTACATCGCGCTCTTCAACTATTGCTTTGCCAAGCAGCATGGTGGCGAATTCATCCTGCGCATTGAAGACACCGATCAGTTGCGTTCGACCCGTGAGTCCGAACAACAGATTTTCGATGCGCTGCGCTGGCTCGGTATCGAATGGAGCGAAGGCCCGGACGTCGGCGGCCCGCATGGCCCGTATCGTCAAAGCGAGCGTGGCGACATTTATAAGAAGTACACCCAGCAACTGGTCGATGCCGGCCATGCATTCCCGTGCTTCTGCACCGCCGAAGAACTGGATCAGATGCGCGCCGAGCAGATGGCCCGTGGCGAAACCCCACGCTACGACGGCCGCGCGCTGTTGCTTTCCAAAGAAGAAGTCGAGCGCCGTCTGGCTGCCGGTGAGCCCCATGTGATCCGCATGAAAGTGCCGAGCGAAGGCGTGTGCGTGGTGCCGGACATCCTGCGTGGCGACGTCGAAATCCCGTGGGACCGCATGGACATGCAGGTGCTGATGAAGACCGACGGCCTGCCGACCTACTTCCTGGCCAACGTCGTCGATGACCACCTGATGGGCATCACCCACGTGCTGCGTGGCGAAGAATGGCTGCCGTCAGCACCGAAACTGATTCTGCTCTACGAATACTTTGGCTGGGAAAAGCCGGCGCTGTGCTACATGCCGCTGCTGCGTAACCCGGACAAGAGCAAGCTGTCCAAGCGCAAGAACCCCACGTCGGTCACGTTCTACGAGCGCATGGGCTTCATGCCTGAAGCAATGCTCAACTACCTGGGGCGTATGGGCTGGTCGATGCCGGATGAGCGCGAGAAGTTCTCCTTGCAGGAAATGGTCGACAACTTCGACCTTAATCGCGTTTCCCTGGGCGGTCCGATCTTCGACATTGAGAAACTGTCCTGGCTCAACGGCCAGTGGCTGCGTGAGCTGCCGGTGGAAGAGTTCGCCGCGCGGGTGCAAAAGTGGGCGTTCAACAGCGACTACATGATGAAGATCGCGCCCCACGTGCAGGGCCGCGTCGAGACGTTCAGTCAGGTCGCGCCGTTGGGCGGCTTCTTCTTCGCGGGTGGCGTGAATCCGGACGTGAAGCTGTTCGAGCACAAGAAGCTTTCGCCGGAACAGGTGCGTCAGGTGATGCAGCTGATTTTGTGGAAACTGGAATCCCTGCGTCAGTGGGAGAAAGACACCATTACCGGCTGCATTCAGGCGGTGGTCGAGCATCTGCAACTCAAACTGCGTGATGCGATGCCGTTGATGTTTGCCGCGATCACCGGGCAGGCCAACTCGGTTTCGGTGACCGACGCCATGGAGATCCTTGGCCCGGATCTGACGCGCTATCGTTTGCGTCAGGCGCTGGACCTGCTGGGCGGTGTCTCGAAGAAAGAAAATAAAGAATGGGAAAAGCTGCTCGGCGCGATTGGCTGAGTGACCGGCAAGCCCCTGATTTTGCGCAGGCAGAATCAGGGGAGGGCGGTAAGTGATTGTTATCCCGGAAAATTCTTTTGAAATATGTTTAAAAAAAGTTTGACAGCTACCCGGGTCGCACTTAATATGCGCCCCGTCCACACGGCAACACAGAAACACGGCGGCAACGCAGTGTGATGTGAAAGTGTAATGTGGGGCTATAGCTCAGCTGGGAGAGCGCCTGCATGGCATGCAGGAGGTCAGCGGTTCGATCCCGCTTAGCTCCACCAATTTTAGAAGCTTCAAGGTTGGCTACACTGCCTTGAAGTTTGTACCGAAAATCGGAGCCAGCACCGATCAGGTACGCAAGGGTTACGTCCCCTTCGTCTAGTGGCCTAGGACACCGCCCTTTCACGGCGGTAACAGGGGTTCGAGTCCCCTAGGGGACGCCACTTTATCGAGAGCGATCGCAAGGTTGATCTCCGCCGAGAGGCGTAAATCTGGGGCTATAGCTCAGCTGGGAGAGCGCCTGCATGGCATGCAGGAGGTCAGCGGTTCGATCCCGCTTAGCTCCACCAATTTTTGCCAGGGTTCGTAAGGCAATTTATAACGAACCCGACTGAAGGTTTTGCGTCCCCTTCGTCTAGTGGCCTAGGACACCGCCCTTTCACGGCGGTAACAGGGGTTCGAGTCCCCTAGGGGACGCCACGATTTCTCGCTCTGCGAGACCAAGGGTCATTCGATTATTGAATGGCCCTTTTGTTTTTCTGGGATTTTATTTCTCTTTCCCCGATCTTCTGATCAGCCGATGCCGAACGTGTAGGAGCGAATTTATTCGCGAAGACGTTAGCCCTCACAGCATCAATGTCGCCTGACACTCCGCCTTCGCGAATAAATTCGCTCCCACAGTTTCCAGCCTTGGGCCGTTGAGCATGGCGCCCTTGCCATCCCTGATGATGCAGATAATATTATCGCCATCATCCCGGAGGCGGACATGAACGACAAAAAAGCACAGACCCGCGAACGCATTCTCAACGCAGCGAGCATGGCGTTGATCGCGCGTGGCCCGGTGGAGCCCAGCGTCAACGAGATCATGGGCGCAGCAGGGTTGACCGTCGGCGGTTTCTACGCGCATTTCGACAGCAAGGAAGCGCTGATGCTGGAGGCGTTCAATCAGTTGCTCAGCGAGCGCCGCGCAATGGTTGCGAAAATCGACGACCAATTGCCGGGTGACGAGCGCCGCGCCTTGTTGGCCGCGTTTTACCTCTCACGCAAACACCGCGATGCAGAAGAGCACGCCTGTCCGCTGCCAACGGCCATTGGTGAAATGGCGCGGCTGTCCGACGACTTTCGTGATGCGCTGTCCGAACACATCGAGCTGATGGTCGCGCAACTGGCGGCCAGCCCCGAAGAAACCGACAAAACCCTGGCCGACATCGCGCTGATGCTTGGCGGACTGGCCCTTGCCCGCGCTCTGGGTCCTAACGAACTGTCCGATCGCGTGTTGCGAGCTGCCAAGTCGGCCATGCAGTGAGGTGTTCGCGACAGATCGAAACCTGCTGACGACGCTTTTGGTTACACTGCCTGCGAACGCATTCATGAGGGCAGGAACGAGCATGGTCTGGGATCTGGCAACGCCATTCGTCATCGACCTACAGGTAGGTGAAGACGATATCGATGGATTGGGGCACGCCAACAACGCGGTCTACGTCACCTGGCTGGAGCGCTGCGCCTGGCGCCATTCCCAGCAACTGGGGCTGGATCTGACCGAGTACCGCCGTCTGGACCGGGCCATGGCCGTGGTGCGGCATGAGATTGACTACCTGGCCAGCGCTTACCAAGACGATGACCTGCAACTGGCCACCTGGATTGTCGACTGGGACCAGAAGATCAAAATGACCCGGCGTTTCCAGCTCAGGCGCCCGAGCGACGGGGTGACGCTGTTGCGTGCACAAACCACGTTCGTCTGTATCGAGCTGTCCAGTGGCAAGCCCAAACGCATGCCGACCGAGTTCATTGAAGGTTACGCGCCTGCGCTACGGCAGGCTGTTTCCTGACACGCGGCAGATTCCCAATCGCGGCGCCACTGCGTAAACTGCCGGACTTTTTTCCGAGTGTGACCCATGCAAATTGCTCTGGCCCCGATGGAGGGCTTGGTCGATGACATCTTGCGCGATGTGCTGACTCAAGTTGGCGGCATCGACTGGTGCGTGACCGAATTCATCCGGGTGACTGAGCGTCTGTTGCCTGAGCACTACTTCCACAAGTTCGCTTCCGAGCTGCTCAATGGCTCGAAGACGCGGGCCGGCGTGCCGTTGCGCGTGCAGTTGCTGGGTTCTGATCCCGTGTGTCTGGCGGAAAATGCGGCGTTTGCGGCCGAGTTGGGAGCGCCGGTCATCGACCTGAACTTCGGCTGCCCGGCCAAAACCGTCAACAAATCCCGGGGTGGGGCGGTACTGCTGAAGGAGCCTGAGCTGCTTCACTCGATCCTCAGCCACGTGCGCCGCGCTGTGCCTGGGCATATTCCGGTCACCGCCAAGATGCGCCTGGGCTACGACAGCACTGAACCGGCACTGGATTGCGCGAGGGCGCTGGAGGCGGGCGGCGCCGAGCACATCGTGGTGCATGCGCGAACCAAGGTCGACGGCTATAAACCACCCGCGCACTGGGAGTGGATCGGCAAGATTCAGGATGTGGTGAAGATCCCGATCATCGCCAATGGCGAGATCTGGACTGTGGAGGATTGGCGCCGTTGCCGCGAAATCTGTGGCGCCCGGGACATCATGATCGGTCGCGGCCTGGTGGCGCGTCCGGATCTGGGGCGGCAGATCGCTGCGGCCGAGGCGGGGCGTGAGGTTTTTGAAATGACCTGGCAAGAGCTTCAGCCGTTGCTGCGCGAGTTCTGGCTGCAGGCCATGGCCAAGATGACGCGCGTGCAGGCACCGGGGCGGTTGAAGCAGTGGGTGGTGCTGCTGACCAAGAGCTACCCTGAAGCCACGGTGCTGTTCGATTCGTTGCGTCGCGAGACCGATTGTGAGCGCATCAGTCAGATGTTGGGTGTGATGGCGCCGGAAGCCGCCTGAGAAAAAAATTTCATAGCGACTCTTGAAACAGAAGTGACTGAACCTATCTATGGGTTACGCGATGCCGAAGTCGGGTCGCGGCGACAAACACTTGCTGATTAATCAGGAGATTCACATGACTACCGCATTTTCTCTGGCTCCACTGTTTCGTTCTTCCGTAGGCTTCGACCGTTTCAACGACTTGTTCGAATCGGCGGCCCGTAACGAATCGGCCAGCACTTACCCTCCCTACAACGTCGAAAAACACGCGGACGACCAATATCGCATCGTCATCGCGGCGGCGGGCTTCCAGGAAGAAGACCTGGAATTGCAGGTCGAGAAAGGTGTGCTCACCGTGACGGGCAGCAAGCGCGACAAGGACGCAGAAGGCGTCACCTTCTTGCATCAGGGCATCGCTCAGCGCGCGTTCAAACTGTCGTTCCGTCTGGCGGATCACATTGAAGTGCAGAATGCTGCGCTGGTCAATGGTTTGCTGAACATCGACCTGCTGCGTCTGGTGCCGGAAGAGGCCAAGCCAAAACGCATTCAGATCAACGGTCAGAAAACCCTGGCGCATTGATCGATAGCCAGTAAAAAGAAGGCGCTCCTCAGGAGCGCCTTTTTTTGTGTGCAACGCTTTACGTTGCGGTGCGAACTTATGTGGGAGCCGGCTTGCTGGCGAAAGCGCAGTTTCAAACACAGATGTGTTGAATGGCACACCTCATTCGTCGGAACGCCGCCCGCCGCAAGCCGACTCCCGCAATGTATTGCACTAGCAAGCAGAACCTCGACGGATTACGACGTTGTCTGGGACATTCGCGCCCGCAGCAACGCCTCAAACCCTTCAATCGTCAACGGCTCGCTGAATAGAAAGCCCTGATAAAAATGGCAATCCAGTTGCGCGAGAAAATCCAGTTGCTCCTGTTTTTCCACCCCTTCAGCGATGATCTCCAGGTTGAGGCTGGCGGCCATGGCGACAATGGCGCGCACGATCTCGGCGTCGTTGGGGTCGCTGGTCGCGTCGCGTACGAAGGATTGGTCGATCTTCAACGCGCTCACCGGCAGGCGTTTGAGGTAAGTCAGCGACGAATAGCCGGTGCCGAAATCATCCATCGCAAAACCCACGCCCAATTGCTTGAGTTCCAGCATCTTGGCAATGGTGTCTGCCAGGTTCTTGATGACGATCCCTTCGGTGATTTCCAGTTTGAGCATGTGAGTGGGGACCTGATAGGTTCGCAGGCAGCGCTCCACCCGCTCGACGAAATCGGCCTGGCGGAACTGCCGGGGGCTGATGTTCACGCACAGGCTGAAATCCTGACTGTCGATCAGGCCCTTGCGTAACAGCTCGCTGCCGCTTTTGCAGGCTTCTTCGAGAATCCAGTTGCCAATTTCCTGCACCATGCCGCTTTCTTCCATGACCTGGATGAACTGAGTGGGCGGCAGGCTACCCAGGCTGGGGTGTTGCCAGCGCAGCAATGCTTCGGCGCCCACGATGCGGTTACCCCAGGTGTCTACCTGAGGCTGGTAATTGAGGCTGAACTCGCCCCGGCCTAGCGCCTGGCGCAGATCGCTCTCCATTCGCAGCCGCTCGCTGGCGGCTTTCTGCATGGCGCCGTGGAATATTTGCGTGGCGTTGCGCCCTGAGTCCTTGGCTCGATACAACGCGATGTCGGCGCGTTTGAGCAAGTCGGCGGGCGTGGCGCCATGGTCGGGAATCAACGCGACCCCGATACTGGGCGTGACTTGCAGACGATGGCCGTCGAGAAACATCGGTTCGGACAGCAACTCGCGCAGGGTGTCGGCCAGGCCTCGAACCTGTTCGATGACGTCCTCCCGGGTGCCTTCCAGCCCGCTGATCAGCACCACGAACTCGTCACCGCCCAGCCGCGCAACAGTGTCTTCCAGTCGCACACTGGCCTCCAGGCGGGCGGTGATGATTTTCAGCACGCTGTCCCCCACTGGATGGCCGAGGGAATCATTAATGTGTTTGAAGTGATCCAGATCGAGAAACAGCAGCGCGCCGCGCAGGTCATGGCGCTTGAGTAGCGCGATCTGTTGGCTGAGGCGGTCCATCAGCAACGCGCGATTGGGCAGATTGGTCAACGAGTCATGATAGGCCAGGTGCTGAATCTGCGCCTGGGCGTTCTTCAACTGGCTAATGTCCCGGGCGGTGATCAGCAAGCACGCCGTGTCGTTGAGTGTCAGTGGGTCGATGGACACGTCGACGGTGATCAGATCGCCGTTCTTGTTGCGGCCCAACAACTCCCGGTTGCGCACCCGACCATGCTCCTGGACTTCCTGGATCAGGCGATCACGCTGGGAAATATCCGCCATGATCACGAATTCGAACACCGTGCTGCCGATGACATCGCTGGCGCTGTAGCCGGACAGCCGGGAAAAGCCGTCGTTGACCTCGATGTATTTGCCGGTCGCCTTTTCGGTAATGATGATGGCGTCGGGGCTGGAGTGAAACGCGCGGGCGAATTTTTCCTCGCTGGCTTGCAACGCACGCTGAGCGCGCTTGTGTTCGGTGTTGTCGATAAACGTGCTGAGCAGATACAGCCCGTCACTGAGTTCTATTTTCTGGGTGTAGAGGGTGCCGTCGTGAGCGCACCCGTCACGCCCGCACCATTGGCTCTCCAGGCTGGCGGGCTCATCGGAAGCAAAGGTCCGGTCCAGTGCTGTCTGGCGTTGCTGCGGATTGATCCAAAGCCCTATTTCCATTGTGGTCCGGCCCGCGCAGTCGGCCATCGACCAGCCGAAGGTGGCTTCGAAATGGCGATTGACGTTGCAGATCAAGCCGTCTTCGAATCGCGTCAGCAGCACCACATTGGGGCTCAGGTTGAACAGGGTCGCGAAATGCCGCTCCGACTCCTTCGCTGTCAACGCCAGGCCGGTCAGAGGGTACAGCGGGCTGTCAGCGATTGTGGGCATGTGATCACGAGCCTTGTCAGAAAAAGCCAGTATGTCGATCAGTGAGCGTCACCACTCAGGCCTCGGTCGCCTGAGCGTCGAGCAACGCCATGAAAGCCCGAGCAGCGTTCGAGAGCGTGCGTTCCGTGTGAACAATGTAGCCTAGCTGGCGACGTAGCTGTATGCCGGGCAGCGGAATGCGCGCCACTTGCTCATCGAGCATGGTGCGAGGCAGCACACTCCATGCCAGGCCGATAGACACCATCATCTTGATCGTCTCCATGTAGTTGGTGCTCATGGCGATGTTCGGTTTAAGCCCTTGGGCCTCGCACAATCCGCTGACAATGTGGTGAGTGAACGTGTTGCCGCCGGGAAATACCGCCGGATACCCCGCAATGTCGGCCAGGCTGACGTTGGGCGTGTTGGCCAGCGGGTGTTCGGGGGCGGCGACGAAGTCCAGTGGGTCGTCCCAGACCGGCACGGCCTTGATCAACGAATGCGGCTCGGGGGCGAGGGTGATCACGGCCAGTTCGGCACGGCCGTGGAGGATTTCCTCGTAGGCGACTTCCGAGTCGAGAAATTCGATGTCCAGCGCTACGTCCGGGTAGGTGCGGGTGAAGGCTCTTAATAAGGAAGGCAGGCGATGCAGGCCAATGTGGTGGCTGGTGGCAAGGCTCAGTCGCCCGGTCACTTCCCCCGTCAGGTTGGTCAGCGCCCGGCGTGTGTCGTCCAGCACGTTGAGGATCTGATAGGCGCGGGGCAGCAGGGCGCGCCCGGCTTCGGTCAGGCTGACCTCACGGCCCAAACGGTCGAACAGGCGCACATTGAGCTGCTGCTCCAGACCGGCAATGCGTTTGCTGATGGCGGGCTGCGTCAGGTGCAGGTGTTCGCCCGCCGCCGAGAAGCTGCCCGTCTCGGCGATGGCAATGAAGGCATTGAGGTTGGCCAGATCCATTCGAATTCCTGTTGGTTATCCAAAGCATGAAAAATATGAATTTGAGTTATTTAAGCATATTTCATAGCATCTCCCCTACAAGCCAAGGGGTTTTACGATGTCGTCGTGATGTCGATGCCCGGGGCATAGAAACAAGCTGATGAGGAAACCGTCTGATGGCCGGCAAAACGCTCTACGACAAGCTCTGGGATTCGCATTTGGTCAAGCAGCGCGACGATGGTTCGGCGCTGATCTACATCGACCGTCACATCATCCACGAAGTGACTTCGCCGCAAGCGTTCGAAGGCCTGCGTCTGGCCGGTCGCAAGCCTTGGCGCATCGACGCCAACGTCGCGACCCCGGACCACAACGTACCGACGACCCCTGAGCGCAAGGGCGGCATCGAGGCCATCGCTGACCAGGTGTCTCGTTTGCAGGTTCAGACCCTGGACGACAACTGCGACGAGTACGGCATCACCGAATTCAAGATGAACGACCCGCGTCAGGGCATCGTTCACGTAATCGGCCCGGAACAGGGCGCGACCTTGCCCGGCATGACCGTGGTCTGCGGCGACTCCCACACCTCGACCCACGGCGCATTCGGCGCGCTGGCTCACGGTATCGGCACCTCCGAGGTCGAACACGTGCTCGCCACCCAGTGCCTGGTCGCCAAGAAAATGAAGAACATGCTGGTGAAGGTCGAAGGCAAGCTGCCGTTCGGTGTTACGGCCAAGGACATCGTTCTGGCCATCATCGGCAAGATCGGCACCGCTGGCGGTAACGGTCACGCCATCGAGTTCGCAGGCAGCGCGATTCGCGACCTGTCGGTCGAAGGCCGCATGACCATCTGCAACATGTCCATCGAGGCGGGCGCGCGCGTCGGTCTGGTGGCCACTGATGAAAAAACCATTGCCTACGTCAAAGGGCGTCCTTTCGCACCGACGGCCGAGCAGTGGGATGCAGCGGTTGAAGCCTGGAAAGACCTGGTGTCTGACGCAGACGCGGTGTTCGACACCGTGGTCGAGCTGGACGCGGCTCAGATCAAGCCGCAAGTGAGCTGGGGCACCTCGCCGGAAATGGTGTTGGCGGTGGATCAGAATGTTCCGGATCCGGCGCAGGAAGCCGATCTGGTCAAGCGTGGCTCCATCGAGCGTGCCCTGAAGTACATGGGCTTGAAAGCCAATCAGGCGATCACCGACATTCAGCTGGATCGCGTGTTCATCGGTTCCTGCACCAACTCGCGGATCGAAGACCTGCGCGCGGCTGCTGAAATTGCCAAGGGCCGCAAAGTGGCGTCGACCATCAAGCAGGCGATCGTTGTGCCGGGCTCGGGTCTGGTGAAGGCGCAAGCGGAGAAGGAAGGTCTGGACAAAGTCTTCATCGAGGCTGGTTTCGAGTGGCGTGAACCAGGCTGCTCCATGTGTCTGGCGATGAACCCGGACCGCCTGGAAAGTGGCGAGCATTGCGCGTCCACTTCCAACCGTAACTTCGAAGGCCGTCAGGGTGCGGGTGGCCGTACTCACCTGGTGAGCCCGGCGATGGCGGCGGCAGCGGCGGTCAATGGCCGTTTCGTCGACGTTCGTACCATGAGCCAGCAATAAGGAGCCGAGCATGAAGCCGTTTACTCAACACACAGGTTTGGTCGCTCCGCTGGATCGTGCCAACGTCGACACTGACCAGATCATTCCGAAGCAATTCCTGAAGTCGATCCGTCGCACCGGTTTCGGTCCGAACCTGTTCGACGAATGGCGTTACCTGGACGTGGGTCAACCGTATCAGGACAACTCCAAGCGCCCATTGAACACCGAATTCGTGCTCAACCATGCGCGTTATAAGGGCGCCAGCGTATTGCTGGCCCGCGAGAACTTCGGCTGCGGTTCGAGCCGCGAGCACGCGCCATGGGCGCTGGAAGAATACGGCTTCCGCAGCATCATCGCGCCGAGCTACGCTGACATCTTCTTCAACAACAGCTTCAAGAACGGCTTGCTGCCGATCATTCTGACTGAAGATGAAGTCGACGAGCTGTTCAAAGCGGTTGAAGCCAAAGAAGGCTACCAGTTGAAGATTGACCTGCAGGCACAGACCGTGACCGGCGAAGATGGCAAGGTGTACCGCTTTGAGGTCGACGCGTTCCGCAAGCACTGCTTGCTCAACGGCCTGGACGATATCGGCCTGACCCTGGTGGATGGTGATGCGATTGCTGCGTTCGAAAGCAAGCACCGCGCGGCGCAGCCTTGGCTGTTTCGCGACGTTTGATTGATGGACCGCAGTTGAGTTAACGCAAAACCTGTGGGAGCCGGCTTGCTGGCGAAAGCAGTGTGCCATTCAACACATCTGTGTCTGACACTGCGCTTTCGCCAGCAAGCCGGCTCCCACAGGGGCAACACAGGCTTTTTCAATCGGCGCTCCTGTAGCGCCGATGCACATATTGATAAGAGGACGTTATGAGCAAGCAGATTCTGATTCTCCCAGGTGATGGCATTGGTCCGGAAATCATGGCCGAAGCGGTCAAGGTGCTGGAGCTGGCCAACGAGAAGTATCAGCTGGGGTTCGAATTGAGCCACGACGTGATCGGCGGCGCTGCCATCGACAAGCACGGCGTGCCGCTGGCTGACGAAACCCTTGACCGTGCCCGCGCAGCTGACGCCGTGTTGCTGGGCGCAGTGGGCGGCCCGAAATGGGACACCATCGAACGTGATATTCGTCCTGAGCGCGGTCTGCTGAAAATCCGTTCGCAACTGGGCCTGTTCGCCAACCTGCGTCCGGCGATCCTCTACCCGCAACTGGCCGATGCGTCGAGCCTCAAGCCTGAAATCGTGGCCGGTCTGGACATCCTGATCGTTCGCGAGCTGACCGGCGGTATCTACTTCGGCGCACCGCGCGGTACCCGCGAGCTGGAAAACGGCGAGCGTCAGTCCTATGACACCCTGCCGTACAGCGAAAGCGAAATCCGCCGCATCGCCCGCGTCGGCTTCGACATGGCGCGCGTACGCGGCAAGAAACTGTGCTCGGTGGACAAGGCCAACGTACTGGCGTCCAGCCAACTGTGGCGTGAAGTGGTCGAGCAAGTGGCCAAGGATTACCCGGACGTCGAACTGAGCCACATGTACGTCGACAACGCGGCCATGCAACTGGTCCGCGCACCGAAGCAGTTCGACGTGATGGTCACCGACAACATGTTCGGCGACATCCTCTCCGACGAAGCCTCGATGCTCACCGGTTCCATCGGCATGCTGCCGTCGGCGTCGCTGGATTCGAACAACAAGGGCATGTATGAGCCTTGCCACGGTTCGGCGCCGGACATCGCAGGCAAAGGCATCGCCAACCCGCTGGCGACCATCCTGTCGGTCTCGATGATGCTGCGTTACAGCTTCAATCAGCACGTAGCGGCCGATGCCATCGAGAAGGCCGTGAGTCTGGTGCTGGATCAAGGCCTGCGCACCGGTGACATCTGGTCCGAAGGTAATGCCAAAGTCGGTACGCAGGAAATGGGCGACGCCGTAGTCGCCGCGCTGCGCAATCTGTAATATCTCGGGCCCACTGCTGAAATGTCGAGGCGAAAAGGCATGCGGATGCGTCGTCTCCCCTCACACCAGTGGTCCCACTTTTAATTAAGGTGTAGTTGCGATGAAACGTGTAGGTCTGGTCGGTTGGCGCGGTATGGTTGGTTCCGTGCTCATGCAGCGCATGCTGGAAGAGCAGGATTTCGATCTCATTGAGCCGGTTTTTTTCACCACCTCCAACGTCGGCGGCCAAGGCCCGTCGGTGGGCAAGGACATTGCGCCGTTGAAAGATGCCTACAGCATCGACGAGCTCAAGACCCTGGACGTGGTGCTGACCTGCCAGGGCGGCGACTACACCAACGAGGTGTTCCCGAAACTGCGTGAAGCGGGCTGGCAGGGTTACTGGATCGACGCAGCGTCGTCGCTGCGCATGGACGACAGCGCGGTGATCGTGCTCGACCCGGTCAACCGCAAGGTCATCGACCAGCAACTGGACAGCGGCACCAAGAACTTCATCGGCGGCAACTGCACCGTCAGCCTGATGCTGATGGGCCTGGGCGGTCTGTTCGAAGCCGGTCTGGTGGAGTGGATGAATGCCATGACCTATCAGGCCGCTTCCGGCGCCGGTGCGCAGAACATGCGCGAACTGATCAAGCAAATGGGCACCATTAACGCGACCGTTGCCGACGATCTGGCCAACCCGGCCAGCGCGATTCTGGACATCGACCGCAAAGTGGCCGAAGCCATGCGCAGCGACAGCTTCCCGACCGAGAACTTCGGCGTGCCGCTGGCCGGTAGCCTGATCCCGTGGATCGACAAGGAACTGCCGAACGGTCAAAGCCGTGAAGAGTGGAAAGGCCAGGCCGAGACCAACAAGATCCTGGGTCGCTTCAAGAGCCCGATTCCGGTCGACGGTATCTGCGTGCGTATCGGTGCCATGCGTTGCCACAGCCAGGCGCTGACCATCAAGCTGAACAAAGACGTGCCTATCGCGGACATCGAAGGCCTGATCAGCCAGCACAACCCGTGGGTCAAGCTGGTTCCGAACAACCGTGAAGCGAGCATTCAGGAACTGAGCCCGACCTCCGTGACCGGCACCCTGAACATTCCGGTGGGCCGTCTGCGCAAGCTGAACATGGGTTCCCAGTACCTGGGCGCGTTCACCGTGGGTGACCAACTGCTGTGGGGCGCCGCCGAGCCGCTGCGTCGCATGCTGCGGATCCTGCTGGAGCGTTGATTCACCGCCTGTGCACTGCATGAAAAACCGCCTTTCGGGGCGGTTTTTTTATGATGTATGCAAATTTCGCCCCGACACTCCCCTGTGGGAGCGCGCTTGCCCGCGATGACAATATTGTGGGCGGCGTTGATGTGTGGAATGTGCTGACGCTATCGCGGGCAAGCGCGCTCCTACAGGGTTACGCTACGCTCCCGCCCATTCTCGAAACGGAAATCGCTGATTCTCGCTATGGTCAAACACATCGATCCCGACCTGACACTGCTGAAAATGCCTTCGCTCAAGGCCGTAAAGTCCTTTGTCGCGGCGGCCAAATACCTCAGTTTCACCCGCGCCGCCGAAGCCCTGTGCGTGACGCAAGCGGCGATCAGCCGTCAGGTTCGGGAGCTTGAAACCTATCTGGGGGTCGAGCTGTTCAAACGCGTGGGCAGGGCGGTCGAGTTGACCGAGGCAGGAGCGATCTTTTTCGATGCGGCGCAGATGTCCTTCGTCAACATTTCCCAGGCCGCCGAACGCATCCGCACCCACAACGCCGGGAAGCGGGTGTTGACCCTGTGCTGCTCGCCGGCCTTTTCAGCGCTCTGGCTGTCAGCGAGGCTGCCGACCTTCTTCAGCGAAAACCCTGACATCGATTTGAACTTGATCACCACCCAGAATTTTCTGTCGATGGAGCCGGGGGTACGGCCCGACATCTTCATCACCAAGATGGCGAAGATTCAGGACGGTTATCGCAGTTATCCGCTGTTCCATGACGTGATCTACCCGGTCTGCACGCCGGAATACCAGGCGGCACATCCTGAATTGACCTGCCTGACAGGCCTGCGCGATGGCGGCCTGCTCAACCTGAGCCCCTATGGCCGTTCGCAAGTTGCCGAACACGTGGATTGGGGCGTGTGGTTCGCCTTTCACAACATCGACCTCGACGAGCGGCCCCATGACAGCCCGCACATGCTCAACGCCAATGACTACAACCTGATCATCAGCATGGTGCTGACGCATCAAGGCGTTGCCTTGGGCTGGAATCATCTGGTCAAGCGGCTGGTGGAGGAGGGGCGGCTGGTGCGCCCGGTGCCGGAAGCGATGGTGCTGACGGAGAGCCAGCACTACCTGACGTTTCGGGAAGATCGCGAGAAGGACGAAGCGTGCTGTCGGCTGCGGGACTGGATTCTGGCCCAGTTCCCGTAGGCCGACGGCTTACAGATCCGGCAAACCAAAAAACGCCCGGGCGCAGGCAGTGGTGTGAGCCGCAACATCGGTGGGCGTCTCGCCACGATGCTGCGCCACTTCCCGCAAGACTTCCGGCAGATAGGCCGGCTCGTTACGGCCGTTTTTCGGCTTGGGGCGCAGACTGCGGGGCAGAAGGTACGGCGCGTCGCTTTCCAGCATCAGTCGCCCACGCGGAACCTCCCGGACCAGCGGATGCAGATGCGTGCCTCGGCGCTCGTCGCAGATCCAGCCGGTGATGCCGATGTGCAGGTCCATGTCGAGGTAGTTGAACAGGGCGCGCCTTTCCCCCGTAAAACAATGCACCACCGCACCGGGCAGGTGATCACGGTAATCTCGCAGGATCGCCAACAGCCGCTCGTCGGCTTCCCGCTCATGCAGAAACACCGGCATCTTCAGCGCGACGGCCAGTGCCAGGTGGGCTTCGAGGACTTTTTCCTGCTGCGGACGAGGGGAGAAATCACGGTTGAAATCCAGCCCGCATTCGCCCACGGCGCACACGGATTTTTCTTTCAACAGAGCCTGCAACTCTTTTTCGGTTTCCAGTGTCCAAGCGCTCGCCGAATGGGGGTGTACCCCCGCGGTGCTGAACAATCGCTGGCCGCTGTCGTCCAGTTGGCGACACAGTTGCCACGCCTGTTCGCTGCCCTGAACGTCGGTGCCGGTGAGGATCAGTTGAGCCACATCTGCGGCGTAGGCACGATCCAGGACTTCGCGCTCTTTCGAGGCGAAGCTTGAGTTGGTCAAGTTGACGCCGATGTCGATTAGTTGCATGGTTCACCTCAGGCCGGAGGCCGAGAAGAATACCAGAGCGATTGAAGTGATAAAAAATCCAGCAGATTCAACTGCCTGGAATGAATAACCCCTGTGATGTTGCCAGCCACGGCAAACGCCTGTGGCGCAAGTGACTGCCCGACACAGCCTTCAAGCCACTTTTTTCGGCTTTTTCCCGGAGCGTCAATGATCCGAGCCTCGCTGTTCTCGTTGCTGTGCCTGTCGCTGATGCCCGCCCATGCGTCGGCGCGCCCTGCCGGTCCACCCGTGGTGATCAAGAAAAGCCAGGTGCGCGACCTCTCGGCCATCCGCAGCAGCAAGGTGCTGCGCGTGTTGGTCAACCAGAGCCGTAACAGTTCCGGCGAGGTGCAAGGTGAGGCGATTGGCGTTGAGTATCGTCGCTTGCAGGCGTTCGAAACCTACCTCAATGGCCACGCCCGTGATGGCCAGAAAGTCTCCCTCAAGCTGATTCCCAAAGCCAAAGACCAATTGCTCGCCGCACTCCAGCGTGGGGAGGGCGACCTGGTGGCTCCCGGCGAATTGCTGGATGCCAGCGCCGCCCGTTACGTGGACGCCACTGAGCCGGTCGTCAGCCACGTGCCGTTGGTGGTGGTCGGGGTGCGTGGCGAGCGTAGCTTCAAGAAGGTCGAACAGCTTTCTGGCCGCACGCTGATGCTGACCAACGGCAGCGCGGCCAGCGATGCCATCGTCGCGCTCAACCAGAAGCTGGCGTTGCGCAAACTGCCGCCGGTGAAAGTCGAATGGGTCGATCCCAGCCTGGCCGTCGAGGACGTGCTGGAAATGGTTCAGGCAGGGATCTATCACCTGACCGTGGTCGAGCAACCGATCGCCGAGCGCTGGGCGCGGGTCTTGCCCAAACTTCGGGTCGACCGTTCAGTGGCGCTGAGTGAGCATGGCGACATGAACTGGTTCGTGCGCAAGGATGCCGTGATGCTTCACGCCACGGTCGACCGTTTCCTGGAAACCTACACGCCGCCGAGCAATCAGGACGTCGCATTCCAGAAGGCCTACAAAGACTTGTACCGGGTTCACTATCCACTGGCGCGGGACGACCGCCAGCGTCTGGAAAAATTGCGCCCGACCCTGCAACGCCACGCTGACGCGCAGAAAATGGACTGGCTCGACCTCGCTGCGCTGGCCTTCAAGGAGTCCCAGCTCAACCCCGGTGCCAAAGGCGGCAGCGGTGCCACGGGCCTCCTGCAGATCACCCCGTCGGCCGCGCAACGTGTGGGCGTGGGCAATATCCATGACGTCGATGGCAACGTGCAGGCGGCCAGCAAATACCTGGCGATGATCCGCCGCAAATTCTTCTCCAGCCCGAAAATCAACGAGCGCGAGCGCATGGCGTTTACCCTTGCGGCCTACAACCTGGGGCCGGAGCGAGTGCAGGCGATGCGCACCGAAGCCAAACGCCAGGGTCTGAACCCTAACCAATGGTTCTTCCAGGTCGAGCGTGTGGCGATGAAGCAGGTGGGGATGAACGTGGTCAGCTACGTTAATAGTGTGAACAAGTACTATCTGGCGTACGACCAGGAACGCAGCTCGCTGGAAAGCCCTTCGTCACGGAAAATGGCCTCACGAGACTGATCGATTAATTCGATCGATATGACGCGTTTTTTGCGATTTTCATATTTATTAATCCGATTATCATGGCGCCATTACTTCTTACCAAACGGAATAAGCGCCATGAATACTCAGATCCTCTCTCGGATTAAAAGCAGTCTGTTCAACACCAACGCCGGTTACGGCATCGCCATCCTGCGTATCCTCGTCGGAATCATCTTCATGGCTCACGGCAGCCAGAAACTGTTCGGCATGTTCGGCGGCTACGGCCTGGAAG
This sequence comes from Pseudomonas sp. NPDC088444, assembly GCF_044900175.1. Classification (NCBI taxonomy): domain Bacteria; kingdom Pseudomonadati; phylum Pseudomonadota; class Gammaproteobacteria; order Pseudomonadales; family Pseudomonadaceae; genus Pseudomonas; species Pseudomonas sp. NPDC088444. Next base: position 328,231 of record NZ_JBJDNK010000003.1, read on the forward strand.
GCACTGGCCAGTACATGGCCAGCCTGGGCCTGAACCCTGGTTACCTGATGGCACTGTTGTCAGGCAGCGCGGAATTCTTCGGCGGCCTGGCCCTGTTCCTTGGCTTACTGGTACGCCCTGCGGCAGTGGTGCTGATCGTGATGCTGGCGGTGGCCATCCTCTCGGTGCACATCCACAACGGCCTGTTCATGGCCAACAACGGCTACGAATTCGGTCTGGCCCTGCTGGCCGGTGCATTCGCGGTGTTGTTCGAAGGCGCTGGTCGGGTGTCGCTGGATCGGTTGATTGCTCGTCAGTAACCCTCGCAAACCTCCCCCAAAATCCCGGTCTTGTTAAGAGATCGGGATTTTTTTGCGTCCAGTCAAACGTGTTCGTGACATCACGGCCAGGACATCAGGGCGTCTACGGTCCTTCACTCAACGCCTGCGCCAGAAAGTCGGCAAACGCCCGTGCAGCCATGCGGGTGCTGCGTCCCTGTGGAAAGTAGGCGTGTACGGGCAGATCGGCCATTTTCCAATCGGGTAGCACACGCACCAGAGCGCCGTTGCTCAGTTCCAGTGCGCAGGCCCAGGACGTGGTCGAGGTGATGCCCAGCCCGCCGGTGGCTGCCGCCAGGGCGCCAGCGGTGTCGTTGGTGGAAATCTGCGGGTGGACGTCGACGCGGCTGATTTGGCCCTCACGCTCAAATTGCCAAGAAGAACCCTGCGCACCCGCCGGGCCGCCGACGATGCGATGGCCCTTGATGTCATGTGGGCTGGTGGGCGTGCCGTGGCGAGCGAGATAAGCGGGGGAGGCGACGATGACCCGGTGCATGGTGCCGATCTGGCGTGCCGTGCCCGATAGATCCGGCAGATGACCGACGCGAATGCCGATGTCCACGGCTTCTTTGATCATGTCCTGCCAGCGGTCCTCCAGTTGCAGTTCCAGATGCAATTGCGGATGGCGCTCGGTAAACGCCGACAGACGCGGCATGACCACGCGGATCGCCATCGTCGACGGCATGCCGATGCGTAACAGACCGCGCAGTTCTCCGCTCTCGCGCACGCTGTTTTCGGCATCGTCGACTGCCGCGAGAATCGGCTCCATGCGCATTAAAAACTCGATTCCCGCCTCGGTTGGCACCACGGCGCGCGTGGTGCGCGACAGCAGCCGCGCACCTAACGACGCTTCTAACTCGGCAACCATTCGCGACACCTGAGATTGCGCCAGCCCGCTTTCCCGAGCGGTGGCCGAAAAGCTGCCGAGGCGGGCAACGCGGGTGTAGAGCTTGAGGGCGAGCAGGTCTTTGATTGCCATGTCGGGTGGCCTGTGGGGATCTGGATTAATGCTGAAACGAGATAAATCATAGCCTGATTTGACCGCTACCGGCCCAAGGGCTGAAGGCAGATAGTTGACCCATCGAAACGCCGCACACCGGCTTTCGCAGAACTGAAACCCGGCGTGATTCACGCCGAACACTCACTGTTCAAAGGTCAAACATCATGTCTAAAAAAGTACTTGTCACCGGTGCAACAGGCGACACAGGCCGCGCCGCTGTTCGTGAGTCTATCGCGTTGGGCCTGGATGTCCGCGCCATGGTGCACACCCTCGATGCCCGCTCTGATGCCCTCAAGGCGCTGGGCGCAGAGGTGGTGGTGGGCGATCTGTTGCAGATCGACACCGTGCGCGACGCCATGCAAGGCGTGGAGGCGGCTTATCTGGTCTGGCCGGTGCAACCCGGTCTTATCAACGCCACCGTCAACTTCGCTCAGGCGGCGAAGGAAAGCGGCGTCAGTACCGTGATCAACCTGTCTCAGCGCTCGGCGAATCGGGAGTCCAGCAGCGATTCCTGCCGTGACACCTTCATCGTCGAAGAAGTCCTCAACTGGTCGGGACTGCCGGTGATCCACCTGCGTCCGACGTACTTTCTGGAATGGCTACTCTACCCGTGGCAACTGCCTTTCCTGCAACAGGGCGTGCTGCGCATGCCGGTGGGCAAGGGGCGCCACTCGCCGATTGCCGCTGACGATCAGGGCCGCGCCATCGCGGTGTTGCTGAAAGACCCTCAAGGCCACATCGGCACCACGATCAACCTGTCTGGCCCGGTGGAAATGGATCACCAACAGATGGCTGCCGAGCTGTCTGAAGCCTTGGGTCGTACCATCGTGTTCCAGGACGTGCCGGTTGACGAATATGTGCAGTCGATCAGCGAGATGGGCGTTCCGCCGTACATCGTTCAGCACCTCGATGGCGCGATGCGGGACTACCAGAATGGCCGCATGGCTGGCGCTGACAACAACATCGAACAGTTGACCGGGCGTCGTTCGATGACCGTCGGCGAATTCGCCCGCCTGCATGCCGACCGGCTCAACGGCCACTGATGCCCAACCTTCCCTGTGTTTAAGAGGTGAATCATGGACTTTCTTGAAACCCTGATGCAGCGCAACGCCGAGTTTGCCGAGCACGATTTTTCTGCCGACCTGAAGATCATACCGTCGCGCAAAACGATGATTCTCGGTTGTGTCGACCCTCGCGTCGACCCGATGGATGTACTCAAACTCAAGCCCGGTGAGGCCGCGATCATTCGCAACGTGGGTGGGCGGGTGAACCCTGCACTGTTGGAGACCATGGCCATTTTGCGCACGGTTTCCCAAGTGGGCGGAAACGAGGTGGGAGAGGGCTGGAACTTGATCGTGCTGCACCATACCCAATGCGGTATCTCCGGCTGCTACCACCACGCCCCGCACATGCTGGCCAAACACATGGGCGTCGAAGAGCACGCGCTGGCGGCACTGGAAATCGACGATCCGTACAAATCGGTAAAGGTCGATGTCGCGGCCCTCAAGGCCAATCCGAAACTGCCGGGCGGCTTCATCGTGTCAGGCCTGGTGTACGACGTGGAGACCGGGCGGATCGAAACCGTCGTACCGCCTGCTTTGTTGCGGGAAGAGCAGGCAGGCTCCTGAGAATGTCGTTTGGTTTCGGGCGCCCCCTGTAGCAGCACGGCCGGGCGGCGTTCCGTTTGCCGACGGCAGCGATTCAAACCCGCCACCGCCGGCAAGCCGGACTGCTACAGGGATCGTGCCCTCCATTACATACGTCGCCCCAGCGTCTGGCTCGGGTACTCCAGAAACAACCCCCGATAACTCTCGGAAAACCGCCCCAGATGCCAGAACGCGTAGCGCATCGCGACTTCCGCCACGTTGGTATCACCCGTTCGGGCGTGCAGTAAATCCTGCCGCGCCAGGTTCAGGCGTCGGGTGCGCAGCCAGGCGGTGGGGGCCATGCCGACGCAGTCGTTGAACGCCTTGCGCAATTGCTGGAAGGACGTGCCCGCCGTTTCGGCCAACTGCACGACGCTGAAATTCTCGGTGGGGCAGGCGCTGACCTGATCGAACACCCGCTGCACGATCTTGCGTTGCTCGCGCACCCGCACGCTGCGGCTGGAGGTGGGGGCGGGTGTGGATTGATCGAGCACGTAGAGACAATCCTCGATCAATTGCTCGCTCAGTTGCGCGGACTCAGGGCCCTCGGCGTTCTGTGCCAGCCGCGTCAGCATCGTGCTCAACCAGCCGCTGAACAGCGCGCCATGGCGGGACGTGAGCGGGGTCAGCAGCAACTCTTCGACGGTGCGGTGCAGGTGCTGCGTACCCAGCGCCTCCTGACGAATCACCACTGCAATCTCGCGATAATTTTCCGGGGTGATCCACAGGTTCTGGGTGCTGGCGTCCAGCAGGTACAGCGCGTGATCCGCCATGTCGAAGCTGAACACCAGGGCATCGCTCGGCGCCTTGTAATACTGCTCGATGCGGGTGTTCATGTGCTCTTCGTAGACTTGCACGCCGCCCAGCTCGGCCTCGACCAGCCGACCCTTGAATTGCCCGGCGGACATTTGCGCGTAGTGCAGGCTCCAGCCCGCGTTGGAGATGCCTTGCTGATCGGCGGCGACGGTTTCGAATACCTTGACCGACATACGGAGTCCTGCGCATGCAGTGTTGTTATGGGTGTCAGCACCCTAGCAGCCCGTTTGGAGGGCTGGCAACACCCCGTCACAGCTCCATCGTTTTGCACCAAAATGATGCATTCGATCCGTTCGAAAGTGGATAGACCCGCTGCCCGATGATCCACCAGCATGGCGCCCCATGAACGTCCAACAGCAGAGGCCCCATGGACAGCAGCGTGAAAGACCCACTCGCCGAGTGGTTGAAGAGCTACGGCATCACCGAAGTCGAGTGTGTGGTCAGTGACCTGACGGGCATCGCCCGGGGCAAGATCCTGCCCACCAAGAAATTCCTCAACGAACACGGCATGCGCCTGCCGGAAAGCGTGCTGCTGCAAACCGTGACCGGCGATTACGTCGATGACGACATCTATTACAACCTGCTTGATCCCGCCGATATCGACATGACCTGCCGCCCCGATGCTCAGGCCGTCTACGTATTGCCATGGGCGATCGAGCCTACGGCGATGGTCATTCACGATACGTTCGACCGTTACGGCAATCCCGTCGAACTGTCGCCACGCAACGTGCTGAAAAAGGTCCTGGCGCTGTACACGGCACAAGGCTGGCGGCCCGTCGTCGCGCCGGAGATGGAGTTTTACCTGACTCAGCGCTGCGAAGACCCGGACCTGCCGCTGCAAGTGCCGACCGGACGTTCGGGGCGTCCTGAAAGCGGGCGGCAGTCGTTCTCGATTGAAGCCGCCAACGAATTCGACCCGCTGTTCGAAGACGTCTACGACTGGTGTGAAGCCCAAGGGCTGGACCTGGATACGCTGATCCACGAAGACGGCCCGGCGCAGATGGAAATCAACTTCCGTCATGGCGATGCGCTGGACCTGGCTGACCAGATCACCGTGTTCAAACGCACCCTGCGCGAGGCGGCGCTCAAGCACAACGTCGCCGCGACCTTCATGGCCAAGCCGATCACCGACGAACCCGGCAGCGCGATGCATTTGCACCAGAGCGTGGTCGACATCCACACCGGCCTGAGCGTATTCAGCACCGCCGAGGGCGAGGCGAGTTCGTTGTTTTTGCACCACATCGGTGGCTTGCAGCGCTACATCCCGGAAGTGCTGCCGCTGTTCGCGCCGAACGCCAACTCGTTCCGTCGTTTTCTGCCGGACACTTCGGCGCCGGTCAACGTCGAATGGGGCGAAGAAAACCGTACCGTTGGCCTGCGGGTGCCAGGCTCCGAACCTCAAGCGCGGCGTGTGGAAAATCGTCTGCCGGGGGCCGACGCCAACCCGTATCTGGCCATCGCCGCGAGCCTGCTATGCGGCTACATGGGCATGATCAAGGGCTGCGAGCCGGGCGCTCCGGTGCAAGGTCGCGGCTACGAACGCCGCAACCTGCGTCTGCCGCTGACCATTGAAGACGCGCTGGAACGCATGGAAAGCAGCGCGGCGGTGCGCAAGTTGCTGGGTGACAAGTTCGTGCAGGGCTACGTCGCGGTGAAGCGTGCCGAACATGAAAACTACAAGCGCGTCATCAGCTCGTGGGAACGCCAGTTCCTGATGATGAGCGTGTGAGCTATTCCACTGAGCTTTTCCATTGACGTTGGGGGAAATCATGAAGTCGATCGTTACCACGCTGGCTGTGCCCTTGCTGCTGCCCGCGCTGTTGGCCGCTGCCGTCACCCATGCCGAAGACCGGACCGTGAAGATCTACAACTGGTCCGATTACATCGGCCCGACCACGCTGGCGGATTTCCAGAAGGCCACCGGCATTGCGCCGACCTATGACGTGTTCGACTCCAACGAGACCCTTGAAGGCAAGATGCTCACGGGGCGTTCGGGGTACGACGTGGTGGTGCCGTCGAACCACTTCCTGGGGCGGCAGATCAAGGCCGGGGCTTTTCAGAAGCTCGACCGCAACCAGTTACCGAACTGGAAGAACCTCGACCCGCAATTGATGAAACAGCTGGAAGCCAACGACCCCGGCAACCAATACGCGGTGCCATACCTGTGGGGCACCAACGGCATCGGTTACAACATCGACAAGGTCAAGGCCGTGCTCGGCGTCGACAGCATCGATTCGTGGGCGGTGCTGTTCGAACCGGAAAACATGAAGAAACTGCAAAAGTGCGGCGTGTCGTACATGGACTCGCCGGACGAGGTGTTTCCTGCGGTGCTCAACTACATTGGCCTGTCGCCGCGCAGTGAATCAGCCAAGGATTACGAGGCGGCGACGGCGAAGCTCAAGGCCGTGCGGCCGTACATCACCTATTTTCATTCATCCAAATGGGTGTCTGATCTCGCGAATGGCGACATTTGCGTTGCGTTTGGATACTCGGGCGACGTGTTGCAGGCCAAATCCCGGGCCGAGGAGGCGAAGAACGGGGTGAACATCGCCTACTCGATTCCCAAGGAAGGCGCCAACGTCTGGTTCGACATGCTGGCGATCCCCAAGGACGCCGAGCACCCTCGCGAAGCGCTGGCGTTCATCAACTACCTACTGGACCCGGCAGTGATCGCCAAGGTCAGCGAAACCGTGGGCTACGCCAACCCTAACCCGGCGTCCAACGCACTGATGGGCGAGGCGATCACCCGGAACCCGTCGATCTACCCGACGCCCGAGGTGATGAGTCGTTTCTACATCTCCACCGAACTGCCGCCCGCGACCCTGCGCCTGATGACGCGCAAGTGGACCGACATCAAATCCAGCCGCTAAGGACGCGCCATGCCTGTTGCACTGCCGCACACTGCTTCTTATTACGCCGCGTCGGTCGGGCGAGCGCTTGACCGACCCGCACTCGACAGCGCTGTCAGCGCGGATGTCTGCGTCATCGGCGGCGGTTTCAGCGGGGTCAACACCGCGTTGGAGCTGGCCGAGAGCGGGCTGTCCGTGGTGCTGCTGGAGGCTCAGCGTATTGGCTGGGGCGCCAGCGGGCGTAACGGCGGCCAGTTGATTCGCGGGCTGGGGCATGACGTCAGCGGTGTCGAGCGTTGGGTGGGCAAGGAGGGCGTGCGCTCTCTGCAACAGGCGGGCAGCGAGTCCGTCGATATCGTGCGGCAGCGGGTGCAAAACAATGGCATCGACTGCGACCTGCGCTGGGGCTACTGCGACCTGGCCAACACGGCGTCGCACTGGAAAGGTTTGCAGGAGGAGTTACAGGCGCTGACCGAGCAGGGCTATCCGCATCCGATGCGGCTGGTGGAAAAGGACGCGCTGCATGAGGTGGTGAACTCATCGGTGTATACGGGCGGTTTGATCGACATGGGTTCAGGGCATTTACACCCGCTCAAGCTGATTCTGGCCGAAGCGCGGCTGGCAGAAGAGAAGGGTGCACTGTTGTTCGAGGCCAGCCCGGTGCAACGCATCGTGAAGGGCAGTAACGTGCAGGTGTTTACTGAGCACGGGCGGGTCACGGCGCGGCATGTGGTACTGGCCTGCGACGCCTTTCTCAACACACTGGAACCCGCACTCACCGGCAAGCTGTTGCCTGCGGGCAGTTACATCATCGCCACCGAGCCGTTGGGCGAAGAGCGGGCGAGGGCGCTGATTCCGCAAAACATGGCGCTGTGTGACCAGCGGGTGGCGCTGGATTATTACCGGTTGTCTGCGGACAACCGTTTGCTGTTCGGTGGTGCCTGTAATTACTCGGGCCGCGACCCGAAGAACATCGCCGAATACATGCGGCCGAAAATGGAGCGGGTGTTCCCGCAGCTCAAGGGAGTGGGCATTGAGTTTCAGTGGGGCGGGATGATCGGCATCAGCGCCAATCGCTTTCCGCAGATCGGGCGGGTGCCGTCGGCGCCGAATGTGTATTACGCACAGGGGTACTCTGGGCACGGCTTGAATGTCACGCACTTTGCGGCGCGGGTCATTGCCCAGGCGATTGCCGAGCAGGACAGCCGAGGCATCGACCTGTTCAGCCGCGTGCCCCATCGCACCTTTCCCGGAGGCGAGCGTTTACGTTCGCCACTGCTGGCGTTGGGGATGATGTGGTATCGGCTGAAGGAACTGGTGGGGTAATCCATTGCGCCAAGTGCAGTGGCCGGAGATCTTCCGGCCCTGCGACCCCACTTCTGTAGCAGTACGGCCTGGCGGCGTTCCGCTTGCCGACGGCCGCGATTTCAAGAGCGCCACCGCAGGCAAGCCGCGCTGCTACGGTGGTGTTGTGTCGCGGTTATGCGAGGCCACCGAATTCATTCAGGGAATGGCAAGGGCACGCTCGGGTCACGCCTGACTTCAAAGGTGTTCAAGGTCATTGCCACCAGCGTGTAGTAGCCGTACACGCCAATCAGCTCGACCACCGCCGCTTCGCCGAACAGGCCGATCGCGCGTTGGTACAGTTCATCGCCGACCCTTCGCGTGTCATACAGCGCTTTGCCGATGTCGTAGACGCATTGCTCTTGTGGTGAGTCGAATACGGGGGGCTGCTGCTGTTTCAGTGCGTCGATGATCGTTTCACCGAGTCCGGCCCCGCGCGCGATGGGTTCGTGAATCTGCCACTCGGCCTGGGACCGCCACCAGGCTGCGGTGGTCAGAATTGCCAATTCGGTCAGGCGCAGTTCCAGACGCGTGCCATAGCGGCAGAAGGCGCCGAGGCGCTGGGCGTGATCGGCCAGCGCGGGGCTATGAACCCAGGCCAGAAACGGCCCGTCCAGGTTGCCGCGAGGACCTTTGAGAATGTCGCCGAGTACGCGGCGCTGATCCTCACTCATGGTGTCTTCATGCAACGGGGTCAAGCGTGACTGGATGTCCATGATGTCTGTGAGAGACCTCTCAAATGCCGTTGATGGCGTGGTCGATGGCGGTGGCCAGTTTATCCACGATCTCGTCGATGTGGCCCGAGTCGATAATGAACGGCGGTGCCAACAGGATGTGATCGCCGCGCTGCCCGTCGAGTGTGCCGCCCATGGGGTAGCACATCAGGCCTTGGCTCATGGCGGCTTTCTTCACCTGTGCATGCAGTTTGAGCGCAGAGTCGAAGGGGGCTTTGCTGCCGCGGTCGGCCACCAGTTCTATGCCGCGAAACAGCCCGCGCCCGCGAACATCGCCCACATGAGGGTGCTCGCTGAAACGCTCACTCAAGCGCGTTCGCAGCGTTTCACCCAAGGTCACGACCTGGCGCAACAGTCCGCGTTGCTCGATGGCTTTCTGCACGGCCAGCGCTGCAGCACACGCGGTGGCGTGGCCGATGTAGGTGTGGCCGTGCTGAAAGAAACCCGAGCCGTTGGCGATGGCGTCACGAATCTTGCCGCTGACCATGGTCGCGCCAATCGGTTGATAGCCAGCACCGAGACCCTTGGCGATGGTGATCAGGTCGGCGGTGATGCCTTCCTGTTCGGCCGCGAACAACGAGCCGGTGCGGCCCATGCCACACATGACCTCATCCAGAATCAACAACACGCCGTGGCGATCACAGACCTCACGCACGCGCTTGAAATAGCCCGCCACGCCGGGCACCGCGCCTAGCGTGGCACCGACCACGGGTTCGGCGATGAACGCCATGACGTTGTCCGGCCCCAGCCGTTGAATCTCGGCTTCCAGTTCGTCGCCCAGCCGTTGAGCGTAGTGCTCCACGGTCTCACCGGGCTGTTGATCGCGGTAGGCGTAGCTCGGGCTGACATGGCTGACGTTGATCAGCAACGGTTCGAATTGGCGACGACGCCATTCGTTGCCGCCTGCGGCCAGGGCGCCCAGGGTGTTGCCGTGGTAGCTCTGGCGTCGGGCGATGACGTGCTTGCGTGCAGGCTGGCCGATTTCCACGAAGTATTGCCGCGCCAGTTTCAGTGCGGTTTCCACCGCTTCCGAGCCCCCGGACACGAAGTACACCGACTCCAGCCCCGCCGGCGCACGTGCCACCAGAAAGTCGGCCAGTTCTTCCATGACCTCGGTGGTGAAGAAGGAGCTGTGGGCGTAGGCCAGTTGGCCAATCTGCTGACGCACCGCTTCGATGACCTGCGGATCACTGTGACCCAGGCACGAAACCGCCGCGCCGCCGCTGGCATCCAGATAGCGCTTGCCCGTGCTGTCGATCAGATACGGGCCATCCCCGGCAACGGCTGTGGGGTAGGTGTGGTTGAAGCTGCGATGCAGTACGTGGCTCATGATCCCCTCCAAAGTTGGTGCAAATATTACTTGCATTGAGTTAACAAGCAACGGATATTTGCATTCGGCGCGATGCACAGGGATTGACTGCTGACGCGCCCAACGCGTTGCCTGCGATCGATGAGCAGCACGCAGCCAGGCATGGACATGCCGCCCATAACAATCAGGGGCCAGCCCCGACGCATTGCTTACTGCCGCTTTCCCTCGGCCCGACAACGGCGACCGAGCTCCCTTTTTTGCAGAGGAAAGACGATGAAAAGATTTCTCAAGGTATCGGCTGCAGCCGTTGCGCTGGTGTTCGCGGGCTCAACGCTGGCGGCGGGCAAAGAGCTGTTGATCGCGACGGACACCGCGTTCGTGCCGTTTGAGTTCAAGCAGGGCAATGAATACGTCGGGTTTGACATTGACCTGTGGGCGGCCATCGCCAAGGAAATGGGCGTGAGCTATCAGCTCAAGCCGATGGATTTCAACGGCATCATCCCGGCCCTGCAAACGAAAAACGTCGATGCGGCGCTGGCCGGTATCACCATCAAGGAAGAGCGCAAGCAGGTCATCGATTTCTCTGACGGCTACTACGACAGCGGCTTTCTGCTGATGGTCAAAAGCGACAACACCTCGATCAAGGGTGAAGCCGATATCGCTGGCAAAAGCCTGGCGGTGAAAAGTGGCACGTCGGCGGCAGACTATGCCAAGGCCAACCTCAAGGCTGGTGATCTGCGCCAGTTCCCGAACATCGACAACGCTTACCTTGAACTGCGCACCGGGCGGGTAGACGCTGCGATGCACGACACGCCGAACGTGCTGTATTACATCAAGACCGCTGGCGAAGGGCAGGTCAAAGCAGTGGGCAGCCAGATGATGGCGCAGCAATACGGCATCGGCTTCCCCAAGGGCAGCGAACTGCGCGAGCCGGTCAACGCGGCGCTGAAAAAGCTGCGTGCAGACGGCACCTACGCCCGCATCTACGAAAAATGGTTCGGCACCCAGCCGCAGTAAATCCTGTCCGCGTCAATCGAGAGTCTTATTTATGCAATTTCAATGGAGCGCCATCTGGGATGCGCTCCCCGTTCTGCTGGACGGCGCCAAACTCACCCTGTGGATTTCCATCCTGGGGTTGATCGGTGGCGCCATCATCGGCGTGGTCGCGGGCTTTGCCCGTGCCTACGGTGGTTTCTTCAGCAGCCGGGTAGCGCTGGTTTTCATCGAACTGATCCGTGGCACCCCGATCATGGTGCAGGTGATGTTCATCTATTTCGCCTTGCCGCTGATGATCCCGGTGCGGATCGATCCGTTCGGTGCTGCCGTGACGACCATCATGCTCAACTCCGGGGCCTACATCGGCGAAATCACCCGTGGCGCCGTGCTGTCGATCAACAATGGCTTTCGCGAAGCGGGTCTGGCGCTGGGCTTGTCCCGACGCGACACCTTGCGCTATGTCATCGCGCCTCTGGCCTTCCGCCGCATGATCCCGGCGTTGGGCAACCAGTGGATCGTCAGCATCAAGGACACCTCGCTGTTCATCGTGATCGGCGTGGCCGAGCTGACGCGCCAAGGGCAGGAAATCATCGCCGGTAACTTCCGGGCCATGGAAATCTGGACGGCAGTGGCTGCGATTTACCTGATCATCACGCTGATCCTCAGCTACATCCTGCGACGCACAGAAGCCAGGCTGAAACTCCTATGATCGAATTCAAGAACGTTTCCAAACACTTCGGTAGCACTCAGGTGCTGCACGACATCAACCTGAGCATCGACAGCGGGGAAGTGGTGGTCATTATCGGCCCGTCGGGCTCGGGCAAGTCCACGCTGTTGCGCTGCATCAACAAGCTGGAAGAAATCACCGAAGGTGATCTGGTGGTCGATGGCTTGAAGGTCAACGATCCGAAGGTGGATGAGCGGCTGATTCGGCAGGAAGCCGGCATGGTGTTTCAGCAATTTCACCTGTTCCCGCAGATGACCGCACTAGAGAACGTCGCCTTTGGCCCGATTCGTGTGCGCGGCGCCAGCAAGGCGGACGCACAGGCCTTGGCCCGTGAACTGTTGGCCAAGGTCGGTCTGGCAGAGCGCGCCGATCATTACCCTTCGCAGCTTTCCGGGGGGCAGCAGCAGCGCGTGGCAATTGCCCGGGCGCTGGCGGTCAAGCCAAAGATGATGTTGTTCGACGAGCCGACCTCCGCCCTCGACCCCGAGTTGCGCCATGAGGTGCTGACGGTGATGAAGTCGCTCGCCGAGGAGGGCATGACGATGGTCATCGTCACCCACGAAGTCGATTTTGCGCGCAAGGTCGCCAGCCGTCTGATCTTCATCGACAAGGGCCGGATTGCCGAGGATGGCGCGCCCGAAACGCTGATAGCCAACCCGCCCAGCCCGCGCCTGCGGGAATTTCTTCAGCACGTTTCTTGAGGTTGCCCAGCCATGTTCACTGAAATTCACGCGGGTGGCAGTGCGTTCGACCTGGGGCGGCGTCTGGGCGAATTTGGCCGCGAGGCCGTACACGCCAAATTGCGGCCGCTGGCGCTGTGGCGTTATCTGGCAGCCCAGGCGCACACCGACAAGGCGCAGCAGATGCAGCGTCTGGTGCGCGAGCATTACCCTCGTTACTGGCAGGAAATAGAAGGTCTGGCGTCGGGGCTGGCGTTGCCGCTCGATGAGGTATTCCTGTGGAACTGTCGCGGCGATTTCGCCCGCACGGCCAGCGTCGACGGTTGCACCACGGTGTTTGGCCAGACGGACCACGGCACCTTGATCGCCCACAACGAAGACGGTCTGCCGCAACTGCGGGGCGATTGCGCACTGCTGCATGCCCGTCCTGACGAGGGAGCGGCGTTTACCAGCTTCATCTATCCGGGCTCGATTCCGGGGCATACCTTCGCGGTCAATGAATTCGGGGTGGTCGCGACGGTTAACAACATTCGTCCGATGGACATTCCAACAGGCATACCTCGACAGATTCTGGGGCGTGCTTCTCTGGACGCCAAATCGGTCGACGAGGCCATTACGGCGGTGTGGGATGGGCCCAGAGCGGGCGCGTTTCACCATGCGTTCGGGCAGGCCGGGACGTCACGCGTGGTCAGCGTCGAGGCCACCAGCGAAGGCGTTGCGGTGGTGGAAGTCACAACCATTGGGGGGCATTCGAACCACTTGGTTCACGACGCCCTCGATGGCGTGGGGCAGGTGATCACAGGCAGTTCCGGTGCCCGCCAACAGCGCGTGAATCAATTGCTGGCAGAGTCGGCGCAGAGGTTCGATGCGCAGCGGGCAGTGGCGATTCTGCGTGACGAGCATCATTCGGTATTGCCGATCTACCGGTGCGCCGCCGATGACCCGGACGATGAAAACACCTTGGCCACCGCGGTCTTCACCCTGACCGCCAGCGCTGTAGAATGGCGGGTTCATACGCGCCGCGTCACGGACCATCCTGACGCCTGGGGTGTCGTTTCTCTTGCCTGATAGTGGATTGCCCCGATGACCAAGCCCAACGAATCCCTGCCTGAAACCGTGGCCGACCTGAAACAACTGCTCTCGGCCATCGAGCATCAGGAAGTGGACATCGTGCTGGGTGGCAGCTCGACCCGCGTGCTGACCTCGATGATCGAATCACCACAGCGCGCAGCGGTGTCGTCGATCACCGAGCTCGCCGAGCAACTGGGGGTGAACGCCTCGACGCTGTCGCGGCTGGCGCGGCGGTTGGGGTATTCGGGGTTCAGCAAGTTGCAGGACGTGTTTCGTCGCGAACTGACCGAGGGCAAGAGTTTCTACAGCGACCAGGCGTCGCGGCTGGTGGTGAACGCCGATGACATGGGCACGCTGAATCAACTGACCCGCCTCGGCCGTCAGGAAAGCGCCAACATCGCCAGCATGATCGAGCAAGTGGACCCGGTCGCGTTTGGTGATGTGGTGCAACGCTTGTGCAGCGCGAAGCGGGTGCGGATTCACGGCATGCGTCAGTTCAACTCACTGGCGCTGTTCATGTCCTATGGCTTGGGCATGCTGCGCCCGGACGTCAGCGCTCTGGATTCCAGCCGTCAGGGGGTGGCCGATGCCCTTGCACAACTGGAAACAGGGGACCTGCTGGTGGTCGCCAGTTGTTTTCCCTACACCCCGAGCGTGTTAGCGACTGCAGAAGTCGCCGCCCGACACGGCATCGACGTCGTGGCCCTGACCGACTCCGCCAGCTCACCATTGGCCAAGAGCGCGATTCACAGTTTCTATGTGCCTAATCACAGCCTGTTCTTCAGCAACAGCATGTGCGCGTTCATGCTCCTGGCGCAGGGCTTGTTGAGTGCCGTGGCCAGCTCGCTGGGCGAGGCATCGGTGGCGGCGCTCAAGTACCGGGAGACATTGATATCCGAGCTCAATTCGTCGCTGTGAGGCCTCAATCCTCAAGCTTCACAGGCGCCAAGCCCCTGTGGCAGTCCGTCTTGCCGACGGCAGCGATTTTGAGGGCGACACCTCAAGGTCAGGACGACGAGCGATGTGCCTCAGGGTGTCGCGCCAACGGCGGATCCATAAAAAACCCGCCTGATCAGGCGGGTCTTTTTCAATCTCGATCCGTTATTACAGCTCTTTAACAGTGCGGATCTGATCTTTGTTGATGCGGGTCTCTTTGCCGTCCAGTTGTTTGAACTCATAGAAACCGGAGTCTTCATCGTACTTCGGCGTGTCCGTTGCCTGGATTTCACGGCCGTCGTTCAGGGTGATCACAGTGGGCGAAGAGCAACCAGCGAGGGTGGCAAGGCCAAGTGCGAGCAGGAAGGCTGCGGGAATAGTCCGTTGTTTCATTACTGTGTCTCCGAGGATAATTCTTTGTGTAGTGAGGTTTCTGACGCAGCGGTTGTGCGCAAAGTTCCATGAAACATCGGCTGCCGGGCTACGGCGTGATATCGATCAATAGATCCGGTGTATTCAGGTTGGCCAAACGCCGGTCGCCAGCCTCGCATTGCAACGCGACCGCGCCCAGTTCGGCCATGGTTTGGCGGGGACTGCGCTGGCCTTGTTGCCAGTGTCGCTCGAACACCGCGCGATGCACGGTCGGAATACAGCACAACAGCGGCTCCCATTGTTCACCTTGGCGAATCATCACCGGTTGGCCGGGATGATCAGCGGCGGTTTGTCGCAGCCCTTTCAACAGTTCGACATCCAGCAGCGGGGCGTCACAAGGCATCACCAGCAGAAATTCATGCCGGGCCACGGCCAGGCCTGCACGAATGCCTGCATAGGGGCCGGGAAAATCCTGCTCGTCGTCCCGCACCAATTGATCGGCCAGCGGCGCATAGTGCTCGTGATTGCGGTTGCAGGAAATGATCAGGTCGTCGGTCAGGGGCCGGGTCAGGCGGTGCAGGTGCTGAATCAACGGCTCGCCGCGCCATTCGATCAGGCCCTTGTCGCGGCCACCCATGCGCTGGCCCTGACCTCCGGCGAGCAGCAGGATCGAGCAGGGGGGCAGGGGGGCGGACGGGGTCATGGTGCACTCGTTCAGCAGAGAAAAAGGAGGCCCTGTGATATAACACCGGTCTGTTTTCCCTACAACTGGACCTCGCCGATGAAAGCCAAGGCTGATACCCCATTCGTGCCGCTGAACATTGCCGTGCTCACCGTCAGCGACACCCGCACCTTTGAAAATGATACCTCCGGGCAGATGTTCGTCGATCGCCTGACCGCCGCCGGTCATGGCTTGATCGAGCGCAAACTGCTCAAGGACGACCTGTACAAGATCCGCGCTCAGGTCGCGACCTGGATTGCCGATGACGAAGTGCAGGTCGTGCTGATCACCGGCGGCACCGGTTTCACCGGGCGCGACAGTACCCCTGAAGCCGTGGCCTGCCTGTTGGACAAACAGGTCGATGGTTTTGGCGAGCTGTTCCGCCAGATCTCGGTGCCGGACATCGGCAGTTCCACCATTCAATCCCGCGCGCTGGCCGGTCTGGCCAATGGCACGCTGGTCTGCTGCCTGCCGGGTTCGACCAACGCGGTACGCACCGGTTGGGACGGGATTCTGGCCGATCAACTGAACAACAGCTTCCGTCCCTGCAACTTCGTGCCTCATCTGAAAAAGGCCGAGCCGTGTGCAACCCGTGGGTGAATGGCGATGAGCAAGCCTGAAGTGCGTGGCCTGATTCCCGTGGAAGACGCCATGGAACGGCTGATGAGCCTGGCCGCTGCGGCGCCGATCACCGAGCGTGAAACCGTGGCGTTGGCCGACGCGCAAGGCCGTATTCTCGCCGAAGACCTCATCTCCACCCTCGATCTCCCGCCATGGCCCAACAGCGCCATGGATGGCTATGCCTTGCGCGTGGCGGACTGGACCGGGGAACCGCTGCCGGTCAGCCAGCGGATTTTCGCAGGCCAGGCGCCGGAGCCGTTGCAGCCGGGCACCTGTGCGCGGATTTTCACGGGGGCGCCGGTGCCGGAAGGTGCGGATTGCGTTGAGATGCAGGAAAACGCCGAGGTCCAGGCTGACGAGCGCGTGCGCTTCCTCGAAGCCCTGAGCATCGATCAGAACATCCGTCCCAAAGGCCAGGAAACCACCGTCGGCGACAAGGTTCTGGACGCGGGCACCGTCATGACCCCGATTGAGCTGGGCCTGGCCGCCACCCTTGGCCGGGGCGAGTTGCAGGTCGTGCGTCGCGCCCGTGTGGCGGTGCTGTCCACGGGCGATGAGTTGATCGAGCCGGGTCAGGCCCTGGGGCCGGGGCAGATCTACAACAGCAACCGCGTGTTGCTGTGCAGTTGGCTCAAACGCTTGGGGTGCGAGGTCGTCGATGCGGGCATCCTGCCGGACAACCTGGAGAAAACCCGCGAAGCGCTAGGGGCATTAGGCGATGTTGACCTGATTTTGTCCACGGGCGGTGTGTCAGTGGGCGAGGCGGATTTCCTCGGCCATGCCCTGCGCGAAGAGGGCGAGATTTCCCTGTGGAAACTGGCGATCAAACCGGGCAAGCCGCTGACTTTCGGCCATTTCCGTGGCGTGCCGGTGATCGGCTTACCGGGCAATCCGGCCTCGACCCTGGTGACCTTCGCACTGCTGGCCCGGCCTTATCTACTGCGCCGTCTGGGCGTGCAACAGGTGACGCCGCTGTCGTTCAAGGTGCCCGCCGGTTTTGTCTGGCCCAAACCGGGCAATCGTCGCGAGTACCTGCGCGGCCGTCTGGAGCAGGGGCGGTTGATCGCTTATCGCAATCAAAGCTCGGGCGTGCTGCGCAGTGCGGCATGGGCGGACGGCTTGATCGAGGTGATAGAAGGCACAACGGTTGCCGAAGGCGATCTGCTGAATTTCATTCCTTTGAGTGAGGTCATGGGCTGACCAGCGGTTGGATCCCATCAGCGGATCCTGAGCTACCCTCAATTGCGTGTCATGACAAATGGGTATCCCGTATTTACCCCGGAGTATTGTTATGCAGCCTTTGCGTGTGGCCTGTGTGATCCCGACCTACAACGGGCGCAGGGAGCTTGAGCGGTTGCTCGACTCCCTCTGGGCGCAAACCGCCGAGTTCGACACCCTGATCGTTGATTCCAGCTCCACGGACGGCACTCTGGAGCTGGCGCAGTCACGCTGCAACGGCGTGATCCGCATCGATGCCAAGGACTTCAATCACGGCGGCACCCGGCAGATGATGGCTGAGGCCCATCCCGGTTACGACGTGTTCGTCTACCTGACTCAAGACGCTTATCTGGAAGATCCCCGGGCGGTGGAGAACATTCTCGCGCCCTTCGAGGATCAACTGGTAGGCGCGGTCTGTGGTCGTCAGTTGCCCCATCTGGATGCCACGGTGCTGTCGCAGCATGCACGCTGGTTCAACTACCCCCCGGTCTCGCGGGTCAAGAGTCTGGACGACGTGCCGGAGTTGGGGATCAAGGCGCCGTTCATGTCCAATTCCTTCGCCGCCTATCGCCGTGATGCGCTGCGGGCGGTGGGCGGCTTTCCGCGGCATGTGATCCTGTCGGAAGACATGTACGTTGCGGCTAAGATGCTGCTGTCGCACTGGAAAGTGGCTTATCAAGGTTCGGCGGTGTGTCGTCATTCCCACAACTACACCCTGCGTGAAGAGTTTCGCCGCTACTTCGACATCGGTGTTTTTCAGGCGCGGGAGTCGTGGATTCACGCCAAATTCGGCGGCGCTCGGGCCGAAGGCTTTCGCTACGTGAAGTCCGAGCTGGATTTTCTGGGGCTGCGTCGCTGGTATCTGTGGCCTGCGTCGTTTGTGCGCAACGGTCTGAAGTTGCTGGCGTTCAAGCTGGGCAAGGAAGAGGCGCGGCTGTCGCGGCCCTTGAAGAAGCGGTTGGGGATGTACAAGCGCTTCTGGGACAGCGAAAACGCTTGAATCGGCGCGATATAGCTCAGCGTGATAATGCGTTGAGCATCATGGCGAGCAGTCGATTCGTGCGTCTGGTGCACTGATACACTGCCCAAATGTAAATTTTTCTTCATCCGTGGGCTTTTTAAACTACCGGTCATGACCCAGATGCCCGGAGTTGAACGCCCATGCCACGCCTTGTTCTGACCCGCGAACTCAGCGCTCGCACGCGAGTTGCGTCGTGACGGCCGCAGCACCGGCCCCGGCGATCAAGGCCGCAACACCCGCCGCGTTCGGTTTGCAAACCATTTTGGGACTGGTGGGCGTGTTGCTCGCGGTGCTGGTCGCCGGGATCAACGAGGGCGTAACCCGCATCGCGCTGGCCGACATTCGCGGAGCAATGTTCATCGGTTATGACGAAGCGACCTGGGTCACGTCGCTGTACTCGGCCACGTCGTTGACCGCCACGGCCTTCGCGCCGTGGTTCGCCGTCACGCTGTCCCTGCGCCGCTTTACCCTTGGCGCGATCGCCGCGTTCGTAGTGTTTGCGCTGCTCTGTCCGCTGGCCCCGAATTACCATGCGTTTCTGATGTTACGCATGCTGCAAGGCCTGGCAGCGGGTTGCCTGCCGCCCATGCTGATGACCGTCGCGCTGCGTTTTCTGCCGCCGGACATCAAGCTGTACGGTCTGGCGGGCTACGCGCTGACGGCCACTTTCGCACCGAGTCTGGGCACGCCACTGGCGGCGTTGTGGACTGAATACTTCAACTGGCAGTGGACCTTCTGGCAGGTCGTCACGCCTTGCGTGGTGGCGATGATTGCCATTGCTCACGGCATTCCCCAAGACCCGCTGCGTCTGGAGCGCTTCGAGACCTTCAACTGGCGCGGCGTGCTGCTGGGCGTTCCGGCGATCTGCATGCTGGTGACCGGGGTGTTGCAGGGCAACCGGCTGGACTGGTTCGAATCGACCCTGATCACCGTTCTGCTGTTCGGTGGCGTGGGGCTGTTGGCGCTGTTCATGATCAACGAATGGTTCACCCCGGTGCCGTTCTTCAAGTTGCAGATGCTCTCCAACCTGAACCTGTCCCATGCGCTGATCACCCTGGGCGGCGTGCTGGTGGTGCTGACCGCGACGGGCTCGATTCCCGCAGCCTATCTGGCGCAAGTCCACGGTTATCGGCCGTTGCAAACGGCGCCGATGATGCTGCTGGTGGCCCTTCCGCAACTGTTGGCGCTGCCGCTGGTGGCGGCGCTGTGCAACCTCCGTGCAGTGGATTGCCGCTGGGTGTTGACCACGGGGCTTTCGCTGCTGGCGCTGTACTGTTTCGCGGCGACGCAGATGAACCCCGAGTGGATTCGCGACAACTTCTACGCCCTGCAACTGTTGCAAGTGGTCGGCCAGCCCATGGCGGTGATGCCGCTGCTGATGCAGGCCACAGGCGGTATCGCGCCACCTGACGGGCCGTTCGCCTCGGCGTGGTTCAACACCGTGCGCGGCTTGGCGTCGGTCGTCGCCACCGGCGCGCTCGATGCTCTGACCACGGCGCGGCAGCACTTTCACTCCAACGTGCTGGTGGACCGATTGGGCAACAGCCCCGAACTGGCGGGCCAGGACTCGGCGGCCTCTCTGGCGCATCGCATTCACGAACAGGTTGTGACCCTGACCAGTATCGACCTCTTTTACTGCATGGGCTGGGTCGCTGCCGCGCTGATCCTGTTGATTCCTCTGATGCCGAGCCGGGTGTATCCGCCCCGTGCCGTGGCCTGATTTTGCACCTCTTGAGACTGACTTCATGAACATGACTTCAAAACAAACCCTGGCCCTGTGTGGGGTCGTGATCGCCCTCGCGGCGGTGGGCATTTACGGTTTCACCGGCACCGGTGGCCGCCAGAGCACCAACGACGCCTACATTGCCGTCGACTATTCCAACGTGGCGCCGAAAGTTGCGGGTTTCATTGGCCAGGTACTGGTAGAGGACAACCAGCAGGTCAAGGCCGGGCAGCTTCTGGCGGTGATCGACGACCGGGATTTCCGGACCGCGCTGGCCGCTTCCGACGCCGACGTACTGGCCGCCAAGGCGCAATATGAACAGGCCTCGGCGGTGTTGCAGCGCCAGACCTCGGTCATCGCACAGACCGAAGCGACGCTGGCCGCCAACAAGGCCGAAGTGACCTTCGCTGAACAGGAACAGGCGCGTTACGACCATCTCGCCGGAATGGGCGCAGGCACCGTGCAGAACGCCCAGCAGGCGCGCAATCGCATCGACACCGCTCGCGCCCGCTTGAACAGCGCGACCGCCTCGCTGGCCGCTGACCGTAAACAGGTCGACATTCTGGTGGCCCAGCAACACGCCGCCGAAGCCGGCTTGAAACGTGCCCAGGCCGCTCGCGATCAGGCGCAGTTGCAGTTGTCGTACACGCGCATCGTCGCTCCGGTCGATGGCATGGTCGGTGAGCGCGCGGTGCGCATCGGCAACTACGTCACGCCGGGTACGCGCCTGCTGTCGGTGGTGCCGCTGGATCAGGCCTACGTCGTCGGCAACTTTCAGGAAACCCAGCTGACTCACGTTGCGCCGGGGCAAACGGTGGACGTGCGCGTCGACACGTTCTCCGGCGATACCCTCAAGGGCCGGGTGCAAAGCATTGCGCCTGCGACCGGCGTGACATTCGCCGCGATCAAACCGGACAACGCCACGGGCAATTTCACCAAGGTCGTGCAGCGCCTGCCGGTGAAGATTGTGCTGGATCCGCACCAGCCGTTACTCAGTCGGTTACGGGTGGGGATGTCGGTGGATGCCAGCATCGATACCCGGTCGGGCGGGGCAGAAGGGGTCAGTGCGCGATGAGCAGGGTGATGATGCGACAGGGCCTGACAGTGTCGGCGCTGGCGCTCGCCTTGTCGGCGTGTCAGGCGGGCCATGATTTCCAGCCGCCCAAGGCAGACGCCCAAGTGGACTGGCTGCCGACCCAGGGCGAGCAAGCAGTCAGTCACCCGCAGGCATCACCGATCAAAGAGCGTTGGTGGGAGGTGTTCAACGACCCGTTGTTGTCGTCGTTGATCGACCGGGCGACGGCGGCGAGTCTGGACCTGAAAATCGCCACCACACGCCTTGAACAAAGCCGCTCGGCACGGCAGGTGGTGGCGGGGGATCAACTGCCGTCAGTCTCGGCAGGGTTGGGTTACCAGCGTGCCCGCAACAGTGGCGAAGGTCTGAACGATCCGTCGGGCAACAGCGGCAAATCGGCGTTCAACCTGTGGGACGGCGGGTTGGATGCCTTCTGGGAAATCGATCTGTGGGGGCGGGTCAAACGTGAGGTCGAGGCCGCCGATGCCACGGTCGCCGTGGCTGAAAATGACCGACGCGGCGTGCTGCTGTCGGTGCAGGCCGAAACCGCCCGCGATTACCTGCAACTGCGCGGTGTACAGGACACCCTGGCCGTGACGCGGGAAAACATCGACGTCTCGCGCAACAGCCTGGCGCTGTCGAAAGTGCGTCTAAACAGCGGCGTCGCGACCGATCTGGACGTGGCCGAGGCCTCGGCGCAGGTGGCCACGGTCGAAGCGCGTATTCCGTTGCTGGAGCAGCGTCAGGCGCAGTTGGTCAACGCCCTGAGCCTGTTGCTGGCCCAGCAGCCAAGAACCTTGCAAACCGAACTTTTGCACGCTACTGAACGCGCGCCACTGCCCGAAGCGATCCCTGTCGGGCTGCCTTCGGAGCTGGCCCGGCGTCGCCCGGATATTCGCCAGGCCGAGGCACGCATGCACCTGGCGGCGGCCAGCGTCGGCGTGGCGGAGGGCGACTTCTATCCACGCATCGTGCTGTCCGGCAACGTCGGCTTTCAGTCCCTGCAACTGGCGGATTTCGGCAGTTGGGGTTCGCGTAACTTCGGCATAGGCCCGCAACTGAGCCTGCCGATCTTCGAAGGCGGGCGCCTGCGGGGCATGCTGCATCTGCGCCAAGCGCAGGAGCAGGAAGCGGCACTCAACTACCAGAAAACCGTGCTGCGGGCCTGGCAGGAAATCGATGACAGCATGAGCCTTTACAAGGCCAGCCAGTTGCAGCAACACAAGCTCGAAAACGCAGTGCAGCAGAACCGCATCGCTCTCGGCACCGCCCGGGAGCAGTACAAGGCCGGGGCCGTGGATTTCGTCAGTGTGCTGACCGTGCAGCGGGCATTGTTGGCGAGTCAGGAGCAGTTTGTTGACAGTTCGACGGCGCAGACCTTGGCGCTGGTGGGGTTGTATCGATCCTTGGG
This sequence comes from Pseudomonas sp. NPDC088444, assembly GCF_044900175.1. Taxonomy (NCBI): domain Bacteria; kingdom Pseudomonadati; phylum Pseudomonadota; class Gammaproteobacteria; order Pseudomonadales; family Pseudomonadaceae; genus Pseudomonas; species Pseudomonas sp. NPDC088444. The sequence goes on from NZ_JBJDNK010000003.1 coordinate 350,818, forward strand.
GGGAGGTTTTTAGGAGGCTGGATTTCTTCCGCAGATGGCCGACAATGACGCGACTTTGTTCCCACAAGAAAAGGCACGTCATGCAAAAGCCACTGCAAGGGATTCGGGTCATCGAACTCGGGCAACTGATCGCGGGGCCGTTCGCGGCGAAGATCCTCGGCGAGTTCGGCGCCGATGTGATCAAGGTCGAGCCGCCGGGCACGGGTGATCCGCTGCGTAAATGGCGCTTGCTGCACGAAGGCACGTCGGTGTGGTGGGCAGTGTCGTCGCGCAACAAGCGTTCAGTGACCCTTGATCTGCGTGAGCCGGAAGGCCAGGAAGTGGTGCGCAAGCTGCTCGCTGAGGCCGACGTACTGGTGGAGAACTTCCGCCCCGGCACCCTTGAAGGTTGGGGGCTGGGCTGGAAAGAACTGCACGCCCTCAACCCGAAACTGGTGATGCTGCGGGTGTCCGGCTATGGCCAGACCGGGCCTTATCGCGATCGCCCAGGCTTTGGCGTGGTGGGCGAGGCCATGGGCGGATTGCGTCACTTGTCGGGCGAGCCGGATCGCACACCGGTTCGAGTGGGCGTGTCGATTGGCGACTCGTTGTCGGCGCTGCATGGCGTCATCGGTGTGCTGCTTGCTCTGCGTCATCGCGACCAGAACGGCGGTGAAGGGCAGGAAATCGACGTCGCGCTGTACGAGTCGGTCTTCAACATGATGGAAAGCCTGATTCCCGAGTATTCGGTGTTCGGTGCCGTGCGCCAGCCAGCGGGCAGCAGCCTGCCGGGGATTGCGCCCTCCAATGCCTACCGTTGCCGCGATGGCCGTTATGCGTTGATTGCAGGTAACGGCGACAGCATTTATCAGCGGTTGATGGCGCTGATCGAACGGCCCGATCTGGCCAATGACCCGGCGCTGGCGCACAACGATGGACGGGTGAAACAGGTCGAGCTGATCGATGCGGCGATCTCTGCATGGGCGGCAAGTCTGGATCTGGACGAGGTGCTGGCCAAGCTGACGGCGGCGCGGATTCCGGCAGGCAAAATCTACGACGCGGCTGATATCGCCAGCGATCCTCATTACAAAGCGCGCGACATGTTGCTGCAGAGCCAGTTGGACGACGGCACCCCGGTGACCTTGCCGGGGATCGTACCGAAACTGGGCGCCACACCTGGCGGCGTGACCCGTTCGGCGCCGACCCTGGGTCAGCACACCGATGAAGTGCTGGAAGCGTTGGGGATCGATGCGCAGCAGCGGGCGCAGTGGCGTGGGCGAGGGGTGATTTGACGTAAGGTTGAACTTCTGTGGGAGCGAATTCATTCGCGAGACGTCAGTACAGCCGACGGAGATGTATCGGATGTACGGGCCAATCGCGAATGAATTCGCTCCCACAATACGCCATTCTCAATGGCTGCCGTTTCTCTCATCATCTCCCTTCATCGTAAATACGGACGCCCTCCCATGCCCTTGCCCGACATGAACCTGCTGATCGCCCTCGACGCCTTGCTCGAAGAGGGCAGTGTGGTCGGGGCGGCGAAGCGGATGCATTTGAGTCCGGCTGCGATGAGCCGGACGCTGACGCGAGTACGGGAAGCATTGGGCGATCCGGTGCTGGTGCGCGCAGGCCGCGGGCTGGTGCCGACGCCTCGGGCGTTGGCTTTGCAAGAACAGGTGCGCAGCCTGGTCGAGCAGGCCACTGAGGTGTTTCAGGCACGCGATGAGGTGGACATGCGCACCTTGCAGCGGCGTTTCAACGTGCGCTCCAACGACGTCTTCTTCGGCGCGTTCGGCGGCCATCTGGTGGACGCGCTGCGCCTTCAGGCCCCCGACGCATCGCTGCGTTTCGCGCCCGAAGGTGAGGGCGATGACGACGCCTTGCGCGAAGGCCGCATCGACCTGCACGTCACCTCGCGACGCAATTTCGGCCCTGAAATGAAGGTCCAGCAACTCTTCACCACACGCTTCGTCGCCCTGGCCCGTGAAGACCACCCCATCTTCAACGCGCCAGTCACCCCCGAGCGTTTTGCCGAATACGACCATGTCAGCGTCTCTCGTCGGGGTCGCCCCCATGGGCCTATCGATGCGGCGCTGGAGTTGCTGGGACTGTCCCGTCGCGTCACCTTGACCACGCCGAATTTCCACTCGGCGATTTTCTCCATCGCGGCGTCTGACCTGATCGTGTCGTTGCCGGAAACCGTGCTGTGGGGCATGGACGAATTGGGGCTGCGCATGCGTCCGTTCGTGATTCCGCTGGACTTCGAACCTGTCAACGTGGTGCAGGCCTGGCACCCGCGTTTCGACAAGGACCCGGCCCATCGCTGGCTGCGTCAAACGGTCAAGGACCTGTGCATGACCCATCAGGCGCGCAACCTGCCGATCTGCTGATCACGACACGCGCTCGCTCATCGCCGCCATGGCCACCGATGTCGCCGCCGTACGAGTCTCGACCCCTAGCTTGATGTAAATGTGCTCAAGGTGTTTGTTCACCGTGCGCGGGCTCAGTTGCAGGATGTCGGCGATGTCCTTGTTGGTCTTGCCGCAGGCCACCCAGCGCAGCACTTCGAATTCCCGTTCCGTGAGTTGAAAACGGCTCGCCAGCCGGTCATAGGCCGGGGCGTGGTCCAGGCCCATGGGCTGCGAGGCGTTGCGCGCCGATTGCAGGATGCGCGCGGTGCGCAGGTGCGAGGCCACCCGAGCCAGCACTTCCGCGCATTGAATGGGTTTGGTCACGTAGTCGATGGCACCCGCTTCGAAGCCTTTGACCACGTGTTCGCTGTCGGTCAGGGCAGTCATGAACAGCACCGGGATGTTGGCGGTGTCGGGCTGTTGCTTGATCAGGCGGCAGGTCTCGAAACCGTCCAGCCCGGGCATCATCGCGTCGAGCAGGATCAGGTCCGGCCGCCTGCGCTGGATGCGGTTCAACGCACTGGTGCCGTCCAGCGCGACCAGCACCATGTAGCCGGCCTCGTCCAGCGCATCGGACAACAGCGCCAGGTTGTCCGGGGTGTCGTCGACGATCAGGATCACGCCGGTGTCAGCGGGTTGAGTCAGGGCGTTCATTGAGGGCCTCCTTCAGTTGCAGGCTGAGTTCATCCAGGCGAAACCCTTTGGCCAGGGTGCGCAGGTCCGCCACGAAGCCGGCGCTGTCGGCGCTGTCCCGTTCGATGGCATCGAGCTTGTGCTGAATCCCGCGCATGTAGCCCAAGCCGCACAGTTCGTAGAGTTCTTCCAGGTCGCGACGGGGCGGCAGGCGCCATTCCGAGCGGGCGGGTGGTGCTTTGCGCAAGCGCCGTTGCCAGGTCAGGTTCAGGTGATGGGCGAGGCGGTCGAGCAACTGTTGCAGGTGCACTGGCTTGGTCAGGTAATCATGCTCCATCGACGGCAGGCTGTGGTCGTTGTTGTCGACCAGCGGGTCGGTGAAGGCATTGGCATTGGCCGACAGCACGATGACCGGCGCTCGGGACAGTGCGTTGTGGCGGATCATGCGCAAGGTCTGCCAGCCGTCCATGTCCGGCATCGACAGGTCCATCAGGATCAGGTCCGGATGCAGCAACGACACCTGACGTACCGCCTCGTGACCGTTGGCGGCCTGCACCACATCGAAGCCCAGCGGCGTGAGCATGCCCGAGATCACTTTGCGGTGTTCGATGTGGTCGTCCACCACCAGAATCCGCCGCCGCTCGCCTTCATAGCCGATGACGTCGTGATCCACATCGATGACCGCTTTTGGCACCCGCACTTCGGACAGAAACAGGCGCACTTGAAAGCGCGTGCCTTCACCCGGCTGGCTGGTCACCGACAGCGCACCACCCATTAACGCGGTGAGCATGCGGGTGATCGTGAGGCCCAGGCCGACGCCGTTGTCCTGACGCACCAGGCCGCCACGTTCGAAAGGCTGGAAAATCCGTTCGATCTGCTCCGGGGCAATGCCGATGCCGGTGTCGATCACATCGAAAATCGCCGTCTCGCGGCGGTAGCTGACACGCAGGCAGACTTCGCCGCTGTCGGTGAAATTCACCGCGTTGCCCAACAGGTTGATGAGAATCTGCCGCACGCGTTTTTCATCGCCGCGCACCACCACCGGCATGCGCCCGACCAGCTCCAGACGGAAGCGCAGACCCTTGTCCCGCGCGGTGCTGACGAACATCTGCTCCAGGTCACTGAGGAACTGCTGCAAGAGGATTTCCGAGGGTTCCAGCCGCAGTTTTCCGGCTTCGATCTTGGCCACGTCCAGCAGGCCGTCGATCAGCGACAGCAGGTGCGAGCTGCTGCGCAGGATGGTCGCCAGCGGGTCCTGATGTTGCGGCGGGGTTGCGGCGTCGCGCTGAAGAATTTGCGTGAAGCCGAGAATGCTGTTCAGCGGCGTGCGCAGCTCGTGGGACAGGCCAGTGACATAGCGGCTCTTGGCGGCGTTGGCCGCTTCGGACGCTTCCTTGGCTTCTTGCAAGGCCTTGTCGGTTTTGTCGTGGGCGTCGATTTCCTGAATCAGCAGCAGCGTCTGGCGCTCGGATTCTTCGAGGGCCACGCGACGGCTTTCCCGGGTCAGCACCACCCACCAGGCGAGAATTCCGGCGAACACGCAGAAGGTCAGGAAGGCCTTGAGAAACGCCAGCATCAGGGTGTGATGCACCTGCGGCGACTGGTCGATCAGGCCGTGGGCCACCTGGCTGTAGATCAACGCCAGCGCGCCAGACAAGCCCAGAATCAGGATCGTCAGCAGCCCCAGGTACTGCGCCAGCCGCGTGTGCAGGTATTGGCGCGGCAAACGGGGCAGCAAGCGGCTGACCAGATCCTCGAACTGCATCGACAGCCGTGCGCGCTTCTTGCACTGATCGCCACAGCGGGCGTCCAGCGAACAGCACAGCGAACAGATGGGTGAGCGATAGGCCGGGCACCACGCCATGTCCGGGGTTTCGAAGGCGTTGTTGCACAGCCCGCAACGCAGGCTGGCTTGGGGGCCATCGGGGTAGAGCAGGGCGTTGGCGCTGGTGCGGGCGATGTAATAGCGGCCTTTGGTGCGCCAGGCGATCAGTGGGGCGACGATCAAGGCGATGGCCAGTGAAATCAGCGGCGGTGCGGCTTGGGCCAGCTCGCCGAACACCCCGAAATGGGCGCAGAACGAGACCAGCGAAGCAATGGTCATTGCGCCGACGCCGACCGGGTTGATGTCGTACAGGTGCGCGCGCTTGAACTCGATATGCCGTGGCGACCAGCCCAGTGGCTTGTTGATCACCAGATCCGCCACCAGCGAGCCGATCCAGGCAATCGCCACGTTGGCGTACAGGCCCAGCACCTGCTCGATGGCGTCGAACACCCCCAATTCCATGAGGATCAACGCAATGATCACGTTGAACACCAGCCAGATCACCCGGCCCGGATGGCTGTGGGTGACCCGCGCGAAGAAGTTCGACCAGGCCAGTGAACCGGCGTAGGCGTTGGTCAGGTTGATTTTGATCTGCGAGATGATGACAAACAGCGTCATGGCTGCGAGCGCCCATTCCGGGGAACTGAACACGTAGCGAAAGGCGACCAGGTACATTTGCGTCGGCTCGGCGGCGCGCTCGATGGGCACTTCGTGTTGCAGAGCGAGGAAGGCCAGAAAGGCCCCGGCGAGAATCTTCAGCGCGCCGGGGATGATCCAGCCGGGACCGGCCATCAGCAGCGCCGCCCACCAGCGGATGCGGTTGGCGCGGGTTTTCTCGGGCAGGAAACGCAGGTAGTCCACTTGTTCGCCGATCTGGGTCACCAGTGACAGCGCCACGCTGAACGCTGCACCAAAGAACAGCAGATTAAAGGTGCCGCCTTCGCCTTCGCGCCCGGCAAAGCTGGTCAGGTCGCTCAGTGCCTCGGGGTTTTTCCAGATCACGAAGACGTAGGGCACCAGCAGCAAGGTCAGCCACAGTGGCTGCGACCACATCTGCAAGCGGCTGATCAGGGTGATGCCGTAGGCCACCAGCGGGATGACGATCACCGAGCAGATGACGTAGGCCAGCGCCAGCGGGATGCGGAAATACAGCTCCAGCGCCAGGGCCATGATCGCCGCTTCCAGGGCGAAGAACAGGAACGTGAAACTGGCGTAGATCAGCGAGGTGATGGTCGAGCCGATGTAACCGAACCCGGCGCCGCGGGTCAGCAGGTCCATGTCCACACCGTAGCGCGCCGCGTAGTAGCTGATCGGCAGGCCGGTGAGGAAGATGACCAGCGCCGTGGCCAGAATCGCCCACAGGGTGTTGGTGAAGCCGTAACTCATCACCAGCGCGCCGCCGATGGCCTCCAGCGCCAGAAACGACACCGCGCCGACCGCCGTGTTGGCGATGCGGAATTCCGACCATTTGCGAAACGACTTGGGCGTGAATCGCAGCGCGTAGTCTTCCATGGTCTCGTCGGCGACCAGGCTGTTGTAGTCACGACGGACCTTGATGATGCGTTGAGAGCCGGAAGGTCGCACGGTGGATTTTTCCAGAAAGTAAGGATCAAAAAGCCCGTCGTCCTGACGCTTGATTCATGTGGGAAATTCTATGTTGACTGGGCAACTGCTTTCGCCAGCAAGCCGGCTCCCACAATGCCCGCGCCGGATTCAGATTTGTTATTCGGCGCTGAATCTGTGGGAGCCGGCTTGCTGGCGAAAGCGACCTGCCAGTCAAACCATTTGCAACTGACTCACCGCTTTCACAACGGCCACGCCTGGTTTTCAGGAGCAAATTCCATGCCCCAGCGCTCGCACGGGCGTCAGCATGCCGCCAAACGGCGTTTCTGGCGCTACGTCAAATGACGTATGCCAGTACGTCATGCTGCGTATACCCCCAATCGTGCCCGGACTTCATGCTGGTTCCAGCTCGCGATGAGGCGCCATTCAGAGCGCTAGCGAGAACGACGACCCACTCAGGAGCCGGAACCATGGAATCACCACAGACCCACTTGAAACGCTTCCTCCCTCGACGGCTGACCCTGGGCGCGGCTGCGCTGTCGCTGATCGCCGCCGGTGTGTTCGGCCAGATGGCCGTAGCCGATGACGTGAACAGCACCGGCCTGGCCGTGACCCCGACCGAAGTCACCGTTGGCCAGTTGCACTCGGCCACGGGGACCATGGCCATTTCCGAAACCGGTTCGATTCAAGCCGAGCGTCTGGCCATCGACCAGATCAACGCCTCGGGCGGGATTCTCGGACGGCAGATCAAGGTGATTCAGGAAGACGGCGCCTCCGACTGGCCGACCTTCGCCGAAAAAGCCAAGAAGCTGCTGGTCGGCGACAAGGTCGCGGCAGTGTTCGGCTGCTGGACCTCGGCCTCGCGCAAGGCCGTATTGCCGGTGTTCGAGAAGGAAAACGGCTTGCTCTATTACCCGACTTTCTACGAGGGGCTGGAGCAGTCGAAGAACGTGATTTACACCGGCCAGGAAGCCACCCAGCAGATCCTCGCGAGCCTGGACTGGATCGCCAAGGAGAAGGGTGCCAAGACGTTCTACCTGATCGGCTCGGATTACATCTGGCCGCGCACCTCGATGAAGATCGCCCGCAAACACATTGAAAACGTGCTCCACGGCACCGTCGTCGGCGAAGACTACTACCCATTGGGCAACACCCAGTTCGGTTCGCTGATCAACAAGGTCAAGCTGAAGAAACCTGATGTGGTGTTCGCGGCGGTGGTCGGTGGCTCCAACGTGGCGTTCTACAAACAGCTCAAGGCCGCAGGCGTGACGGCGGCCAAGCAGAACCTGCTGACCCTGTCGGTCACCGAGGATGAACTGCTCGGCATCGGCGGCGAGAACATGGAAGGTTTCTACGCCTCGATGAAGTACTTCCAGAGCCTGGACAACCCCAACAACAAAGCCTTCGTCGAAGCCTTCAAGGCCAAATACGGCAAGGACGCGGTGATGGGCGACGTGACCCAGGCGGCCTACCTCGGCCCGTGGCTGTGGAAAGCGGCGGTGGAGAAGGCGGGCAGCTTCGATGTCGACAAAGTGGTCGCAGCTTCGCCCGGTATCGAGCTGAAAACCGCGCCGGAAGGCTACGTCAAAGTCCACGAAAACCATCACCTGTGGAGCAAGACCCGCATCGGCGAAGCTCAGGCCAACGGCCAGTTCAAGGTGATCTATGAGTCGGATCTGATCGAGCCGAATCCGTTTCCGAAGGGTTATCAGTAACTGAATCGCTGAAACTTGTAGTGATTCTGATCGTTCCCACGCTCCGCGTGGGAATGCCTGACGGCCGCTCTGCGGCCCCGTGACGCAGAGCGTCACCCGATGCGTTACCACGCGGAGCGTGGGAACGATCAAATTTCTGAAGAGGACACCACCATGCAATGGCTATCTGATTTCGGTGCCATCGCCGCCATGCAGGGTTTTAACGGGCTGTCCGTGTTCTGCGTGTTGCTGCTCATGGCCCTGGGGCTGGCGATCATTTTTGGCCAGATGGGCGTGATCAACATGGCCCACGGTGAATTCCTCACCATCGGCGCTTACACCACCTACGTGCTCTCGACTTTCGTGCAGAACCACATGCCGTCGATGCAGCCGTATTACTTTTTCTTCGCCATCGCGCTGTCGTTCGTGGTGGCGGGTGCCATCGGCTGGGCGGTTGAGCGGGTGATGATCAGCCGGTTGTACCACCGCCCGCTGGACACGTTGCTGGCCACATGGGGCCTGTCGCTGGTGATGCAGCAGGCGTTCCGCTCGATCTTCGGCGCCCGTGAAGTCAGCGCCAACCCGCCGGAGTGGCTGATGGGCGCAGTCAACCTGACCGACGCCATCGAAATCCCGAAAAACGGCCTGTTCGTCATGGCCCTGACCGTGCTGTTGACCGGCGGCATTTTTCTGATGCTGTACCGCACCCGCTGGGGTTTGCAGGTCCGCGCCACGGTGCAGAACCGGGTGATGAGCCGCGCCGTCGGCATCAACACCCGCAAGGTTGACCGAATGACCTTTGCCCTGGGCTGTGGGGTGGCGGGGGTTGCGGGGGCGGCGTTCACCACCATTGGCTCGACCGGGCCCACAGCGGGTTCGCTGTACATCGTCGACACCTTCCTGACCGTGGTCTTCGGCGGCGCGCAAAGCCTGCTAGGCACCATCGCCTCGGCTTTCGCCATCGCCCAGACGCAGTCGGTTTCCGAGTTTTTCATGAGCGGTTCGATGGCCAAAGTGCTGACCCTCTCCACCGTGATTCTGATCCTGCTGATGCGCCCTCAAGGGCTGTTCGCCAGCAAGGTCCGTAAGTAAAGGAGGCGTGCAGATGAACGCTTTAGACAAACTCATGGGCGGACGGCAGGGCGTGATCGGCCTGCTGATTCTGGCCGCGCTGATTCTGGTGGTGTTCCCGCTGACGCTGGACGCCTTTCGCCTGAACATGGTCGGCAAATACCTGACCTACGCCTTCGTGGCCGTGGGGCTGGTGTTGTGCTGGGGCTACGGCGGCATTCTCAGTCTGGGACAAGGGGTGTTCTTCGGCCTGGGCGGCTATTGCATGGCCATGTTTCTCAAGCTGGAGGCCAGCGACCCCGAGAGCACGAAAATCCAGTCCACGCCGGGCATTCCGGATTTCATGGACTGGAACCAGGTCACCGAACTGCCTGCACTGTGGATACCGTTTCACAGCTTCAGTTTCACGCTGGTGGCGGTCATTGCTGTGCCGGTGATTCTGGCGTTGGTGATTGGCGCGGCGCTGTTCAAGCGTCGAGTGGGCGATGTGTATTTCTCTATCGTCACTCAGGCTATCGCGCTGATCCTGACCGTGCTGATCATCGGCCAACAGGGCCTTACGGGAGGCGTCAACGGCATCACTGACCTCAAGACCCTGCTGGGCTGGGACATCCGTGGCGACGGCGCCAAGCTGGCGTTGTACTTCATCAACGCGTCCTTGCTGCTGGGCTGCATCCTGATCGGCAAATTCATCCTGGCGTCCAAGCTCGGCCGTCTGTTGATGGCGATGCGCGACAAGGAAGAACGCGTGCGCTTTTCCGGCTACGACGTGGCCAGTTTCAAGATATTCGTGTACTGCGTCGCGGCCGGTTTCTCGGCCATTGGCGGGGCGATGTTCGCGTTGCAAGTGGGCTTCATGTCGCCGTCTTTCGTCGGCATCGTACCCTCCATCGAGATGGTGATCTTCGCCGCTGTCGGTGGGCGCATGTCGCTGCTCGGCGCAGTGTACGGCTCGCTGCTGGTGAACTACGGCAAGACCTATTTCTCCGAGTCCTTCCCCGAACTGTGGCTGTACCTGATGGGCGGCCTGTTCATCGCGGTGGTCATGTATTTCCCCAACGGCCTGGCCGGATTGTGGGAAAGCCACGGGCGCATATGGCTGGCGGGGCTGAAGCGTAAACCCGCGCTGCCTGCCGCCCCTGCGCCTGCAAAACCGGCTGCTGCGACCAGCGCCCAACCCGTCAACAGCTCACTGGAGACTCAGCCATGACCACGGCCAGCGGCTTTCAGATGCCCAAACCGGTGCTGGCCGTCGAGGGCCTGACGGTGTCTTTCGACGGCTTCAAGGCGGTGGACGACTTGAACCTGTACATCGATCGCAACGAAGTGCGCGTGGTCATCGGCCCCAATGGCGCAGGCAAGACCACGGTGCTTGATTTGATCTGCGGCAAGACCCGTGCCACGGGCGGCAGCATTCAGTTCAACAACCGTGAACTGACGAAGATGAACGAATACGACATCGTCCGCGCCGGGGTCGGTCGCAAATTCCAGACCCCCTCGATCTACGACAACCTGAGCGTGTTCGAGAACCTGGAAATGTCTTTTCCCAAGGGCCGCACGGTGTTTGGCGCACTGTTCTTCAAACGCAGCCAGCCAGTGATCGAGCGGGTCAACGAAGTGGCAAAGGACATCTTCCTCGCCGACCTGTTGCAGCAACAGGCGGGGCTGTTGTCCCACGGCCAGAAACAGTGGCTGGAGATCGGCATGTTGCTGATGCAGGACCCTGAGTTGCTGATGCTCGACGAGCCGGTGGCGGGCATGAGCGTCAGTGAGCGCGCCCAGACTGCCGATCTGCTCAACCGCATCAGCCAGGGCCGCTCGGTGCTGGTGATCGAGCACGACATGGAGTTCGTCAAGAGCATCGCGCACAAGGTCACGGTGCTGCATCAGGGCAAGGTGCTGGCCGAGGGCAGCATGGAGTCGGTGCAGAGCAACCCGAAAGTCATCGAAGTCTATTTGGGCCACTGACGGGGCCACCGAGGAGCGCAGCATGTTCACCATCAATCAGTTGGCCTGCGGCTATGGCCAGAGCCAGATCCTCCACGACCTGGATCTGAACGTGGAAAAGCAGGAAATCGTCGCGGTCATGGGCCGCAACGGCATGGGCAAGACCACGCTGTTCAAGAGTCTGATGGGCATCCTCCCGCAATGGCGCGGCCAGGTGCAGGTCGAGGGCGTCGAGGTCTCGGCCATGGAAACCCACGCGCGGGTCGAGCATGGCATGGCCTACGTGCCTCAAGGGCGGATGATTTTTCCCTCAATGACGGTGCTTGAAAACATCCAGACCGGGCTGCCCGCGTCGGCCAAAGGCAAGGTGCCGGAAGACCTCTACGCGCTGTTCCCGGTGTTGTTCGACATGCGCGGGCGGCGCGGCGGCAACTTGTCCGGTGGGCAACAACAGCAACTGGCGATTGCCCGCGCGCTGGCGACCAACCCCAAGGTGTTGCTGCTGGACGAACCCACCGAGGGCATTCAGCCGTCGATCATCAAGGACATCGCCCGCACCCTCAAAGAGATCCGCACCTTGCGCAACCTGACCATCGTGGTCTCGGAGCAGGTGCTGTCGTTCACCCTGGAAATCGCCGACCGGTTTCTGGTGATCGAGAAGGGCCGCTTCGTCATCGAGGAAACCCGGGCCAATGTCGATGAGGCGACGATCAGTCGTTACCTGTCGGTTTAGCCCTACCCATTCGTGTCGTTCGATCTGGCGTCATCGCGGATGAATCCGCTCCCACAGACCGAACGCTTTCCCCTGTGGGAGCGAAATCATTCGCGATGGCGTCGCTACAGCCAACCCGAGTCATCCAAGGAGCACACCCATGACCGAAGTCTTGATCAAAGTCGACCTCAACCAACCCGCCACCGAAAACGAGCAGATCCACAACCGCTGGCACCCGGACATTCCGATGGCCTGCTGGGTCAAGCCCGGGGACGATTTCATTCTCGAAACCTATGACTGGACCGCCGGGGCCATCAAGAACGACGACGACGCCAGCGACGTGCGCGACGTCGACCTGTCCACGGTGCATTACCTGTCGGGTCCTGTGGGCGTGCAGGGTGCCGAACCCGGCGACCTGCTGGTGGTGGATCTGTTGGACATCGGCGCCCGTGCGGACTCGCAGTGGGGTTTCAACGGCTTCTTTTCGAAACAGAACGGCGGTGGTTTTCTCACCGATCATTTTCCGATGGCGCAAAAGGCGATCTGGGATTTCAAAGGCATGATGACCCGCTCGCGGCACATTCCCGGTGTTGAGTTCGCGGGGCTGATTCACCCTGGCCTGATCGGCTGCCTGCCGGACCACAAGATGCTCGCCGAGTGGAACCGTCGCGAGCAGGAACTGATCGACACCGAGCCAGGCCGCGTGCCGCCACTGGCCAACCCGCCCCACGCCAAGACCGCGCACATGGGCAAGCTCAAGGGGCCTGCACGGGACATGGCCGCCGCGACTGGCGCGCGTACCGTGCCGCCGCGTGAGCACGGCGGTAACTGCGACATCAAAGACCTGTCCCGTGGCTCGAAAGTGTTCTTCCCGGTGTACGTCGATGGCGCCGGGTTGTCGGTGGGCGATCTGCACTTCAGCCAGGGCGACGGCGAAATCACCTTCTGCGGCGCCATCGAAATGGCCGGTTGGGTGCACATGCGCGTCGAGCTGATCAAGGGCGGCATGGCCAAATACGGGATCAAGAACCCTGTGTTCAAACCCAGCCCCATCGTGCCGACTTACAACAAATACCTGATCTTCGAAGGCATCTCGGTGGACGAAGCCGGGCAGCAGCATTATCTGGACGTCAACGTCGCCTACCGTCAGGCCTGTCTGAACGCGATCAACTACATGACCAAGTTCGGCTATTCGCCTGCCCAGGGTTATGCGTTGCTCGGTTCGGCGCCGGTGCAGGGGCACATCAGCGGCGTGGTCGACATCCCCAACGCCTGCGCGACGTTGTGGTTGCCGACGGAAATCTTCGAGTTCGACATCAACCCGAGTGCCAACGGGCCGACGAAGTTCATCGATGGCAGCGTGGATCTGCCGATTGCGCCGGATAAGTGATACCCGATGAACCCGCCTTGATCGTTCCCACGCTCCGCGTGGTAACGCCGTCTCGGACGCTCCGCGTCCCTGCCCGTGGTGACGCGGAGCGTCACGGGATGCATGCCCACGCAGAGCGTGGGCACGATCAAGACAGGTCCGGGTGACGTTCTTGAATTTGCGCTCAACCTTGAGGACCCCACCATGCCCATGTACGAATACGACTGCCCCCATTGCGGTGACTTCACTGCCCTGCGCCCCATGGCTGAAAGCGCGTTACCCTGCGATTGCCCGGAATGCGGCGCCTCCAGCATGCGGGTGATTCTGTCCGCGCCAGGACTGGCGACGATGGCGGGCCACACGCGCAAAGCCATGGCCATCAACGAGCGCAGCCGTCATGCGCCGAAAACCGTCGGCGAATACCAGGACAGCACGCGTCACCCCAAAGGCTGTGGCTGCTGCGGGCCGAGCAAAAAGGTCGAACCGACCAAGGCCAATCCCCATGCCCTGAAAGGCAAGGCGGCAGGGCGCCCGTGGATGATCAGCCATTGAGCGGTCGCCAGGGTTTGAGCCACAGCGCCATGGCGATCAACAGGATCGCCCCGTAGGCGCAGCTCAAACCCAGTTGCAGCCAGACGTTGCTCAGCGGGTGCAGCAGGCTGGCAGCCAGCACCATGATCGCGACGCCCAACGACCACTGCTGACGCCATGGCAAGGCACCGAGCAGTTGCTGCCTGCGCATCAGCAGAAAACCGGTGAGCACCACGCCGCAAATCGCTGCCATGGCGATACCGATCAGGCCGAACACGAACGGCAGTACGCCGAGCAGCACGGCATTGAGCAAACTCCCCGTCAGCTCACACGTCAACGGCATGCGCGTGTCACCCGCGGCATAGGCGTAACGGGCGAGCAGGGCATTCCAGGCGCCGAACATCAGCGGCACCGCGAACCACGCCAACAGTCCCGGCAAAGGCCCGTCGATGGCTTGACCGGGCATCAGCAGAAACACCAGCGCCCCGGCTGCGCCAATCAGTCCGGCCACGGCGGGAACGGTCAACAGCGTCGCGCTGCTCAAGCCTTTGCGCAGCAGCCCCATGCGTTGGTCGTCCTCAGCGCCGCTCATCAAACCCAGCAGCACCTGATTCAGACTCATCAAGGCAATCAACGGCAGGTTGATCAGCTTGCGCGCCAGGTTGACCCAGGTCACTGCGCCTTCCCCCAGCAACGAGGCGACCATCCGCTCCAGCAACGCCAGGCCTTGGCTGGCCAGGTTGCTGCTGAGCAATGGGCCAATGCGCTGCAAGAGTTCGCGACCGGCGCCGGGCGCGTGGGAGAGATGCCAGGGTCTCCAGCCGTCGCGACACAGTGCGGGGCACAACACGCCGGGCATCAACAGGCTGCCGAGCAGGCAGGCCAGGGCCAGCCCTGTGGGCGTGGCGTCGTGGCGCATCAGCGCCAGATAGAGCACGGGGGGCAGGTTGAACACCAGCGATCCCAAGCCCGCCAATACAAACCGCGAACGGGCCTGCAACGGCACGCACAACAGGGCGTGCAGCAGAAAGCCCGGTGCCGACCACGCCAGCCAGTGCAGGGAACCTGCGGCTTGCGTGTACCCGGCCTCATCCAGCCCCGGACCGATTAACCGCACCCACAGCCAAGCCCCCAGACTGAGCAACGCACCCAAACCCAACCCGCACAGCAGTACCCGAGGGGCGAGGGCGCCGAGCCAGTCCTGTTGCGCTTGCGAAGAGCGTTGTTGATACAGCGGCAATGCGGCCGCGCTGAGCAAACCTGCGGCCAAGGCCATGCGCAAGGCTTCAGGCAAAAACAGCGACACCAGAAACGCATCGCTGCGCCCGCCCGCGCCCCACGCGGCGACCAGCAGCCACTCGCGGGCGAACCCGGCGGCCAGCCCCGTGAGGGTCGCCAGGGTCAGCCAGAGGGTCGAACCGAACATGGATGGGCCTCAGTGAAACAACGTGAACAGGCCTTTGCCGCCCACTTTGTAATTGAGGCCTCGGGCGCGCTCGCCTTTGATTTCGGCGTTCGGACCGCTGACGATGGCGTAGGGCGGGACGGGTTTGGAGACGACGCTGCCGCCGCCCACCACCGCACCTTCACCAATGTCGGCACCGAACGACAGCAGGGCGCGGCTGGCGATCCAGGCGTAATCATGAATGTAGATCGGGCCGCCGACCGCCCAGAATTCCGGGGCCTTGAGGTCATGGCCCCCGGCGATGATCAGGACGTGGGAGGCGATGGTCACATGATTGCCAATGACCAACCCGCCACGGGCATCCACCTGACAGTGCCAGCCCACGGTGCTGTCTTCACCGATGCGCAGGCCATCGACGCCCAGCACTTCGGTGTTGCGCCAGACCGACGAACCCTTGCCGATTTTCGCCCCGCCCATGCGCAGCCAGAACAGACGCAATGTATGGCTGGGGATCTTGCAGATCAGGATGTTGTAAATCTGCTCCCAGGTGCGCAGCATTCGGTCGCGCAGGGTAGGCCAGTTGATGCCGTACAGCGGAATCAGCGCACCGGGCGTTTCTTTGGACAGCAGGCGATAGAAGCGTCGGGCCAATGGATGTTCGATGCGCGGCTCGATGTTCAGGTAACTGATGAAGCACAGGGTCTTGTCTTTCATCGGAGTTTCGAAGCACACGTCGTTGGCCAACATCCAGTCATAGGCGCTCGCCAACTCTTCATGGCTGACGCCCATTTTGCGCGCGTATTCGGGGAGTGATTGGCGCAAGTCGTGCGAATGCATCATGCGGTGTTTCATGGTGTCTCCCGGGCGTCAGAGGCGAGGGCGTGTGCGTTGGCCTGCAAGCGCCGGGCTTCGTAAAGATTGAGCCCGAGCAACAGCCAGAACAACGCGACCAATACCGTGGTGAAGCTGAAATAGTGGTCGAAGAAGCCGCTGAGCAACGCTGCCAGCACGCCGGCACGAGTGCCCAGCCAGAGCGCGGTTTCGCGATTGAGGGTGACCAGGTGGGCTGGCAAGCGTGCTTCGCGCCACCACACGACCGTGACACCGATGAAAACCAACGCGCCGACAAGGCCCAACTTATAGATGTAGTTCAGCCACAGGTTGGAAATCCCCCACAGCCCGGTGCCGGGTACGGGTGGGTCGACCTTGAAGCCGATGCCCAGCGGGAACATTTTCATGGCGTCGGTGAAGTGCGAGTACTCCTCGAAACGGATCGCGGTACTGGCGTCGTTACTGCTGAACAGGCCAATGAAGCGGTCCTGCAAAGGCGGGTAGAACATCAACAGCAGCGCTCCGAAAATCGCCCCGGCCATCAGCATGCGCCCCACGTAGGGGATACGGTTACGTGCCATCCAGCACATCACCAGCGCCAGGCTGACGAGCGCGCCCCGGGAGCCGGTAAACAGCAGCCCGGCCAGCGCCAGCACCGCCACCACCAACCCCAGATGGCGCACCACGCCTTCACGGGTCATGCCGATGCAGAACGCCAACGGCAACAGCATGGCCATGGCGCCCCCCGCGATGTTGGGGTGCGTCCACGGCGTGCCCATGCGGCTCGACAGTCCGAGAAGGCCTTGATTGAGGGTGTCGAGGTTGCTGTAACCCAGACCACCGATGACCGAGATGATGGCGGTCGAGTTGCCGTCTTTCAGGTACACCGGAATCGACAGCAGTAACATGCACAGCGTGCCCAGCAAAATCGCCACCGTCATCTGCTCCCGGGACTGCACATCGCCTAACAGGCGCGGCACCAGAAACAGCGGCGACAGGTTGAACAGCCAGCGCACCCAGTTGATCGGGCCATTGCCGTCGACGTGCACCATCAGTTGACCGACCACGAAGGGCAGGGCACTGAACAGCATCAGCGCGATCAGCCAGCGCTCGGTGCGCAACAGGTGCACGGGCGGGTTGTACAGCGCGAACAAACGGTGAGCCATGAGGCTGGCCCAGACCAGCATCAGCAAGGCCTCCGAAACCGTCGTGCGGATACCGATCTGCACCGTGGCATAGGGCAGAAAGGTCGCCAGCACCCCAAACAGCAGCAGGCCGCGCAGCGGGCGCCGGATGATGGTCAGGACCGCAGCGACGCCGATCAATGCCGCCGTCACCTTCAGCGCGGGCAACAGCCAGACCATCACACCGAACAGCAGCGCGATCAATACGCCCACAGGCATCGCCAACGGCATCAGCGCAACTCCTCCAGCAATTCGTTGAAACGCCGACGGTAGGCCTCGACGCCATAGTGGCTGGCCCATGCCTTGAGCGCGGTCGGGTCTTCGGCCTCGGCGCTGGACAACATGCCCATCAAGCGGATCAGCGCCGCCTGATCGTTGGGGGAAAAACGCGGGCTGCCCGCTGGCGTGACCTCGTCCAGCGACGAGCCGCTGGCCACCGCCACGGGGGTGCCGACCCCCAGCGCTTCCACCACCGGCAGGCCGAAACCTTCGCCATAGGAGGGGTGCCACAGGCGCTCGGCCTGACGATAGACCTGATGCAACTGACCGTCACTGATGCCACTGACGATGTGCAGGCCCGGGCACTCGCGCTGGGCGGTGGACAGCCCCTCGGGGCCGCCGACCAGCACCAGGTCCGGGGTTCTGGGGAACTGGCGTCGGGCGACCTGCCAAGCCTCGACAAACCACGGCATGTTCTTGCGCGGCTCCCGTGTACCGACGCACAGCCAGTAGCGCTCAGGCAACGGTGTGTCGAGATCGGCGGGCTCGGCGCTGAAACCTTCCACGAGATTGGGCAGCACCCGCACCTTGTCCCGGGCGTGGGGAAACAGGCGCACGGTTTCGTCGGCGGTGAATTGCGACGGTGCCCAGATCCGGTCGGCGACCTTCACCGAATAGCCGATGGACAGGCGATCGGTCTGGCGGTAGATCATCGCCTTGATTTTCGAGCCATGGGCGTTGCTCAAGGTCAGTTGGAAGAGGTCATGCAATTGCAGTACGTAGCGCAGGCCCGCCGGTTTGCGCCCGATGGGCAGGCCCATGTTGAGGTTGGCCAGGTACAGCTCGACCTCGGCATCGCGCAGTGCTTCGGGGAGAAAGCAGGCTTCGAACTTCAGGCGTTCGGGCAGGCGATGGATGCCGTTCAGGGGCGTCGGCCAGCGCGGACAGTGGGCAATACGACGGATCGGGTGTTCGTAGGGCGCGACACTGAACAGCTGCAATTGCACGTCGGGATGGGCACGAAACGCTTCCTCCAGCGCGGTGTTCTGACGGCCGATGCCGCTGTTGGGGAATCCGGTCGCGGGGCGAAAATCCAGTCCTACGCGCATGCGTGAGTGTCCTCTTGCTGGTGAACCTGGGCGTAGATGCCTTCCAGTTGCGCGGCTGACACCGACCAGTCGTGGTACTGACGCACGTAAGCCCGGGCGGCGTCGCCGATCTTCGCCAGGCGTGGCGGTTGGGCGAGCGCCTCGACCAGCAGCAGCGCCAGGCCGTGGGCGTCTTCGCATCCCAGGTAGTGGGTGCCGTTGACCACTTTGAGGCCCGACACGCCCTGTTCGGTGGTCACCACGGCAAGTCCAGCGGCCATGGCTTCCAGCACCTTGAGCTTGGACCCGCCGCCCTCGCGCAACGGGGCGAAGAAGATGGCCGCCTCGTTCTGTACGGTGCGCAGGTCCGGCACGAAGCCCAGCCAGTCGATGCGCGGATCACCCCAGCGCTGCGGCCAGTCGTGGGGCAGGGCGTAGCCGCCAATGGTCAGGCGCACCATGGGGTCGATGGCCCAGACCTTGGGCATGATGTGGTCCAGTGCCCATTCCATGGCGTCCAGATTTGGCCCGTATTCGTAGTTGCCGATGAACAGCAGGCGTCGGCTGTAGCGGTCCGGGCAGACCTTGGCGTAGTAGTCACAATCCACGCCGTTGACCACCAGGCTGGTGGCCCGCGAGGTCATGCGGCTCAGGCCCTTGGCGTCATCTTCGGTGACGGCGATCAGTTGTCGGGTCTGGCGAAAGACCCGTTCTTCCCAGTGGCGATAGCGCCATTGGTCATAGCGCGTAAAAGGGCGCGCCCAGTCGGGGAAGTGGTGATAACTGGCTGCGCCAAGGCCAGACTCGACGTTGTGTTCGGTCATGATGAACGACTTGCCCGCGCGCCGAAGGGGCGCTTCGAACGGCTGGAAGCTGTAACTGTGCTCGATCTGGATTACGTCCCAGTGCTCTTGCAGCAAGGCTTCGAACTGCTGCTGCAACTGCGGCGAGAACCCGTTGGCGCTGGCCAGCATCGGTGGCCGGGCGAAGGCGATGGCGAGCAGGGTCCGGGCACTGCGCAGCGGTCGGCGCGGGACCACGATCAGACGCTCCAGCCACGGCTCCAGCGCGGCGCGGGTGTCGTCATCCAGCTCGCTCTTGGACTGCACCAGCAGGGTGATGCGGTGGCCCCGCGTGGCCAGGTTGCGCAGCAGGTGAAACTGACGGGTCTTGCCGCCGCTGGTGGTAGGCCAGGGCAGGTAGGGCAGTGTCCAGAGAATGCGCATGGCTACGGCTTCCAGGCGAGGATTTGCAACGTAGGGGTCAACGGCACGTCGACGCCTTTGGTGTCGGCCAGCTCGGCCTGTTTGCCGGTCAACGGGTCGTGCAGCGTCGCGGTCTTGATGCCGGGGAAGTTCAGGTGCGCGCTGCTGGCGCTCCAGGCCATCAGCAGGTGCGAGCCGTCCGGACGGTCCCAAGCGATGGCGTACAGGTCATCCGGGATCGCGGTGGCAGGGGGCGGGTCGGCCGGTCGCAGGGTCGGTCCGGTGACCTCGAAGAAACGTTTCAGTGCGACGTAGACCGGCTTGGGTTCGCCGTTGAGGTCCACCAGGCCGTAGCCACGATCACGGGCGCTGGCGCGTTGGTCCAGGTCGCTGAGGTTGAACAGGAAAATGCGCTGGTAGTCCATCGTGCTCATCAACGCGAGCCGCCGCAGGGTGTAATCGGCCTGGCCGTCAAGGCCGACGATGTGCTGCATTTCCACCGGTCCTGCGTAGCTCGACCAGCCCCATTCCGTGGCCCAAACCTCTTTCACGCCGGCGTTGTGCAGGGTTTTGTTGAGGGCGTTGCCGCGCACCAGAAAATCCCGGTCCTTGATGGAGTCGCCTTCCGGGTACTCAGAATAGGGGTGATAGGCCGCGACGATGTTCTGGCTGGCCAGCCCCTGATCCACCATCGACTGCAACATGTAGCCGGTGGAGCCGCGCATCTGGCCGTAATAGGCCACGCCTGCGGTGACGATGGGTGTGTTCGGCAAGGCGCTACGAATCGCGTTGGCGGTGGTGGTCAGCAAGTTGTAATAGGCGACCGGGTCGGCTTGCGGCAACCAGATGATGTTCGGCTCGTTCCACACCTGCCAGTGGCTGACTTGGGGGTAACGCTGGGCGAGGGCGGTCATGCGCTCGGCAAAGACATTGATGTCCCGGGGCGGGTATTGGTCGGTGTTGCTGGCGCCCTGAGGGGCGGTGCTGTCAAACGTGGCCGAACCCACCAGATAGGCCACGGTGTTGTAGTTATGGGGTTTGGCGGCAGCCATGGCTGCGTCCAGATCGGCCAGCCTGTATTGTCCCGGTGCCGGTTCCAGGATGGGCCAGTGCAGAGTCCAGCGAATCCAGCTTAGGCCCAGTTGATCCAGGCGGTTCATCTGTTTGGGGTAGATGTCCGGGGAGAAGTAGTGAAACTGCACGTTGACGCCGAGAAAGTCTTTCCAGGTCACGGCACGCGGTGCCCGCAAAAGGGTTTCGGCCTCCACGGCCGGGCTGATCGCACTCAACGCACACGCGCTGATCAGGTAAATCGTCAGTAACGTTCTGGCCTTCATTCATGCACCTCGCACGCCTGTTGGAATAGTTGTTGAAAGCGTTCTGCGGTGAGGCTCCAGACCCTTTCCCGACCCAGCGTAGCCGCTCGTTCGGCCCATGCCTGGGCGCGTTGTGGTTCGCTGCACAGGCGCGCCAGCGCTGCAGTCAGGGCTTGTACATTGCCTTGCGGGTAAATTTCGCCGTTGCCGTGAGACACCTCTTCGGCAAATGAGCGGGCATCGGAGGTGATGACGCCGCGACCGCAGGCCGTGGCCCAGGACAGCGCGCCGCTGGTACCGCGCAACTGACCGAGAATCTTCAATTTGCTCGATTCGCGGTAAGGCAGGACCATCACGTGATGGGCTTGAATGACCTGAGGAATGTCGGCGGCGGGCAGGTCCAGATGCCAGCCGATCACATCGCTCAGGCCCAGTTCGCGAATCCGCTGACGCAACTGTTCCAGGTAGCTGCCTGAAGGGCCGAACGCCATTTCCGGCTCGCTGCCGCCTGCCAGCGTCAGTCGCACTTGACTGCGCAGAGGGGGCTGCTCGGTGAACAGCCGCGCCAGCGCTTCGAGCAGATCTTCGATGCCTTTGCCGCGATAGATAAAACCGAAATACAGCAATTTCAGCGGCTGTAGCGGGGGCAGCGGTCGCGGGGCGACGGGCAGGTTGCCGTGGGGAATCACGGCCATCTGCGCCTGGCGCAAGCCCATGCGTTGTTGCAGGCAGCGGTTACCCGCTTGAGTCAGGGTGATCAGCCGCG
Source organism: Pseudomonas sp. NPDC088444 (assembly GCF_044900175.1). NCBI lineage: Bacteria > Pseudomonadati > Pseudomonadota > Gammaproteobacteria > Pseudomonadales > Pseudomonadaceae > Pseudomonas > Pseudomonas sp. NPDC088444. Next base: position 372,567 of record NZ_JBJDNK010000003.1, read on the forward strand.
TCATCTGCCGCGCCAATTGTCGTTCTTCATGCAGACACAGCGGATCGGCCAGCACCGTGGCGGCTTCAGGCAGCGGCGAGCGCAGCGTAGCCAGCATCGACAGTGGCCACGGCAGCTTTTCCCGACGCCAGACCAGCCGTTCCGGGTCATGAACGGTGGCGGTCAACGGCAGGTGAGGGAAGCGTTCGCGCAACGCACGCAGGGCATGGAACTCCGCCAGCCGCCCGCCGCCGATTTCCGCATGCACCAGGCTGATGCCCTGCCAGTCAGCCTCGGCCACCCGTTGCCGCGCCGCGTGCGGGTCGTTGCCGACCCCTTGCAGTGGCGTTCTCACGCGCACACCCAGATCCTCCAGTGCGTGTTTGAGGTGACCGGCGTAGTCGGCGATGCCGTTCTGCTCCGGTGGCAGCGGGGCGAGCAGGGCGATCTGCATGTCAGTGACTCCCTCCTCAATGATGGCTGCGGAAACGGCCGAGCCAGGTCAGTACCTTCTCGGGGATTTCGAAGCGGCGGCGGTTGAGGATGATGCCGTCGACGTGCTTGAACGCGGTGGACAGTGTGCTCAGCGCGTTTTGCAGCTTCGGCACGGTGGAGGATTCGGCTTCGATCACCAGCACGATCAGATCGGCGTCGCGCAGGTCGACGAACACCTCCTGTTTGGCGAAGAAGTTCGAGGCGTCGATCAGCAGGATTTCTCCCGGTTCGGCAGCACGCCCATGGCCCACGCTAACGCGGTAGTCGTGCTCTTCCAGCAACTCGCGCAGGTGCTCGATGACGAAGCTCACGCCTTCGCCCGAGTGGGCCGAGGTCAAGCCGATACTCAGCCCCTTCTCTGCGACTTGCTTGAGCGGCAGTACGCTGTACAGCCGATAGAGACTGGCGACGAAGCCGCTGCGTTGCTGGGGTGTGACCTTGCTCAAGTCCTGCAGGGTGGTCCACAGCGGCACCTTGAACTGCGCCTCGATTTTGTCGCCGTCATGAATGCGCTGATCCAGCAGGTAAAACAGATACAACGCCAGCAGGCCCACGCCGAGACTCAACGGAATCGCCAGCAGCAACATCAGCAAGCTTTTCGGAAAGACCCGGCTGGGGTTCAGTGTGGCTTGCTCGACCACCGAAATGTTGCTGATCTGTTTGTTGTCCAGCTCGCGGTCGATCCGGGCTTTTTCAAGGCTGTCGGTGTAGAGAATGAAGTTCTTCTCTTCCGCATTCAGCTCGTTCTGCAAACGGGAAAATTTGGGTTCCAGTTCCAGTGCCTGTTGCCGCGCCTTCTCCCATTGATCCAGTTGCGCATCCAGTTGCTGCTTTTGCACCAGCAGCCGGGTGTAGCTGGCTTGCTGGTCGTTGAGAATGTTCTGCAAACGGGTGAACAGCGGATTGGGCGCGATGTTCTCGGTGCGCTGCACGGTGTGGCTTTCCTTGGCCCACAACGCTTTGAGGTTGGCGATTTCAATGTCCAGCGCCTGAACCGGCGGAGCGCTTTCCTTGAACGAACGCAGCAGTTCCTGCCGCTCTTCTTCCTTGCCATTGATGCGGGTTTGCAGATCCTGGCGAGACGGGTTCAAGGCCAGTTCCTTGCCCGAACTGATCAGGCGGGTCTGGCGATTGATCTGCTCCTGAATCTTGTCGATCCCGGCCTTGGTCGAGGCAATGGAGCGCATGGTGTTGTTGCGTTCGGTGCGCAGGTCGTTCAGCCCCTGAGCGACGTCGGCCAGGCGCTGGCTGATGCTCACGGTGCCGATCTGATCGAGCAAGGCCTGAATATCGCTCTTGTGCTGAAGGATGTTGGCCTGAGTGTCTTTGACTTCCTGTTCGTAAAACGCATAAAGGTTGACCCGGCCCAGGATACGCGCGCGTTCGACGCCGTACTGATCGACCCAGCTTTTCAGGATGGCCTGTGCCACTTGCGGGTCGTCCCAGGTGAAGTTCAATTCCATTACCGACGAGCCGGGTTCATGGCTGACTTTAAAGTATTTCTCCAGGTCTTCTGCCAACCGCTCTTCAGCGCTGCGGGCCTCGATCAGTCCGAGGAATTCGAAGACGCTGCGCGCTGCCCCTATCACGCCTCTGAGAATGGCGCCCGGCGCGTTTTTGAGCTTGGCGAAAAAGCCGGCATTCTGCTGCGCCTCGGAGACTTTCGCGATGTACTCCTGCGCCACGGCGCGGATGATCGGCCGACCGGTGAGCATCCGTTCTTCATCCAGCAGCGGGTCGCGCAAGGCGCTGGGCACGGCCACCGACTGGCGGTCGGCAAGCTCGATGGGTACGGTGCTGGTGTCGCGGCCAGGCTTGACTAACAGCAGCGCGGTGGACTCATAACGGTTGGGCAGCAGGAAGGCGCCCAGCACGATAATCGCGAAGGTCGCCACGACGGTGATCTGCACTTCACGCCGGAAAATGAAAAACAGGCGCAGCAGATCGCGGAATGAGCGAATGGTGATCATGTCGGTAGTCCCTTCCGATTATTGGTTGTCGCGCAAGTTGTAATTCACACCGAAGCCGATCGATTTCGAGAAAGGGATCAACTGGTTGAGATACAGATTCACGCCGTCGATCCGGTTGCCAACCGAGGACTTGGGCACGAACACGACATCGCCGCGCTGCAACAGCACCGGTGCAGCAGGGCCACCGCCACTGGCATACAGCAGCTTGGAATAATCGAAGAAATAGGTCTTGTAGAGGCCGTCATCGCCAGGGCGCAGCAACGCCACCAGACGGGCGTCGGCGTCCGGATTGAGGCCGCCTGCACCGACCAGCGCCTGCTCCAGATTGGTCACCACCGGCACGGGCAGGCTGGCCGGATTGCGCACCGCGCCTCCGACGAACACCACGTTGCTTGGCGCCTGATTGATGTTGATGGTCAGTGCGGTTTCCCGATAGACCGGCGCCAGCTTCTCTTCCAGCACTTTGGTCAACTGAGGCACGGTCAGTCCTGCCGCCTTCACCGAGCCGATGTAGGGGTAGGAAAAGGTGCCGTCGTTGAGCACGGGAAACAGCGTCAGCTCATAAATCGAGTTGGCGGTGAAGGCCGAGATCGAAGGGGATTCACCGGTATTGCGCACGATCCGCAAGGTGTCGCCCGCGTGGATCCGCTCGGGAGGCAACGGCTTGCCCACCAATGCCCGACCCGCGTCTTGCGCAGCCTTGATGTCCGGGTCGTTCGGTGGTCCGATCCGGGCGGGTGTGTTGCAGGCGCACAGCAAGACGACGCTGGCGAGCAACAGCGTGGTTTTCATTGGTCCAAAACTCCTGTCATGCATGAATACGGCTCCCTTGCGGGTAAAACAATCATGTCGGCGATACTGCCAAGTCCAATGTCACTGAATGTCGCGGTGTGGTGGGGGAGAGCGCGCGTTCCTCGCTGCGAGTGAATCGTTGGCAGCCACCACCATTCGTGTGGCGGCTGTCGCCGTTGAGTGTCGATCAGACCTTGGGGGCGTCCGGGACGCGACCGTAGACATCAGTGAAGCGCACAATGTCGTCCTCGCCCAGGTATTCGCCGCTTTGTACCTCGATCATCACCAGATCGATCACCCCCGGATTGACCAGGCGGTGGGTGTGACCGGGCTTGATGAAGGTCGATTCGTTGGTGTCGAGCATGAATTCCCGGTCGCCATTGGTGACACGGGCCATGCCACTGACCACGATCCAGTGTTCACTGCGATGGTGGTGCATCTGCAACGACAACGACGCCTGCGGCTTGACCACGATGCGCTTGATCTTGAAGCGCTTGCCTTCCTCCAGCACCGTGTACGTGCCCCACGGGCGCGTCACCGTGTTGTGCAGCAGGTAGGCGGGATGGCCCTGGCGCTTGAGTTCCTGAGCAATCACCTTGACCTCTTGCGTGCGTTCGGCGTCGGCAATCAGCAGGGCATCGGGGGTGTCGATGATGATCAGGTTGTCCAGACCCACGCCCCCCACCAGCCGCTTCTTCGAATCGATGTAGCAGTTAGTGACATCGTGCAGGACCACTTGCCCGTTGCACTGATTGCCGTTGGCGTCTGCGGGGGCCAGTTCGCGAATTGCCTGCCAGGAGCCGATGTCGCTCCAGCCCAGCTCGCACGGCACCACGGCGACTTTTTGCGAGCGTTCCATCAGCGCGTAATCGATGGAAATGTCCGGCGCCAGGGCGAAGGTCGTGGCGTCCAGTTCCATCTGCAACTCGTTGCTGCCTTCCTTGCTTTTGCATTGCGACAGGCAGTGGCGCACGGCGGCCAGTACATCCGGTGCATGCAGTTCCAGTTCGTGCAGCACGGTGTCGATGCGCATGCAGAACATCCCGGCGTTCCACAAGTGCAGACCGCCGTTGAGGTATTCGGTGGCGGTGGCGGCATCGGGTTTTTCCACGAAACGTGCAACCTGATAGCCCTTGTCGCTCAGGGCCTGACCTTTCTCTATGTAGCCAAAGCCGGTTTCCGCCCGGGTCGGGATCAGGCCGAAGGTCACCAGCCAGCCGTCATCGGCCAGTCGGCGTGCATCTTTCACGGCGCGGGCGAAAGCGTCCAGGTCGCTGATCAGATGGTCGGCGGGCAGGATCAGCAATTGCGCGTCGTCACCGTGCAGGGCCTGCACATGCAGCGCGGCAGCTGCGATAGCGGGCGCGGTGTTGCGACCGAAGGGTTCGAGGATGAAGTCCAGATGGATCTTGTGTTTGTTCAACAGCCGATAGTCGTCGACAGTCCGGAAATAGACTTCCCGGTTGGTCACCGTCAACAGGCTTTCAACACCTTCAAGACCTGCGGTGCGGTTGAAGGTCTTTTGCAACAGGCTTTCGCCATCCGGTAAGCGCATGAATGGCTTGGGCATGGCTTCCCGTGAAACGGGCCACAACCGGGTGCCGGCACCGCCGGCAATGATGCAGGGAATAAGGGTGCCCATCAGTAAGCCTCGCGAGAGAAGAGCACTGCAGGAACAGTGCGCAGAAGAATGTACAGATCGAACCAGACGGACCAGTTTTCGATGTATTCAAGATCGAATTCGACACGCTTTTCGATCTTCTCCACAGTGTCTGTCTCACCACGAAAACCGTTGATCTGAGCCAGCCCGGTGATCCCCGGCTTGACTCGATGACGCGAGGTGTACTCCTTGACAGCTTGTTCGAACAAAATGCCCGCAGCCTTGGTGGCCGTGGCATGTGGGCGCGGCCCCACCATGGACATGCTGCCCGCGAACACATTGAACAGTTGCGGTAGCTCATCCAGGCTGGTCTTGCGGATGAAGCGCCCGACACGGGTGACCCTGGCGTCCCCTTTGACGGTTTGTTGCTCGGCGTTGGCGTCGGCTTGGTGGGTGTGCATCGAGCGGAACTTGCACACGGTAATCAGCCGGTTGTTATAACCATAACGTTTCTGCCAGAACAGCACCGGCCCCGGCGAGTCGAGCTTGATGGCGAGAGCGATGGCCAGCATGAACGGCGACAGCAGCACAATCGCGATGCTCGACAGCACCATGTCTTCAAGGCGCTTGAACAGCGGCGACCAGCCACGCAAAGGCACGTCCGACGCATTGAACATCGGCAGGCTGGCGACTTCGGTGATGCGGTTGTGGGCATGGCGGAAGGCAACCATGTCAGGCACCAGCAGTACGTTCACCGGCAGCCGCCGCAATTCGCGAATGATGTAATCCATGCGGTTTTCTGCCGACCAGGGCAGGGCAACCAGCACTTGCGTGACCTTTTCCTCGCGGATCAGGGCCTCCAGGTCCTTGGTGTTGCCCAACAGCGGCAAGTTGGCCATGGTTTTTGGCAGTCGCCCGATCCGGTCGTCGATGAACCCCAGCACTCCTGAACGGATGTCCTGATTCTGCAGCATGTACTCGGCCAGCCGTTGGCCGTTTTCCGTCGCGCCAAGAATCACCGCACTTTGCAGGAAGAACCCTCTGGCCATCAGACGCTTGTAGATCAACAGCAACAACACGCGCTCGGCGCAAAACATCACCAGGCTGGCGACGAACCAGACCATCAGCTGTTCTTGGGTGATGTATTTGAACAGGTCCATGGCCTGGTGCATGAACAGCAGCACGCAGAACGCTGACGACCAGACGAAGAAAATCATTTTGAACCGGGATTTGTTGCTGAAGATGGCTTCCGAATAGACACCTAATGCCTGGAACATCAGCACGCAAATCACCGCGAAAAACACCTGAATCATCAGGTAGCTCTCGGGCGCTTTGGGGATGTCGACTTCCCAGTAGGCAAGAATCAGAAGGCCGGGCAGAACGGACGTCACTCCGTGGACCAACCTGACGGCGAACAGGAAATACTCGATCAGACTGGTGCGCGTGAGCAGAAGGCTGTCGACCGGTTGCAGTCGCATAAAACGTCCTCACCTCTTCGATCCATGAATCCATGACTGGCGTATCTGCCCGGTATTTCATCACCAAAAGTCAATATAATGACTTTTTTGCCGGGTATTTCAAAATAAGCCAATTATTTGTCGATTAAGCACCCTCTCGACCCCCATTTCAATCCCATCGATGAGAAAAAATCCTATTTATTCCCAAACGGTGTAGGACTAATGCTGAATGCAGATCGGAAACTCCCTCAAACGGGTGCCTGAGCAGAGTAAAGCCCATGAAACAGTGGGTGTCATGGCGCCGAATGAGAGACACACCCAAAAAGTGGCCTTGAGACAGCAGTCTTTCAGGATGAGCCTCCTGGTTTGGCCCGGAGCCACGGGCGTTTGAGCGTTTCATCGGATGGCAAAAAAAATATCGACGCAGGGCTATTTCTGAATGGCGCGAGGTCAACATCTCTCGCAATGCATCGCACCGACAGAGGGAAGGACTATGACAGAGCGCAGGGCGATATTGATTCTTCATGGCAAGCAGGCGCTCAACGATGACGTCCGTCAGGCTGTGCACCGTAAACGCAAGCACGGGTGGGAACTGGACGTGCGCCTGACGTGGGAAGCCGGAGATGCGCAGCGTTGGGTGGGCGAAGCGCTCGCCGCGGGCCATCGGGAAATCATTGCCGGTGGTGGCGACGGCACGCTGCGGGACATCGCCGAAGCGTTGGCACTGGCTGACACCGACGCCAGCCTGACCATTCTGCCGTTGGGCACCGCCAACGATTTCGCCCGTTCGGCGGGTGTGCCGCTGGAAGTCGAACGGGCGCTGGATTTGCTGGACATACCGGCGCGCAGCGTCGACATGGGCGAGGTGGACGGTCATCTGTTTCTCAATATGGCCACAGGCGGTTTTGGCAGCCAGGTGACGGCCAATACCTCGGAAGACCTGAAAAAAGTGCTGGGCGGGGCGGCGTATCTATTCACGGGGCTGTCGCGCTTCAGCGAACTGAAGGCCGCGTACGGTGAGCTGAGCGGACCTGATTTTCACTGGCAAGGTGATTTGTTGGCGTTGGGTATTGGTAATGGTCGTCAGGCGGGCGGTGGTCATCCGCTCTGTCCCGATGCTTTGGCGGACGATGGCCTGCTCGATATCAGCATTTTGCCTGCGCCGCAGGAAGTGGTGGGCGCGCTCAAGAGTTTTCTTGAAGGTGGACTGGGTCTCGATAACCTGTTCGTAAGGGCACGTCTGCCGTGGGTCGAATTGAAGTCGGCGCATGGGCTGGACATCAACCTCGACGGTGAGCCGTTGCGGGGTGAGCAATTACGTTTCAAGGCCCGGCCGGGTGCGTTGCGCATTCATCTGCCTGCGCATTCTCCGTTGCTGGGGCAGGCAAATCGGATCGGGTGAAGGCTCGGCAGCCGTTGCTGTTGATCTTCTTACGCAACAGCCTGGACACCGCTGACCGCGACTTGGGTGACTCACTTTTCCGGTTTTACAGCGGCCCATTCGTCTCGGCAAATGGGGAAACCGCTTTGCTCCTGGCTTGGGCAGGTTTTAGGGGGCCTTGCCCATGACAAACGTTTGCGCGATCAATCGTCCAGACTGATGATCTGTTCACGAACGCAGAACAGCACCAGACCCGCCACATCGTAGATCTGCAAACGTTTCATGATTTGCGAACGATGAGTCTCCACGGTCTTGACGCTCAGGCTCAGGCCGTTGGCGATCTCCCGCGTGGATTTGCCACGCACGATCAAACGCAGGATTTCCAGTTGGCGGGCCGTCAGGTTGTGATTCTCCACCGCCTCGGCCTTGCTCGATTGCGTGCTGACCAACGCCTGATTGATCACCGTATGGGCGATCGCCGGGCTCAGATAACGCTCATCGTTGCGCAAAGCATCGAGGGCCTGTTCGATCTCGGTGGCCGTGGCGTCCTTGAGCAGGTAACCGTGCGCACCCCCTTCAAGCGCACGCATGATCATCTGCGGGTCGGTGTGCATTGACAGGATCAATACCTTGCTGTCCGGCAAAGCACGGTGCAGCCGTTCGAGTGCATCGAGCCCGTTGCTGTCGCGCATGGAAATGTCGAGCAGGATAATGTCCGGCTTCAATTCCAGAGTCATTTCCAGCAAGTGTTCGCCATCGGCAGCTTCGCCAACGACCTGGTAGCCGGGGATGTCGGAAACCAGCGCGCGAACGCCCGCGCGGATCAGGGCGTGGTCATCGACCAGAAGAAGAGTGCAGATCATGAGTGCGTACTTGTCTCGGCGCGTTCCCGGGCACGGGGCGCCCAAGGGAACAGGGCATGAATATGGGTGCCGTGGCCGGGCTGGCTGTCGACGGTCAGATGGCCGCCGAGCAGCGTCGCGCGCTCGGCCATGCCGGCCATGCCGCGTTGGCCTTGCTGGCCGGGGTTGGCGGCCGGCACAAACCCTGCGCCGTCGTCGGAAATGCTCAGGGCCAGACCGTCCGGACGACGCTGGATGCGTACCCGCAGATTCTTCGCGCGAGCATGGCGGATCATGTTGGTCACGGCCTCCTGGGTAATGCGGAAGGCGGCCACTGCCATTTCTTCGGGAATGCCCGCCAGCCGCTGGTGGCATTCGAAGCTCCAGAGTACGGGGGTGTCGGTCAGCGCTTGCACCAGGTGCGCACGCAAACTGGCTTCCAGGCCCAGACTGGTCAGTTGACGAGGATTTAGGATGGCCGACACGTCCCGCACTTTGGCCAGTGTTTCATCGAGGATGCTGTTGAGCATCGCGCAATGGGGATGCAGGTCTTCCGGGGCGCGGCGCTGCAGCCAGTCGCTCTGGAGTTTGGCAGCGGTCAGCATCTGGCCGATGTCGTCATGCAGTTCACGGCTCAGGCGATGACGCTCGGTTTCCTGGACCTGCAACATGTGCCTGGCCAGTTCCTGAGGCTGAAACTCGATGGTCTGATTGGGGCGGCTCATGCAGTAGCCGATAGAAAGAAACGCCAGCACATTGAGCAAGGCGAGGCTCGAAGGCATGCCGTCGTCGAAGAACCAGGCCGCGGTATTACAGGCTGTGGTCACCAGACATAATATCGCCACCCACCGAAACGCCTTGTTCGAGCCCATAGTCCGTAACTTGAAGGTCTTGTTGCTGCCATGCATAGCGGATGAAGCCATCGGATAATTGTGGCGAATACCTGAGCAATCATTGTCAGGTCACTCAAGGGGCTAGCGAGGTGTAAGCTCGCTCACCTTTTACGTGTACAAAAAACAGGGTCGACGTCCAACAGCGATAAAGCGTTAGAGACTTTTCTACGTTCAATCGCGGGCGACGATATTACCTTAAACGCCGGGTTTATTAAGCGTTAACTGTAAATAAGCGTCGGATTAATAGTTGTCCGGGTCGTCAGGAATGACTTCTGGAACGGCAGTGCTAATAAAGCCGCACACTTTCTTTGACGGGTTGTGGACCCGTCGAGCCTGCCACGTGCCCGCGCGCGAGCAATTGAAACTCGCGGGCATGGCGCGTTTGATCATGTTCGTGTCAGGAGCGCAATGGTGTGTCGTTTTCAGACGCATTGCCCTGACAGACGACGCTGGCAGGGCAGGGTGACGGGGCGATCAGAGCGAACCCGAGTGGTCAACGTGTTCGCTGAGCCCGGGGTCGGGAAGAGTGTGAGCAACGGCCAGCGGCACGGTCCATTCCACAGGTGCGGTATGGCTGCTCTCCACCTGACCGATTCCGCAGCAGCAACCGAACTGTTCGAGCAGTTCATGCTGCTCGCTGTCGTCCAGTGGCAATTGACCCGTTACGGGATCGACCAGCTCGATCTGCCACGACAACAGCGACAGGCACTGATGCAGGGAGAACAGGGCCTTGGGTTGCAGGCGACCGGCCGCGCTGGCGAAGTAGAGCAGGTAGCGTAATTGCCGGGCGAATCCGGCGACGGGCTGGACACGTGCGGCATCGGCCTTGCCCGCAATCTGTTGCAGGGTGCCGAGCAAACACTCGATGGCGTCCTTGTCGTCACTGATCAGTTCCAGGTGGCTCAGGCATTCATCTGCCCGGGTTATCAAGCGCTGAGTGTCACTGAGGAAATCACCGTGCAACTCATGCCATTCATTGCCATTCAGCATGCGAAATCTCCACTCTTCATGGAACGCGATCCAGGGTCGCGCGGGGCGAGTGGCCCAAAGTTAAGGTTGAAGGCAATAGAAAGTATGTAGGGCATTTCTGAATGTTGTGATTTGCCTGCTGCCGACAGGACGTTGCCGTGTGCGACGCGCCACGATAAACCCCGGAACCCGACATCCGTGTTCAGTGCTTTGACGAGGGGATCGGGGAATTCCGCGAACGCGACCACGTACCTGACTCCATTCACTCAATGAGAATGGCGTCACAATAATCGCTATTAGAAACCGCGAATATCAGGTTCGCCCTGATTGATATTAAGGGATACCCCTAGGGGGGCGTGCTGAGCCTGGGGTGAGTAAAAGGCCGAATGCCACTATTGAACGATTGTTCGAGTCTTGCCGATGCCAATCAGTTAATCATGATGTTATTGTGATATCAATTGCTTCATGTAGCATTTTTATCCTGATTAAGGTCTGCCCGGGCGCTGCCGATAACACGGGTGCGGACTTACTTGAAACCCTGCTCCAGGAGCAACCGATGGCTGGCATTCTCGACACAGTAGACCAACGTACACAGCTGGTGGGTGAGAACCGCCTCGAAATTCTCATGTTTCGCCTGGCCGGTCGGCAATTGTTCGCAATCAACGTGTTCAAAGTGCAGGAAGTCCTGCAACTGCCCAAACTGACCCTCATGCCGCAGCGCCATCCGTACGTCTGCGGTGTCGTCAACCTGCGGGGCCAGACGCTGCCGGTCATCGATCTGTCGCAGGCCATCGGCATGCGCCCGCTGGTGCCGGGGCCGTCGAGCACCATCATCGTCACCGAATACAACCGCTCCGTGCAGGCGTTTCTGGTCGGTGGCGTCGACCGCATCGTCAACATGAACTGGGAAGCGATTCTGCCGCCACCGGGCAGCGCGGGGCGTCAACACTACCTGACCGCGATCAGCAAGGTCGATGACCAATTGGTGGAAATCATCGACGTCGAAAAAGTCCTCGCCGAAATCGTGCCATACAGCGCCAAGGTCTCTCGCGACAAGCTGGAAGATCCGGTGCTGAGCCGCGCCCGTGGTCGTGAGGTGCTGCTGGTGGACGACTCTAACGTGGCCTTGTCGCAGTTGCGCGACACCCTGGGTCAGTTGGGCGTCAAAATGCACGTGGCCAGCGACGGTCTCAAGGCTTTGAACATGCTCAAGGCCTGGGCAGACAGTGGCGAGGTCATGACCGACAAATTGCTGATGGTCTTCACTGACGCGGAAATGCCGGAAATGGACGGCTACCGCCTGACCACCGAAATTCGCCACGACCCCCGCTTGCGTGGGCTCTATGTGGTGCTGCACACATCGCTGTCGGGCAGCTTCAACGAATCGATGGTCAAGAAGGTCGGCTGCGACAACTTCCTCTCCAAATTCCAGCCGGACAAACTGGTGGACGTGGTGCGCGAGCGCCTGCTGCTCGACAACTGATCGTCTGACGATTCAAGCCCCTCGCTGTATGGAGGGGCTTTTTTGTATCTGTATCGTTCGCTGCCGTGATGCCTCGTATAAAGTGGCGGCTTTCCGCTCTGTCACTTCAAGGACGCGTCCATGCTGCAACTCAGCGCGCTGTACCGCTATCCCCTCAAATCCTGTAAGGCCGAACCACTGCAACGGGCCCGTTTCGACGAGCTGGGGCTCAGCGGCGACCGACGCTGGATGCTGGTGGACGAGAGCAATGGTCGTTTTTTCACTCAGCGGGCGCTGCCGCACATGTCCCAATTGTCCGTGCTGTGGAACGAGCAGGGCGGTGTAACCCTCTCGGCGCCTGGCGTCGCTTCGCTGGATGTTCCGCTGCCTGAGAACATCGAAGACAACCTGCGCGGCGTGACCGTCTGGCGCGATACATTGCGCGTGCCGGATGCGGGCGATGAGGCGGCGCGTTGGGTCAGCGATTTCATCGGCAAGCCGACGCGCATGGTGCACATTCCCCAGGCGCGTGCCCGCTGGCTGCCCTCGGGTTACGGCACGGTCGACGACAAGGTCGGATTCGCCGACGGATTTCCCCTGCTGTTGATTGGCCAGGCATCGCTGGATGACTTGTCGGCAAGAATCGGCCGACCTCAGGAAATGCTGCGCTTTCGCCCCAATCTGGTGGTGGAGGGCGCAGAGGCCTTCGCCGAGGATGGCTGGAAACGCATTCGCGTCGGCCATCTGGAGTTCCGCCTGCTCAAAGGCTGTTCCCGTTGCATCCTCACCACCATCGACCCCGCCACCGGCGTGCGCAGCGATGATCGTGAGCCGCTGAGCACCCTCAAGACCTACCGCGAATGGGAGGGCGAAGTCTGGTTCGGGCAAAACATGGTCAGCGATGGGCCGGGTGAGGTTGAGGTCGGAATGGCGGTTGAAGTCCTGGAGTGACGGCCGCCGCCACGCGTCGTGCAAGCACCCTGCGCCGGGCGTCTGATCCGGCCTGGCGGTGTCTCGACAAGGTTGACTATTTCATGCCCTGAAATACTGGATTGTTTTTTCTGGTGATTCTGTTGGTTCGCGTCGAGGCTCACTATTCATCCCATCAGCGCGGTGAATGAGTCCAACGACAGATCGCTCCCGCTGACCTTTACTCACTCAGCCTCAGGAGCACGACCCATGAACGCCATCAAGCTCTATCACTTCCCGCTGTCCGGCCACTCCCATCGCGCACAGCTGATGCTGTCCCTGCTGGGCATCGAGCCGCAGATCGAGTTCGTCGATCTGGCCAAAGGGGCGAACAAAACCCCGGAATACCGTGCCATCAACGTCTTCGGACAGGTGCCGGTGATCGACGACAACGGTACCGTGGTGGCCGACTCGACGGCGATTCTGGTGTACCTCGCGACCAAGTACGACACCACCGGCAAATGGCTGCCGACCGACGCCAACGGCGCAGCGCAGGTGCAACGCTGGCTGGCAGTGGCCGCAGGCCAGATCAACAACGGCCCGGCCCGCGCTCGCCTGATCACGGTGTTCGGTGCCGGTTTCGATCCCAAAGACACCATCGACCGTGCGCACGCGGTGTTGCAGGTGATCGAGCAACACCTGGAAGGTCGCGAGTTTCTGGCGGCAGACCACGCCACCATCGCGGACGTCGCGGGCTATAGCTACATCGCTCATGCGCCGGAAGGCAACGTGTCGCTGGAGGCCTACCCGAATGTGCGGGCCTGGCTGGCGCGCATCGAAGGTTTGAAAGGCTTCGTGCCAATGCCACGGACCCGGGCCGGGTTGGTGGTTTGACTCGATCTGCTCTTGAATCTGGCCGAAGGCCGTAGGAGCAGGCAAGCCAACTCCTACGGCCTTCGGCCAGAAGCAACGTCCTCACGCTCACTGCTTGGGAGTTTGCGCCATGAATGATAGCCCTTCTGAAAGACCTGCCCCGTGGCATGCCGGTGAGTTGCGCGTGCAGAATCACGCGGGCGTCGCCGAACGCATGGACGTCATCGGGCGCAAGTTCGTGCGGGATTACATGCCGGATCAGCATCGCGAATTCTACGAGCAGATTCCGTATCTGATCGTCGGTACTGTCGACGAAGAGGGTTGGCCTTGGGCAAGCATGATGGATGCCTACGAGGGCTTCATCACGACCCCCGACGCTCGCCAGCTCGACATTCACTGGCTGCCCCAGGCCGATGACCCGGTGAGCGCCGCGTTCAAACCCGGCGAGGCGCTGGGGTTATTGGGCATCGACCTGCACACCCGTCGCCGTAACCGGCTCAATGGGCATATTCAGTCGCTGGATGAACAGGGCTTCTCGCTGGCGGTCGAGTATTCGTACGGCAACTGCCCGCAGTACATTCAGTTGCGGCCTTTGCAGGACGTCGACCCGCTGTCCGTCGTCGAACGTCCACCGGTTCAGGCCATGGATGCCCTGGACGACGCAGCCGTGGCGACCATTCGCAACGCCGACACGTTTTTCGTGGCCAGTTACGTCGATCTGGAAGGCGATCAGCCCCATCGCTCGGTGGATGTTTCCCATCGCGGCGGGCGTGCCGGGTTTGTCAGGATCGAAGGCGACGTACTGACCGTGCCGGATTTCGCGGGCAACCTGTTTTTCAACACGATTGGCAACTTCATGGTCAATCCGAGGGCGGGTCTTGTGTTCATCGATTTCGCCACCGGTGAAATGTTGCATGTGGCCGGGCATGTCACGGTGATTCTCGATGGGCCGGAGATTGCAGCGTTTCAGGGCGCCGAACGGCTGTGGCAGGTCAAGGTCCAGAAGGTCCTGAGACGCCCGGCAGCCTTGCGTTCGCGCTGGGGCTTCGAGGGCTTTTCGCCCAACAGCCTGATGACCGGCGACTGGGAGCAGGCTGCGGCCCGACTGCAAGCCGAGGCCTTGCGCGACCAGTGGCGGCCTTTGAATGTGGTGCGTATCGAGGATGAAAGTCAGGGCATCCGTTCGTTCTATTTCGAAGCTGCTGATGGCGCGGGTATGCCCGCGTTCAAGGCGGGGCAACATCTGCCGTTGCGCGTGCAACTAGAGGGGCAGAGCAAACCGGTGATTCGCACCTACAGCCTGTCCAGCGCGCCCTCCGATGAGTTCTTCCGCATCAGCGTCAAACGCGATGGCCTGGTCTCCGGGCATTTGCACGACGTGCTGAAAGTCGGTGACCGGATCGAAGCCCGTGCGCCGCAAGGGGCTTTCTTCGTCGAGCCGCTGGAGCCGCGGCCCTTGGTGCTGCTCGGGGCGGGCATCGGTGTGACGCCGATGCTGTCGATGCTGCGCGAAGTGGTGTATCAGAACAAACGCAAGCGCCGTTCCCGGCCCATCTGGTTCATTCAAAGTGCACGTCGTCTGGCCGATCTGGCTTTTCGCGAAGAATTGGACACACTCATTGCCAATGCCGGCAATGAACTGTCGGTCGTCCGCCTGCTGAGCCAGCCCGAGAGCGAGGCCCGCGCAGGTCAGGATTTTCACCTTGCAGGTCGCATTGATCTGAATCTGCTCAAAACGCTGTTGCCGTTCAACGACTTCGATTTTTACGTCTGCGGACCGGCAAGCTTCACACAAGGGCTGTATGACGAGTTGAGGGGCATGCACATCCGTGACGAACGGATTCATGCCGAGACCTTCGGCCCCTCGACCCTCAAACGCAGCACCGACCAGCAAACCGTTGCGGTGCAGCAACCGCCTGCGGCCACCGAATCGGTGCCCGTGGTGTTCGAAAAGTCCGCCAAGGAGGCCCGTTGGCAACCCAATGGCGGCACGTTGCTGGAACTGGCCGAGAGTCGCGGCCTGGAACCCGAATTCAGTTGCCGCAGCGGTTCGTGCGGCACCTGCAAGACCCGGCTGATCAAAGGCCAGGTGCATTACCCCGTGCCGCCCGCCGAGATGCCGGCGGCCGACCAGGTACTGATCTGCTGTGCAGTCCCGGCTTCAGGGCCGCTGGTGCTGGATCTGTGAAACTTCATGTCTGAGCAGACGTTATGAAAGGGTGATGAAGATGAATGAGTGGCCCGCGTTCGAGAAAGAAGACGATCCAAACCTGATGCACGTGACCGAGCAGGAAGTGTCGTGGTTGTTGCCGCAATCCCTCGCCTCACTGGCCGGAGAGCTGGCCGCCGAGCACGAGGAACAGGACAACCCGGCGACGGTGCGGTTGATCAGTTGGGTGCGTTCGGTTTCTGCGTTCAGTCGTCATAGGTGATTGCCCCTGCCTACGCTATGTAGTAAATGTCATAGCGATATCAGCGACGCAACATCGGGGAACGACATGAACGCAGTGGCGAAGGAAGCGGTTGGGACAATCTACGACATCGAGGCCATGCGTCATGCGCAAGCCATGACCTGGAAAGCGATCGAGTGGGTGTCTCAACGCATCAAGCCCGGCATGCTGGAGTCCGAGGCGGTGGCCTTGGGCAAACAGGCGTTGGCCGAACTCGACACCCAGCGTATCTGGCACCCGATGCTCATCCGTTTCGGCGCCAACACCCTGAAAACCTTCAAACAGCGTTCCGAAGGCGATCCGGTGCTGGGTGAAAACGACATCTATTTCATCGACATGGGCGCCGTCTGGCTAGGCCATGAAGGCGACGCCGGGGCGACCTTCACCACCGGCAACGACCCGGAAATGCAGGCCTGTGCAGCCGCTGCGAAAACCCTGTTCGAGGTGGTCGAGCAACGCTGGAAAACCGGCGAAGTCGAAGGCGTCGAGCTGTACCGTTTCGCGGAAGAGCAGGCCCAGGCCATGGGCTGGAAGCTCAATCTGGACATCAAGGGTCACCGCGTCTGCGACTTCCCTCACGCCATTTACCGCGGCGGCAATCTCGGCGATTTCGATGCCGTACCCAATCCCGGCCTGTGGATTCTGGAAATCCAGATTGCTCATCCGAGCAAACCCTACGGCGCATTTTACGAAGACTTGCTGGCTTGACTTACAAGTCAGCAAGCTGGGCGTTATGGTTGAAATGACATGACGCTCGCCCCGACGATGAGCGGCGATTCTTATCCTTCATGACGAGTTAATCACCATCAGGTGCAGCAGTTGCGCTGGTCGGCGGCTGCTTCAATGGTCCTGTCCATGGTTTAAACAAGGAAGTGCATGTTGATTACCCGCAGAACCCTCATCGGCGCATCGCTTCTGTCGATCCCTGCGCTGTACAGTTTCAACGCGCTGGCCTCTGATGGCAGCCCCGTTTCCGATGCCTTCCTCGAGCAGCGGCTGAGCGAACTTGAGCAACGCCATGGCGGGCGTCTGGGCGTCGCCTTGCTCGACACCGGCAGCGAGCGCCTGATCACCCATCGCGGCGACGAGCGTTTCGCGATGTGCAGCACGTTCAAAGCGCTGGCCGTTGCCCATGTACTGGCGCGGGTTGATCGCAAGCAGGAAGACCTGTCGCGGTTGATCGTCTATGGCAAGGAGCAACTGGTGCCGTATTCGCCGGCCACCGAGAAGCACACGGGCGGAGGCGGTCTGAGCGTCGGTTCGATCTGCGAAGCGGCGGTGACGTTGAGCGACAACACGGCGGCCAATCTGTTGCTGGACAGCTTCGGTGGCCCCCAAGGCCTTACTGACTGGTTGCGTTCGATTGGGGATTCCGTGACACGCCTCGACCGTCGCGAGCCTGACCTCAACGAAAACCGCCCCGGCGACCCTCAAGACACCACCACGCCCCTGGCAATGTTGCAGACGCTGCGCACGTTGATTTTCAGTGAGACGCTATCGGGCGCCTCGCGGGACCAACTCATTGCCTGGCTGGTGAGCAACACCACGGGGGATCTGAAGCTGCGGGCCGGTATGCCGCGGAGCTGGCGCGTGGGGGACAAGACCGGCTCTGGTGCCAACAACGCCAACAACGATATCGCCGTGATCTGGCCACCCCATCGTCCGCCGTTGATCGTGACGGTGTATTACACCGACGCCAAGGCGAGTGCCGAGCAGATCAATGCGGTGATTGCCGAGGTGGGGCGGTTGGCAGCGACGATTTAGTCACACCCCGTAGCAGCACGGCGTGTCGGCGATGGCAATTTCAACGGCGCCACCCCCGGCAAGCTGTGCTGCTGCAAGTGTGTGCAGGATTTATCCCACCAACAACGCCGCCCAATACATGCCAATGGCAAACACCACATGGCCCACCACATTCTGTAAGCGCGCCACGGTCGGATTGGGCGCACCGCTGCACGCCACCCCAACGCCCATCCCCGGCTGCAGAATGAACCAGCCCGCGCCCACCGTGACCAGCCCCACCAGCAGCGCCGGGAAGAACGTCGGCGAGTGCGCCCACTGCACGCCCCAGATGAACAACAGGGCCGCAGCGAACAGCACGCCAATCGCGTAGTGCATGAACCAGCCGATTCTCAGCTCGTTCGGCACTTCCGGGGAGTTCGCGATGCCGTTGCGATGGACGTATTGCCCGTTGCGCATCCCCGCAAACCAACGGCCGACAAGGTGCCAGGGCGGGGTGGGCAGGTCCAGCACACGCTTGAGCAACTGAGCCCAGAGATCCAGCAACGCGGTACCACCAATGCCAATGAGTACCGAGTAGAAAATGAAGGCGAACATGTCTTGATCCGAATCCTTGTCAGTCGTTATTGGAAGGAGGTCACCCGCCCGTCTTGCAGGTTCGAGGAAGGCTCTCCTTTGTATCAGCTCGTCGTCATCGTTGCTGCATAAATGCAGGCGGTGTGGCGCGTCAGATCTGTTCCAGCAGCCACGCCCTGAAGGCCTGCAAAGACGGCAGCATTTCATTGCGAGTGGGGTAGCTCAGGTAATAACTGCGCTGGCTGGCGAAGGGCAGGTCGAGGCTGATCAGCTCGGCGCTGGCCAGTTCGTCGGCCACTAGAATCCGTGGCACCAGGCCAATGCCGATTCCAGCCTTTACCGCCTGAATCAAATGTGAGGTCAGCTCGAAACTCGGCCCCAGTCGCATCAGGCGGTGGGGCAGGTGATGATGGCTGAACCAGTCGCCCCAGGCATTGGGATTGTTGACGACGTTGAGCAGCATTTGCCCGCCAATGTGTTCCGGCGTCCATTCCTGATGGCCTCCAGCAGCTTGCGGGGAAATCACCACCACCAGTTCCTCTGCGTGCAGTCGGTGGCTGATCAGGCCCGGCAGACCCGAGGTGCCGACCACGATGGCGGCGTCGATGCCGCTGGTTTCGAAATCCACGGCGTCGATCCGCGAATTGATGTGTACCAGCATGCCGGGATGTTGGGTGTAGAAATCATGCAGGCGCGGCAGCAGCCACTTCGAACCGAAGGTCGGCAACGTGGCCAGGCGCAGGCTGCCGCCTCCCGATTGCCATGCCATGGCCTGTAACGTCGCACTGCGGATACGCCCCAGCGCTTCGCTCATTTCCCGCTGATACAACCGCCCGACGTCGGTGAGCTGCACCTGACGCCCTTCGCGGCGGAACAGGGTCAGGCCCAATTGCTGCTCCAGCGCCTGCACCTGGCGGCTGACCGCGCTTTGGGTCAGGGACAGTTCAACGGCGGCACGGGTATAGCTTTCATGCCGTGCCGCCGCTTCGAAAGCCAGCAACAGGGACATGGACGGGGTGAGGTGGCGGTAATTCATTCAAAAAAGTCATCGATAGTGGCAGGAATATCCGTTTGTCCTGCGCTGTAACCTGCAGGATCATTGGCACCATAACGATCCGAGGCTGACCGATTAATGCCCGGACGACAAGTATTTTGCTGTTTCCCGTGATCAGACCGACAAGAGGCCATCCCACGATGATCGCCCAACTGCCTGCCGCCGCCCCGACGGCCCAGTACCCCGAATTTCTCGACGCGTTGCGCGCCAGCGGTTTCCGCGGCCAGATCAGCGCCGATTACGCCACCCGCACGGTGCTGGCGACTGACAACTCCATCTATCAACGCTTGCCCCAGGCAGCGGTGTTTCCGCAGGATGCCGAGGACGTCGCGCGCGTCGCCACGCTGATGGCCGAGCCGCGTTTTCGTCAGATCAAACTGACCCCGCGCGGTGGCGGCACGGGCACCAACGGCCAGTCGCTGACCGACGGCATCGTGGTTGATCTGTCGCGGCACATGAACACCATCCTCGAAATCAACGTCGAGGAGCGTTGGGTGCGGGTACAGGCGGGTGTGGTCAAAGACCAGCTCAACGCTGCGCTCAAGCCGCACGGGCTGTTTTTCGCCCCGGAGCTGTCGACGTCCAACCGCGCCACCGTCGGCGGCATGATCAACACCGACGCCAGCGGGCAGGGCAGTTGCACCTACGGCAAGACCCGCGACCACGTGCTGGAGCTGCACAGTGTGCTGTTGGGTGGCGAACGTCTGCACACGCAGCCGATTTCGGACGAGGCTCTGGAAGTGGCCTGTGCTCAGCCGGGCCGTATCGGCGAGGTGTATCGCACCGCGCGGCAGATTCAGGAAACCCAGGCCGAACTGATCGAGTCGGTGTTCCCAAAACTCAACCGCTGCCTGACCGGCTATGACCTGGCGCACCTGCGTGACGAGGAAGGGCGCTTCAACCTCAACAGCGTACTGTGCGGCGCAGAAGGTTCGCTGGGGTACATCGTCGAAGCCAAGCTCAACGTGCTGCCGATTCCCACGTATTCGGTGCTGGTGAACGTGCGCTATCTGAGCTTCATGGACGCCCTGCGCGACGCCAACGCCTTGATGGTGCATAAGCCGCTGTCCATCGAAACCGTCGACTCCAAGGTGCTGATGCTGGCGATGAAAGACATCGTCTGGCACAGCGTCGCCGAGTACTTTCCGGCGGATGCCGAGCGTCCGACGCTGGGCATCAACCTGGTGGAGTTCAGCGGTGACGAGGTCGAAGACGTCAACGCGCGGGTGATGGCCTTCATCGAGCATTTGCAGAGTGACAAAGGTGTCGAGCGACTGGGCCACACGCTGGCCGAAGGCGCGGCGGCGGTGAACAAGGTCTATACCATGCGCAAGCGTTCGGTGGGCCTGCTGGGCAACGTCGAAGGCGAGATTCGTCCGCAGCCGTTCGTGGAAGACACCGCCGTGCCGCCGGAAAAACTGGCCGATTACATCGCCGAATTCCGTGCGCTGCTCGATGGCCATGGCCTGGCCTACGGCATGTTTGGTCACGTCGATGCGGGTGTGCTGCACGTACGCCCGGCGCTGGACATGAAAGACCCGGCCCAGGCCGCGCTGGTCAAACCGATTTCCGACGCCGTGGCCGAGCTGACGCAACGCTACGGGGGCCTGCTGTGGGGGGAGCACGGCAAGGGCCTGCGTTCCGAATACGTGCCGGCGTTCTTCGGTGAACTGTACCCGGCGCTGCAATCGCTCAAAGGCGCGTTCGACCCGCATAACCAGCTCAACCCCGGCAAGATCTGCACCCCACCGGACGCTGCCGAGGGCCTGATCAAGGTCAACGAGGCGCCGATGCGCGGCGACATGGATCGGCAGATCGATGAGCGCGTGTGGCAGAGTTTCGGCAGCGCCGTGCACTGCAACGGCAATGGCGCCTGCTACAACTACGACCCGAACGACGCCATGTGCCCGTCGTGGAAAGCCACCCGCGAACGTCAGCATTCACCTAAAGGCCGTGCCTCGCTGATTCGCGAATGGCTGCGCTTGCAAGGGGCGGCCAACATCGACGTCTTGCAGGTCGCCCAAGGCAAGGTGAACTGGGTCAAGGGCTTGCCCGGGCGATTGAGCAATAACTTCAAGCGCGCTCAGGGGCAGGCGGATTTCTCCCATGAGGTCTACGACGCCATGGCCGGTTGCCTGGCGTGTAAATCCTGCGCGGGGCAGTGCCCGATCAAGGTCAACGTGCCGGAATTCCGTTCGCGCTTTCTGGAGCTGTATCACGGACGTTACCAGCGCCCGTTGCGGGATTACCTGATCGGCTCGCTGGAATTCACCATTCCCTACATGGCCGCCGTGCCAGGCTTGTACAACGCGGTCATGGGTTCGAAGTGGGTGAGCGGCTTGCTGGAGCGCCACGTCGGCATGCTCGACAGCCCGTTGATCCATCGCTACAACCTGCAAAGCACCTTGACCCGCTGCAACGTGGCCGTGGCCAGCGTTCCGGCACTGCGCGAACTGAGCGATGAGCAGCGTCAGCGCAGCGTGGTGCTGGTGCAGGATGCCTTTACCCGTTATTTCGAGACGCCGCTGCTGGCCTCGCTCATCCAACTGGTGCACCAATTGGGCTATCGCGTGTACCTGGCGCCGTACAGCGCCAACGGCAAGCCGCTGCACGTTCAAGGCTTCCTCGGTGCGTTTGCCAAAGCGGCCATTCGCAATGCCATTCAGCTCAAGGCGCTGGCCGATTGTGGCGTGCCGTTGGTGGGGCTGGACCCGGCAATGACCCTGGTCTATCGCCAGGAATACCAGAAGGTGCCGGGGCTGGAGGGCACGCCCAAGGTGCTGTTGCCACAGGAGTGGCTGATCGACGTGCTGCCTGAGTCGACACCTGCGGCCTCGACCGGCGCCTTCCGCCTGATGGCCCACTGCACCGAGAAAACCAACGTCCCGGCCAGCACCTCGCAATGGGAAAAAGTGTTTGGGCGCATCGGTCTGAAACTGGTCACTGAAGCCACCGGCTGCTGCGGCATGTCCGGCACTTATGGCCACGAAGCGCGCAATCAGGACACCTCGAAGACCATCTTCGAACAATCCTGGGCGAGCAAACTGGACAAGCCCGGCGAAGCGCTGGCGACCGGGTACTCCTGCCGCAGTCAGGTCAAGCGTCAGGCCGACAAACAACTGCGTCATCCGCTGGAAGTTGTGCTGGAGCGGTTGTTGGCAAGCTGATGCACCGCGTCCCCCCAGACCTTGGCTGACAAGGTCTGGTTTATCGTCGTATGCTTTTTCGCGAACCGACCCGCGCTGCCGGTCGCCTTTTCAAGAAGGCGACCGTTGTCCCTCAGCGGCGTCCCCCCCACGTTCGTCGAGGAGCCCGCATGACTGCCACTGCCAACCTTCCACTGATCGACATGGCCGGTGTCCGCGAGGGCGACGAAGCCGCGCTGGTGCGGGCGGGGGAGGCCATTCGCAAGGCCTGTGAAGAAACCGGGTTCTTCTACATCGTCAACCACGGCGTGCCGCAGTCGGTGATCGACACCGCCATGGCCGCCGCCAGGACGTTTTTCGCCTACCCGACCGACGTCAAACGCCAGGTTGCGGTGAACAAGCGTCATCGCGGCTGGCACGCGCTGGGCGGAGCGCTGATGTACGAAGCGACCAAGCCGGATTTCAAGGAATTTTTCAGCATGGGGCTGGAATTGCCCGAGGACGACCCCTGTGTGCTCGCAGGAGAAGCCTTGCGCGGGCCTAACCAGTGGCCAGATTTCATGCCCGAACTGCGCCTGGCGCTGGACGCCTATTACACGGAAATCGGCCTGGCCGGGGCGGATCTTCTGAAAGCAGTGGCGGTTGGACTGGGCATTGATCCCGGGTTCTTTGCGCCCAAATACGGCAAGCGCTTGCAGCGCACGCAGATGGTCTATTACCCGCCGCATCCACCGATGGCCGAGTCCGACCAGTTCGGTGTTGCGCCCCACACCGACTACGGCTGCATCACCCTGCTGTATCAAGACAACAGTGGCGGTTTGCAGGTGCGTGAACTGGCGAGCAACAGTTGGATTGATGCCACGCCCATCGAGGGCAGTCTGGTGGTGAACGTGGGGGATTTGCTGGCGCGCTGGTCCAACGACCGCTTCCGCTCGACCCTGCACCGGGTGATCAATAAATCCGGGCATGAGCGTTATTCCATCGCGACGTTTTACGACCCGACCTACAGCGCGGTGGTTGATCCGTGTGATCTGGGGATTGAGGGGGAGGCCAGTTTGTATCCGGCAGTGGCGGCGGGGGATTACATCCTCAAGCGCATCGACGATTCGATGGCGTATCGCAAGAAGGCGCAGTGAATGATCGTTGAATGATCGTTCCCACGCTCAGCGTGGGAACGCATCCCGGGACGCTCCGCGTCCCAATCGACGCGGAGCGTCTGTCACGGCATTCCCACGCGGAGCGTGGGAACGATCAGCGGGTGAATCGATGGCGTTCTTAGATAACCGCCAGAATCGCCTTGGTCACCGCCTCAATGTTGCTCTTGTTCAACGCCGCCACGCAGATACGGCCGGTGTCCAGCGCGTAGATGCCGAATTCGTTGCGCAGGCGGTGGACCTGTTCAACGGTCAGGCCGGAGTAGGAGAACATGCCGCGTTGACGAGCGACGAAGCTGAAATCCTGGCCTGCCGGATTGTTCGCCAGACGGTTCGTCATCTCTTCGCGCATGCCCTTGATGCGGGCACGCATTTCGGCCAGTTCGTCTTCCCACTTCTGACGCAGCTCAGGGTTGTTCAGCACCGCAGCGGTGATGGTCGCGCCGTGGGTCGGTGGGTTGGAGTAGTTGGTACGGATCACGCGCTTGACCTGGGACAGGACGCGGGCGGTTTCTTCTTTCGACTCGGTGACGATGGACAAGGCGCCAACGCGCTCGCCGTATAGCGAGAACGACTTGGAGAACGAGCTGGAAGCGAAGAAGGTCAGGTCGGATTCGGCGAACAGACGCACCGCAGCGGCGTCTTCGTCGATGCCGTCGCCGAAGCCCTGATAGGCCATGTCCAGGAACGGTACGTGGCCTTTGGCTTTGAGCACGTCGAGGACTTTTTTCCAGTCTTCCAGGGTCAGGTCAACGCCGGTCGGGTTGTGGCAGCAGGCGTGCAGCACGACGATGGAGCCGGGCGGCAGGTTCTGCAGGTCTTCCAGCATGCCTGCGCGGTTCACGTCGTGGGTCGCGGCGTCGTAGTAGCGGTAGTTCTGCACCGGGAAACCGGCGGTTTCGAACAGTGCGCGGTGGTTTTCCCAGCTCGGGTCGCTGATGGCCACGACGGCATTTGGCGACAGTTGCTTGAGGAAGTCGGCACCGATTTTCAGTGCGCCAGTGCCGCCCACGGCCTGTACGGTCATCACGCGGCCGGAGGCCAGCAGTGGCGATTCGGCACCGAACAGCAGGGTTTGCACGGCTTTGTCGTAGGCAGCGATGCCGTCGATCGGCAGGTAGCCACGCGGGATGTGCTGAGCGACGCGAATTTCTTCCGCTTCGGCAACGGCACGCAGCAGCGGGATTTTCCCTTCTTCGTTGCTGTAAACGCCGACGCCCAGGTTGACCTTGGTGGTGCGGGTGTCGGCGTTGAATGCTTCGTTGAGGCCCAGGATTGGATCGCGTGGTGCCATTTCGACAGCGGAGAACAGGCTCATTTTTGCGGCGGCTCTGAATGGGGAGTGAATGGATCGCATCGCTCCGGCCGAATGCACTAGAGCGGTGCACAAACGGGGAGTCAGTATAGAGAGCATCGCGGGCGGGGGCGACAGGGCAGGGCCGGTTTTTCCGGGTTTTTTCAATTTATTTCGACCATTAGTCATGTCGCGGGGACTAATGTACCGATGATGGCTTGAAAGCTGGTGTTGTGGGCTCCATGTGTAGTCCCATACTTCTTTTTATACGTGCGTCTCTCCCGTCGGCGGGATCAGTCGTCCGCGCCCAATTCGCGCCCGCCGGGTTGTTGACCTGGCATCGGCGCACACAGAGGTCCGCTATGTCCGAGTTTCAACTCGTTACCCGTTTTGCGCCTGCCGGTGACCAGCCCGAGGCGATTCGCCAGATGGTCGAGGGCATCGAAGCGGGGCTGTCGCACCAGACCTTGCTCGGCGTGACCGGTTCGGGCAAGACCTTCAGCATCGCCAACGTGATCCAGAAGGTGCAGCGTCCGACCATGGTGCTGGCCCCGAACAAGACCCTGGCCGCGCAGTTGTATGGCGAGTTCAAGGCGTTTTTCCCGAATAACGCCGTCGAATATTTCGTCTCCTACTACGACTACTACCAGCCCGAAGCCTACGTGCCGTCGTCGGACACCTTCATCGAGAAGGACGCCTCGATCAATGACCACATCGAGCAGATGCGCCTGTCCGCGACCAAGGCATTGCTGGAGCGCAAAGACGCAATCATTGTCACCACGGTGTCGTGCATTTACGGTCTGGGCAGTCCAGAGACCTACCTGCGGATGGTCCTGCACGTGGACCGTGGCGACAAAATGGATCAGCGCCAGTTGCTGCGGCGGTTGGCCGACCTGCAATACACCCGCAACGACATGGATTTCGCCCGCGCCACCTTCCGTGTGCGCGGCGATGTGATCGACATCTTTCCGGCGGAATCGGACCTGGAAGCCATTCGCGTCGAGCTGTTCGATGACGAAGTGGAAAGCCTGTCGGCGTTCGACCCGCTCACCGGTGAGGTCATCCGCAAACTGCCGCGTTTCACCTTCTATCCCAAGAGCCACTACGTGACCCCGCGCGAGACCCTGCTGGATGCGGTCGAGGGCATCAAGGTGGAATTGCAGGAACGTCTGGAATACCTGCGCGGCGCCAACAAACTGGTGGAAGCGCAGCGGCTGGAGCAACGCACCCGGTTCGACCTGGAGATGATCCTGGAGCTGGGGTACTGCAACGGCATCGAAAACTACTCGCGCTACCTGTCGGGGCGTCCGGCCGGAGCGCCGCCGCCGACCCTCTACGATTACCTGCCGCCGGATGCGCTGTTGGTGATCGACGAGTCCCACGTCAGCGTGCCGCAGGTCGGCGCGATGTACAAAGGCGACCGCTCGCGCAAGGAAACCCTGGTCGAGTACGGCTTTCGCCTGCCGTCGGCGCTGGACAACCGGCCCATGCGTTTCGACGAATGGGAAAGCGTCAGCCCGCAGACCATTTTCGTTTCGGCGACCCCCGGCCCGTATGAAGGCGAGCACGCCGGGCGGGTGATCGAGCAGGTGGTGCGGCCAACCGGTCTGGTGGACCCGAAAGTCGAAATCCGCCCGGCGCTGACGCAGGTTGACGACCTACTTTCCGAGATCAAAAAACGCGTGGCCAATGATGAGCGGGTGCTGGTCACCACGCTGACCAAGCGCATGTCCGAAGACCTTACCGATTACCTCGCCGATCACGGCGTGCGCGTGCGCTACCTGCACTCGGACATTGATACCGTGGAGCGGGTCGAGATCATCCGCGACCTGCGTCTGGGCACCTTCGATGTGTTGGTGGGGATCAACCTGCTGCGCGAGGGTCTGGACATGCCCGAGGTGTCGCTGGTGGCGATTCTCGACGCTGACAAGGAAGGTTTCCTGCGCTCAGAGCGCTCGCTGATTCAGACCATTGGCCGTGCCGCCCGAAACCTCAACGGCCACGCGATTCTCTACGCCGACCACATGACCGGCTCCATGGAACGGGCCATCGGCGAGACCGAGCGGCGTCGTGAGAAGCAGGTGGCGTTCAACGAAGCCAACGGCATCGTGCCCAAGGGGGTGGTCAAGGACATCACCGACATCATGGAAGGCGCCACCGTGCCTGGCTCGCGCAGCAAAAAGCGCAAAGGCATGGCCAAGGCCGCCGAAGAGAACGCCAAGTACGAAGCTGAATTGCGCTCACCGAACGAGATCAACAAGCGCATTCGCCAACTGGAAGAGAAGATGTACCAGCTGGCCCGCGACCTGGAGTTCGAAGCCGCCGCGCAGATGCGCGACGAGATCGCCAAGCTGCGTGAGCGGTTGTTGGCGGTGTGACCTGTTGGTGCCGACTCAATTTGTGGGAGTGAGCTTGCTCACGATGCGATCAGGCCGTCACTTCATAGGTGGTTGACACGCCGCTTTCGTGAGCAAGCTCACTCCCACAGGTAGAGATCGCTGCCGCCGGCAAATCGTGCCGCTAGAGGGGTTGGTGCAAAGCGTTGATGATCAATGATCGTTCCCACGCTCTGCGTGGGAATGCCGCCTTGGACGCTCCGCGTCCCACTGGCGCGGAGCGTCAGGCCATGCGTTACGACGCGGAGCGTGGGAACGATCAATTGAAGCAGAACGTCTACGGCAACTTCGCAATCACCTTGATCTCGAAATCGAATCCATACAACCACGTCACGCCTACTGCCGTGACGGTCGGGAAGGGCGCTTCGCCCCAGAACTCCGGGACCACGCTCCAGATCTCTTCAAAGCGTGTCTGCGGATCCACGATGAACACCTGCACGTCGATCACGTCATCGAACGTGCAACCTGCCTCTTTCAAAACAGCGTTCAGGTTGGTGAATGCCCGTCGCACTTGCGCCTTCAGTTCAGGTTCAGGCGAGCCGTCTTCACGGCTGCCGACCTGGCCTGACACAAACAACAGGCCGTTGGATTTAACCGCGGGTGAATAACGATTGCGCTCGTACAGCGCCTGGCGACCCGGTGGGAAAACGACGTCGCGAACAGTCATGTATAGCCTCCATCAGGCGTATGAGATTAGCGATGCAGTGACTGTACGGGGCTTGCATCAGGGCGATAAACGCGCAACCGTGGTCAGCACTGTTTGTAAATCCCAAACAATCCCTACCGATATTCGGAGCCGCCATGGACCGTTTCGATGCAATGCAGGCGTTCGTTCGTGTGGTCGAAACCGGCAGCTTCACCAAGGCCGCCGAGACCCTGCACATGAGCAAGACCAGCGTGACCCAACTGATTCAGCAGCTCGAAGCGCGCCTGCGGGTGAAGCTGTTGAACCGCACCACGCGCAAGGTGAACGTCACCGCCGACGGCGCCGCCTATTACGAGCGCGCGGTGCGGGTGCTGGCCGATGTCGACGACGCTGAAACCAGTCTGTCCGCCGCGGCGGTGTTGCCCAGAGGGCGTTTGCGGGTCGATGTGCCCAGCCCGTTCGCCCGATTCATCCTGATTCCGGCGCTGCCCGCCTTTCACGCCAGATACCCGGACATCCAGATCGATCTGGGCGTCAGCGATCGCATGGTCGATCTGATCGGTGAGCACGTCGATTGCGTGGTGCGCGGCGGTGAGCTGACGGACCAATCCCTCATGGCCCGGCGCATCGGCGACTTGCAATTGGGTGTTTACGCCGCACCCACATACCTGCAACGGATCGGCACACCGAATCACCCGCGTGAGCTGGAAGCGCCGCAACACCGCATCGTAGGCTATCGCTGGGCGCGCACCGGCAAACTCTTTCCCATGGTCATGCAGCGTGCGGGCGAGTCCATTCAGGTACAAAGTCGCTACGTGCTTTCGGTGGACGATGGCAACGCTTACATCTCGGCGGGCTTGGCCGGTATGGGCGTGCTCTGGCTGCCGACCTACATGGTCCGTGAGGCTGTGGAGAAGGGCGAGTTGGTGCGGCTGTTCGACGGCTGGCAACTGGAGACCATGCCGATGTTCGTGGCCTACCCGCCGAACCGGCACATCAGCCTGAAATTGAGGGTGTTCATCGACTGGATCGTCGAGTTGATGGCGGGCTATGGGCAGGGCGAAGTGGTCACAATGACGCGATAAAAACGCCACCGTTTATATTTTTTTCACATAACCCTGACTATAGTGGCCGTCCTTGTTGGGGAGTAGCCTGCTCAAGACCGCAGGTTTTGAGCGTTCACGTCAACATTCTCGGCGGCAGCCGTGGCGTGAACATCTTCGGAAATGCCCGGGGATTGGCGAGACCAACGACGCATCCATGCCTAAAGTCGGGCGTGTGGTTGTGTCGTTGTCTCATAGCCCGACTGGATTCCTACCGTGAGCCCGATTTCTCTCATCTTCCTGGCATTGGCCATGTCCACGGACGCCTTCGCGGCGGCCATCGGCAAAGGTTCCAGCCTGCACAAACCTCGCCTCTCAGAAGCCCTGCGCACGGGTTTGATTTTCGGTGTCATCGAAGCCATCACCCCTGTCATCGGTTGGGCCATCGGACAGGTCGCGAGCCGTTTCGTCGAGAGTTGGGATCACTGGATCGCCTTCACCCTGCTGTTGGTGCTGGGGCTGCACATGATCCACAACGGTTTCAAACACGACGAAGAAGACGACGATAAACCCCAACAGCACTCGTTTCTGATTCTCGCCGTCACTGCCTTTGCGACCAGTATCGACGCGCTGGCGGTGGGCGTGGGCCTGGCGTTCGTGGACGTGAACATCGTCGTCGCAGCGCTGGCCATCGGCATCGCCACCACGGTAATGGTCACCATTGGCGTGATGTTGGGCCGCGTGTTGGGTACGGTCGTGGGCAAACGCGCCGAGATTGTTGGCGGCATTGTGTTGATAATGGTCGGTGCAACCATCCTTTACGAGCACTTGTCGGCAGCCTGATCAATGAATACAGCCGTTCAAAACCCGAACACCACATGCGCGCCTCGGCGTTACCTGAAATTGATGTTGGCGGTACCGGGCGCAGTGATTCTGGCAGCCCTCGGTTTCTTCGCCTGGCAGAGCTTTTTCCCGGTGCAGGCCAGCGATGGCTGGCGTTATCAAGTGGTGCACACAAGCGTGCCGAAGGCCGCGTCGATGGTGGTCAACGGCGACGGCTCGCTGATCGTCAGCCAGGAATTGCGCGACGGCAAAGGCAGCATCGTGCGCATTCTGCCGGACGGCAAGCGGGAGACCGTGGTGTCAGGGTTGTCCAAACCCGACGGCATGGTCGCCGTGCATGGCGGATGGGTGTTCAGCCAGGAAATCGATGGCGCGATGGTCAATTTCTTCAAGGACGGTGAAGTGAAGGGCCTGTTCAAAGGTTCAGACGTGCAGGGGCTGTGGAACGAAGGTGACGACCTGTACGCCATCGAAGACCGCAAGGACGATGGCCGCTTGCTGCGTTATCACTGGCCGGACGGCACGCTGACAGTGCTGCGCAGCGGTCTGTCCGAAACCGAATCCATCACTCGCTGCACCGATGGCCGCATGCTCTACACCGAAAAAGAGAAGGGCGTCATCCACCAACTCACTGACGACGGTCGCGATCCGGTGGTGCTCAGCGGTTTCAACCAGCCGACCTACCTGATGTGTGATCAGCGGGGCTTGTGGATCAGCGAGGATTCGACCCACCGTGCGCGTTTGCTGTTGATCGACCCCCAAGGCAAGCAGCGCACCGTGCTGTCGTTTCTCAAGGCACCGCAGGCCATCATCCCAACGGGACGCGGTACGTACCTCTTGGCCGAAGGCGGGCGTGACCGGATTCTAGAACTCACGCCAGACTGATCAACCCTGTTCATGAACGCCGCCCGACTTGCTCGGGCGGTTTCGTTTTGGCCTCCCGAATAAAACAACCCTGTAGCCGTCCGGCTCCCGTATAACTCGGTGTTTTCGCTTCTGCTAAGGACATAAAACGCAGCCCGCGGACCAATCGCGCAAGCATTTCCGTTGTGTAGCGAATTGTCATATTCGGTATCGACCCGCCCTCGATAGTAGCCAGCCCGACACAATTTCAAGAGGCTGCACCGTGTTCCAGCGTGTTCTGTTTTCCTTGTCCGTTCTGAGCCTGTCCATCGCTGCCGCGCAGGCCGCCGCGCCCTATGCCAGCGGCATCGACCTCAAGGTGGGGCAATACCGCCTGTGGGGTTCGGCGTTGGCGGGCTATCTGGGCACGGACGGTTCGTCCCGTGCAGCCAGTAGCAATGAACACAGTCAGGGGATGATGGTGGGCCTGACGCAGCGTTTCTCCGAGCAACTCAGCGCTTATGCCGGATTCGGTTACAACCATGGCAGCGTGGGAGCGGCAGGGGGCGAGGCGAAGACTGACCTGACGTTCCTCAGCGCAGGCGCACGCTTTGCTCCGGACGGGCTGGAACGAGGCGTGTTTGTCGACGCCAACGTCAGCGGCGGCTGGCTCGACTATGACAGCAAGCGCGAACTGGGCGGCGGTCTGGGCGCAGCGAAAGGCGACAGCCACGGCACCCTGGCCGGTGCTACGTTGGCCTTGGGCTATCGCATGGCATTGAGCGGCGTGACGCTGGAGCCAAGTCTTGGCGTGCGTGTCAGCCATCTCGACCTGTCGGGTTTCAATGAAAAGGGCAGTGAGCTGGCACTGGACGTTGACGGCATTCAGCAAACCCGCCGCAGCGCTGTGGCGAATCTGAATGCGTCGCTGGCCCCTGTCGCACTGGGCGCCTGGCAGGTGGTACCGGGTGTGCAAGTGGGGTATGAGCACGCGCTTGGCGATCATCAGGTCGACAGCGAAGGTCATCTGCTGGGGCTGGACATCGAGCAGCGAGCAGCTTTCGACAGCCGTGACCAGTTCAACGGCGCGGTCAACGTCATAGCCAGTCTTGGCGCGTTCAGTGTGGGGGCGCAAGTGGGTGCCAATGGTGGGGGAGACAGTCAGGGTTACAGCGGCAGTCTGAAGGCCAGTTACGCGTTCTGATTCCTACCCTACAGACGGTGTTGACTGGCCTGTAGTTTTCGCCAGCAAGCCGGCTCCCACAAGGATCGCGTTGAATCCAAATCTCGCGTTCGACGCTAAATCTGTGGGAGCCGGCTTGCTGGCGAAAGCGGTCTGTCTGTAAACCAAGCAATGACGGACACGACGCAGTCGCCACCCAGTTGGCAGCCACACGCTGCTCGACACTCAATTGCAGGATTGGCTACTGCGTGTGCTTTCTGACCTGTGCCGGGCTGACGCCATAGGCGCTCTGAAAATACTGGCAAAACCGCCCGACATTGCTGAATCCATGCTGCAACGCCACCTCGGTCACCGACGCCATCCCTCCTCGCTCCAGCACCTTGAAAGCGCGTTCCAGTCGCACCTGCCGCTGATACGCGACAATCGACATCCCCATGAAGCGCCGAAACCCGTCCTGCAAGGCGCGCAGGCTGACGTGGCTCAAACGCGCCAGATCCGTGCCGCTGACCAGCATCTGCGGGTGCGCCTGAATGTACTCCACCGCCAACCGCACATGACGCGGCGCAATCGGTGGAGCCGGGCGTCGCAGCGCGTCGGTGAAGTTGTGCGGCCAGACGTCCAGCACAGCGTCGATGAGCATTTCCTTGAGCCGCGAAGGCCGCAATGACCCCGTGTTGATCAGCAGATCGAATTCGCTGCCAGTGGCCAGATCGATCAACGCACGGATGCCCTGAAACCCATGAGCATTGAGGTCCACCACCGGCTCGAAATGCAGCCTCTCCAGCACCGGCTTTTCCAACAGGATAGACAGCCGTTCGGTCAACGACCCGCGATCAATCGACATGCCGTGCTGCGCGTGGTTGTCGAGAAAATGAATCGATCGGATGTCGGCCTTGTCCACGGCCGGTGATAGACAATCACCGGCCAGCGAGAGTGAGAAATCGCGGGACACTAGCACCTGTAAATGGCAGATGTGTGACAAAACCTGTCCGATTGGTCGAGTCAGGCCGCCGCCGGTTTGAGTGCGGCCTTTTCCTGACGAACCGACAGAATCGTGACCGCGGCGAGCAAACACAACACGCCCCCGGTGAAAAACGCGGGCAAGTAGCTCAGCAACTCGGTGCGTGACCAACCGGCGCCAAACGCAGCGGCAGCGGCACCGATCTGGTGGCCTGCGAAAATCCAGCCAAACACCATGCCCGCGCGTTCAGGACCAAAACGGGAAGCGGCCAGGCGCACGGTCGGGGGCACTGTGGCGATCCAGTCCAGGCCGTAAAAAACCGCGAACAGCGACAGGCCGACAATCGAGAAGTCGGTGAATGGCAAGGCGATCAGCGACAGCCCGCGCAACCCGTAATACCAGAACAACAAGCGGCGGTTGTCGAACCGGTCGGACAGCCAGCCTGACGCCACGGTGCCGATCAGGTCGAACACGCCCATTGCCGCGAGCAAGCCGCTGGCCTTGACAGGGGAGATACCGTAATCGCCGCACATCGGGATCAGATGCACTTGCACCAGCCCGTTGGTGGTGGCGCCGCAGATGAAAAACGTGCCGAACAGAATCCAGAACACGCGGGTTTTCGACGCATCGCGCAGGGTGTTCAACGACGCGCTGAAGATCGACGCGGCACTGGGCGCGGGCGCTGCAATCGGGCCTGTGCCGGTGTCGCCAAAGGGACGCAAGCCCAGATCGGCGGGGCGGTCGCGCATGAGCATCAGCACCGCAATGGCGGCCAATGCGAGCATCGCCGACATCAGCACCAGCGCCCAGCGCCAGCCGTAATGCTCGGTGACGTTGGCCAGCAGCGGCATGAAGATCAGTTGTCCGGTCGCGGTGCTGGCGGTCAATACACCCACCACCAGCCCACGACGGGCGCTGAACCAGCGTGACGCCACGGTGGCGCCCAGGGTCAGCGCCGTCATCCCGGCGCCAATGCCCACGGCCACGCCCCATAGCGCCACCAGTTGCCAGACTTCAGTCATGCTCAGTGACAACAGCAGCGCGGTCATGATCACCAGAATCGCCGCCAGCGCCACATTACGCAGCCCGTAGCGGTTCATCAGCGCGGCGGCAAAGGGTGCCATCAGGCCGAACAGCACGAAGCGGATCGATAGCGCCGAGGAGATTTCCACGGTGTTCCAGCCGAATTCCATCTGCATCGGCACGATGAACACCCCCGGCGCACCCACCGATGCGGCGGTGATCAGCGCGGTGAAAAACGTCACGGCGATCATCGCCCAGCCGTAGTGAATGCCGCGCCGGGCGAGGGCGCGGGAAAGCCAGTCAGAAATCATGCATGCCTCTTTATTCAGTTATGCAGTGCGGTGGGGTCGACGCAGCAGGTAAGCGATGATTAACAGGTGGCTGATCATCAGCGGCGGCACCACGGCCATCGGGATGTAATAGGTCGCGCCAAAGCTGCCCGGCTCGACGAAGGTCAGGCCACGGGCGAAGGCGTTGAGAAAATCCGCGACACCCACCGCGCTGAACAGCCAGACTAGCGCCTTGGCGAATCGCGCATGGCTACGCAGTGCAATGACGGCGGCGAAGGCCAGCAGCGCGGTCAGCAGGTCGCCGTAGGCGGTGGGCCATGAGAAGCGCGGATCAAGGGCGTCGGTTGTGACGCCGTGGATCAGAAACGACAGCCCCAGATAACGGAAGCAATGGGGCAGGATCAGCGGAATCAGCGCCTCCCGCGCGTTCAGGTCACGAATGCGCGGCCAGATGTACCAGAGCGCGATCAGCCCCCAGGCCAACAGGCCCAGAGTGACGCTCAGCGGAAGAATGAGTGCGACAGGCATGGAAATAACCTCGGTCAACGTTCTGCTCGGCAGTCTATGCAGCCCTGAGCGGCGAAAATTGACAGTTTCCGAGGGATTCGTGCCAGTTCGCGGTCAGCGCAGTCGCCTAGGCACGCCTCACGCTGAAGCGCCTGCGGTACTCGCCCGGCGTCAGACCGGTGATGCGCAGAAAGACTTTGCGAAACGCCCCTGCGTCGGTGTAGCCCACTTGCCAGGCCACGGCTTCGGCGGGTTGCGTGGTGAACTGCAACATCTCGCAGGCCTTGCCTACGCGCAGGCGCTGGCAGTAATCGACGGCAGTCAGGCCAGTGGCCTTGCGAAAGCGCCGCAGAAAGGTGCGCTCTTCAAGACCCGCATGCCCGGCCAGCGCGGCGAGAGCCGTGTCCTTGGCGCCGCCCGCTTGCAACCAGTGCTGAACCTTGAGAATCGCCGCATCGCCGTGGGTCAGGTTCGGCGAGAACGCGCTGTAATAGCGCTGTTCGCGACCGGGCGGGTCCACCAGCAGGTAATGCGCAGTCTCGGCCATGACCGTTGCGCCGAGAAAACGATCGACGAGTTTCAGGCCCAGGTCGATCCACGCCATGATCCCGCCCGCGCTGATCAGGTCGCCGTCGTCGATGATCAGCTTGTCGATGTCCAGATTTACCTCGGGAAAGCGCTGGCGAAACAGCTCGGCGTGGTCCCAGTGGGTGGTGACCGAGCGCCCCTCCAACAGGCCGGTTTCGGCCAGCAGGAACGCGCCGCCACACACCGACGCCAGAGTC
Source organism: Pseudomonas sp. NPDC088444 (assembly GCF_044900175.1). Taxonomy (NCBI): domain Bacteria; kingdom Pseudomonadati; phylum Pseudomonadota; class Gammaproteobacteria; order Pseudomonadales; family Pseudomonadaceae; genus Pseudomonas; species Pseudomonas sp. NPDC088444. The sequence goes on from NZ_JBJDNK010000003.1 coordinate 408,123, forward strand.
GTACCGTGGCGATGGTGCTTGATGATCCACTCGACAAAGAGCGCGGCTTCCCCAGCCGTCGGCGGCGTGGCGATTTTCGGCGCGAAGATCAGCACAGAAGGCGAGGTCAACCCCGTTTCATCGTCCGAGGGCAGGCGTTGCGTCACCCGCAGAAACGGACCCGCTTGCGCGTGGTGGCGGGCGGCAAAGTGGTCGGCGATCTCGAACAGATCGGTCAGGCCGAGCAGGGCGGCCTGCTGAGCGCCGGGGTACGGCACGAGGCCTATTTCAATCGGAGCGAGGTGTGTCATGTGTCGATACTGACCCTGAGAATGTCGATTTCGCCACTGATGATGTTCTGCCCGGTGCCCGATGATGTCCAGACAATTTATCGGACCATCAAAGGAGCAAGCGATGAGTGATTCCGTACCCCAAAAGGCTTCGATTCCCCCTTGGCGCATTGCAGGCGAATGGCTCGACGTGTGTTCCTGCAACTCGCCATGCCCCTGCACCTACGCGCAACCGCCCACCGGCAACCACTGTGAAGTGCTGTGGGCCTACCGGATCAACGAGGGGCATTTTGGCGAGACGCCGATGGCGGGCCTGAAAGTGGTACTCCTGGCCAACTTCACCGGCAACTTGTGGGACGGCGCGTGGCTCGACTGCGGGTTTTTCTTCGACGCGACAGGCGATGAAGCGCAGCGCGCAGCGATGGTGGCGATTTTCACCGGGCAGGTCGGCGGCTGGATGACCCAGTTCGTGCCGACCCACGTGCGCGACGTTCGCGGCGTGGAATTCGCCGACATCTCGGTGGACATCGAAAGTACCCTCGAGCACTGGCGCGTGACCGTGGAAGACAAAGTCGAGGCCAGCGGCAAGGCCATGAGCGGGCCGACCTCCGACCCGAGCAAGCGCCTGCAAAGCTACAACCCGCCGGGCAGTGAAGTGGGGCCGACCTCGGCGCCGGTCACCTGGGGTAAAAGCGTGGCCGGGCGCTGGAAGGCCTTCGGCTTCGATCAGAACATTCCGGCCGGGCAGGCCAGCAAGCACATTCCGTTCGACTGGCAGGGGCCGGACGCGCCATGATCAGGACCTTCGTTTCTGCATCGCGCTCGCTGCTTGGCGCGCGTCCTTCGGTCTCGGGCTGGAGCATGATCATCGTGGCGCTGAGCATTGCCGCGTGGCTCGGCACCCTGATGTTCATGGGCGGCATGGATGAGGGGCCGGGTACGCCGCTGCACCGGCTGCCGGTGTTTCTCGTCGGTTGGGTGGTGATGCTCACGGCCATGATGCTGCCTTCGGAACTCAACTACATTGGTGCCCTCGTGGGGATGTTGCGCGGGCGCGGTGTGGCGCCTGCGATCCGCGTAAGGCGCGTGCTCGGCTTCATCGGCGGTTACGGCATGGCGTGGCTGGTTTACGGGCTGATCGCTTTCACGCTGGATGGGCTGGTGCGGTTCGTCAATCCTGACGTCATTCATTGGAATCGCGCAGGTCCATGGCTGGCCGGTGCGGTGCTGATACTGGCGGGGATGTATCAACTGTCAACGCTCAAACACGCATGCCTCAAGGGCTGTCGATCACCGTTTTCCTTCTTTCAACTGCACTGGCGGGCAGGGAATGGCGGAGCCGTGACCATGGGTTTTCGCCATGGCCTGGTGTGCGTCGGCTGTTGCTGGGCGCTGATGGCAGTCATGTTCGCCGTGGGAGTCATGAGCCTGACGTGGATGGCCCTGTTGACGCTGTTCATGTTTGCCGAAAAGGTCCTGCCCAATGGTCGCAGGCTGGCCATGCCGATTGCGGCTTTTTTGCTGATCATGGGCGGATGGATCGCAGTGTCGCCAGACACCGCGCCACTGCTTCAGGACCCCCTGATGTTCGAAGGGTATTGCCGCAATCTTTGATCTCCACTCAGCTGTCGAACGGCGCGTTGTCGATCAGGTCGCAGACGTTCGGGCAGTCGAAACCGTGAATGTGGCGGCGCCCGACGTCAGCCAGCCCCGTGCCGATGGCGGTGTGGGGCTTTTTGCGTGCGACTTCGGCGACGGCGGCTGTGAATGCCGCTTTCATGCCCAGACGCGGGTACAGCGCCAGGGTGTCATCGATCAACGACGGGGTGATTTCCTCGATGAACAGACCCATCACGTCAACGTGAGCGCCCATGAAAATCAGCGCGATTTCCGGCTGTTTGCGCTCGGCGATCCCGGCGCTGGAGTGCAGAGCGATGGCGTCCCAGACCAATTGTGCCTTGGCGTCCGTGTAGCCGTTGTCCAGCAGGAACCGGCTGGCGGCATTGGCGCCGTCGACCTCGAAACGCTGATCGGCGGCGAACTCGGGCGTCAGTCCCAGATCGTGCATCAAAGCCGCCAGATAGACGACTTCCCGGTCGTATTTCAGGCCGCGCTTCTGGCCCAGAAAGTCCGCGAACCACCAGCTACGATGAACGTGGTTGAGCATGGCTTTGGAATGGACGCGCGCGACCAGCGATGTTGCCTTGCGGGTCAGCGCCGAGTCGGGGGCGATGATGCCGCCGACGGAAACGGGAGTGTTCATGTGTGCTTACCTGAGAAGAGTGGATCTACCCCTAATCTAAGGATTCAACGCTGTCGGAATTGACCATTTTCAGTTGATTCGTGACAAGATGCCGCGTTGCCAAACGCCGGAGCCCAACGTGAAAAAACACAACGACACTCGACCGCGCCTTGTCTCACGGCCACAGAAACGGGTGGTGATTCTGGGGCTGGCCCCGGTGAGTGCGCTGGACGTGATCGGTCCGGCCGAGGTGTTCACCTACGCCAACCGGCTGTGCATGGGCGATACGCCGCCGTATCGACTGGAGCTGATTTCGTCGACCGATAACGTGCACCTGCGCAGTGAAACCGGCATCGGCCTGATGGCCCACAAGACGCTGGCTCAGGAGCGTCTGGACAGCCCGCCCATCGACACTCTGATCGTGGCCTCGGGGGCCAGGTCCGTGTTGGCGCTGGACCGGGAGGCCATTGCCTGGGTCGGTACGCGGGTCGAGGGGGTGCGGCGTGTCTGTTCGATCTGCGTCGCCGCATTCGCACTGGCCGCAACCGGCGTGCTGGACGGGCGGCGCGCGACCACGCACTGGGCCAAAGCCCATGAACTGGCGCAGCAGTACCCCAAGGTGAACGTCGACGCCAATCCGATCTGGATCAAGGATGGCAACGTCTACACCTCGGCGGGGATCTCGGCGGGGATCGATCTGGCCCTGGCGCTGGTCAGCGAGGACTTGGGCGACGACATTGCCATGGAGATCGCGAAGAACCTGGTGTTGTTTCTGCGGCGTCCGGGCGGCCAGGCGCAGTTCAGCGTGACTCTGCAATCCCAGCGCGCTGCCGGCTCGGGGCTGGAAGACCTGTGCGTGTGGATCAGCGAGCACCTGCACCGCGAATTGACCGTGGAAATGCTGGCCGATCGCATGGCCACCAGCGTGCGTACGCTGATCCGCCTGTTCCAGAAAGAGTTGCAGACCACCCCGGCCAAATATGTCGAAGACGTGCGGCTGGAGGCGGCCTGTCGTGCGTTCGAAATGGGCGGGCGCTCCATGGAGGAAATCGCCCGCCGCTGCGGTTACAACAGCATCGACGTGTTGCGTAAAGCCTTCGTTCGGCGCCTTGGCGTCACACCTCGGGAGTACGCGCAACGTTTCGCCCCGCAAAGTCCGGCGGTTCGGACCTACGGTTGAGACGTCACACGCTTACGATGTCGAGGGCCGCCCACGGTCGGTCGCCGGTTAAGACCTTACTGCGAATGATCTTCACGGCGTGTACCTGGGTTCAATCCAGCCGACGGCACAGGTAGGCTTGGGTCTGGTAGGGGAAATCAACCGTCTCGTGACCGCGCAGCGCCGGGTGGGTCTGGATCAGTTCCCGCAGTTGCCGGGTGACTTCGGCTTTCTCGGCGTCGGGCAGTGCGGCGATGAAACTCACCGACAGAAAGCGATTCATGATCACCGTTTCTGGCGATCCGCTGTGGCTGTAGCTGAAGCAGGTCAGTTCGGGTTGCGCGAAGTAAAGGCCGTTGAACGGGCGGCGCCACTGGCCGGTGTGAAAGCGCGGCGTGTCGCCCTCGTAAGGTGTGATGATGCGAGTGATTTCGGCCACCCAGTCTACCGACTCGTCACGCACGTTCCAGACCAGCCCCAGACGTCCACCGGGCTTTAGCACCCGATGGATTTCGGCCAGTGCCTGTTCGTTGGCAAACCAGTGAAAGGCCTGGGCGCACAGCAACACATCGGTGCTGCGATCGGCCAGGGGCAATGCTTCGGCGGTGCCGCCGACAATCGGGGTGTGCGGTAAGCCTTTGGCGAATTCCTGACGCATTGGCTCGACGGGTTCCACGGCCTTCAGGTGATCGGTTAGTGGCACCAGCAGGCGGGTGAACTTGCCCGTGCCAGCGCCAAGGTCAACCACCGACGATTGCTCATCGATATTCAGCGTGTGCCTGAGCCAGTGGCTTAACTCATCGGGATAGTCTGGCCGCCCTTGGGTGTAGGTGCCAGCTTGCGTCGAAAATCCCACCTGCGCTGCTTTATGGACGACAGACATGATCGGCAATCTCCTTCATGGAAAGGGGGCGGGGGCAGTATGGGCCAATCGGGGTTATAGATCAGCGTTGATGGCGGTTTCTGACGCAATCTTCATTGGGATGCTGCTTCTTGAATTCGTCTGCAGTGACAGCGCAGTGTTTGGGCCGGACGCGGTCTTTGTGGGTGATTTCATGTTGTCTGGTCAACCGCCTTCGCCAGCAAGCCGGCTCCCACACCTATCACGCCGAATCCAGATCTCGTTTTCGACGCTGAACCTCTGGGCCCTGACCCCATCACTGCACGCCAGGCAGGCCCTGCATCATGCGCAGCAACGGGGCGTATTCGGCATGACTGACCGGCACGATGCCGGACGCTTTCTGCGAATCGAGAAAGGTCGCCAGCCCTTGCTGGTCATTGAGCATCGCCGCGCGCACTTTGTCTTTCAGACGTGAACATAACGTGCCGCTGAATACGAAGGGGTCGTAATAAATCGGCTCCGAGCGCCAGAGGATCTTGAAGGTGTCGCGCTGGATCAGGCCGTTGGTCAGGTACTCGTCAGCCCGCACGCTGGAAACGAACGCAGCGTCGGCCTTGCGGTTGATCAGCGCGTCGAGGGATTTGTCGTGAGAACCCGAGTAGGCAATCGCCGCGAAGAACTGCGCGAGGGGCATGCCCACTTCTTCGGAAAATTCAGCATTGGGAATCACGCTGCCGGACGTGCTGGCCGGGTCGGTGAGGATCACCCGTTTGCCGCGCAACTCCTTGAGGTTGCTGGCGACCTCGGGGCGCGCCAATAGCAACGCCTGATAATGATGCCCAGCGGGGGTGAAGAAGCTGTGGGCGATGGTCAGGCTGGCGAACGGCTCGATGCGCGGGTCGCGCTGATACGCCAGCATGTAGGACGCAGGCCCCAGCCACGCAATGTCCACGCCGCCGGAGACAATGGCGTCTACCACGCTTTCATAGGACGAGGAGGGCACCACTTCCACTGGCAGGCCCGTGGCAGCGCTCAAGCGGTCGAGCAAGGGTTTTTGCTCTTGAAGCAGCTCGTCCATGCTCTTTTTGGGAATGACCGCGATGCGCAGGCTTTGCTGGGCACATTGCGCCCGGGCGCTGTCAGCGAGGAAAACCGCCGTCAGCAGCAAACAGGCGAGTGCAGCGGTGAAGGTTCTTACTGCACGCATGTGTGTTCCGTGGCATCCATGTGGGCGGCTTCCATGAAGGGGGGATATTCGGCCAGTTGCTCCGGGGCCAGCGGGCGCGCGAAGTGATAGCCCTGTGCGACGTCGCAACCGGCAATTTTCAGGCACACCACCTGCTCGCGGGTCTCGACGCCTTCGGCCACAACCGTGAGGCCCAGGCGTTTGGCGAGGATGATGGTGGACGACACGATGGGGCTGTCGTCCGGGCTGTTGGACAGCGGCGCGATCAGGGTTCGGTCGATCTTCAGTTTGGTCAGCGGCAGCGATTGCAAATGGGCAAAGCCGGCGTAGCCCTTGCCGAAGTCATCGAGGCTGATATTCAGCCCGGCGTCACGCAGGCGTTGCAATTGCTCGATGGCGCGACCCTCTTCATCGAGCAGCGTCGTCTCGGTGATCTCCAGCTCCAGCCAGTGCGGTTCGAGGTTGTGTCGAAAGAGTTTTCGCAGGACCCGATCGCTGAAGTCCGCCTGATGCAACTGAATCGCCGAGACGTTGACCGCCAGCCGCAATTCGCGCCCCTCGGCGTGCCAGCAGGCGAGGGTTTCGCAGGCCAGCCGCAGGACTTCCCAGCCCAGTTCGATGATGAAGCCGCTGCGCTCGGCCAGCGAAATGAAGCGGTCCGGGTACAACAGGCCGAACTCGGGATGTTCCCAGCGCACCAGCGCTTCGTAGCCGTCGACGACCATCGAGTCCAGCCGCACTTGTGGCTGGTAGTGGAGCACGAACTGGCGTTCGTTCAGGGCATTGCCGAATGCCTGCTCCAGAATGAATTCCTCGACGTCGGCCACGTTCAGCGAGGGGTCGAAGAAGCGGTATTGGCCCCGACCGGCGCGTTTGGCCGAGTACATCGCCGCGTCAGCGCTGCGGATGAGGTCTTCGACGTCCTGACCGTCACGAGGGCAGATGCTCACCCCCACGCTCGGGCTGGTGCTGACTTCGTGCTCGCCCAGCGAGTAGATCGCCGACAGTTTCTGCACCAGCGAACGGACCCAGGCGTCAATCTGGTCCTCGGTGCGTTCGCCCGCCAACAGCACGACGAACTCGTCACCGCCAAAGCGTGCGGCCTCGTCATCCGGCTCCAGCAAACGCTGAATACGCCCGGCCACGGCTTGTAACAGCATGTCGCCGACCTTGTGCCCGAGGGAATCGTTGATCGATTTGAAGCGGTCCATGTCGATGAACAGAATCGCCATCAATCGGCGTTTGCCGCGCTGGGTCGACAGCGTGCTGGCCGCGACTTCGAGGAATTGGCGGCGGTTGTGCAGGCCGCTCAGGTGATCGGTGGCGGCGGCGTGGCTGCTGCGACGGTGTTCGTCCTCAAGGCGATCGATCAGTTCCTGATTGACCTGCTGCGCCTGCTCCAGCGCGTTGAAGGCTTCTTGTCGCTTGCGCAACACGCGAAGGGTCCAGATCAGGCTGCCGAGGATCAGCAGCGTCATGCACAGGTTCAGCCAGAGCTGGCGCTCGTAGGTCAGACGTGACGAGGCGAGGATTTCATCATGGCTCTGACTCACCATCACACTGAATCCGCGCTGGGGCACGCGCAGGTACATGCTTTGGTACTGATGGGGGCCGCCGCGCTGGATCAATGTGCCGGTCAGCTCGCCATTGTCGGTCAGTTCCGGCGTCATTGGCACGCCCGACACCACGACGCCGCTGTTGCTGATGCGCAGGCGTTCGTGGCCGCTGCTGTCGATCAGGCGCATCAGGCCGCTCTGTCCCAGATCGATGTGCTCGAACAGCGCTGCGAGGTAGCCCACGTCCAGTTGCACCACCAGAATGCTGTCCATCTTGCCGGTGGACGAATCGACCAGTGGCAATAGAAACGGCAGGCGCCAACTGGGCAGCGAGGCGTTGAGCTGCGAGGCCAGCGCGTTGGGCAGCAGCGGTTTGAAACCGTACTGTTCGGCGTGTTGTTGCAGTTGCGCCAGCCACTCGGGCGGCAATTGGCGGGGCTCGTCGAAGTGGCTGGCGGAGAGCAGGGTGCCGTCGCTGCCGTACAGGCTCATGCGCTTGAACACCGGGTCTTCGGCGAGCATGCGCACCACCCCGCGATGGCGCTGGCCGAGGTCGTCCATGTCGCCACGGGTGACCCGACCGATGGCCTGTGCGCGGTCGACCAGTTGGCGCAGGTTTTCTGCCGCGATGGTCGCCAGGTTCAGGTGTTCAGCGGATTTGGCCGCCAGCGCTTCGTGATTCGACGTGGCTTTCTGCTGGGCGTACAGCGCCCAGAGAAACACCAGCGTCGCCGCACACAGCGTCATCAGCAGCCATTGCAGGAAACTCAGGGAGGAGAACGATCGGCGGATCACTGCGTGAAGCTCCTGCCGCGAAGTGATGGCAGAATAATACTGGTTTGTGACAGACGCGTGACCAGCCGGTCGCCGGATTTTCAGTGGCGCATCACCAACCGATGGCTCATGAAGCGATGATCCGCCGAGAACAGCCGCCGAAACGTCAGCAATACCGCGCACACCGTGCCCAGCGCCGAACCGGCAGCGATCAGGAACATGATCACGATCTGGTAGCGCACCGCGTCCACCGGGTTTTCCCCGGCCAGCACCTGACCGGTCATCATGCCCGGCAGGCTGACGATGCCGACCACGGTCATCTGGTTCAGGGTCGGCATCATGCCCGCGCGCACGGCCTGTCGTGCGGCACCTTGAGCGGCTTCCCAGCGAGTGCCGCCTAACGCCAAAACCATCTCGATGGTATTGCGCCCCGATACCAGTTCCTGGGTCATGCGCTCGATGCCCAATGACACGGCCGTCAGCGTATTGCCCAGAATCATCCCGAGAATCGGAATCGCGTATTGCGGCTCATACCACGGGCGAATGCGGATGATCACGAACAGCCCGATGGCCGCCACCAGCCATGAACTGCTCCACACCGCCGCGATGCTGTCGACCAGTTGGCCGGTGTAGGTGCGCTTGCCTCGACCCGCTGCCGAAGCCCCGGCAATCAACGTCATCAGGCACATCAGCGGCAGCACGATGTACCACTGAGCGTTAGCGAACACCCAGCCGAGCAGATACCCGATGGCCAGCAATTGCACCACGGTACGCATGGCCGCCAAGAGTAACTGGCGCCCAAGACCCAGTTTGAGCAGCAGTGAGAGGGCGCCGTTGATCAGGATCAGCGTGGCGGCGATGGCAAGGTCCAGGGACGTCAGGTTCTGATAGTTCATGCACTGGCTCCCTGAAGCACGCCCTTGTTCATCGTGAGGTGGCGGGTGCTCATGCGTCTGGCCTGTTCAGGGTCGTGGGACACCCAGACATAGGCCCGCGAGCCTGCCCCCGCGTTGAACCAGTGCAGTACCAGCGCTTCAACGGCTGCTGCCGATTGTGGGTCGAGGGCGGACGTCGGTTCGTCGAACAGCATCACCTGAGGGGCCAGTTGCAGCGTGCGCACCAGCGCGACGATCTGCGATTCGCCGCCGGAAAGATCGGCCGCGGACTTGTTCAGGAACACCGGCTCCTTGCCCGCCTGGGCCAGTAGATCGCTGGCGTGCTGGCGATCGAAGGTTCGGCCCTTGAGGCTCTTCAGGCTGTAGGGGAATTGCAGGTTGTCCAGCACCGACCCCTCGATCAAGGCCGGACGCTGCGCGAGGTAACTCACGCAGGTGCGGTAGTGGGGAATGGCATCGTTGGTCAGCGTTTGCTGTTTCCAAAGCAGGTCGCCGCCGCTGGGGGCGTCGAGCAGCGAGAGGGTGCGCAGGAAGACACTCTTGCCGGAGCCGGATGAACCGGTGATCGCCACCTGATCGCCGGGCATCAGTGCAAAGTCGGCGGGTTGCAACAGGAGAGTGCTGCCGCTGGGGTCCAGACGGCTCAAGTGCCTGACTTCAAGCAGGGCAGGGGTTGAAGTGCTCGACGACACGGGGCTTCCTTCTGGGCGGGGCATTGAAACGTCGTGCATTATTGCCCGGCCCGGGTGGCAGAGACCATCATGGTGTTGAGTGCATGACTGATGATCGGTGCTTGTAGCAGTCCGGCTTGCCGGCGGTGGCGTTATTGAGGACGCCACCGCCGGCAAGCCGGACTGCTACAAAAGAGCTGCTAAACCACCGCCGCTTTGGCGATGTCTGCCGCGCTCGCCAGTTTTTCCACCGACCAGCAGGTCTCGATCAGTTTGCGCACTTTTGCATCCGGCAACACGCCCTTGGCCAGATCGGTGAACTTGGCTTCCAGTTGCTGATCGCTCATCGGCACTTCCAGGCTGCCAATGGCGTGCTCGATGAATTTATGCAGCGTGCGGCCATCCTTCAGGGTGATGGTCATGTCCACCTGCTCCGGCTTGATCGCCGGATCGATCGTGGCCGTGACCTTGTCGCGCAGGGCGATGACGTTCGGGTCGTTCACCGCGCGGTCGCTGTACTGCCGCTCGCCCGCCGCGCCTTCGATGATCGCCACGGCCACCGAGTGGTAGATGCTGAACTTGCCTTCCAGTCCGATCTTTGGCGTTTTCTTGCCGGTCAGCTCGATCACCAGCGGGTGCACTTTGAGGTCGACGCGGGCGATTTGATCGGCGGTGAGCTTGTTTTGATTGCGCAACTGGATCGCGGCGTCCAGCGCCGGATGAATCACGATGCCGCAGGCGAAGGGCTTGTAAGTGTTCAGCGCCGACTCATAGCGTTGACCGAGACCTTCGGTGATTTCGCGGTAGTCCTGTTTGGTGCTGATGGTGTTGGCCCAGCCACGCTTGGCCTCGATCATGCCGTCGGAACTGGTGTAGTTCTTCGCCGCCAGCAGCGCTGCGAACAGGCCATTGCTGGCGGCACGCCCCGGATTGAAGCTCTTGTTCATCGAACCGAACGATTCGCGCAAACCCACCGGCTGAGACGCCGCCAGACCCAACGCCCAGACCATCTGCTGCTCGTTCAGGCCGAGAATCTTCCCGGCTGCCGCCGCCGCGCCGAACACCCCGGCAGTCCCGGTGATGTGCCAGCCAACATCGTAGTGATTGGGGTACACGGCGTTGCCGATCCGGCACTCGGTTTCCACGCCCAATACGACGGCATTGAGAAAATCCTTGCCCGACACCGGGTGGTATTCCGAGAGGGCGAGAATCGCCGACACCACCGGGCCTGCCGGGTGAATGATGGTTTTCAGGTGGGTGTCGTCGAAGTCGAAAATATGACTGGCCACGCCGTTGAGAAACGCCGCGTTCATGATGTCCAGACGCTCAGAACGGCCCAGCAGACCGGCTTGTGGCGGGCCGGAAAACGGCTTCAGCGCCGACAGGGCGCGCTCCACGGTTTCATGATGAGAACCGCCGACCGCCACGCCGACCCAGTTGAGCAGCGTGCGCGTGCCTTCCTTGCGCACGTTGGCGGGCAGGTCTTCATAACGGGCATTGACCAGGTAGTGCGCCAGCATCCGGGTTACCGGTTCGGGGGCCGCGGCTGCGGGCTTCATGGCGTCTCCCTGAGGTGCGTTGTTGACGGGCTCGCCTTGCGCCAAGGCAGGAAAGGACAGGCCGGGCGCAGCAGCGGCGACCGAGGCGATGGCGCCTGCCTTGAGCAGTCCGCGGCGGTTGATCGTGGTCATGAGGGTGCGTTCCTTCTATTTATGATTGTCGGTTGCACGTGCCGAGGGGCACTCCTCGATCATGAAGCAGCGGTGGTAGCATTTGAATTGCAACAATCTGATGGATCTATGCATGCCAAACATGAATCTGGAAATGAGCGACCTGCGCGCCTTCGTGGCCGTGGCTGAGCGGGGCACCTTCAGCGCCGCAGCGCTGGACCTGCATCTGTCGCAACCGGCGTTGTCACGACGTATTGCCAAGCTGGAAGCGAAAATGGGCATGCGCCTGATCGAGCGCACCACGCGGCGGGTCGACCTCACCGCCTTCGGACGCGAGTTCGCCCGCAAGGCGCGGGACATCCTCAACAACCTCGATGAGTCCCTGATCGGCCTTGGGGACGTCGCTGGACGTATGAGCGGTGAAGTCACGGTCGCCTGTGTACCCTCCGTGGTGCGCTACTTTCTGCCGCAGGTCCTGCGCACTTTTCACGGGCAATACCCGCGTATCGTCATTCGCATCCTCGATGAAGGCGCCAGTGACGTGCTGTCGAGCGTGGTGCGCAGCGAGGCGGATTTCGGCCTGAATTACATTGGCGTGCAGGAGGCCAATGTCGACTTTCAGCCTGTATTGAAAGAGGCATTCGTGGTTGCTTGCCGTCGGGATCACCCTTTGGCTTCACGCCAGCAGGTCAGTTGGAGCGAGTTGCAACAGTACGACTACATGAGCGTCGCGAAAGCCAGTGGCAACCGCTTGCTGTTGGACCTTGCCCTGGCAGAAAGCCCTGAACTGCCCCGTTCGTTCTGTGAAGTGCGCCATGTCATGAGCGTCGTCAGCCTGGTGGAAGCTGGCGTCGGCATCGCTGCCGTTCCACGTCTGGCCATGCCGGATGATGACCACCCGATTCTCGTCAGTGTCCCGTTGGTCGACCCGGTGGTCAGCCGCAGCGTGGGGCTGATTCGTCGTCGGGGGCGGGTGTTGTCAGCGGCGGCGCAGCAGCTTTACGAGATGATTGAGGCGCGGGGGCGGGGGTGACGGTGTCTTCCCGAGAGAGGCGATTGCGGTAGAGGGACCGGGTAATGACCCAGTCCAGCGCTCCCAGCAGCAGAAAGCCACTGGCCAGCACCACCTCGAAATGTGCGACTGGCGGAGAACTGAGTTGAGTAGATACCGGAGTTTCGCGCTGATCTTTGCTAATGCAGTTCTGGCAAACGCCAGACTTATTTTTCTTTCGGCCACTTACCTGGAATAGCCCTGCCGTCCGGCATGCTGGCGGTAGCGTCCGTGAGATCGCCGCCGCCGGCAAGCCGGACTGCTCCAGAAGGGCGCGGCGACGGTACTAGCCGCTTTCCTGCTGCTTGATGAAATCCACAAACGCCCGCAACGGAGACGGCAGATATCGCCTTCCCGAGTAATACAGAAACGGCCCGTTGAACGTCTGCCACCACGGCTCAAGCACCGGCTCCAGCGCGCCGCTGTCCAAGTGTGGGCGCAACCAGTCTTCGAACAGGTAAACCAGGCCAAGTCCGTCGATGGCGGCCTGTATGGCAAGGTCGACGCCGCCCGCGATGTTCACCAGCAGCGGGCCTGTGGGGTCGATGCTGATGACGTCTTCGCCCCTTTCGTATTCCCACAAGGGCACCCAGCCACTGGGAAATTTGCCTCGCAAGCAAGCGTGGTCGAGCAGGTCCCGAGGATGGTTCGGGCGGCCTCGGGCGTTGAGGTACGCCGGGGACGCGGCGGTGGCGAAGCGTTGAAAACGCGGGCCGATGGGTACGGCAATCATGTCCTGTTCGATGCGGTCGTCGTAGCGGATGCCCGCATCACACCCGGCGGCGAGCATATCGACGAAGCTTTCCTCGACGATGACTTCCATTCGGATGTCCGGGTGGGCCTGCAAAAAGGGGGTGATGATCGGGGGCAGCACCAGGCGCGCAGCGCTGGCGGGGACGTTGAGTTTCAAGGTGCCGGAAGGGCGGTCGCGGAAATCGTTGACCACGTCCAGCGCCGATTCGACTTCACCGAGGGCGGGCACGATGCGTTCCATCAAGCGCACTCCGGCTTCGGTCGGCACCACGCTGCGGGTGGTGCGATTGAGCAGTCGCACGCCAAGGCCCGCTTCGATGCGTCGCACGGCATCGCTCAGGCTGGAGGCCGATTTGCCAGTCAGACGCGCACCCTCACGGAAGCCGCCTGCTTTGACCACGGCCACGAAGGCCATCAGGTCCTGAATATCCGCTGCCATGATTCTGCGCTCCGCATTGTTCGGTCAGCCGTACAACCTGTCCCGATTGCACCCGATTATCGAGCGACGGGTCAACGCCTATAGTGGCCGGACACCCGTTGAGAGAGGCAAACGACATGAGCGACCCCCGCAAAGCAGGTACTTTCCAGATCGGTGACCGGACCGTGAATCGCATGGGTTATGGCGCGATGCAACTGGCTGGCCCCGGCGTGTTCGGCCCGCCCAAGGACCCCAAAGCGGCTGTTGCCGTATTGCGCGAAGCGGTGGCGCTGGGGGTGAACCACATCGACACTTCGGACTTTTATGGCCCTCACGTTACCAACCGGTTGATCCGCGAGGCACTGCATCCGTACGCCGATGACCTGACGCTGGTCACCAAAGTTGGCGCGGTTCGGGGTGACGATGCTTCGTGGAACCCTGCGCAAAGCCCTGCCGAGCTGAAACAGGCGGTGTACGACAACCTGAGCAATCTGGGGCTGGAGGTGCTGGACGTGGTGAATTTTCGGGTGTGGGGCAACCTGCATTCGCCAGGTGAGGAATCCATTGCAGAAGGCTTTACAGCGTTGGCCGAACTGCAACAGCAGGGCTTGATTCGTCATCTGGGTTTGAGCAATGTCACGGCCAGGCAGGTCAAGGAGGCGCAGGGCTTTGCGCCGGTGGTCTGCGTGCAGAACCACTACAACTTGTCCCATCGCGCTGACGAGCAATTGATCGCCGAACTCGGCAAACAAGGCATCGCCTATACGCCGTTTTTTCCGCTGGGTGGTTTTTCACCGCTGCAATCGGACGTGCTGGCCAGCGTCGCGCAGCGCATGGGCGCCTCGCAACTGAACGTCGCGCTGGCGTGGCTGCTGCAAAGGGCGCCGAACATCTTGCTGATCCCGGGCACGTCATCAGTGGCGCATTTGCGGGAGAATCTCGGCGCGGCGGGGTTGAAGATCCCGGCCGATTTGTTGGCGGAGCTGGATGCGGTGGGGTGACAAGGCCTCGCAGAGCGCATCTATCTCGGAGTTGCACGAACATTGTGGGAGCCGGCTTGCTGGCGAATGCGGTGCATCAGTGGGCGTCAACCGGCACTGACCCAACGCCTTCGCCACCAAGGCGGCTCCCACAGGATTAGCTCAGCGCAGGTGTCCGTGGCGGGATCATGCGCTTGCTCCCCGTCGACTCAAACGCCGCCGCCAATTTCAACAACGCCGAATCATCATAAGCCCGCCCCGCAAACGTCAGCCCCACCGGCATGCCGATGTCCGGCATCACGCCCATCGGCACGGTCACGGTCGGTACACCGAGGTGGCGGATGGCGAGGTTGCCGTTGGCGACCCACACGCCATTGCTCCAGGCGATGTCTGCTGATTGAGGGTTGACGTCCGAATCGGCTGGTGCCACGTCCGCCACGGTCGGGAACAGCACGGCGTCCAGGCCCAGCCCGTCCATCCAGTCTTCCAGGTCCTGCTTGCGGGTCTTTTCCAGACCGCGCAGGCCGTCGGGCAGGGTGGAAATCTCGTTCCACGGTGTGATGCCACGCTCGGCCATGCGCACGTATTCGTCCATGCCAGCGGCCAGATCGCCCTCGCGGTTGGGCAAGGTGCCGGGGTCGTGGGGAAAGATTTTCGGCCCGTCGACGTCCACCAACCGGTTCAGCTTCGGATCACCGTTGGCACGCAGGAAATCATCGAAGGCCCAGGCACTCAGGTCCCACAATTCGTGGTGCAGGAATTCCTTGGAGACGATGCCGCGATTGAACACGGTCGGGGCGCCGGGACGATCGCCTTCGCAGTTGGAAACCAGCGGGAAATCCACCTCGATCACTTCTGCGCCTGCCGCCTCAAGCGCTTTACGCGCCTCTTGCCACAGACCGATCACCGAAGGACGGGTATTGATGCGTTGCCCGGTCGGGCCACCGATGCCCGGTGCTTCGCTGGTGCCTGCTTCTGCGTCAGCGTTGATGTACATGCGTGGGATGCCCAGACGTTTACCCGCCAGTGCATCCGACTTCACCAACAACTCGCTATAAGAAGCGGGGCGCACGGACGCAACGGGTGGAATCGGCACCCAAGGCTGCAAGCGCCACAGGTCGCCACGGGTGTCGGTGTCTTCGGCAACGACCACATCGAGCACTTCCAGCAGATCGGCCATGGTCCGGGCAAACGGCACGACCACGTCCATGGTCGGCGTCAGCGGCCAGTTGCCGCGCACCGAAATGACCCCGCGCGACGGGGTGTAGGCGCACAGGCCGTTGTTCGACGCCGGGCCACGTCCGCTGGACCAGGTTTCCTCGGCCAGACCGAACGCCGCGAAGCTGGCCGCTGTCGCAGTGCCCGCGCCATTGGACGAGCCAGAGGCGAACGGTGCAGTGAGGTAATCGGCGTTGTACGGGCTTTCCGCACGGCCATAAACGCCGCGCTGCATCCCGCCATTGGCCATCGGCGGCATGTTGGTCTTGCCCAGACAGATCGCCCCGGCAGCGCGCAGGCGCTCGATGGTGAAAGCGTCGCGATAGGCGATCAGATCGGCGAAGGCCGGGCTGCCAGACGCGGCGGTCAGGCCCTTGACCAGATAACTGTCTTTGGCGGTGTAGGGGATGCCATCCAGTGGGCCAAGGGTTTGACCGGCTGCGCGACGAGCATCAGCGGCTTGCGCCTCTTGCAATGCCTCGGGGTTACGTACGACCACGGCGTTGAGTCGGGTGTCGGTGTCCGGGCCGTCGTACGCGTCGATACGGGCCAGATAGGCCTGAACCAGCTCGACCGAGGTGGTCTGGCCGGACGTCAGCGCCGCGCGCAGGTCGGCAATGGAAACTTCGGTGACTTCGATCATGCTGCCACCGCTGCGAGGGGAGTCTTGAATAGGCTGTTCATGGTGCTTTCCGTTTCATGGCGTGCGCTTCGTCAAATGGAAGCAGCAGGCTGTACGTGTAATCCGCGAACGGTATTTAACACCAAGTCACGCGCCGGAGGCAGAGGCGGTTTTTTGTGCTGTCTGTAACATCATCTTAACATCACGCTGCTACGGTGCTCGCTTTGGTCTGGCGTGGTAGCGCGGCATGCAGGCAGAACATTTCACTTTTTCGCGGCCAAAGCTGCCCCGGGATCATCGCTGTGCCGGTGATCTATGCAATGAAGTACCCGGCATCGAGTCGGACAGCTCCAACCATCGCGTCATGGAAATCTTCAGCGCCCATCGCGAGCGTGCGTGTCTGGCGGTACTGGAAGGCGACCGGCCGATCGGCCTGATCAACCGCAACATCTTCCTGTCGCAGATGAGCAAACCTTTTCATCGCGAGCTGTACGACAAGAAAAGCTGCATCGCCTTCATGGACAAGGAGCCGTTGATCGTCGATGCGCAGATGAGCATCGAAGAGCTGACCTTCAAGACCGTGGAGTTCGGTGAGAAGGCGTTGGCCGACGGCTTCATCGTCACCCGCAACGGGCGCTTTGCCGGGCTGGGCAACGGCCTGGAACTGATGGCGGTGGTGGCGGCGATGCAGGCCGAGAAGAACCGCCAGATGATGCAGAGCATCGAGTACGCCAGCGTGATTCAGCGCGCCATGTTGCGGGCGTCCCGCGAGGCGCTGACCTCGACGCTGAGTGATGCCTCGCTGTTGTGGGAACCACGGGACGTGGTGGGCGGTGACTTTTACCATTTCAGCGCGTACCCCGAAGGCTGGTTCGGTGCTATCGCCGACTGCACCGGCCACGGTGTGCCGGGGGCGTTCATGACGCTGATCGCTTCGTCTTCATTGACCCAGGCCCTGAGCCAGATCGGCCCACAAGACCCGGCTCGGTTGCTATCGGCAGTCAACCGTAGCGTCAAGGAGCAACTGGGGCAGGTCGACGGTGGGGACGGCACTCCGGAGTCCGATGACGGACTGGACGCTGCCTTTTTCTGGTTCGACAACGCCACCCGTACCCTCAGCTACGTCGGGGCTCATATGGCCCTGCACGTTCTGCATCCCGACGCCCAGCAGCTCGAAACCCTGCCCGGCCAGCGCATGGGCGTGGGGTACGTCGGCAGCGATTTCGATTACCAGTGGTCGGTCAGCACCGTGCAGATGCAGCCGGGCAGTCTGATGTTCGTGGCCACCGACGGCCTGATCGATCAGATCGGCGGACCGAAACGCATCGCCTTCGGCAAGCGCAAGGCGTTCGACGCGTTGCTTGAACACCGCCATCAGCCGTCGACCGCGATCTGCGAAGCCATGCGTCAGGCGTTGGCCGTGTGGCAGGCCGAGCAGAGCCGTCGTGATGATTTGACCCTCTTTTGTGCCCGGCTTCAGGAATGACCATGTTTAATTCAGCCACCGCTCAGCAGGACTGCACGTTTTTCGATCTGGCCCAACAGCGCAACGTGATTTTCTATCACATGGGCTATTTCTCCCATCACATCGTCTCGGCGATGGCCGAGGTGGTGAAGCTGCAACTGGAAATCTCCGGGGTCAGCGGTCCGACCCGACGCAAGCTGTTCTCCTCGTTCGTCGAGCTGTCGCAGAACATCATCCATTATTCCTCCGATGCCTTGAGTGGCACCCAGGCTGAAGAGTCCGGGCTGCGCCAGGGCGCGGTGTGCATCAGCACCGACGGCGAACGTCATTTGATGCTGTGCGCCAACCCGATTGCCACCGCCGACATCGAACGCCTGCGAGAAAAGCTCGAACCGCTGCGCAACATGACCATTGAAGAAATCAAACAGGCGTACAAAGTCACCCTGCGCGCCGAAACACCTGAAGACAGCAAGGGCGCAGGCCTCGGTTTCCTGACCATGGCCCGCGATGCCAGTGCGCCGCTGGAATTCGATTTCCATCCGCGCGCCGATGACCCCGACACCACGCTGTTTTGCCTTAAAGCCACTATCTGAATTGAGCGATGCTTAGCCATGGACAACTTCTACATTGAAGCAACGGCCACCTCGCCGGAGATCGACTTCCGTTTCGACCAGAACCTGCTGTCGATGAAAGGTGAGTCGTACCCGGAAAACGCAGCGGCTTTCTACGCGCCCATCGTCCAGCAACTGCGCACCTATCTGGCGAGCAAAGAAGGGGCGACGATCACCGCCAATATCGCGCTGGCCTACTTCAACAGTTCCAGCACCAAAATGCTGTTCAGCATTTTCGATGCGCTGGACCAATCGGCCGAAGCGGGTAACGGGGTCGAAGTGAACTGGTATTACGAACAAGAAGACGAAACCATTTTCGAGTTCGGCGAAGAGCTGAAGGCCGACTTCACCTCGATCGTCTTCAATGACCGTCCCATCACG
This sequence comes from Pseudomonas sp. NPDC088444, assembly GCF_044900175.1. Taxonomy (NCBI): domain Bacteria; kingdom Pseudomonadati; phylum Pseudomonadota; class Gammaproteobacteria; order Pseudomonadales; family Pseudomonadaceae; genus Pseudomonas; species Pseudomonas sp. NPDC088444. The sequence continues at coordinate 426,886 of NZ_JBJDNK010000003.1, forward strand.
ACGTGAAGAGGGTATTGGACATGGCAGCTTCAGTGGCTTCGCGCAGCATTCCCAGCGACCCGGCCCCGGACTTGTTCACCAGCGAGGCAGAGGCACTTGAAGAGGTGCGCTCGGTGCTGGCGCTGCCGGATGCTGATGCACACGTCTATCGCCAGTCGCTCTCGGGGCTTGCGACCCATTACGAGCGCCTGATGCGTGAAACTCGCCGTTTGATCGGGCGTAGCGACCGTGCCGAGCGCGAGATGAACGCCCTCAACGCTCAACTGCAAACTCTGGCGCGCCAGCTTGAATACCGCGCGACCCACGACGCACTGACCGGGGTGCTGAACCGGGGCGCGATCATTGATATGACGGCTCAGGCGCTGTTGCACAGTGGTGCGGTGCTGATCGTGCTCGACATCGACCATTTCAAACAGGTCAACGACGAGTTTGGTCATCCGGCGGGGGATGCGGTGATTCAGGGGATTGTGGGTTGTTTGCGAAGTATTGTCGGTGAGAACGGGGCCATTGGTCGGGTGGGCGGGGAAGAGTTCACGGTACTGATTCCGGCGGGGACGCTGGAGGAGGGTGTGGCGTTGGCCCAGGCCATGCGTCAGGCCATCGCCGATCATGTGTTCGGCGATCCGGTGAATCGGGTGATCACCGCCAGCTTCGGCGTCAGTGCCAATCCGCAGGGCACGGGGTTCGACATGGCCTATGGGCGGGCGGATACGGCGTTGTACCAGGCCAAGCGTACGGGGCGTAATCGCGTTGAAGTGGCGGCCGAGGGCCAGTGAATCCTTGATAGCTGCGTCCGAGCTTATATAGCAGCATGGCTTGCCGGCGGTGGCGTATTCCGGGTCCCTACCGCCGGCAAGCCGGACTGCTACAGGTGCTGTGGCAGCTACACTGCTTACTCCATCCTCCCGGCTCTGGAATAGTGAAATGGTCAGCAAAAATACGATCTGTCTCTGGTACAACGGCGACGCAGAAGAAGCCGCCCGCTTTTACGCCGCTACCTTTCCGAACAGCACGGTGAACGCTGTACACCTCGCGCCCAGCGACTACCCGTCCGGCAAGGAGGGCGACGTATTGACGGTGGAATTCACCGTCATGGGCATCCCGTGCATCGGCCTCAATGGCGGGCCTGAGTTCACACACAGCGAAGCATTTTCGTTTCAAGTCGCGACGGACGATCAGGCCGAAACCGACCGCTTGTGGAGCGCCATCATTGATAACGGTGGCCAGGCCAGCGTCTGTGGTTGGTGCCGGGACAAATGGGGGCTGTCATGGCAGATTACTCCCCGCATCCTGACCGAAGCCTACACCCATCGGGACAGGGCAACGGCCAAGCGCGCTTTCGAAGCGATGATGAACATGACCAAGATCGACATAGCCGTCATCGAAGCCGCCATGAAAGGCTAAAGCCCGCGCTCAAGCCTGGGCTTGCGGCGGGTCGTCCTTGCGTCGGCGAAACAGCGTGCCACGCTTCCAGTGCTTGCCGAAGCGAATCCCCGGCGCCTCGATGTAGCAGTGAGTGATCATCGAGACCACGATCACGGCCACCACCACGAACAGCATCAACAAGTTGTCGTTGAGCGCGCTGCCGGTGCTCAGGTAACGCACCATGACCCCGCTGGTCTCGCCCGGTTTGTCTAGCAGCAGCGAGATCCCCGCGAATTTCGACGCGAGGGTCAGAGCTGTCGCCAGCACGAAAATCACCGCTGCGTGGGTCAGGTAGATCGACAGCCAGAGTTTGCCCAGCGCCGGAAACAGCCGCAGGCTCAACAGCTGCGAGACGATTCCCGCTTCGTGGGAAAAGATCAGGATGGCCGCGCAGAACAGCAGCCCCAATTCAACGGTCAACGGGCCGCCCCCCTCGGTCATCACCCAGAAGATTGCCGCCAGAATGGCGACTTCCAGCACGCTGGACACCCATGGCCCCGGCGCCGAATCGTGTAGACGCACGTACAGGCGATAGGTCATCGCCCCTGCAAAGAAACACGATATCCCCCACAGCACGTTGCGCGGAATCAACGTGAATTCCAGATACAGCGCCACGAACGCCAACACGGCCAGAACCAGAAACAGCTTGCGCGCGATACCCGGCAACGAGAACAGCAGCAGGCCGAAGATCATCCACACGTAAAACTCGACGCTGATCAGCCACGACGGGTAGTTGAAGGAAAGGGCGTTGAACGTCGGCCACCACGCCTGGATCAACAGCAGATTGGGCAGGATTTCCCTCGGTGCGCGGTCGCCGCTAAACGCCGGATAGCTGAGCGACAGGCCATAGCGCTCCAGCACCAGCTTCAGGCATTCGAACCCGATGAAGAACAGCAACACGGCGACATGCAGCGGCATGACCCGACAGGCGCGGGTGACCATGAATTCACCCAACAGGCGAGGGGTGCCCAGGTGGCTGCTGTAACGGCGATAGATCAAAAAGCCGCTCAACGCGAAGAAGAACCCGGCGAACTGGCTGGCGTTCCGGAAAAACGAAAGCTCAGTGATGCTGCGTTCAATGTGCGAATGATGAACGATCAGGGCCACTGCGCAGAGGCCGCGAAAACTGTCGAGCACGAGGAATCGCTTCATCTTACGGGTCCTTTTGTAGATGAGTGTAGACGTTGGCTGGTCGTGAGCTATCAAGCGTGAATACGCGCTGAAGCCGTCGAAAAAACAGGCAGGAAAAGGGGCGGGGAGGTTACCACCTTCGGCACGAAAGGCTGATGAGCGGTGGTCATGGCTTGTAGGAATGTGGGCGCCAAGTGCGTTGGAGTATGCCCTAGCGCTTGAAGGTTCTACCACCCGCGTTTCGCGAGACCCATTGTATATTCGTCGCAAATCGTAAATATCCCAATATATGGGATATTTATTTACATATTGAGAAATTTGTAGCGCCAGGTTTATAGTTCGCCCCGCATTCACTCATTAATAACAATCAGGTGAAGCCATGCAGGCGCAATTGATCGCGCTCGACTGGGGGACGACCTCCCTTCGCGCGTATCGGCTCGGCGAGAACGGCCGGGTACTGGAACAACGCTCGCTGAGTGCGGGCATCATGCAACTGCCTTCGACGCCTCGGCCGATTGCCGGGCGACTGTGCGCGGACGGATTCGAACTGGCCTTCGACGAGGCCTGCGGTGACTGGCTCGATGCTGGGCCGCATGTGCCGGTGATTGCCTGTGGCATGGTCGGCAGCGCTCAGGGCTGGCGCGAGGCGGTCTATCAGGTAACCCCGGCCAGCGTCAGTGCGCTGAGTTCGGCACTGGTAAGCGTGCGCAGTCTTCGCGGTGTGGACGTACACATCGTGCCTGGCGTGTTGCAGCGCTCGGCACTGCCCAATGTCATGCGCGGCGAAGAGACCCAAGTGCTTGGCGTGCTCAACGCCTTGCCCACCCATGACACTCAATCCCTGTTGATCGGCTTGCCCGGCAGCCACTCCAAGTGGGTGAGGGCGGTGGACGGGCGCATCGAACATTTCGACACCTTCATGACTGGCGAGGTCTACGCCGCGCTGTCCGCTCACACCATCCTCGGGCGCACGATGCAGCGCAGCGAGGCCTTCGATTGCGCGGCGTTTGACCGGGGCGTGGCGGTTTCGCGCTCCTCTGACGGCGCTGCCGGGCCGCTGTCGACCATCTTCAGCACCCGGACGCTGGGTCTGACCGGTGTACTGTCCGGCGCGCAGCAGCCCGATTATCTGTCTGGCCTGTTGATCGGTCATGAAATCGTCGCGTTGAAGCAACTGCTGCCACAGGCCGACGCCGCGCTGCCTGCGGTGATTCTGATCGGCAGCGGTCCGTTGCTCGAACGTTACCAGCGCGCGCTGGACGCCAACGGTTTCCCGCAGGTGACCCTTGCCGAACAGGCCACCGAACGTGGCTTGTGGCAGGTCGCGCTACAGGCCGGTCTGATTGCCCCTCTTTCCGTGGCCGCTCCCCGGCCCCAACACGTCGAGAACTGACATGCTCAAGCAAGCCCTCGCGCAAAACGGCCTGGTCGCGATCCTGCGCGGCCTGCGCCCCGAAGAAGCCATCGCCATTGGCGAAGTCCTGTACGCCGCCGGTTTTCGTGTCATCGAAGTGCCGCTCAATTCCCCCCAGCCGTACGACAGCATCCGCTTGCTGCGTCAGAGCCTGCCCGCCGATTGCCTGATCGGCGCCGGTACGGTGCTGACCCCGGAGCAGGTGCGTCAGGTGAAAGCGGCGGGTGGTCAGGTGATCGTCATGCCTCACAGCGATCCCGACGTGCTGCGTGCGGCCAAGGCCGAGGGGCTGTTGCTGTCGCCAGGCGTCGCCACACCGACCGAAGCCTTCGCTGCGCTGGCCAACGGCGCCGATGTACTCAAGCTGTTCCCGGCTGAGCAGATGGGGCCTGCCGTGGTGAAAGCCTGGCTGGCAGTGTTGCCTGCGGGCACGTTGCTGCTGCCGGTGGGTGGCATCACGCCGGACAACATGAAGGTGTTCCTGGAGGCGGGCGTGGGCGGTTTTGGTCTGGGCTCGGGCCTGTTCAAGCCGGGCATGAGCGCCAGCGATGTGGCTGAGCGTGCCAAGGCCTATGTTGCGGCCTGGAAGCAGTATCGCCCGGTCGGCCAATGATGATGATCGGCGGTCGTTCTTGAGACGCCGCTTGCGGACTACGTGACTTCGAATAAGAGAGAGACAAGATGAAAATCACCAAACTGACGACCTTCATCGTGCCGCCGCGCTGGTGCTTCCTGAAAGTGGAAACCGACGAGGGCGTGACCGGCTGGGGCGAACCTGTGGTCGAAGGCCGTGCCCACACCGTGGCCGCTGCCGTGGATGAGCTGTCCGACTACCTGATCGGCAAAGACCCGCGCAACATCGAAGACATCTGGACCGTACTCTATCGCGGCGGCTTCTACCGCGGCGGCGCGATTCACATGAGCGCCCTGGCCGGTATCGACCAGGCCCTGTGGGACATCAAGGGCAAGGCGCTGGGCGTGTCGGTCAGCGACCTGCTGGGCGGCCAGGTGCGCGACAAGATTCGCGTGTATTCGTGGATTGGCGGTGATCGTCCGGCTGACACGGCGCGAGCGGCCAAGGAGGCTGTGGCCCGTGGCTTTACCGCTGTGAAGATGAACGGCACTGAAGAACTGCAGTTCCTCGACACCTTCGACAAGGTCGACCTGGCGCTGGCCAACGTCGCCGCCGTACGCGATGCGGTCGGCCCTAACGTCGGCATCGGTGTGGATTTCCATGGCCGTGTGCACAAACCGATGGCCAAGGTGCTGATGAAGGAACTGGATCCCTACAAGCTGATGTTCATCGAAGAGCCGGTGCTCAGCGAAAACTACGAGGCCTTGAAAGAACTGGCGCCGCTGACCAGCACGCCAATTGCGCTGGGCGAGCGTTTGTACTCGCGCTGGGACTTCAAGCGTGTGCTGAGCGAAGGCTACGTCGACATTATCCAGCCTGATGCCTCCCACGCAGGCGGCATCACCGAAACCCGCAAGATCGCCAACATGGCCGAAGCCTACGACGTGGCGCTGGCGCTGCATTGCCCGCTGGGGCCGATCGCGCTGGCGGCGTGCCTGCAACTGGACGCGGCCTGCTACAACGCGTTCATCCAGGAGCAGAGCCTGGGCATTCACTACAACGAAAGCAACGACCTGCTGGACTACGTCAAAGATCCACGGGTGTTCGATTACGAACAGGGCATGGTGAAAATCCCGAATGGTCCGGGTCTGGGCATCGAAATCAACGAAGAGTACGTCAAGGAACGCGCCGCCGTCGGCCACCGCTGGCGCAACCCGATCTGGCGCCATGCCGATGGCAGCTTTGCCGAGTGGTGATCTGATCCTCTGATCGTTCCCACGCTCCGCGTGGGAACGATCAACACTTCAAAAAAATACACACGACCTCAGACAACCATAAAAAGAGGCACTCCCCCATGCGCACACAGACCTTGCCGGAGGCGCAGGCGATCACTGCCACGCCCACCCGCAAACGCTTCTTCATCATGGTGTTGCTGTTCATCACCGTGGTCATCAACTACCTGGACCGCAGCAACCTGTCCATCGCCGCCCCCGCGCTGACCAACGAACTGGGCATCGACGCGGTGCACGCCGGTCTGATTTTCTCTGCGTTCGGCTGGACCTACGCGGCCATGCAATTGCCCGGCGGCTGGCTGGTGGACCGCGTCCCGCCGCGCATCCTCTACACCGTCGCGCTGGCACTGTGGTCCATCGCCACCATTTTCCTCGGCTTCGTCGGCAGTTTTGTCGGCCTGTTCGTCCTGCGCATGGCCGTCGGCGCGCTGGAAGCTCCGGCCTACCCGATCAACAGCCGCGTGGTCACCGCCTGGTTCCCGGAAAAAGAACGCGCCACCGCGGTGGGCTTCTACACCTCGGGGCAATTCGTGGGCCTGGCGTTCCTGACCCCGATCCTCGCCTGGCTGCAAACCGCATTCGGCTGGCACATGGTGTTTGTTGTCACCGGTGGTGTCGGCGTGCTGTGGGCGGCGATCTGGTACATGGTCTATCGCGAGCCTCGCGACTTCAAAGGTGTGAATCAGGGAGAAATCGACCTGATCAAAGAGGGCGGCGGGCTGGTGGACATCCAGACTGACACCGCCAAAGCCAAGGCAGGCTTCAACTGGTCCGACCTGGGCATCGTCCTGAGCAAGCGCAAACTGTGGGGCATTTACCTGGGCCAGTTCTGTCTCAACTCCACCCTGTGGTTCTTCCTCACCTGGTTTCCGACCTACCTGGTCAAATACCGGGGCATGGACTTCATCAAGTCCGGGCTGTTGGCGTCGCTGCCATTTCTTGCCGCCTTCATCGGCGTGCTCTGTTCGGGCTTCTTTTCCGACTGGCTGATCCGTCGCGGCTACACCGTGGGTTTTGCGCGCAAACTGCCGATCATCGCGGGCCTGCTGATCTCCACGTCGATCATTGGTGCCAACTATGTGGAATCGACGCCGCTGGTCATCGCTTTCCTGGCGCTGGCGTTTTTCGGCAACGGTTTGGCGTCGATCACCTGGTCGCTGGTCTCGACCCTGGCACCGGCTCGTTTGCTGGGGCTGACTGGCGGCACCTTCAACCTGATCGGCAACCTTGCGGCCATCGCCACGCCGATCGTGATCGGCTTCCTGGCGTCGGGTGAGTCGTTCGCCCCGGCGATCACTTACATTGCCGTGCTGGCGTTGCTCGGCGCGCTGTCCTACATCCTGCTGGTGGGCAAGGTGGAGCGGATCGAGCTGTAAGGTTGGCACTGCAAAGAACTGGCGACGATAATGTCGCCAGCTCCCACATCGATAAGGCGCGATATGCAAGATTCCCCCGACACCGCACCGACAACAGGCAAAGACCCAGCACCTACCGGCACGCAAACGTTGATGCGCGGCTTGGGTGTGGTGCACGCGGTGGCCAGTGGTGCCCGTGACCTCAAGGAAATTGCCCGCCTGATCGGCACGACGCGCAGCACGACCCATCGTCTGGCCAGTTGTCTGGTTGAAGAGCGTTACCTGCGGGTGCTGCCACAGATGGGTTACGTATTGGGGCCAAAGCTGATCGAGTTGGGGTTTCAGGCGCGGGAAGAACTGCCGCTGCCCATGCTGGCGCGACCGTTTCTCGATGAGTTGTCAGCGCTGACCGGCGACACCGTGCATTTGGCGATTCGCGAAGGCGATGATGTGCTTTATCTGCACAAAAACCCAGGCCGCAACGGCCCGGAAATGCGCTCTCGGGTCGGCCATCGCATGCCGCTGGCGCGTACCGGGATCGGCAAGGCGCTGCTGCTGGACAGCCCGGAAAGTGAATGGCAGCGGCTGTTCGATATCAGCGTGCCGGAAGGGGTGAGGAATCCACTCTGGCCCGCTTATGAGGAACAGACCTGGGAACAGGTGCGCACGCGGATGCACGAGTACGTGAAGGGCGGATATGCATTCGATCTGGAAGACAACGAGCCGTCGATTCGCTGCGTGGCGGCGCCGATTCGGGATGCCAGCAAACACATTGTGGCCGGGATCAGCATTGCCAGTACCGTTCCCTACATGCCGCTGGAGAAGATGGCCGAGCTGGTGCCGGTGATCAAGGCAGTGGCGGCGCGCTTGTCGGCGGAGTTGGGTGGGTAAGGTAGAGGTCTGCCAGACTCCGCGATCCCTCTGTGGGAGCGAATTCATTCGCGATACGCCGGTACAGCCGATGATGATCGTTCCCACGCTCCGCGAGCGTCACTACCGGCATTCCCACGCAGAGCGTGGGAACGATCAACGATCACGGTAAGGTGATCAGGCCTTCAACGTCGCCATATCAATCACGAACCGATACTTCACATCGCCCGCGATCATGCGGCTGTACGCCTCGTTGATGTTCTTGATATCGAGCATCTCGATGTCGCAACTGATGTCATGCTCGGCGCAGAAATCCAGCACTTCCTGAGTTTCGGCGATACCGCCAATCAACGAGCCAGCCAGCACGCGGCGTTTCATCACTAGATTGGCCGCATGCAGTGCCGAGTCGACCGGTTCGATCAGGCCCACCAGAATGTGCACGCCGTCAAAACGCAGGGTTTCCAGGTACGGGTTCAGGTCGTGCTGCACCGGAATGGTGTCCAGCAGGAAGTCGAAACGCCCGGCAGCGGCCTTCATTTGCGCGGCGTCGGTGGACACGATCACATGGTCTGCGCCTTGACGACGGGCTTCTTCAGCCTTGCTGGCCGAACGGGTGAACAACGTGACTTCAGCGCCCATGGCCTTGGCGAATTTGATGCCCATGTGGCCCAGACCACCCATGCCCAGTACACCGACCTTGTCGCCCGCTTTCACACCGTAGTGCTTGAGCGGCGAGTAGGTGGTGATGCCTGCGCAGAGGATCGGCGCGGCAGCTGCCAAGTTAAGTTTTTCGGGAATGCGCACCACAAAGTGTTCGCTGACCACGATGCTGCTGGAGTAGCCGCCCATGGTGTTGCTGCCGTCGACACGGTCCGGCGTGGCGTAGGTCAGGGTTGGGCCTTCCAGGCAATATTGTTCCAGATCCGCCGCACAGGCTTCGCAATGACGGCAGGAATCAACCATGCAGCCGACGCCGACCAGGTCGCCGACTTTGTGTTTCGTCACGTTGGCGCCGACTTCAGTGACCTTGCCAACGATTTCGTGGCCCGGCATCAGCGGATAAACGGCGATGCCCCATTCGTTGCGCGCCTGATGGATGTCGGAGTGGCAGACGCCGCAGTACAGAATCTCGATGGCCACATCGTCCGGGCGCGGGCTGCGGCGGTTGAAGGTCATGGGGGCGAGGGGAGTGGTGGCCGACTGGGCGGCGTAACCGATAGCTGTGTACATGTGGAACCTCGCTAAAACGATACAGTGGAGGCGATGCATTCTGCTCAGCGAGGTCCTCTGCGACCATGACCATTCCTACGTCTGTCATGCCTAATGCTCCGGAGTTGGATGATCGGGCGATGCGTGGGCGTGCGGATCTGCGATCATGCCAGTGTCTAATCCTCTGCCTGGTTCCCCATGCCCCTGACTTCTCATTCCGCAGAAAACGAAACGCTGGTGTCTTTGATCAAGCCGCTTTCCCATACACCCGGTTTTCTCGACACGGGGCTGCCGGGCGTACAGACACTCTCATGGAGCTATTACGTTGCCAGCAGCCCTCAGATCTACGAACCCAGCCTGATCATCCTGGCTCAAGGCAGCAAGCTGGCGCGTTTGGGCGCTCGGACATTCGAATACGGTGCGGGGCACTATCTGGTGCAAGCCCTCTCGGTGCCGTTCATGTGCGAAACCTTCGCTACGCCTGAAGAGCCGCTGTATGGCGTGTCGGTCTCGATTGACCGGATGGTGCTGGGGGATTTGGTGCAAGCCATGGCGCTGCCCATCGATGCGTCGGTCAAGGCCCAGACCCCGGAATCCATGACCTCTGCGGCGCTGGACGCACCGATGCGGGAAAGCGTCGAACGCCTGTTGCGCTGCCTGCACACGCCGATGGATCGTCAGGTCATGGGGCCGTCGCTGGTTCGCGAGGTACTGTATGCCGCCTTGCGCGGACCACAGGCGGGGGTGTTACGCGCGCTGGTCGAGCAGCAAGGCCACTTCGCCCGGATCGCCGCGGCATTGCAGCACCTGCGCGATCACTACAACGAAGCGCTGAGCGTCGAAGAACTGGCCCGTTGCGCCAACATGAGCGCTTCGACCTTTCATGAGCATTTCAAACGCTGCACGTTGCTGTCGCCGGTCCAGTACCTCAAACGCGTGCGATTGCTCAAGGCGCAACAGATGTTGATCGGTGAAGGCATGGGCGTGGCGCAGGTCGCGCACAAGGTGGGGTATCAGAGCACATCGCAGTTCAGTCGCGAGTACAAGCGCTACTTCGAGCGAAGCCCGGGGGAGGAGGGGGCGCAGCTGAGGATTTCGGCATGACTCGGTAGCGCATTGTAGGAGCGCGCTTGCCCGCGAAACCCGCACCGCGGTCTGTCAGGCAATCCGCGTCATCGTTCATCGCGGGCAAGCGCGCTCCTACAGGCGTTTACATATTCGGGTACGTCGGTCCGCCCGCACCTTCCGGTGTGACCCAGGTGATGTTCTGCGAAGGGTCCTTGATGTCACAGGTCTTGCAGTGCACACAGTTCTGGGCGTTGATCTGGAAGCGCTTGGCGCCGTCCTCCTGCGTCACCACCTCATACACGCCCGCCGGGCAGTAGCGCTGCGCCGGTTCGTCGTACTTGGGCAGGTTGACGCTGATCGGGATGTTCGGGTCCTTCAGCTTCAGGTGGCACGGTTGCTCTTCTTCGTGGTTGGTGCCCGAGATGAACACCGAACTCAGTTTGTCGAAGCTCAGCTTGCCGTCCGGTTTCGGGTACTCGATGCGTTTCGAATCCGCGGCCAGCTTCATGCAGGCGTAATCCGGCTTGTTGTCGTGCAGAGTGAACGGGATCTTGCCGCCGAACCAGTTCTGATCGATGTAGTTGAACGCACCACCCAGGATCGGACCGAACTTGTGAATCGCCGCGCCGAAGTTGCGGCTGGCGAACAGCTCTTCGTACAGCCAACTGCCTTTGAACGCATCCACGTAAGTGTTCAGCACTTCACCGCCTTCGTTACCGGCGAGCAGGGCATCGGCCAGCGATTCGGCGGCCAGCATGCCGGACTTCATGGCGGTATGGCTGCCCTTGATCTTGGCAAAGTTCAGCGTACCCAGGTCGCAACCGATCAGTGCGCCGCCCGGGAAGACCATCTTCGGCAGCGAATTCAGACCGCCTTTGCAGATCGCGCGAGCGCCGTAGCTGATGCGCTTGCCGCCTTCCAGGTACTGCTTGAGGACCGGGTGATGCTTGAGGCGCTGGAACTCGTCGAACGGCGACAGGAACGGGTTGGAGTACGACAGGTCAACGATCAGACCGACCACCACCTGGTTGTTTTCCAGGTGATAAAGGAAGGAACCGCCGGTGTTCTCGGTGCCCATGACGTCCAGCGGCCAGCCAGCGGTATGCACGACGAGGCCTTGTTGATGCCTGGCCGGGTCGATTTCCCAGATTTCTTTAAGGCCGATGCCGTAATGCTGGGCGTCGGATTCGCTGTCCAGATTGAAACGCTTGATCAGTTGTTTGCCGATGTGGCCACGGCAGCCTTCAGCGAACAGGGTGTACTTGCCGCGCAGTTCCATGCCGGGGGTGTACATGCCGTCTTTGGGCTGGCCTTCGCGGTCCACGCCCATGTCGCCTGTGACGATTCCGCGCACCACGCCGTTGTCGTCGATAAGCGCTTCCTGAGCGGCGAAGCCTGGATAGATTTCGACGCCCAGATTCTCGGCCTGCTGTGCCAGCCAGCGGCACAGGTTGCCGAGGGAGATAATGTAGTTGCCTTCGTTGTGCATGGTTTTCGGCACGAAGGCGCCAGGGACTTTGGTCCCGGCTTCGCCGCTGGTCAGCACATAAATGTCATCGCCCTTGACCGGCGTGTTCAGCGGTGCGCCAAGCTCTTTCCAGTCAGGGAACAGCTCGTTCAGGGCGCGTGGTTCGAACACGGCACCGGAGAGAATGTGGGCGCCGACTTCGGAGCCTTTTTCCACCACGCAGACGCTGATTTCCTGGCCCGCTTCGGCGGCCTTCTGCTTCAGACGGCATGCGGCGGACAGCCCGGCGGGGCCGGCTCCGACGATGACGACGTCGAATTCCATAAATTCGCGTTCCACTGGCTATCTCCTGATCAAGGCTCGAACGGTATTTTTTTATAGGTCACTGAAAACCGACACGCGGGGCAGGTTGTCATCCGGGTGTCATCTCAAAGGGGCGCATTATATCTACACCACCTTGAAGGTCCAATACAAACGTTTGTTTGAATCAGCTGAAACCCTGATAAAACATAGGGAGACGGCTTGTGACTGGCGTTTTTGTCGTATTGACCGGAATAGGCGTTCCGGTCAAGATACGGGCGGTTTTGCGCTCGCCGTAGGCTGGCCGTTGGTACGAGAACACCTCTGAAAGCGACGCGAGTGCCGTGCAGCAAACCCGCAAAGTACCTTGAATCTTCAAGGACCGCAGGCGGGGAGCAGTTTACACGTGCGGCCCGCGTATGACTTGGCTTAAGGCGGATGGGCGGTTGTTTTTTGCTGAACTCACCGTTAAGCAACCACGAATACGCTGTTTTCAAAGGTGTTCTTTACACTGACGTGTACCCATCGCCAGGCACGACCTGGCGACTTCTTTTCACCGGAGAGTAACGAGGAATCCATGAAGGTTCTTGTAGCTGTCAAACGAGTGGTCGACTACAACGTCAAGGTTCGCGTCAAAGCGGACAACTCCGGCGTCGATCTCGCTAACGTCAAAATGTCCATGAACCCTTTCTGCGAAATCGCTGTGGAAGAGGCTGTTCGCCTGAAAGAGAAGGGCGTTGCGAGCGAAATCGTCGTCGTGACCGTCGGCCCGACCACTGCTCAGGAGCAACTGCGCACCGCGCTGGCCCTGGGTGCCGACCGCGCCATCCTCGTTGAAGCCGCTGACGAGCTGAACTCCCTGGCCGTGGCCAAGCTGCTCAAAGCCGTCGTCGATAAAGAGCAGCCACAGTTGGTCATCCTCGGCAAGCAGGCCATCGACAGCGACAACAACCAGACTGGCCAGATGCTGGCTGCCCTGAGCGGTTACGCGCAAGGCACCTTCGCTTCTAAAGTCGAGGTCTCGGGCGACAAGGTTGCCGTCACCCGCGAAATCGACGGCGGTCTGCAAACCGTGTCGTTGAGCCTGCCGGCCATCGTCACCACCGACCTGCGTCTGAACGAGCCACGCTACGCGTCGCTGCCGAACATCATGAAGGCCAAGAAGAAGCCACTGGAAACCGTCACCCCGGATGCACTGGGCGTTTCCGTGGCTTCCACCAACAAGACCCTGAAAGTCGAAGCCCCGGCTGCTCGCAGCGCAGGCATCAAGGTCAAGTCGGTTGCTGAACTGGTCGAGAAACTGAAGAACGAGGCGAAGGTAATCTAAATGACTATCCTGGTTATCGCTGAGCACGAAAACGGCGCGATCGCTCCCGCCACCCTGAACACCGTTGCTGCTGCTGCCAAGATCGGTGGCGACATTCACGTCCTGGTCGCAGGCCAGGGTGTTGGCGCTGTCGGAGAAGCCGCTGCGAAAATCGCCGGTGTTTCGAAAGTGCTGGTGGCCGACAATGCGGCCTACGCGCACCAACTGCCAGAAAACATTGCGCCACTGGTCGTTGAGCTGGCATCGGGTTACAGCCACGTTCTGGCTGCAGCGACGTCCAACGGCAAGAACGTCCTGCCGCGTGTGGCTGCACAACTGGACGTCGATCAGATCTCCGAAATCATTTCGGTTGAATCGGCTGACACCTTCAAGCGCCCAATCTACGCGGGTAACGCCATTGCGACCGTTCAGTCGTCGGCGGCCATAAAGGTCATTACCGTTCGCGCCACCGGCTTCGATGCCGTTGCTGCTGAGGGCGGTTCCGCTGCTGTTGAAGCCGTGGGCGCTGCTCACGACGCAGGCAAATCGTCTTTCGTCGGTGAAGAGCTGGCCAAGTCCGACCGTCCTGAGCTGACCGCTGCCAAAATCGTCGTTTCTGGCGGCCGTGGCATGCAGAACGGTGACAACTTCAAACACCTGTACGCCCTGGCCGACAAGCTGGGTGCTGCCGTGGGCGCCTCCCGCGCTGCGGTCGACGCAGGCTTCGTACCGAACGACATGCAGGTCGGTCAGACGGGCAAGATCGTCGCACCTCAGTTGTACATCGCTGTCGGCATCTCCGGCGCGATCCAGCACCTGGCCGGTATGAAAGACTCCAAAGTGATCGTTGCGATCAACAAGGACGAAGAAGCACCGATCTTCCAGGTGGCCGATTACGGTCTGGTGGCGGATCTGTTCGAAGCCGTTCCCGAGTTGGAGAAGCTGGTCTAATTCAGTCGCCTGACTTATAAAGAGAACCCGTTCTTTCGGGCTGTTCGAACCCACTATCATCGAGCTTCATCGATGGCCTGTGTGTTCCATAGCCTGGAATGAGCGGGTTTTTTATTGGATTGAAAAAGGATGTTGCCATGCCGTCGCCAAGGCAGACGCTGATTACGCTGTTTGCGGGTTTGCTGCTGTTGTCCTCGATGGAGGCCAGTGCGGCAGGCAAATGTGATCGGCTGGTCGTGACCGGCAGCCCCGACGCCCCGCCGTATCTGTGGCGCGACCCGCAGGACCCCGCGCACTTGATGGGGGCCAACGCCGACTTGCTCAAGGAGGCTGCGGCGCAAATGGGCGTCAAAGTTGAGTTGCTCTATGGCGGCAAGCGCAGCCAGGCACTGGAAGAAGTGCGCACCGGCCGAATGGACCTGCTGGCCGACACGCCGCTGAACAATAACGAACTGGAATCGCTGGATTTCATTCACCCGCCGATTGCCCAGAACGAAATCATGGTCTGGACCCGCGTCGGGCATGCGCAGCCTTTTAACTCACTCGCTGAACTGCACGGGCATCCCGGTGCAATCTCGGAAAAAACCCGCATCACTCCCGGATTCGATAACGCTATCAAGGAACATCTGACCCTCGAGAAACAGCCCAATCTGACGCAAGCCTTCCAGAAGTTGATGCTGGGGCAGGTCGAGTTTGTGCTCGCCGGGCGCTATGCCGGAATGGCGTTGGTCCAAACGCTGGCGATGGCCAAGGACCTTCAGTCGCAGCCGTTGCCGCTTGATAGACCGGGTTTGTATTTGGCGCTGTCGTTCAATTCGGCCTGTAACGACCCTTGGCTGCGCGGACAGTTGGCGAAAAAAATGACAGAATTGGCGGCTTCGGGTCGTTCCAGTGAAGCTATCGCGCACAACCTGGAACTGTGGAAAGCTCAACTTCAGCAGCCGACCAGCGCCATCAAACAGTAAGCATGTTCAACAGGAATTCGTTTTGAGCGTTTTTTCGAGAATACGACCTTTATTCGCCGTCATGGCCATTGTCTCGCTATTCGGCTGCGCCAATGACCCCGCGCCCAACGAGCAACTCAAACTCACCGAACAGGCTGTTGCTCAGGCGACGGCTGTCGGCGCCACCGACGAAGAGCCTGATATGGCCAGTGCTCAGGCAAAGCTCGCCCAAGCCCGGGCCGACATGACGAACAAGTCCTATAAGGATGCACGCATGCAGGCGGAGCAGTCGGAGCTGGATGCGCGGCTGGCGGAAGCGCGCGTACTGACTCAAAAGAGCGACGAGCAACTGACCCAGGTGAACACTCGTCTGGAGCGGTTGCGCAAACAGTTGGGGGCTGCTCAATGAACTGCATCCCTCGCATCTTGAGCGTATGTCTGCTCCTGGGCAGTGCGGGTCTGTATGGCTGCGCCGGGCACCAGAGCAGTGAAAAAGCACTGCAAAGCGCCAGCGCCGATTTCCAGAAAGTGAAGGGTGATACCAACGTTTTGCGCAGCGCGCCCAAGGATGTGATCCGTGCCGGTGAATTGCTGGCGCGAGCTGAGCGCTTGTCCAGTTATGTTGGTAGTTCGGACGACGTCAGCCACTACGCGTACCTGAGTAGCCGATACAGTGCCATTGCTGCGGAACACAGCCAGTTGCTGCTCAATCAGGAAAAACTGGCGCGGCTTGAGCTCGAACGCCAGCGCCTGCAACTGGCACTGCGCGAAGCCAAGCTCGCCGGGGCGCAGCAGCAGGGCAAGTGGGCAGAGGATCAGGTCATCAGCCTGTCGACTCAACAAAATGAGCGCGGTCTGGTGATGACCCTTGGCGACATGTTGTTCGACACGGGGCGCGCGGAGTTGAAAAGCTCTGCCAATCGCACCGTGCTGAAGGTCGTACAGTTCCTGCAATTCAACCCAAAGCGGGTGGTACGGATCGAGGGCTACACCGACAGCACGGGTGACAGCCAGGAGAACCTGCAACTGTCTCGCGACCGCGCGCAGGCCGTGGCGGATGTATTGTCGGACCTTGGCATTGAAGACGAGCGCATCCAGGTTGAGGGTTACGGTGATCAATTTCCGGTGGATGTGAACAGTTCGGAACGCGGTCGGGCGCAAAATCGTCGGGTTGAAATCGTGTTTTCTGACGAAAAAGGCAAGCTCAGCGCTGCCCGCTGAAAAATATTTTTCAATCAGCCCGGTTTTAATCAGAAAAGCCGGGCTTTTTTGTACATAAAAGCCGGTCATTTGGCAGATATGCTGCAGTTTATTTTTTCGCAAACCGAAGTATGACTAGCCGCGAACTGAACTGTCCCCGTACACTTTCCAACTGTTACGGTAAGTGGCTTGCGCTGATCGCTGTTTCGCACTCGGCCATAGCAGTGAAGGCGCGCAATCGAGGGACACGAAATGACCAATCTTCTGCTGTATCAACGCATCGCTCAGCAGTTGGCTGAAGACATTCGCCGTGGCGTTTATCAGCCCGGTGAGCGTGTGCCTTCGGTGCGCAAGATGAGTTCTCAGCTCAATGTGAGCCATGCGACGGTATTGCAGGCCTACGCCAATCTTGAGGATCAGGGGCTGATCCGCGCACGTCCGCAGTCCGGTTACTACGTGCATCAGACCCCCGCGCTGACGGCGCCGACCCCTGATATTGCGCGGGTTGAGCGGCCTGGCCTGGTCACGCGAGCAAGTATCATTCAGCAAGTGTTGGTCGAGGCGCGTCGTGAGGGCGTCTTTGCCTTTGGCGCCGCTGTGCCCCATATCGACTACCTGCCGCTGCGCGCCTTGCATCAGCAACTGGCCAAGGTCACGCGTTTTCAGAGCCCCCGTGCCTTCAACTACATGTTCAGTCCCGGATTTGAGCCGCTGCGTCGGCAGGTGGCGATCCGCATGCGCGATGCAGGTGTGGTGGTCGACCCTTCTGATGTCGTGATCACTCATGGCTGTGTCGATGCACTGCAAATGTCGCTGCGGGTGCTGACCAGCCCGGGGGACCTGATTGCGGCGGAGTCCCCTACCTATTACGGGCTGCTGCAACTGGCTGATCTGCTGGGCCTGAAAGTGATCGAGATTCCCAGCGACCCGAACACGGGTATCAGTCTGGAAGCCTTGCAACTGGCGGCCAATCAATGGTCGATCAAGGCGCTGGTGATGACCTCGCGCCTGAGTAACCCCTTGGGCAGCACCATGCCTGAAGAGCGGCAGAAGCACCTGCTGCGACTGGCCTCCGACTTCGATATTCAGGTCATCGAAGACGATATCTACGGCGAGCTGATGTACGAGCAGAACAAGACCAAGGCGCTCAAGGCCTTTGATCGTCTGGGGCGCGTGATCTATTGCTCAAGTTTCTCGAAAACCCTGTCGCCGGGCGTGCGGATCGGCTGGATGATCGCCGGTAAATACCAAGCGGAAATCCAGCGTTTGCAGACGTTCAGTACCCATTCTGCGTGCAGTGTGACGCAGATGGCGGTGGCGTCTTATCTGGAAAACGGCGGTTACGATCGCCACTTGCGCTACATCCGACAGGAGCATCGGAAGAATCTGAGTGCATTCCAGCTGGCAGTCCAACAGATGTTTCCGGAAGGCACACAGATCAGTCGCCCCGCTGGCGGGTTCATCTTGTGGATCAGCTTGCCGGGAAGGGTCAATACGCAGGAACTGCATGTCCGGGCGTTGGAGCAGGGCATCAGCATTGCGCCGGGCCTGATTTTCAGCAATACAGAACAATTCAATCACTGTATTCGCCTGAACTGTGGTTTGCCTTGGAATCGGGAGGCCGAGCGAGCGTTGATGACGCTGGGCATGTTGGCCAAACAGCTGTGTCAGGACGCCGGTCAATCCTGGTGAACTCGTGCCGCCGGGCGTTTTCCACTTTATAACGAGGTCGCTGACAAGGCCTTCACTTGTCAGCGATCCTGCAAAGAGCCAGCATATTGGCTTCCGCCTATTTTTCTGCCGTTCAATTATGAATTCACTGCGATGTGTCGGTCTTTTGATGTGGGTGTTTCTCAGTGGATGTGACGCTGACAAGTCGCCTGCGCCGCCCCCAAAGGTGGCTGCGCAAGCACCTGCGGTGGTGCCTGCTGACAAGGCTCCTGAAGCTGCTGTGTCGGTTCAAAAGGCGCCGGAGTCGGCGCCAGTGGTGCATGAGCTCAAGCCCAACGTGAATGTCGTGCCTGTCATTGCGAACACCCGAGCCGATCCCGCGAAGACCGATGTGGCAAAGAAGGCCACGACGCCCGCCAAGGCGGCTGCGATCGAACAGAAGACGCCCAGTGTGAACGCCAAATCCGCCAAGGTTAAAGCGGATAACGCCGAGGTGGCGAACCGCGCACCCGTGGCCAGCAAGAGTAAAACGCCCGCTCAAGTGGTGAAGGA
The DNA here is from genome assembly GCF_044900175.1 of Pseudomonas sp. NPDC088444. Classification (NCBI taxonomy): domain Bacteria; kingdom Pseudomonadati; phylum Pseudomonadota; class Gammaproteobacteria; order Pseudomonadales; family Pseudomonadaceae; genus Pseudomonas; species Pseudomonas sp. NPDC088444. The sequence continues at coordinate 445,616 of NZ_JBJDNK010000003.1, forward strand.
CACTCGATTGCCAAAGGCGTCTCTGGACTTGAGTTTGCCGCCCGACATGGTCAAGCAGCTCAATCCTCCTGCCAACGTCATCACGGCCAACGGCAAGACAAAAGCCCAGCCCGTGGGCGGCAAACCGTTGCTACCCAAAATGTTTCCTGACAGCGAAGCCCCTTCGGACTTCCAGCTACAGGGGCGCTTGTTGAGCAATGAAATGGAGCTGCAACTGCGTAACGAGGCGCGCAAGGAAGTTGACGGCGCTGCGCTGGATTTCAAATTCAAACAGTAAATCTCTGGTGATTGCCGAAAACGCTGCGTTTTCAAACGCGCGTTTCAGCGGTTAAGATCCAGCGGTCTCTCATCGATCTTCAAGAGAATGCCTTCATGGAATGCCGTCCGGGCTGTGGCGCTTGCTGCATCGCGCCCTCCATCTCGTCGCCCATCCCTGGCATGCCCCACGGCAAGCCGACAGGAGAACGTTGTGTGCAGTTGTCGGTCGACATGCTGTGCATGATCTTCGGTCAGCCTGATCGGCCTTTGGTGTGCGGCGGGTTTGCGGCGGATCCCGAAGTGTGTGGCGACAGCTCCGAGGAGGCTATTCGCTTGATCGGTTGGTGGGAGCAGGCCACATCGGTCGCTTGACGCACGTGTGTGCGCAATTGACGCATCGGAACTACCGACAATAAGGAATAAGATATGGGTTCTCTGTACCGGATTGCATTAGGTCTTGGCATGACTGTACTGGTGATGAGTGCTGCTCAGGCTGATGACTGGAAGGTCGCCAAGAATGAGGATGGCATCAAGGTATCGTTGAGTGATGTTGCGGGCTCGCAATACAAGGCGTACCAGGGTGTTACCACAATCGGGGCCAGTGTCGCCAAGTTGCGCGCTCTGCAAGAGGATGTGGCTGGGGCTTGTTCGTGGGTGCACGAGTGCAAGCTGCAAAAAGTGCTCAAGCACGATGGTGACAAAACGTGGACATACACCCAGTTCAACACGCCATGGCCTGTCACGCCTCGTGATTCTGTTCTGCAAATCACCACGGTTGAGGGTGCAGATGGGAGTGTGACGCGGAACCTGTTGGGGCAGCCTGCGTACATTCCGGAAGAAAAAGGCTTTGTCCGTGTAGCTCAGGTCGAGGGCTTCTGGAAGTTGGTGCCAAAGGGTCCGAACGAAACGGAAGTGACGTATCAGGTGCACACCGAGCCGGGTGGCAGTGTTCCGTCGTGGTTGGCGAACAAATTTGTAGTCGATGCGCCTTTCAATACGTTGAAAGCATTGCGCGAGCGTGCGGCTGCCAAGTAGCTGTTACAGCTTCTGCGCAAACAAAAAAAAGGCTGCCAGTGGCAGCCTTTTTCGTTGGTCGTATCGCTTACTTGCGCTCAGCCAAGGGCTTGATGTCGCGTGGCGTTTCGCCTGTGTACAGTTGGCGCGGACGGCCAATCTTGTACGGGCTGGAGAGCATTTCTTTCCAGTGCGAGATCCAGCCAACGGTGCGTGCCAGGGCGAAGATCACGGTGAACATGCTGGTTGGAATGCCGATCGCCTTCAGGATGATGCCCGAGTAGAAGTCGACGTTCGGGTACAGCGAGCGCTCGATGAAATACGGATCGGTCAGAGCGATCTCTTCGAGGCGCATGGCCAGTTCCAGTTGCGGATCGTTGGTGATGCCCAGCTCGCGCAGTACTTCGTCGCAGGTCTGCTTCATCACGGTGGCGCGTGGGTCGCGGTTCTTGTAAACGCGGTGACCGAAGCCCATGAGCTTGAACGGGTCGTTCTTGTCCTTGGCCTTGGCAATGAATTTGTCGATGTTGGACACATCGCCGATTTCATCGAGCATGGTCAGTACGGCTTCGTTGGCGCCGCCGTGAGCAGGTCCCCACAGTGCAGCGATACCGGCGGCGATACAGGCGAACGGGTTGGCGCCCGAAGAGCCGGCCATGCGCACGGTCGAGGTCGATGCGTTTTGTTCGTGGTCGGCGTGGAGGATGAAGATCCGGTCCATGGCCTTGGCCAGCGTCGGGCTGATCGGTTTGATCTCGCACGGCGTGTTGAACATCATGTGCAGGAAGTTTTCCGCGTAGCTCAGGTCATTGCGCGGGTACATCATGGGTTGGCCCATGGAGTACTTGTAGACCATGGCGGCCAGGGTCGGCATCTTGGCGACCAGGCGAATCGCCGAGATTTCGCGGTGTTGCGGATTATTGATGTCCAGTGAGTCGTGGTAGAACGCGGACAGGGCGCCGACAACGCCGCACATGACGGCCATCGGGTGGGCGTCGCGGCGGAAGCCGTTGAAGAAGGTCTTCAGTTGCTCGTGAACCATCGTGTGGTTTTTCACGTTGCCGACGAACTGGGCTTTCTGTTCGGCAGTTGGCAGTTCGCCATTGAGCAGCAGGTAGCAGGTTTCGAGGTAGTCGGACTGCTCGGCCAGTTGCTCGATCGGGTAGCCACGGTGCAGCAGAATGCCGTTGTCACCGTCGATGTAGGTGATCTTGGATTCGCATGAGGCGGTCGACATGAAGCCTGGGTCGAATGTGAAGCGTCCGGTGGCGGTCAGGCCGCGTACGTCGATTACATCGGGACCAACGGTGCCGGTCAGAATGGGCAGCTCGACGGGGGCAGCGCCCTCGATGATCAACTGCGCTTTTTTGTCAGCCATGTGGCCTCCTATTTATGCTTCAAATCATCAGACAGGCCCCCCACGCAGGGCCCGCATCACTATAGTGAGATAAATTCTAAAGTCAATTTGCCAAAAGTCTTGTAGCAGAAGGCTTTAACCCACGGTTTTCCGCGAAATTCCCTGCCATTTACGCCTTTTATTCCGCTAATGCAATCCGCCATTAGGGGAGGGCGTGTGCGTTGTCATTAGTTGGCTAACTGTCTATACTCGGCACCCGACCGCCAGGGGCTTGCAAGCCTGTTTTTCTGGGGGTCGTCACTTCCTGGGTAGTGGGTACCTGACCAGTGCACTTCCCAACAACTTGCCCTGATTCCTAGGGGCTCTTCAGTGTGAAAAAAAGCCGTGAATAGCCAACGACCTGTAAACCTAGACCTAAGGACCATCAAACTCCCCATCACCGCGATCACGTCGATCCTTCACCGCATCTCCGGCATCATTCTGTTCGTCGGCATCGCCTTCATGCTCTACGCATTGGGCAAATCGCTGGGTTCCGAAGAAGGCTTTGCCGATGTGAAGGCGACCTTGACCAGTCCTCTGGCCAAGTTCATCGCATGGGGGCTGCTGTCTGCCCTGTTGTATCACCTGGTGGCGGGCGTTCGTCACCTGATCATGGATTCGGGTGTCGGTGAGACGCTGGAAGGCGGAAAGCTGGGCTCGAAAATCGTCATCGCCGTTTCCGTGGTGTTGATCGTTCTGGCGGGAGTTTGGATATGGTAACCAGCGTTACGAACCTGTCTCGTTCGGGCCTCTATGACTGGATGGCGCAACGCGTCTCCGCCGTAGTGCTCGCGGCTTATTTCATTTTCCTGATCGGATACATCGTTGTGCACCCGGGCCTCGATTACGCCCAGTGGCATGGCCTGTTCTCCCATAACGGAATGCGCATCTTCAGTCTGCTGGCCCTCGTTGCTCTGGGCGCTCACGCCTGGGTCGGCATGTGGACCATTGCGACCGACTACCTGACGCCAATGAGCTTCGGCAAGTCGGCGCTGGCTGTGCGTTTCCTGTTCCAGGCGTTCTGCGGCATCGTGATGTTCGCGTACTTCGTCTGGGGTGTGCAGATTCTTTGGGGTATCTGATTCATGGCTAACATCAAGACTCTTTCCTTCGACGCCATCATCATTGGTGGTGGCGGCGCGGGCATGCGCGCTGCCTTGCAGCTGGCTCAGGGCGGCCATAAGACCGCCGTAGTCACCAAGGTCTTCCCGACCCGCTCCCACACTGTGTCCGCCCAGGGTGGTATTACCTGTGCCATCGCTTCGGCCGACCCGAACGATGACTGGCGCTGGCACATGTACGATACCGTCAAGGGTTCCGACTACATCGGTGACCAGGACGCTATCGAATACATGTGTCAGGAAGGCCCGGCCGCGGTTTTCGAGCTGGACCATATGGGCCTGCCGTTCTCCCGTACCGAAACCGGTCGTATATACCAGCGTCCGTTCGGTGGTCAGTCCAAGGACTTCGGTAAGGGCGGTCAGGCTGCCCGTACTTGCGCGGCGTCCGACCGTACCGGTCACGCGCTGCTGCACACCCTGTATCAAGGCAACCTGAAAGCGGGCACCACCTTCCTGAACGAGTACTACGCCGTCGATTTGGTGAAGAACTCCGAAGGCGCCTTCGTCGGCGTGATCGCGATCTGCATCGAAACCGGCGAAACCATGTACATCAAGTCCAAGGCTACCGTTCTGGCCACCGGCGGTGCAGGCCGTATCTACGCCTCCACCACCAACGCCCTGATCAACACCGGTGACGGTATCGGCATGGCGTTGCGTGCGGGTGTTCCAGTTCAGGACATTGAAATGTGGCAGTTCCACCCAACCGGCATTGCTGGCGCAGGTGTACTGGTCACTGAAGGCTGCCGCGGTGAGGGTGGCTACCTGATCAACGCTCACGGCGAGCGCTTCATGGAGCGTTATGCGCCGAACGCGAAAGACCTGGCAGGTCGCGACGTGGTTGCGCGTTCCATGGTTAAAGAAATCATCGCCGGTAACGGTGTTGGTCCGAACAAGGATCACGTGCTGCTGAAACTGGATCACCTGGGTGAGGAAGTGCTGCACAGCCGCCTGCCAGGTATCTGCGAACTGTCCAAGACCTTCGCCCACGTCGACCCTGTCGTCGCTCCGGTTCCTGTCGTTCCAACCTGCCACTACATGATGGGCGGCGTTGCCACCAACATCCACGGTCAGGCGATCACCATGGACGCCGAAGGCAACGACCAGATCATTCCAGGTCTGTTCGCCGTAGGTGAAGTGGCGTGCGTATCGGTCCACGGTGCCAACCGTCTGGGCGGCAACTCGCTGCTCGACCTGGTCGTGTTCGGCCGCGCCGCCGGTCTGCACCTGGAAAAAGCGCTGAGCGACGGCATCGAATACGCCGACGCCAGCGATACCGACATCGATGTCGCGCTGAACCGTCTGAACGCGCTGAACAGCCGTACCGAAGGTGAAGACGTTGCCAGCCTGAAGCGCGAGCTGCAGAGCTGCATGCAGAACTACTTCGGTGTATTCCGTACCGGTGAATACATGGAGAAGGGCATCGAGCAACTGGCGGGCCTGCGCGAGCGTATCGCCAACGTGAAAATCAACGACAAGTCCCAGGGTTTCAACACCGCGCGTATCGAAGCGCTGGAGCTGCAAAACCTGCTGGAAGTCGCTGAAGCCACCGCGATCGCTGCCAACACCCGTACCGAGTCCCGCGGCGCTCACGCCCGTGAAGACTTCGAAGACCGTGATGACGTCAACTGGCTGTGCCACACCCTGTACTACCCGGGTGACAAGCGCGTTGCCAAACGTGCCGTCAACTTCGCGCCGAAGACCGTTCCGGCGTTCGAACCAAAAGTCCGGACTTACTAAGGGTGGCTGCTATGTTGAAAGTCGAAGTTTATCGTTACAACCCCGACACCGACTCGGCACCTAAAACTCAGGTGTTCGACGTCGATACCGGTGGCAAGGACCTGATGGTTCTGGACGTGCTGGCGCTGATCAAAGAGCAGGACGAAGGTTTCTCTTACCGTCGTTCGTGCCGTGAAGGCGTTTGCGGTTCTGACGGCATGAACATCAACGGCAAAAACGGCCTGGCGTGCATCACGCCGCTGTCTGCCGTGGTGAAGAACAACAAGCTGGTGGTGCGTCCGCTCCCTGGTTTGCCGGTCATTCGTGACCTGGTCGTCGATATGAGCATCTTCTACAAGCAATACGAGAAGGTGAAGCCATTCTTGCAGAACGATACGCCGGCTCCGGCCATCGAGCGTCTGCAATCGCCTGAAGAACGTGAGAAGCTGGACGGTCTGTACGAGTGCATCCTGTGCGCTTGCTGCTCGACTTCCTGCCCTTCGTTCTGGTGGAACCCGGACAAGTTCCTCGGTCCAGCTGCCCTGCTGCAAGCCTATCGTTTCCTGGCTGACAGCCGTGACACCAAGACCCAGGAGCGTCTGGCATCGCTGGACGACCCGTTCAGTGTGTTCCGTTGCCGAGGGATCATGAACTGCGTGAACGTTTGCCCGAAAGGCCTGAACCCAACCAAGGCTATCGGTCACGTTCGCAGCATGCTTCTGACCAGCGGTATCTAATGTTCTGGCCCGTGCATGTCACGGGCCGGTTCGTTGCACCTTGTGGCATCGATGCACTGCAGTATTTGAAAATGTTGTACCCGTAAACGCTGCGGCACAGGCAACAGCCCACGTCGTGGTTTAAACCTGAGCAACGGCCATCAGGCTGCGGCTCTTATTTTGAAGAAATGAGACCAGCAGGGGCATCCGGGCTGGTACCCGGGCTATCTGCGCGATCCTTGGCGACTTGGTGCACTCGACGACCTGAAGCGGTCGTTGTATGGACTTTCGAGTTTGCCCGGGCCATCGACGCTGATGGTGTCCCCTAACCGAGGGTGACCAAGCATGCAAGAAAGCGTGATGCAGCGCATGTGGAACAGCGCCCACCTTTCAGGTGGTAACGCTGCCTATGTGGAAGAGCTTTATGAGCTCTACCTGCACGACCCTAACGCTGTGCCAGAAGAATGGCGCACCTACTTCCAGACGCTGCCGGCAGATGGCAGCACTGTCACCGATGTATCGCACTCTACGGTTCGCGATCATTTCGTGTTGCTGGGCAAGAACCAGCGTCGCGCACAGCCGGTCTCTGCCGGTAGCGTGAGCAGTGAACACGAGAAGAAGCAAGTCGAAGTGCTGCGACTGATCCAGGCATACCGTATGCGCGGCCATCAGGGTGCGCAGCTCGATCCGCTGGGTTTGTGGAAGCGTACTGCGCCAGCTGACCTGTCGATCGACCACTACGGTCTGACCAACGCTGACCTCGATACCACCTTCCGTGCCGGAGACCTGTTCATCGGCAAGGAGGAAGCGAGCCTACGCGAAATCGTCGACGCTTTGCAGAAGACATATTGCCGCACCATCGGCGCCGAGTTCACGCACATCGTCGATTCCAACCAGCGCAACTGGTTCATGCAGCGCCTCGAAAGCGTGCGTGGCCGTCCAGCTTACTCCGCCGACATTCAGAGCCATCTGCTCGAGCGCGTCACCGCGGCTGAGGGCCTGGAAAAGTACTTGGGCACCAAATACCCGGGCACCAAGCGTTTCGGTCTGGAAGGTGGCGAAAGCCTGATCCCGATGCTGGACGAGTTGATCCAGCGTTCCGGTTCCTACGGCACCAAGGAAATCGTCATCGGCATGGCCCACCGTGGTCGTCTGAACGTGCTGGTCAACACCTTTGGCAAGAACCCGCGCGAGCTGTTCGACGAGTTCGAAGGCAAGAAGAAGGTCGAGCTGGGCTCCGGTGACGTGAAATACCACCAGGGTTTCTCGTCCAACGTCATGACCACCGGTGGCGAAGTTCACTTGGCGATGGCATTCAACCCGTCCCATTTGGAGATCGTTTCTCCTGTGGTCGAGGGGTCGGTGCGCGCTCGTCAGGACCGTCGTAACGACACCACTGGCGAGAAAGTGCTGCCGATTTCCATCCACGGTGACGCTGCGTTCGCAGGTCAGGGCGTGGTTCTGGAAACCTTCCAGATGTCGCAGACCCGCGGCTTCAAGACCGGCGGTACCATCCACATCGTGGTGAACAATCAGGTCGGCTTTACCATCAGCAATCCTCTGGACTCGCGCTCCACCGAGTACGCGACCGACGTTGCCAAGATGATTCAGGCCCCGATCCTGCACGTGAACGGCGATGACCCGGAAGCGGTGCTGTTCGTCAGCCAACTGGCGATCGACTACCGCATGCAGTTCAAGCGTGACGTGGTCATCGACCTGGTCTGCTACCGTCGTCGCGGCCACAACGAGGCCGACGAACCAAGCGGTACTCAGCCTCTGATGTATCAGCAGATCGCCAAGCAGCGCACCACCCGTGAGCTGTACGCCGATGCACTGGCCACCGCCGGTGTGCTGAACGCTGAAGGCGCTCAGGCCAAGGTCGATGAGTACCGCAGTGCACTGGACAACGGCATGCACGTGGTCAAGAGCCTGGTCAAAGAGCCTAACAAGGAACTGTTCGTCGATTGGCGTCCGTACCTGGGCCACGCCTGGACCGCGCGTCACGACACCCGTTTCGACCTCAAGACCCTGCAAGAGCTGTCTGCCAAACAGATGGAGCTGCCGGAAGGCTTCGTGGTTCAGCGTCAGGTTCAGAAGATCTACGAAGACCGCCAGAAGATGCAGGCCGGTGGCTTGCCGATCAACTGGGGCTACGCAGAAACCATGGCCTACGCCACGTTGCTGTTCGAAGGCCATCCTGTGCGCATCACCGGCCAGGACGTAGGTCGTGGCACCTTCTCGCACCGCCATGCTGCGCTGCACAACCAGAAGGACGCCAGCGTCTACCTGCCGCTGCAGAACCTGTTCGCCGGTCAGCCCAAATTCGAACTGTACGACTCCTTCCTGTCGGAAGAGGCAGTGCTGGCATTCGAATACGGCTACTCGACCACCACGCCGAACGCGCTGGTGATCTGGGAAGCTCAATTCGGTGACTTCGCCAACGGTGCACAGGTCGTGATCGACCAGTTCATCACCAGCGGCGAGCACAAGTGGGGCCGTCTGTGCGGTCTGACCATGCTGTTGCCTCATGGGTACGAAGGTCAGGGTCCGGAGCACTCATCGGCACGTCTGGAGCGCTACCTGCAACTGTGCGCCGAGCACAACATTCAGGTGTGCATGCCGACTACCCCGGCTCAGATCTACCACCTGCTGCGTCGTCAGGTGATTCGTCCGCTGCGCAAACCGCTGGTTGTGCTGTCGCCCAAATCCCTGCTGCGTCACAAACTGGCGATCTCGACCCTGGAAGATCTGGCCGAAGGCTCGTTCCAGACGGTCATTCCGGAAATCGATACCCTCGATCCGGCAAAAGTGACCCGCCTGGTCCTGTGCAGTGGCAAGGTCTACTACGACCTGCTGGAAAAACGCCGTGCCGAAGGCCGCGAAGATATCGCCATCGTGCGTATCGAGCAGCTCTATCCGTTCCCGGAAGACGACCTGATGGAGGCCATCGCGCCTTACACCAACCTGACCAATGTGGTCTGGTGTCAGGAAGAGCCGATGAACCAGGGCGCCTGGTACAGCAGCCAGCATCACTTGCGCCGTAGCATCGGCAATCACAACCGCAATCTGGTGCTTGAGTATGCCGGTCGTGATGCTTCCGCTGCGCCTGCTTGTGGCTACGCTTCGATGCACGCCGAACAGCAGGAAAAACTGCTGCAAGACGCGTTCACTGTTTAACGCCTTCGCGCACTAGAAACCGAATTAAGGAATTACAGACAATGGCTATTGAGATCAAAGCCCCCTCTTTCCCGGAATCCGTTGCCGACGGCACCATTTCCAAATGGCACAAACAGCCGGGTGAAGCGGTTAAGCGTGACGAACTGCTGGTCGACATCGAAACCGACAAAGTCGTGCTCGAAGTGCTGGCCGAAGCAGACGGCGTGCTGGCTTCCATCGTCAAGGGCGAGGGCGACACTGTCCTGTCCAACGAACTGATCGCAACCCTGGACGCAGGCGCCACTGCATCGGCTGCTCCGGCTGCCGCTGCTGCTCCGGCCGCTGCTCCTGCTGCCGCGCCAGCCGCTACTGCTGCCGCTGCTGACGAAGACGCCATCGGCGCCCCCGCTGCCCGCAAGCTGGCTGAAGAAAACGGCATCGCGCTGTCCAGCATCAAAGGCACCGGCAAAGACGGTCGTGTCACCAAAGAAGACGTGGTGGCTGCCATCGAAGCGAAGAAATCCGCTCCGGCCGCCGCACCTGCTGCCAAGCCTGCCGCAGCTCCAGCTGCTGCTGCGCCTGTTTTCGCCGCTGGCGACCGCACCGAGAAGCGCGTGCCGATGACCCGTCTGCGTGCCAAGGTTGCCGAGCGTCTGGTTGAAGCTCAATCGACCATGGCCATGCTGACCACTTTCAACGAAGTCGACATGACCGAAGTCATGGCGCTGCGTTCGAAGTACAAGGACCTGTTCGAGAAGAGCCATAACGGTGTGCGTCTGGGCTTCATGTCGTTCTTCGTCAAGGCGGCTACCGAAGCGCTGAAGCGCTTCCCGGCAGTCAACGCGTCGATCGACGGTTCCGACATCGTTTACCACGGCTACGCAGACGTCGGCGTTGCCGTCTCCAGCGACCGCGGTCTGGTGGTTCCGGTTCTGCGTAACGCCGAGCAGATGAGCCTGGCTGAAATCGAAGGCGGCATCGCCACTTTCGGCAAGAAAGCCCGTGACGGCAAACTGTCCATCGACGAGATGACTGGCGGTACCTTCACCATCACCAACGGTGGTACTTTCGGTTCGATGATGTCGACCCCGATCGTGAACCCGCCACAAGCGGCCATTCTGGGCATGCACAACATCGTTCAACGCCCGATGGCGATCAACGGTCAGGTTGTGATCCGTCCGATGATGTACCTGGCTCTGTCCTACGATCACCGCTTGATCGACGGTAAAGAAGCTGTGACCTTCCTGGTGACCATCAAGAACCTGCTGGAAGATCCGGCTCGTCTGTTGCTGGACATCTAAGAGGCATCTCCATGCTGCAGGCTGAAAACTTCCTTTGGAAGCAGACCAGCGTGCAGTTTGAGGTGTACAGTTTCGCCCCTATGAACAAGTGGCAAGCCGGTGCTGCAAATCAGCGCAGTCCGGCTTGTGGCTTGCAGCTTCAAGCTCGCAGCTAACAAGGAACTTTGTTATGTCCCAGAAATTCGACGTGGTAGTGATTGGCGCAGGCCCTGGCGGTTATGTTGCCGCCATCAAGGCTGCGCAACTTGGTCTCAAGACTGCCTGCATCGAGAAGTATCAGGATAAAGAGGGCAAGCTGGCCCTCGGCGGTACCTGCCTGAACGTAGGTTGTATTCCGTCCAAGGCGCTGCTGGACAGCTCCTGGAAGTTCTATGAAGCGAAAAACCAGTTCAACGTTCACGGCATCTCGATCTCGGGCGACGTGAAGATGGACGTACCGGCCATGGTCGGTCGCAAGTCGCAGATCGTCAAAGGCCTGACCGGCGGCGTTGCCAGCCTGTTCAAGGCCAACGGCGTCACTTCTCTGCAAGGTCACGGCAAACTGCTGGCCGGCAAGAAAGTCGAGCTGACCAAGCCTGACGGCACCACTGAAGTGATCGAAGCCGACAACATCATCCTGGCGTCCGGTTCCCGTCCGATCGACATTCCACCGGCTCCGGTCGACCAGAACGTCATCGTCGACTCCACTGGCGCCCTGGAATTCCAGGCAGTACCAGAGCGTCTGGGCGTGATCGGTGCTGGCGTGATCGGTCTGGAGCTGGGTTCGGTATGGTCCCGTCTGGGCTCCAAGGTCACCGTTCTGGAAGCACTGGAGAAGTTCCTGCCAGCCGCTGACGAAGCCGTGTCCAAAGAAGCACAGAAGACCTTCACCAAGCAGGGTCTGGACATCAAACTGGGCGCTCGCGTCACCGGTTCGAAAGTCAACGGCAACGAAGTGGTCGTCAACTACACCGACAAAGACGGTGAGCAGAACATCACGTTCGACCGCCTGATCGTTGCGGTAGGCCGTCGTCCGGTTACCACCGATCTGCTGGCAGCCGACAGCGGCGTCGACATCGACGAGCGCGGCTTCATCTTCGTCAACGATCAGTGCGAAACCAGCGTGCCTGGCGTTTATGCGATCGGTGACGTGGTTCGTGGTCTGATGCTGGCGCATAAAGCGTCGGAAGAGGGCATCATGGTGGTTGAGCGCATCAAGGGTCACAAGACCCAGATGAACTACGACCTGATCCCTTCGGTTATCTATACCCACCCGGAAATCGCGTGGGTCGGTAAAACCGAGCAGACCCTGAAAGCCGAAGGCGTTGAAGTCAACGTCGGTCAGTTCCCGTTCGCGGCCAGCGGCCGTGCAATGGCGGCCAACGACACTGGCGGTTTCGTCAAGGTCATCGCGGACGCCAAGACCGACCGCGTATTGGGTGTACACGTGATTGGCCCAGGCGCTGCTGAACTGGTCCAGCAGGGCGCTATCGGTATGGAATTCGGCACCAGCGCTGAAGACATCGGCATGATGGTCTTCTCGCACCCGACCCTGTCCGAAGCTCTGCACGAAGCAGCGCTGGCTGTGAATGGCCACGCCATCCACATTCAGAACAAGAAGAAACGCTAAGAAAAAACCACGGCGGACCGCCCGTCGCAGGCCTTGCTCGCAAGGCGTGCCGCGGAAGGTCCGTTGGACTCGAACTCCTGACAAGGGTCAGGTCATGACTTCGGTGATGGCCGGATAATCGTCAGGAGAAGCGGTCACAGGTGGTGCGGCACGCCTGGACGAGCAGCACCGAAGCGCAGTACCTAACGAAGACGGTAAAAAGCATGAATCTTCACGAGTATCAGGGTAAGCAGCTGTTTGCTGAATACGGCCTGCCAGTATCCAAAGGCTTCGCAGTAGACACCCCGGAAGCAGCAGCAGAAGCGTGCGACAAGATCGGCGGAGCCGAGTGGGTCGTCAAAGCCCAGGTTCACGCAGGTGGTCGCGGTAAGGCTGGCGGCGTCAAGCTGGTCAAGAGCAAAGAAGACGCAGCTGCGTTCGCTGCCCAGTGGCTGGGCAAGCGTCTGGTCACTTACCAGACTGATGCCAACGGTCAGCCGGTCACCAAGATCCTGGTTGAATCCTGCACTGACATCGCCAAAGAGCTGTACCTGGGCGCTGTAGTCGATCGTTCGAGCCGTCGTATCGTGTTCATGGCTTCCACCGAAGGTGGGGTGGACATCGAGAAAATCGCTCACGACACGCCTGAGAAGATTCTCAAAGCCACCATCGACCCACTGGTTGGCGCTCAGCCATTCCAGGGTCGCGATCTGGCATTCCAGCTGGGTCTGGAAGGCAAGCAAGTCGCTCAGTTCGCCAAGATCTTCACCGGTCTGGCCAAGCTGTTCCAGGACCACGACCTGGCCCTGCTGGAAGTGAACCCGCTGGTGATCAAGGCTGACGGCGATCTGCACTGCCTGGACGCCAAGATCAACATCGACGCCAACGCCATGTACCGTCAGCCCAAGCTGAAGGCTTTCCACGACCCATCGCAAGATGACCCACGTGAAGCCCACGCTGCCAAGTTCGAACTGAACTACGTGGCACTGGAAGGTAACATTGGCTGCATGGTCAACGGTGCTGGCCTGGCCATGGGTACCATGGACATCGTCAACCTGCACGGCGGCAAGCCAGCCAACTTCCTGGACGTTGGCGGCGGCGCGACCAAAGAGCGCGTGACCGAAGCGTTCAAGATCATTCTGTCCGACAGCAATGTCGCTGCAGTACTGGTCAACATCTTCGGCGGCATCGTTCGTTGCGACATGATTGCCGAAGGCATCATCGGCGCCGTGAAAGAAGTCGGCGTGAAAATCCCGGTTGTTCGCCTTGAAGGCAACAACGCTGAGCTGGGCGCAAAAGTACTGGCAGAAAGCGGTTTGAACATCATCGCAGCTA